>NZ_JAHESE010000209.1 GCF_018598175.1 Dawidia cretensis
TATTTACTCGGTGGAACATCGTCGATAATCGATTCCCAGCTAGGAATTTCCGGAGGTAATCACCTAACAAGCTTTGGCATCTCTGGATCGTTTCATCGCGAAACTTTAACTTTTCCAGGCGACTTCGGCTATAATCGATATACCACGAGCGCTAATTTGTCTCACAGGTCATCAGACTCGCGTTTTCGAACGGCAATTGCTTTTAACTACGCCGTGAATACCCACAAAATATTTGATAGCCAATTGCTGCAAGTAAATGC
>NZ_JAHESE010000210.1 GCF_018598175.1 Dawidia cretensis
GTCCATTTTATATTAATAACATTGGCTCCAGATATAGCACTAAACTCCAATAATTCAACAGGCAGTGTATTTGCTGCTGAGTAAGATCCAAGAGTGATATAACCCTGGGGTATGGATAAACTGCTTGTTATTGACCCGTTAGTTACAACACCACTTACACCTCCTCTACCCATGTCGACCCATTGAGTGCCATTAAACTGGGCCACGGTTAATGCATTAAAATCTGTGATGTAAGTTGAGGGGTTTATGCAATCACTATT
>NZ_JAHESE010000211.1 GCF_018598175.1 Dawidia cretensis
GCTTGATCCACTGGTCAGGCATGGTCGACTGGCCAATGGCCTGACCTACTATGTTAGGCAAAATGACGGTCGCACTGGTAAGGTTGAACTCCGCTTAATAGTCAAGACCGGATATCTTGCAGAGAAAAGGAAGGAGATTAACCTTTCTCACGTACTAGAACATGTTGCCTTTGGAAAGTCATCGAGATTCTCGAACATAGCAAACTTTCTGAAGTCAAATAGCCTCATTCCGGGTGAAGATTTCAATGCACATACGGGAT
>NZ_JAHESE010000212.1 GCF_018598175.1 Dawidia cretensis
ATTTACATAATTAAAATTTATAGTATTACGCCTTAAAATAGCTTCTTTTATTTTTGTAAATTTATCATCTTCATTAAAATTACTTCCCCATTCAGTAAAGTCTATTTCAATCCAGTTTGATAAATTCTGCTCTCCAAATATTGAGCCAATTTTATTTACTACTGAATTTATTTCTGGATACTTAGTCGCCTGTAATGTTTTCAGTGCAACTATTAAACTCTCTTTATCTTTTTTTGACAATATAGCCTTGTCTATAGAAT
>NZ_JAHESE010000213.1 GCF_018598175.1 Dawidia cretensis
CACGGCGGAGCGGCGTAAAGCTCTACACCACGCGGGCATACCCGCGGTACACCGTTACACTCCATGGGCCAACGGTAATAGATTCAGTCGACAACGCTGCCACAGGCGCCCGTAAGGTCTCCACAGCATCCTCCTGCCACTCAGCGTCGTTTTAGTCAAGAAGCATCCCCCCCGCGCATCATTCCCCGGGCATGTATATTGGCGCCGGCTGCGCTGAAAAATTTAGCAAGCATAGCCAAGCCAAAGCGTGTCCACAACC
>NZ_JAHESE010000214.1 GCF_018598175.1 Dawidia cretensis
GTAGAGCCCACGCACATACTCGATGTACAGGTGTGACTGCTGATTCTTCAGATGCGCTGAATAAGCGTTGAATATGACCGCATTGCAATCCCATTTGATATAGGCCAGCGACGGGTTTTCGGTAAACAGATTGTCTACCACCTGGAAGACAAATTGTTGCACGGCGGGATTGCTCAGGTCCAGCACGAGCTGGTTGCGGAAGTAATGCTCTTCGCGCGCGGGCTGGCGAATGACCCACTCCGGGTGCTTCTCATAAAG
>NZ_JAHESE010000215.1 GCF_018598175.1 Dawidia cretensis
TCTCATGGCATTGTTTACGCTGTCTTTTCCTATGTAATTTCTAAGCGCAAAGAGAGCAAAAGGACCTTTGCGGTAATTAATAAAGGAATTGTTAGCACGAAGCAGGGGTGGAGCAGCTTTTGAACGTGGTACTTCGTACTCCTCTCGCATTTGTGATAAATACTTTAAGAGATGCTCGTAACCAAGGGTGTCCTCAACTACTTGCATTGCTGAATAAGTTGCAAAGCTTTCTACAAGTAATCCCGCACCCTCTACTTC
>NZ_JAHESE010000216.1 GCF_018598175.1 Dawidia cretensis
ATCATATTCATCAAATACTTTAGAAAAATTTTTTAAATCTTCTCTTGTATGGGTTATATTTTTTTTCAAAATTTCATTTTCATCTTGGAAAACAGAAATTTTTGTGGATGTACCACCAGGATTTATTACTAAAACATTCAATTTAACACCCCCTAGATCTACTATACAGAACGTCGTTCTTGTATTCCGACCTAAAGACTTCGTCCTATTGTCCAGAACGACGTTCTATATTTTATTAATTAAATACTAACATATAA
>NZ_JAHESE010000217.1 GCF_018598175.1 Dawidia cretensis
GATCGGCCGTTGCCAGCATGGAGCCGAGGCGGCTGTCGAGATAGTCGGGCATGATGCCCAGGTATTCTGTCAGGTTCCGGTAGGTGATGTCGACGGCGGCGTCCATGCCGATGGAGCTCACGGCGTACGCGGAGTCGTGATCGTTTACACCGCTGCCGCCCTTGCAGAGCAGGTAAAACCAGAAGTTTTGTACGCCGGAGTTGTAGTGTACACCGCCGTTGTCGCCGGTGCCGGTGTACCACAGGTCGCCCTGGTA
>NZ_JAHESE010000218.1 GCF_018598175.1 Dawidia cretensis
CAAAAGTTTCGTCTGCATCACAGTAGCGGGGGCTGTAAAGGAATTTAACCGTTTTCCCTATTAATCTTGCTTAAAGAACCTATAATATTATATATTTAATTTTTAAATTATTCTTAAATCATTTTCTATATAAATCATTGTATACCTTTTCTGTGAAAATTTCTACATTTTTTATAAATTTTATTCATTTTTATATTTTTATGTATATAAATTCTTTTTTGTAAGTTTATTAATTTCTAATTATCTTCTTTAAAT
>NZ_JAHESE010000021.1 GCF_018598175.1 Dawidia cretensis
TGTACAAGCCACAGATATATTTTTCGGCGCCCGGCTGAAGACTGGAATTCGCCCGGCACAGGGCGCCCGCCCTGGGGGCGGAAGACTTGCGCCAGGCGCGGTGTAAAAAAAGAAGCCGGGCATTTCTGCCCGGCTCCAAACTACAACCAGACGCCCTGAAAAATCTTAGTGTCCGTTCGTAGTGGCATATTCAGGAACGGATTTCACAGTCTTGATGATGCGGGCAGCGACTTTGTACGGGTCGGCTGCCGAGTTAGGTCTTCTGTCTTCCAGCCAGCCTTTCCAGCCGTTCTCCACGGTGGCGATAGGAATGCGGATAGACGCGCCGCGGTCAGAAACACCATACGAGAACTTGTCGATCGATTGTGTTTCGTGCTTGCCTGTCAGACGCAAGTGGTTGTCGGCGCCGTATACGGCGATGTGTTCTTTTACGACAGGAGAAAATGACTGACATACCTGGTCGTATACATCTTTCGAGCCGGCATTGCGCAGCAGCCCGTTTGAGAAGTTTGCGTGCATGCCTGAGCCGTTCCAGTCGGTGGCACCCAGCGGCTTGCAGTGCCAGTTAATCGCGATGCCATATTTTTCAGCCGTACGTTCCAGCAGGTAGCGTGCTACCCATACCTGGTCGCCGGCAGCTTTCGCGCCTTTGGAAAATACCTGGAACTCCCACTGGCCAGTAGCCACTTCGGAGTTTATACCTTCTACGTTGATGCCTGCTTCAATGCAGAAGTCGAGGTGTTCTTCTACGATCTCACGGCCGAAGGCGTTCTTTGCGCCGACAGAGCAATAGTATTGGCCTTGTGGTGCCGGATATCCGTGGGTAGGGAAGCCAAGCGGCTTGTCGGTTTCAGGATTCCACAGGAAGTATTCCTGCTCAAAGCCAAACCAAAAATCATTATCGTCATCGTCGATGAGCGCGCGGCCGTTGGAAGGGTGCGGCGTACCATCGGGGCTCAATACTTCGTTCATCACCAGGTATGCATTCTTACGAGCCGGGTCGGGGAAGATGGCAACAGGCTTGAGCAAGCAGTCAGAAGAACCACCGGGTGCCTGCTCGGTGGAGCTGCCGTCGAAACACCATACCGGGCAGCTTTCCAGCTTGCCGTCGAAATCACGAACGACCTTTGTTTTGCTGCGCAGGCTTTGCGTGGGAACATATCCGTCAAGCCAGATGTACTCTAATTTAGTTTTTGACATGGGCGTATTATTTAAAATTTAACAATTAGGTTCGGTTGTAGTTTAAAGGCGCTCCCGGCAACAGGGCAATTGCCGGGAGCACCAGATTAAAATTTATAAACAGCAGCCAGGTTAATTGAAGTCATCATATCCTTGCCTTCAAGATCTTTATCGCGGAATGAATCTTCTGAAGTTTTGTCGATCCGGATCTCCGGGATGAAAGTCAGGTCACCGACTTTATAGTTTGCTGACAGCGTTGCGGCAATAACGTTGCCATCGCCGTCATCATCCAGCTCGAAGGGGCTGATATAGCCGGCTTTCACAGCAAAGTATTCTGCGCGCACGCCGATCGAGAAAGCATCCGACAAGGTAAACTTCGGATACAGCGCCACGCCCATGAAACCACGGGAGTCAGCACCGTCAGCGTCAACGATGTCACCGCCGCCATCGACTACCTCTTTTACTTTTACGGTACGATAAGAAGCATTCCAGCCTAAGTAGAAAGCGTCCGTTACGCTAAAGCCACCGGTCAGGTCTGCCTGGAAAGTACCACCATCCGAGTAACCATCCGCATCGCCGTCGCCATCGCGGTCAATATCAAAGTCTTCCAGTTTGCCGTCTTGGTCACCATACAACAGGTTCAACCACACGCCACCGTTGTCGTTGACGTAGCCTATCTGGCCACCGTACGTGTAGGAGTTGAACGCATTGTACTCTACCAGGTCTGTCGGGTTCATGACTGCCAGCTTTGCAACGTATCCGCCACCCAAATCCATGTCTAGGCGTGCACCCGTGTGGCTGAAAGGGCCCCACGAGAACAGGTACGACGTAGAGTAGTGATAGTTAAGTGTAGGTGAGATCACCTCGTAGCCCACAAACGTGTTAAACTGGCCAATATTCAGTTTTACCTTGTCTGAGAATTTATAGAATGCATAGGCCTGGTTGACTATGCCCTGGCCGCTATACATGTTGGCAAACACGGCATCTTTACCCCGCGGACCGAACACGACGTCGGCCACGAAGCCCGCTTTCGAAGTTTCGTAGCTGGCAATGAAGTTTACCATGCCTATACCGAAACCGCGCATGTTAGCAAACGATGTAGATGGATTATACTCGGTAGCAGAGAGCGGGTTTGTGGTGCCGAGGGAAGAGTGAAAGTATGCGTCGACCGAACCCGAAAACGTAAACGTTTTCGTAGAGTCCGGCTCAGCAGTCTGACTATACGTGTTGAAAGAAACGGTAAATAAAGTTATCGCTACTAAAAGGAGTACTTTTATAGATTTCATATTTTGCAATGTGTTTTATTAAACAATAAGCTAGAGTTATCCCTGCGGGAGATCTCGTACATCTTCCCGGGGATGCTTTAGTGATGAAGAAGTGTATATACTGACCGGTTCCCGGACACGCCGGTATAAAGCCTTCCGGCGCGGAATATCAGTCAGTGCCTGGGCGCACTAAGGGCTGGCAATACGGGACGTGGCGTGCTGTTGCATAGGGATTTTGGTTTGGTTAGTAATAAAAAGCAGCTATCAGCTAATGGTTCATTCGAGTTTCTATAGAAGGCCGGGTGGTTAATCCGGCCTTCCGTATTCCAGCGTTATTGTGATTAGATGACTTTCTCTTTCAGCGAGCTGAAGTCCACCGGGTATAGGTTTTCGCCGTGCTGGCTGTAATCCTGACCGATTTTCTTGTCCTCAGCGCTGACAGTAAGCCCCATGAGCAAGTCTGTGATCTTCAGTAAGGCCATCGAGCCGACAAAGGTATAGCCGATGACCACGACCAGGGCTTTCATGTGTACGATGAACAGTGCAGTCTCGCCAAAGAACAGACCGTTGCCGGTGGTGTTGGCGCCGTTTACGGCGGTGTTTGCCAGCAAGGCTGTCATCACCATGCCTACTGCTCCACCCACACCGTGGCAAGGGAACACGTCAAGTGTATCTTCCAGGGAAGTCTTGGATTTCAATGATACGACGATGTTGGAGATGATGGCAGCGAATGTACCGATGAACAAGCTTGAAGGGATGGTTACGAAACCAGCGGCCGGCGTGATGGCCACGAGACCCACGACAGCACCGATACAGAAACCGAGTGCCGAAGGCTTCTTACCACGCACAGCGTCAAACAGGATCCAGGCAAGACCTGCAGCAGCCGAAGCCGTGTTGGTCGTAGCAAAAGCCGATGCAGCCAGGGCGTTGGCACCGACGGCGCTACCGGCGTTGAAGCCGAACCAACCGAACCACAGCAAACCGGTACCCAGCAGTACGAAAGGAATGTTTGCCGGTGTAACGTGTGCTTTCGTTTCTCCTTTGCTACGGATATAGATAGACGCTGCCAAGGCAGCGAAACCAGCCGACATGTGTACTACGGTACCACCGGCGAAATCCAGTACGCCCCATTTAAAGAGGAAGCCGTCCGGGTGCCAGGTCCAGTGTGCCAGCGGCGCATAGATCACCAGTGAGAAGAGTACCAGGAACAGCAGGTAAGACTTGAATTTGATACGCTCAGCAAAAGTACCGGTCACCAGGGCAGGGGTGATGATGGCGAACTTCAACTGGAAGAAGGCGAAAAGCACCAGGGGAATGGTGGGGGCAAGTGACCAGGGTTTACCGTCCAGCACGTTCTTGAACATAAAGAACGAAGATGGGTTGCCGATGAAACCACCGATGTCATCACCAAAGGCAAGGCTGAACCCTACCAGGATCCACAGCACGCTGATCACGCCCATGGCGATGAAGCTTTGCAACATCGTGGAGATAATGTTTTTGGTATCGATCATACCGCCATAGAAATAGGCGAGGCCGGGGGTCATGAGGAGCACCATGGCTGCGGCGGCCAACATCCAGGCGGTATCGCCGGTGTCAATGCCCTCCGTGACAATGGTGGTGGGCACCGATGGCTGAAAGACAGCCAGAATGCTCACCGCGATGAGTAAGACAAGAAAAATAACGGACTTTTTCATAGTTATTTAGTTTTAGGGTTTGATGACGTGCGTCTAGCGCCTTATTGGTATAAATTTTTTAACATTAGGGTAAAAAACAAACCTGTTTTCGTGAAATATTTCCGAAAACGTTGTAGTAAGGGTCTGTTTTAAGCCAAGTCACCTTGAAAATTATAATATTTTCAATAATCCTCGTTACGCAGAATGTTGTAGTGCGATTGTGTGGAATTGATCTACTTTTATTTTGTGTGCGTGTGTCATCATGGGGTAGGTTCAATTGCGTGCTTTCAAGCACACAATTGGAATAATTCAATCATAACCGTAGGGAGCCGGACGTAAGATCTGGGGGCATGTGCTCAAATGTGCAGGGGATAGTGGCTTGAATGCCTCCAACGGATGGCATGTCTCCGAGTATTCTCCGTATGGAGTGCGAGTATAGTCCGACATAAGCCCGTGCTAAAGGGCGGAGATAAGTAAGGCTCCAGACCCACGGAACACACGTGGAGTGCAGCTTATGACTGGACGGACACAAAAAAAGGCCAGGTGTTTCCACCTGACCCTACTAAACAACCAGACGCCAAAATAGTCCGTTAAACCCGGCGTGCACTGGCAACTCTTGAATGTCGCTTTAATCCCATCGCTGGTGCTAAGGGATTGAATGAATGCTAGTGCTCATTTATCCTCCATTCCTTCATTCAGATGCCGAATGCCGCGCGTTGTGGGAACAATCTTCTCACTTATTCGTTAAAAATAGAACTGTTTTTTAATAAAAATATCAGAAATCGTTGTAGTTACGTTAAAATATCAACCTTGTTTTAAATAATTGATATGTTTTTTAGTGAAGTGGGGTGTTTTTATAACCTCAACTCAGGGCTTTAGGGCGATTTTTCTTTTTCTTACCCTTAAACACTTTCTGGTGAAGCCCGATCGTGGCCTGTCCCGTCGCTTTTAGCACTACCTGCACGTCATTTTTGGTAACAATGATCTGTAGCGGCTTCACGTCCAGTGCCGCCACCTGCAAATTGATCTTATCGCCCGAGCGGCCGTTCTCCACACCTTTCTCAATAAGCCCTGGCAGTTGGTCAATCCACGATTGCGTGTGGATGGTAAGCTTTTCGTTGACGATCTCCAGCATGTTGTCGTGCAGCAGCCAGTCGGCGGAGTTCACCAGGCTGTTTTGGGAGTCTACGTCGAAGTTGAACTTCTGTACAAAGAACACGGCCTTTACTGTATCGTACGCCAACACACCGCGCATATATACCTGGCCGTCCACGTCGCCGCGCAATTGTAGCCGTATGGCTATACCTTCCTCGGTGCCGTAGACGTCGAGGTCTTTTAGGGTAGTGGAGTAACCCTGGGCGGTAAACGTATGGTTGCCCAGCTCTTTCTTCAACAGGCTGTTGATGGTTTGGAAGGGAAGCCTGGCCAGGACGTATAGCGTCAGGCTATCGGTGTCGGTCGTTTTGGCTTTATACGGTGGCAGTACAGTGTTGGTGGCCGGCATCTCCTGCGTTTCGAGCACGGTGCGTACGTAAGCCTTTAGCTCGGTCTCGAGCACAATAAAATTGCCGCGTTGTGTCACACGCGCCTGCAAGTCTTGCGCGGTGGGCTTCAGCCACACTTCGGTGCCCTTCTTGTTGATGCGGATAGGCTTCTGGATGTCGTTCCACAGCTTCTCGATCACTGTGCGTGTAGCGAGTCGGTCGTGTAAGACCTGATCCATTTTTCCGGAAAGTGCCTCCCGATTGGACAGGATGGTTTGTTCGACAATTTTTCGCAGATTGATCCGCACCATCGCGATCTTCAGAAAAGGATCCTTGATCCAGACAATCCGTTGCAGCTCCGTTTCCGTCAGTAAATTCCAGTCCTTGTTGATGAGAACGTTTGTGGCGAGATGCAAATCCATCTCCATGGCCACCGGCGTGGCATTCTTTACTTTGAAGCCGGCCACGTGCTTGATAAACTTCCCTTTTACACTGACCGGAAAGGCAAACGCGAGTTTCTCTTTCTTCCACCGAATAACGACGGGACGGGTACGCGCAATTTCGATGTACAAGCTGTCGCCGCGTTCATTCAGACGAATCCATTGCCGGATAAACGTCCCTTTCATTTTGCTGTTGAGCGTTGCCGCGAGGCTATCCAGGTGGTAATACACGGGCAGGTTAACCGTAGAGAGCGGCAACAGCAGCTCGGTGTCGCGTGTCGTGGCGGGTGGTGGCTCGGGCTTGATGCGTTCGCATCCGGCCAGGCAGCAGGCGAACAACCATAAAAAGGGAAATACGTTTTTCATGCAGGCAGGATGGAGCTTTGCTTCTACGTATTAAAGATGTATGCCGCCCCACCGCCGGCTGTTAATGATATTTCTTCCACCACGACTGGAAGACAATCAGGCCCCAAATGCGGGCATGAACGTCGCCAGGATTGTTGGAGAAGAGCTGCTTTATGAGCTTGTCTATTTCCGGGTAATGAAAGATGCCTTGCTGCGTGATAAAGGCTTCCGACAACAGATCGTCGGTAATAAGCGACCGCATCTCGCGCCGGAACCACTTCAGCAGCGGCACCTCAAATCCCTTCTTCGGCCGGTTGTACAACTGCTCGGGTAATACATCGCGGAATGCGTCCTGTAAGATGCGCTTGCGCAAACGGTGGTCAATTTTATAGGCTTCCGGCAGGCTAAAGATGAAGTTTACAACCTGGTAGTCGAGGAATGGCACCCGTACTTCCAATCCATTGGCCATGCTCATAAGGTCCACTTTTGTGAGCATATCGTTTGGCAAGACCACGTTCATGTCGGTCAGCAGAATGTCGTTGATGTTTTCGTGCGCGGGCAACGTGTGGAGCAAGGTATTACGGCGTGGCATAAACTCCTGTAACCCGGCCTCTGTGCGTAAGGCGGGATGCAACAACGCCAGGGCTTCGTCCTGGCTGGCGAAGGATGCCCACCGCCAGTATCGGTCCTGCGCCGACAACGACGCGCCTTCGCTAAAGCGCGCCAGCTGTCGTATTTTATTGGTAAGCGCGCTGTTACGCGATTTGGGTAATATTTTCCATAGTCCCTGCAGGCCGGTTACCGCATTTTCTTTCCAGCCCGGGTGCAGCATGCGGTACGCCGCCGCGTGTTTGTTGTAGCCGGCCAGCAGCTCGTCCGCACCATCTCCCGACAGGGCCACGGTAACGTGCTTACGCGTTTCTTTACTGAGAATATATACCGCCAGGGCCGAGGAGTCAGCAAAAGGTTCGTCGGTATACTCCAGTACGGTATGTACGTGCGCGAAGAGGTCGTCGTTGGTGAGGGAGAAAACGGTGTGCCGGGTATTTAATTTTTTCGCGACGGCACGGGCATAGTCGGTCTCATCAAAAAACTTTTCGTCGCGAAACCCAATCGAGAAGGTGTGCAGGTCTGGCTTGTGTCGCACCGCCAGTGCCGAGATGATAGAAGAATCAACGCCCCCGCTCAGGAAAGAGCCCAGTGGTACATCAGACACCAGTCGACGTTGTACAGCCTCCTCCAGTAATGTTTTTAGTTTCTCTTTTGCCTGATCATACGACAGTCCACTTGCATTTTCTTTTTCACGCTCGTAGGGAATCTGATAGTATGGCTGGATATCCAGTTGCTGCCGGCGCACCGTCATATAGTGACCGGGCATTAGCTTTTTGACCGGCGCGAAGATTGTGTCGGGTGCCGGTATATAATTCAGTTGCAAGAATGAATACAGCGAACTGTAGTCCAGCGTCTTTTCAATGCCGTATTGCAGCACCGCCTTCATCTCCGAGGCAAAGATGAACTTGTCTTCATCAAAGACGTAGAGCAGGGGTTTGATGCCATACCGATCGCGTGCTACAAAAAAGCTTTGCTCTTCCTTGTCATATACACAAAACGAGAAGAAGCCGTTGAGACGCGACAAACACTTTTCACGCTGGTCGATATAAAGCTTCAGCAGTACCTCGGTGTCGGAATGTGAAAAGAACGTATAGCCCTTGGCGATCAACTCGTCGCGCAGTTCCTGATAGTTAAAAATCTCGCCGTTAAAAACAATTCCGTAGCGTTTGCTTTCATCCCACATGGGCTGGTGTGCAATCGATGCGGTGTCGATGATCGAGAGGCGACGATGGCCGAGCGCAACCCAATCGTCGAGATAAATATCCTGAAAATCAGGGCCGCGCCGATTGAGCGACATCGTGGCATTTGTAACGTGGATCTTGTTGAACTTGCCGACGAGGTTAAAGGCAAAGATGCCGGTAATGCCACACATGGAGTTGATGGTGATTGTTGTCGGAAAGTTAGTAGATTGCCCGTTATCTTTTTTAATTTTTATCATGCCGGAAAACCATCTTATTGAATTGCCGTTTACCAGTAGCCAGCAAAGGCTGTCGCTGGGGGTGGAGCTCGAGCTGCAGGTGCTCGACCAGCAGACGCTGCAGCTTACACCGCGTGCTGCCGAAATTCTCCAACAGGCCAATTCCACAACATTCACGGAAGAGTTCTTTCAAAGTACACTGGAGGTTGTCACGGGTGTGTGTGCCAATGTACAGGCGGTTGAAAAAGACCTGACCACCGCGTTGGCGCACGCCCGCCAGGTCAGTGCCGGGCTCGGACTGGCCTTGTCCTCTACCGGCACGCATCCACTGGCAGATTATCGCGACCGCCTCATCACACCCTCGCCGCGCTACAACGAGCTGATCGATCGCAACCAATGGCTTATCCGCCGCATGGCCGTGTACGGCATGCACGTACACCTCGGCATGACATCGGGCGAAGAATGTATTCGCTACAATTATTTTTTTATGAGTTTCCTGCCGCACATTCTGGCATTGTCGGCCAGCTCGCCGTTTTGGCAGGGCATGTATACCGGTCTTTCGTCCTGTCGTCCGACCACGTACGAAGCGATGCCCACGGCGGGCATGCCGTACCTGGTGGGGAATTGGTCGGAGTTTGAGAAACTCTATAATTTCCTACTGCGCTCGAAGGCCATTCAAAGCATGAAAGACCTGTGGTGGGATGTACGCCCCAGCCCCAAGCTGGGTACGTTGGAGCTGCGCTTTTGTGACGAGCCCGCATCGCTGGCCGAGGCACTCGGCATCGTGGCGTTCATACACCTGCTGGCACATTGGTTTCACGAGCACCAGGAGGAGTGGGTCAGCGCGCGTACGCCACTCAAACATTGGATCTTTCGCGAGAATAAATGGCGTGCCATACGCTATGGACTCGATGCGGAAGTAGTGGTGACGCGCAACGGTAAGACCAAGCTGTTGCGGAAAGATATTGCCGATTGGCTGAAGACGCTTCGTCCGTATGCGGCAAAGATGGGCTATGAAAAATACTTGTCCGTGATTGATGATGTTTTGAAGCGGGGCACCAGTTCCGCGCGTCAGCACGACGTATTTGTCAAGAGTAACGATCTCGGTGCTGTTACCCGGCACAATGTACAGGAGTTTGTTACCGGCGTGCCGCAGTGGTCATAAAAAATGCCGGTGGCATTACGCTACCGGCATGTATGCTATATTATTTTAATAGCTATAATGTCTTAATGCGAATGTTCCGGAACCAGGCTTCGTGGTTATGATCCTGGAAGTCGATGTGGCCAGTCTTGGCCGTGCCGTAATTCTTGGCATCGTTCCACTTGCTTTTGGCTTTGCGCTTTTTCCAGTCGGCAGAGCCCAGCTCATATTCCACCACTTTGGCGCCATTCAGCCAGTGTTCTACATGGTTGCCGTTCACGACCAGTCGTGATTCATTCCACTCGCCCACCGGTTTAGCTTTTGCATCGGGAGCGGTATGCATGTCGTAGTTGGCGCCGGCAAATTGCTCCGGCTTCAGGTCGCCGGGATAACCTTCGTTGTCGATGAGCTGAAACTCGGGGCCTGACAGGTAGGGTTGATCATTTTCCTCCGTCACGCGGAACATCACACCACTATTGCCTTGCGCCGAGATCTTCCAGTCAAAGGCCAGCTCGAAGTTGGCGTATTCATCGACTGTCATGATGTCGGCGCGCTGGTTCTCACGGCCGTCTACAAAAGGCTTGCAGTGCAGTGTGCCGTCGACAACGTCCCAACTGTCGCTGGGTTTATCTTTGAAGTACTTCCAACCGTTGAGTGTCTGGCCGTCGAATATAAGTTTGTAGCCCGCTGCAGAATCTGCTTCTGATAGTTGTGTCGCCGGCGAAGGAGCGGGCGCCACTACTTCCGGTTTTGTAGCGGTAGTGTCGGTCGCGGGTGTTTCGGTTTTTTTGGTACTGCACGCCAGCAACGAGGCTAACAAACAGGCATAGGTCATTCTCTGGATCATGGTTGTGGAATTTGATTTTATGAAATATAGCAAGGAATGCCCACACGCACGGCCTTTTTTCCGTCAATGGTAGGACCTCGTTAAGGCACGGCGCGGAAGATCCATACCCGCGTGAATGCGCCGACGCCGACGGCCTTGTTGCTGTCGTCCTGGGTCAGGCGTGTGATGGAGGCTACTTTTAGATCCGTGACGGTGACAGTCCAACCTTCGAGTGATGTGCCGTCTTTTTCGGATTTCGTGCGCACGGCGGCTTCGTGGCGTACCAGGGACGGGTTGGTGATGTAGGCCAGGGCCAGGAAGATGATGACCAGGATGAGGCGGGTGATGAACTTGAATACTTTGAAGAGGAGGTAGAAGACGAGGGCGAGTGCTGCTACTGCCAGGATGGTGATGATGAGTTCCATGGCGGAAAAATACGAATTGCCGTCTTCAGCGCCAACTGACTCCACGGCAGTCTGAAGACGGGTACCAGGGTAGGCACAAGTCTCCGCCCCGGGGCGGGGCTAAGACTTGCGCCAGCAACCATTGGTGCTTAGAATATCTTTCCAGGGTTGAGTATACCCTTGGGATCGAATGCCAGTTTGATGCCGCGCATGACGGCGAGGTTGGCTTCGCGCATGGCGATGGACATATAGGGCTTCTTGGCAATGCCGATGCCGTGCTCGCCGGACAGTGTGCCGCCGAGGCTTACGGTGAGCTTGAAAATCTCGCCGATGCCATCGACGATTTTTGTATGCCAGTCTTCGTCGCTGATGTTCTCCTTCAGCACGTTTACGTGCAGGTTGCCGTCGCCGAGGTGGCCAAAGCATACCGAGTTGAAGCCGTATTGCTTGCCGATCTCTTTGATGCCGACGATCAGCCTGGGCAGGTTGGCGCGGGGCACGACAACGTCTTCCGACTTGGTGAGGGAGTATGCGTTCACCGCGGGGGAGATGTTCTTACGGATCTTCCACAGCTCGTCCTTTTGGGCGGCGGTATCGGCGAAGAGAATCTCTCCTACCTGGAACTGCTCGGCTACATTCATCACGCGTTCGGCGTCGCGCATCAATACTTCGTCGTCGTTGCCGTCCAGCTCGCAGAGCAGGTAGGCGTCCATGTTCTCGGGGAACGACGTGGTGACCTTGGCGGCATAGATTTTTTCACAGTAGTCGATGGTCTTCATCGCCGCTTCGCGTTCGAAGAACTCCATGCCGGAAGGTTGTACACCGGCGCGGAATATTTCGGCGATGGCGCGGCACGCTTCGGCGTTGGTGACGAAGGGCAGGAGCAGCAGCACGGACTTCTGCGGGAGGCCGCGGAGCTTAAACACGATCCTGGTAATGATACCAAGCGTGCCTTCGCTGCCACACATGAGTTGCGTCAGGTTATAGCCGGTAGAGTTCTTGAGCACGTTGGCGCCGGTCCAGATGACTTCGCCATTGGGCAGGACCACTTCCAGGTTGAGGACGTAGTCGCGTGTGACGCCGTACTTCACGGCCTTGGGACCGCCGCTGTTCTGCGACACGTTGCCGCCGATAAAGCAGGTGCCGCGGCTGGCGGGATCGGGCGGGTAGAAGAGGCCCTTCGCCTTGACGGCGTTTTGAAATACTTCGGTGATCACGCCGGGTTCTACCGTGGCTTGCAGGTTGAGCTCGTCGATTTCGAGAATCTTGTCAAAGCGCTCCATGGACACCACGACGCCCTTTTCAATGGGCAGTGCCGCGCCGGCCAGACCCGTGCCACCGCCGCGCGGGGTGACCGGTAGCGAATGCTCGTTGCAGAGACGCATGATGCGGCTTACCTCATCGGTCGTGCCGGGACGCAGCACCACGTCGGGTAGGAACGAGTAGTCCTCTGTCTCGTCGTGGGAATAGTTATAGCGCTTTTCAGGGTCCACGATCACATGTTCCGCGCCTACAATTTCTTCAAACAGGCCGATGATGTCGGTAGATACTTCTGCAAATGGCATGAATCTGGTATATTTGTTGTACTTTTTAAACTCGGTATGAAGCAATTTTTTGAACTCAAAATTAATCAAAAGCAACTGCTTCCGGTCGTCCTGACGGCAACACTTTTTCTTTTATTCTCCTGTAGCGCGCACAAACAAGCGCGTGTTAGGGATGATCGGACGGACCAGGTAATTGGCGCAGCGCGCAGCTTTATAGGCACACCGTACAAGTATGGCGGCACCTCGCGCGCAGGCATGGACTGCTCGGGCTTACTCATCAACTCCTTTCGTGTGATTGATGTCAGCCTGCCCCGCAGCTCCGAAGGGCAAAGCAAGATTGGCGAGGAAGTAGACATGAAAGATCTGCAACCCGGCGACCTGGTGTTCTTTGCCACGGGCAACCGTAAACGCAAAGTTACGCACGTAGGACTGGTGACAGAACGGAAGGGCAAAGACAACATCAAGTTCATTCATGCCTCCAGCACACTGGGCGTGGTGGAGACAAACCTCTTTGCCGAGTATTACCAGAAGCGCTTTCGCGGAGGCCGTCGCGTTATTAACAACTAACGCTGCGTTTTACCGCCGGCTTCTGCCGCGGCCAGCTTCTTTTGGTAGCGCTCTAACGGGCGGGTATACATGGCGAGCTCAATGGTCTGGCCGGAGAGCTGGACCTGCCATGCCAGTGTTTTTGCCTGTTTCAATTGTTTCAGCAGCGCAGGCGTTGCCTGTATATGCAGGCGGCTATAGTTTACGGGTACCAACGTTGCGTTCTCTTTCTTTCGTGTTGTGCTGGTAGAGGTTGTTAGCGGCGCGGAGTGAAAGATCGTCGAGTGTGACCCGTCGGGGTTCACGACGAGGGTCGTGGTGGTGTTCATCTTTTGCATCTGCTTTTTCCCTTCCGGACTCACTATCGAAGAAGTTTCATCGTTTGGTAATACAGTTTGCGAGCCGTTGGGATTTACCACCAACTTGGTGTCGCCTTGATAGTGTACGGTTGAATTTGTACCATCGGGATTTACCTGAAGCGTAGGTGACGACGTGCTGGTAGCACTGTGCGCGCTTTGCGCCGTGGTATAATCCAGCGACGAATTTTCATGATCCTTCTCTACTTCGAGCGTACGTTGTTCGGTAACGACTTCGGCTGGTACCGATACCGTTCGATCGCCGAGGGAGATGCGTACCGTATCATGCAAGGTTCCTTCTTGCGGGAGGGTATACAGACAAATCCACAGGTCGGCGGTACGCCGGGTATCATACTCCAGGGAGGCAATGCGATTTTCCAGAAAATTCTCCCGGTTAGAAACGCGGGTAATTTTCAGCTGCTCCGAGGCAGTGGACCTGGACTGGCTGGATTGCTGCTGGCTGTATGCCGACTGTGCCAACAGTGCGAGCGACAGGATCGATATGTTGATAGTTGCTTTCATAACCATCTGTGTTTAAAACGGAAGGTTCAAAAACCGCGCCGTCACTTTTCGAAAACCCAGCTTCGTGCTTTCCGTATGCTTCAAATGAAGTATGTTCGCATTCGTTTTTATTGACCTTACGCTATGTTAAAATCCATCCACCCTTATGATCAGGCCGTTATTGGGGAATTCCCGCTACTATCGGCTGCCGCTTTGCAAGACAAACTCGACCACTCTGCCAGGGCTTTTAAGCAATGGAAAAAGACATCGCTTTCGTACCGGTGCGAATTGATGTTGAAGGTGGCGGCGCTGCTGCGCCAAAATAAGGAAGAGTATGCCAGCACGATTACCTGGGAAATGGGCAAGATCCTGTCCGAGTCGCTGATCGAGGTTGAAAAGTCCGCCAAAGGTTGCGAGTACTACGCTGCCAACGCCGGCAAATTCCTGGCCGACGAGGTAATACAAACCGAGTCGCGTCGCGCCCTGGTGGCCTACCAGCCCATCGGCACCGTGCTGGCCGTCATGCCCTGGAACTTTCCTTTCTGGCAGGTGTTCCGCTTTGCTATTCCTGCCCTGCTGGCCGGCAACGTCGGTGTGCTGAAACATGCCGCCAACGTGACCAAGTGTGCCATCATCATTGAGGAGATCTTCCGGGAGGCCGGTTTTCCCGAAGGGGTGTTCCAGTCGCTGTTGATCGATAGCGACATGGTCCGTGCCGTGCTCGAATCCGATATTGTACAGGGTGTAGCGTTGACCGGTAGTGAGAAGGCCGGCTCGCAAGTCGCCGCGATCGCCGGTGCGAATATCAAGAAGTCGGTGTTGGAGCTGGGTGGCAGCGATCCTTTTATTGTATTGCCCGATGCCGACCTCGACCTGACGGTAAAGATTGCGACCCAATCGCGTATGCAGAATGCCGGCCAGTCGTGTATATCAGCCAAACGTTTTATCGTATTGGAGTCGGTCAAGGATGAATTTTTAGATCGCTTTCAAAAGAGCATAGCCGCCTTGAAACAGGGCAACCCGTTTAATGCGCAAATGACCACCGGGCCGCTGGCCCGGGTAGACCTGGCGGAAGCGCTGGCCCGACAGCTGGAAGGCTCGGTGAAACAGGGTGCGCGCCTGCTAACGGGTGGCACATACTCCGGCGCCAGCTTTCAGCCAGCGTTGCTCGATAACGTGAAACCCGGTATGCCGGCATTTGATGAAGAAACTTTCGGACCGCTGGCCGCTGTCATTACCGCCAAGACGGAAGACGAGGCCATCATGCTGGCCAACAGCAGCCGCTATGGACTGGGTGCGTCGATCTGGACGCGCGACCTGGAAAAAGGCGAGCGTCTGGCGCGCGAGGTAGAGTCGGGATCGGTGTTTATCAACGCTCTGATGAAATCCGACCCACGCCTGCCGTTTGGCGGCGTAAAAAAATCGGGCTATGGCCGGGAGCTGTCCGAGCTTGGCATACACGAATTCGTCAACGCCAAGAGCATATCGATTGCCTGATCGCAAGGCACGATTATTTTTAAGGCACGCATAGGGGATGCCCGTGAATTAGTTGTCCTGGCATCAAACAAAGACAACCATGGCAAAGTATTTACACCTATGCGTGCCCGCCTTTCTGCTGGCGCTGACATTTGTAACCACTTCCTGCGAACGCGAGGATCCGGGTCCCTTACAAGACTCTGAACGCGATTATACCGAAACTGACTTCGACCGGCTGGAAATGGGTAACGCATTTCGGGTGACGGTAGAAGAATCCAGTATCTATAGTATACACATCCGTGGCGACCGCCGTAACCTCGACGACCTGGATGTACACAAAAGCGGCTCGACATTGATCATTCGCTTTGACAAAGATGGCAGCCGCAAACACGACACGCATATAGACATCACCATGCCGAAGTTGCGCGCCGCTAATTTCTCGGGCGCATCGGTGCCGATTATCAAAGGATTTAACGAACCCGAAGACGCCCTGGACCTGTTCCTGTCGGGCGCTACCAAAGCACAGCTCGATGCCACCTATAATCGTGTGAAGACCGTGTTGTCGGGCGCGTCGGAGCTGATCATGACCGGCGAAGCCGATGCCCTCGATACCGAGCTTTCGGGCGCCTCCGTGCTGAGCGCTTTTTCCTTTCCCGTGCGTACGGCAACCCTGAATGCAGCCGGGGCAAGTTCAGGCCAGGTACGCGTATCGGAAGAACTGAATGCTGTCGCCAGTGGCTCCAGCTCGATTTTATACCGGGGCGATCCGGAGGTAAATGCCGATACATCGGGCAACAGTTCGGTCAACCAGGACTGATCGGTGTTATAACATAAAGACATTCTGCCAGGCTGCCGTGAACGGGCAGCCTTTTTCTTTTGCCGTTCACAAAAAAATAACCACACAGGGCAACCATTGTTATCACATTTTCGTGAACTTTGGTTCTATCCTTACAGGCACCTTAAACGTTATCGCCGATGTACACAGTCGCTTAACGCTGCTTACGTAGCAGCTTTTTTTGCACGACCTCTTCCTGAAGGTCCTGCCTCTTTTTTTTCCTATATTTTTTTGCGGTTTAATTTTACTAACACCTTTACTATGTCATTTTCTAAAAGGCTTAAATCCTTTTTTCGTCTTCTTTGGAAGGCAATAAAAGGCAGCGAGCAAGACTATACTTCTCTGAATCTGAATCGCGCCATTTTCTTATTGTCGGTGCCGATGATCCTGGAAATGTCGATGGAGTCGATCTTTGCCCTGGTCGATATTTTCTTTGTGAGCCGGTTGAATGACGTCGACGCATTGTCAACCATTGGGCTAACGGAGTCGGTATTGGCGCTGATCTACTCTGCGGCGATGGGGCTTAGCATGGGCGCTACCGCCATGGTGGCGCGTCGCGTGGGCGAAAAGGACATTGCGGGTGCCAGGGTAGCCGGCATGCAGGCTATTTATATAGGCATTGGTTTTTCGATAGTAGTCAGCCTGATCGGTTTATTTTTTTCCGACGACATTCTACGGCTCATGGGGGGCTCTGAAATTCTTATTCAGCGCAATGTGAGCTACACGCAATGGATGCTTGGCGGTAATATTACGATCGTGCTCTTGTTCCTGATCAACGGTGTGTTTCGCGGCGCGGGGGATGCTTCGATTGCCATGAAGTCACTGATTCTATCGAACGGTCTGAACATTCTGTTGGCACCGATCTGTGTCCTAGGCTTCGGGCAGATACCGGGACTCGGTATAAAGGGGGCAGCCATCGCGACGACGGTTAGCCGAGGTTGTGGCGTGCTCTTCCAATTATATCACCTATTGAATGGAAAGAGTGTCATGAAGCTAAATCGTGCCAACATGGTCCTGCGGCTTGATATCATTGGACGGCTGTTGAATTTATCCGTTGGCAGCATTGGCCAGTTCCTGATAGGGGCCACCAGCTGGATGTTTTTGTCACGTCTTGTCAATACGTTTGGTAGTGCGACGTTTGCAGGATATACGCTTGCCATGCGGGTAATCATATTTGCTATTTTGCCTGCCTGGGGTATGGCGAATGCCGCCGCCACGTTGGTGGGGCAGAACCTCGGGGCTGGTCGTCCTGACCGTGCCGAGCAGTCAGCCTGGCGGGCAGCATTTCTGAATATGATCTTTCTGGGCGTGGTGACGATCGTGTTTTTTATACTCGCCGATAACATTCTCGGTTTTTTCACCACCGATGTCGAAGTGTTGCGCAGTGGTATACTGTGTCTGAAGGTCGTGTCGCTGGGCTACATCTTTTACGCGTATGGCATGGTCATTAATCAATCTTTCAATGGGGCAGGCGACACCCGTACACCGATCATCATTAACCTGATAGGATTCTGGGCATTTCAAATTCCGTTTGCTTATGTGATGGCCAACGTGTTGCACACAGGGCCAATAGGTGTGTATTCAGCCATTTCGATTGCTGAATCGGCTATTGCCGTCGCGGCTATTTTGGTATTCCGGCGCGGACGGTGGAAGTCCGTGAAGATTTAAAGGCGGGACGAAATACAAAAGGCTTGCCGATGGGCAAGCCTTTCTTTTAGCTTTTCTTGTTGTTGTTAAAGGCGGCCTTAAAGGCGTTGCCCAGCTCGTCGCCGGCACGCTTCAAGCTTTGCTCCACGTCCTTCCAACGGTCGTTGCTCTCGGCTTCTTTCTTGAGCTTTTCCGCCGACACCCGCAGCTCTTCAAACTTCCCTTCAAATTCCTTTTTGAGTCTTTCACCGGCCTCTTCGAATTCGACCAGGAATTCATCTACGCGCTTGCCAAAATTCTTGAAGGCCTTTTCATTTTGGCCCTGGCCCTCTTGGTTATTTTCCGTCATACAGGTAGCAATTTTGTCCAACTTACTAAACAATAACGAAAACGATGGACGTTTGGACGGAGATTGCGGTTGATTTTCGGAATAACCCGCCGAATTTTCTATTTTTACATGTCAATCAAAAAGGGATTTATTTTGAGCATCAGACTATTGAAAGTAGCGATCCTCGTATCGGCGGTGGTTTTACTGGCCGACGGCTGCGCTTCGTCGCATAAGAACAAGAAATTGAAGCCTGGTAGACCCATTCCTTGTCCTCACAAAGACTGCTGATGAACTTACGAAAAATAGTCATTGCTATAGACGGATACTCTGCCTGTGGTAAAAGCACTACGGCTAAGCTGGTGGCCGCTATCCTGGGCTATAAGTATATCGACACCGGCGCCATGTACCGGGCCGTAACGGTCTATTTTCTCGAACACCATATCTCGCTTACCAACCCGAAAGAGATTGCCCGTGCGCTGGAGCAAATACATGTATCGTTCAAAGTCAACGCGCACAACGTGTCGGAGACTTACCTGAACGGACTGAGCGTGGAGAAAGAGATTCGAAAGATGAAGATCTCCAACAACGTAAGCCAGGTCAGCGCACTGAAAGAGGTGCGGACAGCCATGGTGGAGCAGCAACGCCGCATGGGCAAGGAACGTGGTGTGGTGATGGACGGTCGCGACATCGGCACGGTGGTGTTTCCGAATGCCGAGCTGAAGCTGTTTATGACCGCCGATATGCTGGTGCGTGCCACACGCCGCCAGCAGGAGCTGATGGAGAAAGGGCAACTGGTCGAGTTGGACAAAGTGATCGAAAACATCGAACAACGCGACCTGCTGGACACCACGCGCGCCGAAAGCCCGTTGCGTAAAGCAGACGATGCCACCGTGATCGATACCACGTATGTCAGCATCGACGAGCAGGTAGACGAAGCGGTGCGACTGGCGGTCACCAAAATTCTGACGCCGGTATCAACACACACGCACGCGAAGCAACTAGTCTAATACTCACGACAAACGCCCGGCGCTTTCACTTCCGCTCTCGCTCTCACACTGTTTCGGCTGGGCGGCCTCGTAATACTGTATCCATGGATAATACTTTTCGACGCATCATCCGCTACTTTTTCAGTGGGACGGTCTTTATTGTCCCGTTGGTGGCCACGGCCTATTTCATCTTTATATCTTTTAGCTGGCTCGACAGCCTGCTCATGCTGCCGTACCCCGGTCTCGGCTTTGCCATCATCCTCGTCGCCATTACCGGCTTTGGCTACCTCACGACCAACTTCGCCTTCAAGACCCTGAGCGATTGGCTTGACCACGGCATGAATAAGATTCCGCTGGTGAAACTTATTTACTCGGCGGTGAAAGATTTGCTGGGGGCGTTTGTGGGCGACAAGAAGAAATTTAATAAGCCGGTGCTCGTGCGGATCAATAAAGATAATAATTTGTATCAGATCGGGTTTATCACGCAAAACGATTTGAGCGAGTTGGGGTTAGATGACATGGTAGTGGTATATTTTCCACATTCGTATGCCTTTTCGGGGTATCATTACTTTGTACCCAGGGAGAATATCAAGCCGTTAAATATATCCGGACCCGTGGCGATGAAGTTTATTGTGTCGGGGGGCGTTAGCGGATTTAAGGATCATTAACCGGTTCTTACCAAAAGAAAAGGCCGTCCCTGGAAAGAGACGGCCTTTTTTATGTCGTGTACTTTAACCGTTGTATTACAGTTTCAGCGTTACACCCAGTACGAGCGGGGAGAGGCCGATGCCGAGCTCGCCGTAGCCGGCGAAGTTGGGAGCGAAGTAGTAACGTGCACCCGCGTGGATACCCGTGCGGAGGCCGCCGTCATAGTCGTCATCGTCGTAGCCAGCGCCATCATAGTCGTTGCTGGAGCTTACAAAGCCCAGGAATGCACCAGCATAAGGGTCGAAATTGGGGTTGGTCACACCAAAAAGCTTTGCGAAGTGATACGAGGCACGTGCGCCGATATCGATGAAATTATAACCGATGTCGTAGCGGTTGCCAGCATAGCCCCAGTCATTCTCCCAGTGGGTGTATGCAAAGTAGCCACCAATCCCGAGTTCAGGAGTAACTGAATATTCTGCATTTATGTTTAGTGATACACCACCGGCATAATAATAGCCGAAGCCAACACCTGCGTTCAGGAGGAGGTTGCCTTTGTCAAGTTCTGCTTGTGCGCTGGCTCCCTGGTACGAGAAGGAAGCTACTAATATGGCCAGTAGTGCCAGTAAACGAGTTTCTTTTTTCATAAAGTGAGTTTTGTTTCTTCGCGAAATTAGAAAAACGTGCCAATAAAGAAGTGTTCGCCACATGAAAATGTAGCGATTCTATCGAAATATTACCTGAAAGGGTGAGGCCGTTCTCACGGTTTTCCGGTAGATTGATCAATGGTGCAACCCTCTATAGCATCTTTGCGTTTATGCGTTTTTTATTACGCAAACGATACTTTACCTGCTACTCACGAGATGCTTATGCGTTGATAACGCCCGAGCCGATCAGCTCTTCGTCTTCATACCAGGCTACGAATTGACCCGGGGTAATGCTTTTTGTTGGTTTTTCAAAAATAACATACAGCCCTTCCGCACGCTTGTACAGGGTACACTTCGCCAGGGGCTGACGGTAACGTATACGCGCCATATAGTCGCGCGATTCGCCGACAGCCAATTGCAGATCGGGACGTATCCAATGCTCGTCGGCATTGGGTACAAAGAGTCCCTGGCGGTATAGACCGGGGTGATCTTCGCCCATGCCGGTATAGATAATATTTTTATCGGTGTCGGTGCCGATGACAAACAAAGGTTCGGGAAAGCCGCCGATGTTAAGCCCCTTGCGCTGGCCGATGGTATAATAATGCGCACCGTTGTGATCGCCCACCACGTTGCCGGCTTCGGGCGCCATGGTATACGGCGTGGTCAGGGCCACGAGGTCGTCGTGCGCATAGCCATTCCGGAAGGAGGTAGCCTCCGCCGGTATATTCACCACCTTGCCTTTCCTGGGCCCCAATCGTTGTTGCAGGAATTCGGGCAGGTGCACTTTACCCACAAAGCATAATCCTTGCGAGTCCTTTTTATCCGCCGTTACCAAACCGGCTTCTTTCGCCATGGCACGCACTTCGGGCTTCAGTAACTCGCCGATGGGAAAGAGCGAGCGCGACAGTTGTTCTTGTGTCAACTGACACAGAAAATAGCTTTGGTCTTTGTTCGGATCCTTTCCGGCCAGTAACTGGTACGTTGTATGGCCGTTTGCTTCGGCCACCCCGCGCCGGCAGTAGTGACCCGTGGCGACAAAGTCGGCGCCGAGCTTGAGCGCCGCGTTCAGGAATACGTCGAACTTGATCTCGCGGTTGCAAAGCACGTCCGGGTTGGGGGTGCGGCCGCGCTGGTATTCGTTGAACATATAGTCCACGATGCGGGCCTTGTATTGCTCGCTCAGGTCGATGGCCTGAAACGGTATGCCGAGATGCTGCGCCACGATCATGGCGTCGTTGCTGTCGTCAATCCAGGGACACTCGTCACTGATCGTGACGGAGTCGTCATGCCAGTTCTTCATGAACATGCCAATCACTTCATATCCCTGCTGCAGGAGCAAATACGCGGCAACACTGGAATCTACCCCACCCGACAAACCGACAACAACACGCTTTTTCATGGAAATAAAAGGATACGTCCCCGAAAGGACTATTACCTGGAAGAAGTCAAATTCTCGCGCAAAAGTTCATTCACTGTTTCATTAAACTTCTGAATGCCTTGCTCGTAATAAATGCCCGTGCCGGGACCGGAGTAGCCAGTATGGATCTTCTTTACCTTGCCGTCGCGGCCGATAAAGATCGTCGTTGGAAACGCCACGACCTTATTCAGCATCGGCAGTGTTTCGGCCGCTTTGACCTTATCGTTCGTACCGGCTATAGCAAAATCGTATTTCACATCATACTTCGCAATCATCTTTTTTACGCGATTGCTGGCATAGTCAAAATCCGGCTTGCGCTCATACGCCAGGCCGATGATCTCCACACCGCGCGGGTGATTTTCGTTATACCACGGCACGAGAAATTTTGTCTCGTCCATGCAGTTGGGACACCAGGTGCCAAACATTTGTAGAATGACGACTTTGTTTTTATACTTCTCGTCGTCGAGGCTGATCTTCTTGCCGTTCACGTCGGGGAAGCTGAATTCAATTTTTTCATAGCCCGGTTTCAGGAAGGTGAGCGACTCGGGATCGGGCAGTGCAGCCTGCTCATTCTTCTGCGCTTCCCAGCGTTCGTTCCACGTCTTACCGGAAATGTACTCGCCGTTTAGTGCGCCGTCTTCCTTCTTCGTGGCGCGGAAGATATAGGCGTGGTTGCCGTCGAAGGTGCTGAGCTGCAGTTGACCGTCCGCTACGTTGCCTTCCAGGTAGCGGTAGTCGCCCGTGGGGGTGAGGAAGGTGCCGGTGGCACTGTCGCCTTGCTGGTGAAATATACCTACGGCGAGGGTCGTGTCGGTGTCGTTTACAAACGTGACGCTATACTTGCCGCTAAAGTCGGGTACGTTGTTGGGGTCTTTGCCTTTCTCAAAACGATGCGTCTGCCCATAGACGGCCACGAACGGTACGCGCGAGTTCTTGTCGTAGTTTTTGACGAATTCGCCGCGCAGCGTGTCGCCTGTGATGCGGGCTTTGATGTTGGCATCGAAGATGTGCAGAGCGATGTCGACGGAGTCGTTCGCGACGGTGATTTCGTCCAGCAGTAAGCGCTCGTCAGCGTTGCGCAGATAGGCGTCGACGCCGCCTTTTTTGTTGCTTACTACCTCGAAGTTAAAGGGCAACTGCTGTCCTTGCAGCTCGAGCGTAGCGCGCCAGGCGCCGGTCTTGAGCGTAGCGGGTGAATGTGACGGTGGCGTGCAGGCGGCCAGGGAAACGAGCAATGGAGCGACGGCAAGGAGCTTTTTCATGGACGTGGTCATGCTTGGGAAAACACAAAAATGCTACAAATGATTTAGAATTCGCCAATAAGTGGGATTTTTGGATGCAAAATGGAGCACTCAAACGTATGTTTCAGGATCTAAAGATCGTCGAGCTGGCCTCCGTGCTGGCAGGCCCCAGCGTGGGTCAATTTTTTGCCGAGCTGGGCGCCACCGTCGTGAAAGTCGAAAATCCCCGCCAGGGCGGCGATGTGACCCGCACCTGGAAAGCCGCGGGTGAAGCGACTGACGACCGCTCCGCCTACTTCTGCTCCGCCAACTGGGGCAAACAGTCCGTCGCGCTCGACCTGACACAGGCCCGCGACCGGCAGGTGGTCGACGGCCTTCTGCGCGAAGCCGACATCGTGATCGCGAGCTACAAACCCGGCGATGCCGAAAAGCTCGGGGTGGATTATGCCACCTTGTCACAGCGCTATCCGCGATTGATCTACGGCCAGATCACCGGCTATGGTGCTACCGACCCGCGCGTAGGCTACGACGCTGTACTGCAAGCCGAAGCAGGCTTTATGTACATGAATGGTGAGCCCGGCGGCCCGTCGCTCAAGATGCCGGTAGCCCTCGTTGACGTGCTGGCCGCGCATCATCTCAAGGAAGGATTGCTGTTGGCCTTGTTGAACCGGTATCGCACCGGGCAGGGCGCGCTGGTAGAAGTATCGTTGTGGCAGGCGGCTGTGTCATCGCTGGTGAATCAGGCAACCAACTGGCTGGTAGCGGGCAAGCTGCCGCAGAAGCAGGGTTCAGCGCATCCCAACATTGCCCCGTACGGCGATGTGTATAAGACGGCCGACGGCGAAGAGATTTTAATGGCCGTGGGCAGCGACCGGCAGTTCCGCGACCTCTGCCAGGTGCTGGACATTGCTGCGCTGGCGGATGATTCGCGCTACCGTGACAATACCGCGCGTGTGCAGAACCGTTTGACCTTAAATTCTGTTTTGCAGGCACAAATAGGCTTGCGTACAGCGCAGGCACTGATGATGCAGATAAATCAATGGAAGATCCCTGCCGGATTTATTCACACGCTGCGGCAGGTCTTTGAAGTGCCCGCAGCACAGGAATTGCTCCTGCGGGAGGGAACACTGGCCGGCGTGCGGAATGTAGCCGCCACGCTATCGTTTGTAGACCGTAGCACCATCCGCATGACGGCCCCGCCGGCACTGGGGGAGCACACGGACAGGGTGTTGGAACGATTAAATTCAAACCGCTCGTGACGGATTATTCCCGCCATTATTCATTAAACGTTAATTTCGCGTACTATTCACACAATTGAAATGATAACAGAGACACTACCCGCAGCCGTGGTTGAGGCGCTTCCGAAAAAGGGATTTCTGAATATCCCCGTAGGAAAGGATGTGGACGTCGTAGCGGAGATAAACCGCTTGCGCAAGGAAAAGAATGCTGTGATCCTGGCCCACTACTACCAGGAGGGAGCCATTCAGGATATTGCAGACTATGTGGGCGACAGTCTCGGGCTTTCGCAGCAGGCTGCCGCCACCCAGGCAGATCTGATCGTCTTTGCCGGTGTGCATTTTATGGGTGAGACTGCCAAGATTCTGAACCCCAATAAGAAAGTAGTACTGCCCGATTTGAATGCGGGTTGCTCTCTGGCCGAGTCGGCAGAGCCCAATGCCTTTCGCGCT
This sequence comes from Dawidia cretensis, assembly GCF_018598175.1. Lineage (GTDB taxonomy): Bacteria > Bacteroidota > Bacteroidia > Cytophagales > Cyclobacteriaceae > Ohtaekwangia > Ohtaekwangia cretensis. Next base: position 24,644 of record NZ_JAHESE010000021.1, read on the forward strand.
TTTCGCGCACAGCACCCCGACCACGTCGTGGTAACATATATCAACTGCTCTGCCGAGATCAAGGCCATGAGCGATATCATCTGTACATCGGCCAACGCGGAGAAGATCGTCAACTCCATTCCAAAAGATACCCCTATCATCTTCGCGCCCGACAAAAACCTGGGCCGTTACCTGATCAAGAAGACCGGCCGCGACATGTTGTTGTGGGAAGGTGCGTGCATCGTGCACGAGGCGTTCGCCATCGACAAGCTGCTGGACCTCGCCAAGCAACATCCGCACGCGCGCATTGTAGCACACCCGGAGTCGGAAGAGCACATTCTAAAGGTGGCCCACTATATCGGGTCGACCACCGGCATGATCAACTTCGTGAAGAACGACCCCGCACAGGAATTTATCATCGCCACCGAAGCGGGCATACTGCACCAGATGGCGAAGGAAGTGCCCGGCAAGGACCTGATCCCGGCGCCTAGCCATGAGGATAACACCTGCGCGTGCAGCGAGTGTGCGTTCATGCGCATGAATACCCTGGAGAAACTTTACCTCTGCCTGAAATACGAGCTGCCCGAAATACAGGTGCCGGAAGATATCCGGCTGAAGGCGTTGGTGCCCATCCAGCGCATGCTCGAAATCTCTAAAAGCTAACCATGCCTAAAACGGACGTACTTATTATCGGCTCCGGCATTGCCGGACTGTCTTTTGCTATCAAAACCGCCAAGCGTTTTCCCCAGCAAAACATAACTGTCATTACCAAGGCCGACGACAGCGAGTCGAATACCAAGTACGCCCAGGGCGGCATTGCCGTGGTGCTGGACGAGCTGACGGACTCGTTTGAAAAACACATTGAAGATACCATGCGTGCCGGCGACGGCCTCAGCAACCGCGAGGTGGTAGAGATGGTGGTAAAAGAAGGCCCCGACCGCCTGGAAGAGATCATGCAGTGGGGCATTGAGTTCGACCAGGATGCCTCGGGTAACCTGGCACTGGGGCGCGAAGGCGGACACACGGTCAATCGTATTATACACTTCAAGGACATTACCGGCTGGCAGATCGAACAAGGCCTGCTGCGCGCTGTTGCGCAGCAACCCAACATCACGCTGCTGTCGCACCACTTCTCGATCGACCTGATCACGGAACACCATTTCAGTCACAAGATCTCGCAGCCCGAGCCGGGCATTGCGTGCTATGGCGCCTACGTCATGGACCAGCGCACTGCCCGCGTCGAGAAATATGTATCCAAGGTTACGCTGCTTGCCACGGGCGGTGCCGGCCAAATATACCGCACCACCACGAACCCGATCATCGCCACCGGCGACGGGATCGCGATGGCGTATCGCGCCATGGCCAAGGTGAAGGACATGGAGTTTGTGCAGTTCCATCCCACTGCATTTTATGCGCAGGATGAAAATCCGTCTTTCCTCATTACCGAGGCAACGCGCGGCCACGGCGCATACCTGCGCACCAAAGACGGTGAGCGGTTTATGTTCAAATACGACGACCGGGGCGAGATGGCCTCACGCGATATTGTCGCCAAAGCCATCGACCACGAGCTGATTACCCGCGGCGACGAGTTTGTGTACCTGGATTGCACGCATTTTTCCATGGATGATTTTATGACCCACTTTCCCAACATTTACGAAAAGTGTCTGGCGAAAGGCATCGACATCACCCGGCAGATGATACCGGTGGTGCCGGCGGCGCACTACCTCTGTGGTGGTATAGAGGTAGACCTCTTTGGTCGTACGTCCATTACTAATTTGTACGCTTGCGGCGAGTGCTCGTGCACCGGCCTGCACGGTGCGAATCGGTTAGCTTCTAATTCACTGTTGGAAGCGTTGGTGTATGCGCACCGTTGTTTCCTTGACGTGTCGGAGAAGCTGGATGAGATACCGATGCACGAAAGCATTCCGGAGTGGAATGCAGAGGGTACGATTGTTCCGCGCGAGCAGATTCTGATCACCCACACACGCAAGGAGCTGCGCGACCTGATGAGCGATTACGTTGCTATTGTACGTTCGAATGTGCGGTTGGAGCGCGCGCGGAAGCGGCTTGATATTCTCTATCATGAGACGGAGCTGCTGTACGAAAAGGCTGTGTTGTCGCCTCAGCTATGCGAGCTGCGTAATTTAATCACGATCGGGTTTCTTATTACCAAGCAATCGCAGGAGCGGAAGGAGAACCGCGGTGGTTTTTATAATATGGATTTGGAGGCTTGATCTATAACATTCGTGTCTTCCCGTTAAGCTTTCCTGTCCTCCAGCAGTTTCTGAATGGCCATATACTCGTCGCGTAGCTTGGCAGCTTCGATGAACTCGAGCTCTTTTGCTGCTTTCTCCATGGCTTTGCGCGTACGGTCGGCCATCTTTGTCAATTCATCTTTGCTGAGGTATGCTACCACGGGGTCTGCTGCCAGGGTTGCTTCCTCGTCCTCCACGTAATAATTCCGCGTAGATTTTTTCGAGTCGGCCACTTTGGTTTGGCCGAGAATAGCCTCTTTTGATTTAATCACCGTCGTCGGCACAATGCCGTGGATTTTATTATACTCCTGCTGCTTCAAACGACGACGATTTGTCTCCTCAATCGCAAGCTGCATCGACTCCGTCACTTTATCGGCATACATGATTACGCGGCCGCCGGCGTTCCGCGCGGCGCGGCCGATGGTCTGTACCAGCGAGCGCTGGTTGCGGAGGAAGCCTTCTTTGTCGGCATCGAGAATGGCAACGAGTGAGACCTCGGGCAGGTCAAGACCTTCCCGCAACAGGTTGACGCCGACCAGTACATCGTACACTCCCAGGCGCAGCTCGCGGAGCAGCTCCACACGCTCGAGCGTGTGTACTTCGGAGTGGATATAGCGGCACTTGATGCCGACACGATCCATGTATTTGGTCAACTCCTCGGCCATGCGTTTGGTGAGTGTCGTTACCAGCACGCGCTCGTTTTTTTTCACGCGCTCGTCAATCTCTTCGAGGAGGTCGTCGATCTGGTTCTTGCTCGGGCGCACATCAATCTCCGGATCGAGCAGGCCCGTCGGACGAATGATCTGTTCCACCACCACGCCTTCTGATTTGCGTAGCTCATATTCGGCGGGCGTCGCGCTGACATACACCACCTGGTTCATGAGCGCCTCAAACTCGTTAAACGTCAGGGGACGGTTGTCGAGTGCCGACGGCAGGCGGAAGCCGTAGTCCACCAGGTTCACTTTGCGTGACCGGTCACCGCCCCACATGGCGCGAACCTGCGGTACGGTTACGTGACTTTCGTCAATTACCAGCAGGAAATCATCCGGGAAGTAATCGATCAGACAGAAGGGGCGTGCGCCCGGGGCACGACGGTCGAAGTAACGCGAGTAGTTCTCAATGCCTGAGCAGTAGCCCAGCTCGCGCATCATCTCGAGGTCGAACTCAGTGCGCTCTTTTAGGCGCTTGGACTCCAGGAAGCGCGTGTCTGTTTCAAACAGCTTTACCTGTGCTACCATGTCGTCTTGAATCTCGCGCATAGCCTGGTGCAGTACCGACTTGCCGGTCACGAACAGGTTGGCGGGGAAGATGGTAACGACAGGTTCGTCGGATAACTTTTTGCCGGTGTCGGGATCGATGCGCTGGATCGATTCGATCTCATCACCCCAGAAGTAAACGCGAATGGCATAATCGGCGTATGCCAGGAACACGTCCACGGTGTCGCCCTTCACGCGGAAGGTGCCGCGTTTAAACTCGGCCTCGGTGCGGTGGTATAAAATGTCGACAAGGCCAAACAGCAACTTGTTACGTGCGATGACTTCGCCTGCTTTGAGCTTGATGACGTTCTTCCCAAACTCATCGGGGTTTCCGATACCGTAAATGCACGACACCGACGCCACCACAATTACATCGCGCCGGCCGGTGAGTAGTGCTGACGTTGCGCTCAGGCGCAGCTTCTCAATCTCTTCGTTAATGGAGAGATCTTTTTCGATATACACATTGGACGAAGGAATAAACGCCTCCGGCTGATAATAATCGTAGTAGGAGATGAAGTACTCCACGGCGTTTTCCGGAAAGAACTGCTTGAACTCGCCGTACAACTGTGCCGCCAGTGTTTTGTTGTGGCTCAGCACCAGCGTGGGCCGGTTTGTTTGGGCAATGACATTCGCCATCGTAAACGTCTTACCAGATCCCGTCACTCCGAGGAGGGTCTGATGTGCCTCGCCTTCGTTTACGCCTTTAACCAACTGCTTGATAGCCCCCGGCTGATCGCCGGTAGGCACATATTGACTGGTGAGTTTGAAATCCATGCCGGAAGTTAATGTTTTCTGAAAATCCCTTTGTTGTTAATCGCATTGGAGGAGAAATAGTTTCATTGCGGACACACCGGCGCTTTGCGTCCGTTGTAAAGCTGAATAAAAAAAGCCCTTGCCGGTTGGACAAGGGCCTTTATATTCAGCGAGTATGCCAGATCAGTTATTCCAGATCGTCCAGGACTTTTCGGCCTGTATGTGCAGCATCTCCAGGCCATTCTTAATGGTGGCGTTGCGCATCTCTGCTTTTTGCAGAAACAACGTACGCGCCGGATTATAGATCAGGTCGTATACATAATGATCGGCTCCAATCTGTTCAAAATCAACGGGAGGCACAGCTTCTGTCTTCGGACTCATGCCCAGGGGTGTGGTATTGACGATCAACTTGGATTGTTGCAGGATGGACGGATCCTTTTGCAAGTCTTCATAGGTAATAACACCTTTCCGGGATTCGCGCGATACGACCTGGAAGGAAACCTTCAGCTTTTTCAGGGCTTCTTGTACAGCCTTGGAAGAACCGCCGGTGCCGAGGATCACGGCGTTAAATTGTTTATCGGTGGGCAGCCACTTTTCGATGGTTTCAAAGAATGCGTCAGAGTCCGTGTTAAAGCCTTTCAGCTTGCCGTCCTGGATCTTGATCACGTTTACGGCGCCAATCTGTTTGGCAAAGCCATCGACCTCGTCGAGGTACTTCATGACTTGCTCTTTGTACGGAATCGTTACATTCAGGCCGGTAAGGCCACGGGTATCTTTCAAAAGCGCCTCCAGGGCGTTGATGTCTTCGAGCGGAAACAATTCATAGTGATAATCGCGGAGGCCTTCGCGAAAAAATTTCTCGTCAAAATAAGATTTTGAGAATGAGTGGCTAACGGTGGCTCCGATTAGTCCGAATACTTTTTCCATGTTCAGATTGTTGTTTTTAGTCCTGCTGCAATTCTTTCAATTAAAACCATCATAAATACCCCCAAGGCCATCATCAACATAGCCTGGAACACCTGAGGGTCTTTACCGGTCGTTACCAGATAATTCCATGGTAAGATACTTCTGTCTGCAACGGGTATTTGCTCACCTTTGCCAGTGATAACATATTCTTGCACTTCGCGCCAGGGCCACACTTTATTGAGTGATCCCAGCATGAAGCCAGCAAGTAAAGCTACTGTAGTGCTGAGATAATTGTCTATTATCCAGCTTAAAAATCTTGCCACGCCCAGCAAACTGATGGCGCTGCCGGCGGCAAAAAGACTCAGCACGGGCAGGCTCATTTGGCCGAAGGCCCATACCATCAGCTGGTATTTACCGATGAGCACCAGAAAAAATCCACCCGACAGTCCGGGTAGTAACATGCCCATCGCACCGGCCAGGCCGGCTACAAAGGCCCATAAAAATGTATTCGAGGTATGAAGGGGCGGAAACAGCGTGAGGCCAAATGTCGCGGCCGCGCCAAACAGGAAAAAGAGCACCGTAGAAAGGCTCCATTTCCGGATACGGCGCAGGGCGAGTGGGGCGGCCATCAGGATCACGCCAAAAAAGAATGAAAAAAGCGGAATAGGGTAGCGGCCCAGCAAATGGATCATGCCGCGCGATAGGATCAACAGACCGAAAAAGACTGCGACAGCCCACGTGGCGAGGAAATTACCGTCGATCTTGGCCCAGCAGTCCGCAAAGCGTTTATGGCCGATCAGCTCGAAGGCTTCGCGATCGATGGCCCGCAGTGCACGGACCAGGCGCTCGTGTATGCCGCCCATGAACGCCACCGTGCCTCCGGATATTCCCGGAATGATGTCCACCGCCGCCATGGTTAATCCCTTACCAAACAGGATAATATAATCCAGGGGTTTCTTCAATACTCTCCGCTTAGTCGATTTCGAACGGCGGCGCCGTGTTGGTGTTTTTTTTCTCGATGCCGAGGAAATGGAGGAAGGTATCTCCGCGCAGGCCGAGGCGAATGGTTTCCAGCGGTATTACCTCTTCTGGCGCGATGTTGCCCAGGTTGACATTGGCACCCAGCAACTTGATGAACCAGACCTGTTGTGCCTTCTGGGGGGCTTCCCAAATGATCTTTTCGAAGGGAATTTTGGTGAGGATCTCTTGTACAAGGCCAGAGCGAACTTCACCGGTGGAGCGGAAAAGGCCTACGTTGCCGCCTTCGCGGGCTTCGCCAATTACTTTCCATGCGCCGGCATCGAGCTCCTTCTGCATGAGGTCGATCCACATATAGGGCGGGATGATCTTATCTGCGTCTTTCGAACCAACTTCGGACAAGACTGTCACTTGCTCGGAAAGTTTGGCGATGTAGTCGCATTTTTTGTCGTGGTCCAGGTCGATAGAACCATCGGAAACCTCGGCAAATGACATGTCGAATTTATCCAGCAGACGACGATAGTCGTCAAATTGGTCACGGATTACGAATGCTTCGAACAGTGTTCCCCCGAAATAGGTGGGAAGGCCGGCTTCCTTAAAAACTTTCAGTTTGTCTGTCAGGCGAGGTGTGACGAAGGAAGTAGCCCACCCGAGTTTCACGATATCTACGTGGTCGGCACACATACTGACAAAATCTTCGGCTTCACGGATACTCAGGCCTTTGTCCATGGCCATAGTAAAGCCGTATTGCCTGGGCTTTGTGGTACGCTCAGGCAGGTTTTTAAGGTCGTAATTCATTAATTGTTTTCTTTTCTAAACTGCTCGACGATCTTGTACAGCGCCTTTTGAGTTTCCAGTTTGGGGAAGAAGTCAAACAGCGCAGTGTGTCCATCGAAGTCCAAAATTAAGGCATTTTCCAAATAATTAAAGGCTTCCTTAAAACGGCCTGCTTCGATGAGGTACACCGTCATGCGGTAGAAAAGTTCGGCATCGGCCGGAATGTCGCCAAAACCGACTAATAATGTGTCGATAGCCTTGTTCAGGTCGCCCTGCTCAAAGTAAATAAACGACCAGTTTAGCCAGATCTCCTTGTCCTGGGGATCGAGCTTGGCAGACTCTTCGTAGGCGTCAATGCTCGAAACGGTATTGCCGACTTTAAATTCGGCGTGGGCAACGGACTTCCAGTATTCGGGATTTTCCGGGTGAATTTTGAGTGCTTTGTTGTAGAAATGCAGGGCCTGGTACCATTTTTCCTGTTTTTCCAGGCAGGCACCGGCGCCGAACCAGGCCTCGTCATACAAGGGGTCCAGCTTGGCAGCCTTCTGGAAGTACTTCAGGCCCAGGTCGTATTGCTCCAGGCTTTCGTAGGCGGCCGCCAGGCAGCAGTATACTTCGGGGCTGGGACCTTCCAGCTCGATGGTCTTGCGAAAGGCGTCCAGCGCCTTGGTGTACTCGCCCAGGTTCATATGGGTGTTACCCATGTTGAAATAGGCCGAGGCAAAGGCGTCGTCGATAGTGATGGCATAGTCGTAAGCATGCATCGCCTCCTGGTATTTTTCCAGCTTGTTATACACGATACCCAGGTTATACCAGGCGGGTGCCGAGTACGGGTCTTCGTCGATAAACTTCTGGTAATATTCAATGCTGCTTTCCAGCTGTCCCGTTACGTCGAGGCAGAAGGCCAGCTCGTATAGCGCGCCGTCGTGGTTGATGTTGAGCTCGATGGCTTTTTTATAGACCTCGATCGCCAGGGTATAATTTTCCATACTCTGGTAGGCAAGACCGATGTTATAGTATACTTCGTCTTTGTCGTCGGCAAACAACAGGGCCTGCTCGTAGTATTCAATCGCTTCATTGTGTTTTCCCTGTAGCGATAATACCGAGCCAATGGTCAAAAATATGTCTGGGTCGTTGGGTTGAAGGGCATGTGCCTCTTCCAGCAACTCCAGGGCTTCATCGTACTCTTCTAAGTTCGAGAGGATCTGAGCTTTGATCGTGATCAGCTCGGTTGAAAACGGATATTGACTAATGGCCTGGTTTACAGCTTGCAGAGCTTTGTTATGCTTGCCTCTGAACATGTAGAAGTCAATGATCTGTTCGTAGGCGTCCAAGTCGAAAAATGCTGCCTTTTTCTTACGGAGGTGTTCTTCAAATCGCCTAATGAGCTCATTTCCTTCTTCTTCTCGTTTGCGGTATTCTCTCGGCATGGACTAAAGGTTTGTCCTAAAGTAGATAATTTATGCGGTAAAGCTACGACCTTTCACCCGATTTTTTGCCCGCCGTTTTGGTCATGTAATATTGGCAGCACCATTGCAGACTGGCATCAATCGGTTGAAATTCAAACGACAAAGTTTTGCGAATCTTGTCATTCTCAAATAAAAATTTTGTGCCTGCTTTACGGGCTGTTTCGCGGGTAATGAGGGGCTCTGAGCCCGTCAGGAATGAACGGAAACCTTCCACCCATGCAACAACGTTTAACAGCGGTTTGTTCAGTTTGACAGAAGGTGCTTTTTTGTTAAAATTCGCCGCGATTTTTTGGAATAAATTTTCGAAAGAAATGTTTCCCGCGTTGGCAATAAAACGCTCTCCTTCGATGGGTTGGTGCAACAGTCCTACAGCAATAGCGGCTACATCCCGTACGTCGACATAATTTATATACCCGTCGGTATAGAATGGCTTTTGATCCCAGATATACTTAAACACCTTTGCGCTGCTCTTGTGCCAGTCGGCCGGTGCGAGTATGACGGAAGGGTTTACAATCACCGTGCTAAGACCTTCTTCCTGACCGCGAAAAATTTCCAGCTCGGCGTAATATTTGGATTCGGCATAGCGTGAGGAGGCCGCGTCGCTTACCCACTTGTTGGACTCGTCAATGCGGTCCTGTCCCTTCTGCCGGCCCAATGCCGCCACCGAGCTGATGTGTACCAGGCGGCGTATGCCCTGGTCGAGGCAGATATTCACTACGTTGCGCGTGCCTTCGATGTTGATGTCCATCATGTTTCGGGCAAAGCGCGGACTAAACGATACGATCGCCGCGGCGTGTATCACGTGTGTAACGCCCTGCAGGGCCTCGGCCAGCGCCACTTCGTCGCGCACGTCGGCTTCGCGCCAGGTGATCTTGTCCGCCACGTCGGCGAGCAGCGACCTGTCACTATCTTTTCGGGCGATGGCTACAAATGGTTCCTGTTGCGCCAGAAGCCTCCGCACAAGGAAACTACCCAGCAGTCCGTTTGCCCCGGTAACAGCGATCATGATTTTGAGGTTAGCTAAAGTGTATGATTGAGCAGCGGTAAAGATAAGGCTTTTTGAAAGTACTTCATGCCTTGTGCGTGCGCAATCAGCTGGGCGTGCTGCATATGGTGGCAATCGCTGCCCAGGAAATGAACCCACCCTTTGTCAATCAGGCGGTTGGCCGCCTGTTGTACGTCGCGGGAGTAATAGCCTGCGATGGAGCCTATGTTGACCTGGAACAAAATGCCCCGGTCGAGATAATCTTGTAATTTGGCCTCGTCGCGCAGCAGGTACATGTATCGCTCCGGATGCGCCAGCACCGGGCGATAGCCTTTGACGGAAGCTAGGAAAATGAATTCCTTCATGTTGAAAGGCTCCGTCAGGAAGTTGGTTTCGAAGAGCAGGTAATTTTTTCCCAGCGTCAGTAACGGCATGTTGTTCTCCAGCATGTGCATCAGCTGGGCGTCCAGGTAATACTCCGCGGCACTGTGCAGCTCGATCGTCACGCCACGTTCGTGCAGGTAGCGGCGCAACTCGTCCAGCCGGGCGAGGATGCCGTCGGTGGTATTGCGATAGCTGTCGCTCATGACGTGTGGCGACGTGATGAGCTTGGTATATCCCAGGCGTTGAAACTCGCGGATGATCTGCTCGGCCTGCTCAAAGGTCTGCACACCATCGTCCAACGCCGGCAGCAAATGCGAATGCAGGTCGGTGGTGAGTGGTGTTGCGGGCGGCGTGTCCTTTTTCTTAAACCAGCGAAGCACAGTGGTATGGGAAAAGTAGTGTATTAACGTTTGAAGAGCGTACGGATCATCTCCATCTTGCTGTCGCTCTCGTCCTCATAGTAGCCGTAGCCGTTGGTGTTCTCGCCGAGCATGGGCAAGGCATTGAGCAAGGTGGTTACGTTGGTGATATGGTTGATGGTAATGATACGTTGCAGGTTCTTGATGAAATCACGTTTCGAATAATCCGCCCGGAAAATATAGATCGACATATCGGCTTTTTTCATGGCCTGAATCCCGTCGGTCACCAGCCCCACCGGGGGCGTGTCGAGCAGAATGATATCGTAGTGCTTTTTGAGATCTTCCAGGATCGAAGAGAACTCGCCGTTCAGCAACAGCTCCGACGGGTTGGGGGGAATCGGTCCGGAGGGTATATAGTCAAAGTACTCGAGGTTTGTATGCAGCACGCAATCTTGCCACCGGTCCTTGCGGATCAGGACGGTGCTCATTCCTTTTGAAGGATCGGGGATCTCGATCGGCAGATTAGCCTTTGCCTTGCGCATGTCGAGATCGATCAGTACTACCTTCTTGCGCGAGATCGCAATCGCGCCACCCAGGTTCAGCGCGACAAACGATTTGCCTTCCCCCGAGATGGTAGACGAAAGGGCCACGACACGCTGCGGCGACTCTGTCCGGAAGAAATCCAGGTTGGTACGCAGCGTACGGATCGCTTCGCTGACCACGGATTTCGGATAATTTACTACGTGCAAATTTTGAATGCCCGTATGGCGCGAAGCGGGTATCACCCCCAGCACCGGTACACCCGGCAATTTTTCCAGCTCGTGCTGCGCGGTAATTTTGTTGTTGACCAGGTATAACACACCGATCACAAAGAGAATCAGCATTAGGCTGGCCACCAGGCCGATGCCCGCAATCATCGCGCGGTTGGGCGAGATGGGGGTAGTGGGAAGCGATGCCGGCGAAAGGATTTTAAAGTCAGGGGTGGTACCGGCCTGGGCAATTTCAAAGCCTGCCTTTGACTGCATCAGTGACAGGTAGAACTCTTCGTATAGTTTGTAGAAGCGTTGGTTCTTGGAGAACTGCGTGCTCTTATCGGGCAGGTTGGCAAATTCATTTTCGAGGCTGCTCTTGCGCCGGTTCAGCTCCTGTAACCGGATCACCCACTGGTTCTTCATTTCTTGTAGCTGCTGTGAAGCCTTGCGTGTGCGGGTGTCGATCTGTTGCTGCTGCTCGCGATAGGCAAACGTCACTTCGTTATACGACAGCTTCATACGCTCCATCTCCTGCGTTAGGTCCTGAATGTGGTCGAGATTTTCATATAGATAGTCGGGTAGGGCTTGCTTGAGCGTCGGTGATAAAAATATCTCGTGGGTCTGAATGCCGTCCAGCAGCCGGTTTATATCGCGGATGCGCGTGGTCAGGTCGTAGCGTTGTGAATCAACGGTGTTAATGGACTGGATCGTTTTGGCCAGGTCCTGATCCAGGTTGTTGGTTTTGTTCTGCAGCGTAAACTTCTTGAAGTAATCTTCAAAGCCTTCCATTTTCATTTCGATCTGCTGTAGCTCTTTGTTAAGCCAGTCGATCTTCTGTGTGTTGGTCAGATTCTTTTGCTGGTGGCTGTAGCGCAGATACATCGCGTCGACGGTGTGTACAATGGCCTGAGCTTTGGCGGGCTGATTGTCCTTGAATGCTACACGGATCGTTTTTGCCGAGTAGTTCAGCGGCTCGACAATCAGGTTTGCCGTGATATAATTCAAAAGCACATCGCGGCTGTTGATGACGAAAAACAGATCGATTTCGTCGGTCGTGGAAAAGCTTGTATTCTTGGTCAGCACCAGCTCGAAGTTAGTGGAGCGAACCGGTGTGTCGTAGGTGCCTTTTACTTTGTTACCTTCTTCGCCTACATGCAGATAAAATTCATCGTCGTTGATCTTTTCAAAAAAGATCTGCTGGTTATAGGCCGTGGTACGTTTGGGATTGTAATCTACCTGAATCGGAGTGGCGGTAAAAAGCTCGTGGTTGAGCACCTCGCCCTTGCTGAAATAACTTACGTCGAGGTTGAGCGAGTCCAGCACCTGGTTCAGGAAGAGCTTGGCGCGAATCAACTCGATCTCGCCCGAGATAGGGTCGGTGGCCAGCGGGTCGTCGGCCACAAAGGTTTCGATGCCGAGCGCAGTGGCTTCGTTCTTAATGTCGAGCTTGATCTCCGACGACGACTCGTACAGATCTTTGGTATACCGGATCATGATATAGGCCGCCGCATTTATGGCTACAAAGATCAGCAGCAACCACCACAGGTTGCTCAGCACAATGACCCGCAGCTTGTGAAAGTCGATACCTTCCTGGTGGCTGGTAGTGGGGGCGATATGGGGTTTGACCGGTTCCACAGGTGAAGGTTATAATCCGACGATCACGACCACCAACGTGGCGATGCTTGTTAAGATACTCAAGATAGGGCCATAGTCACGCACGCCCTCAATAAACGGCCGCCGGATGGGCTCGACGTAAATAATGTCGTTGGGCTGGATCACCATGTTGTTCTCTAAGTACCCGGCAAAGGTGCTCAGGTCGGCGATCATAACCGTTTCCCCCCGCAACACACGAATGTTATACGCTTTAGCATCGTTGCTGACACCTTTTGCCAGTGCCAGCACTTCCGTCAGGCGGATGTTCTCATTCGTCAGCGGAATTACCTGGCCGCCCGGCGCACCCAGTACGACCACACGCTTGTTCAGATACTTTAACCGGATATACATGCCGGCATAGAATTTTGTATAGGTCTGCTGCAACCGGTCTTCTGCCTGCAGCAGTGTAAGCCCTTCCAGGCGAATAGTATCGATCATAGGGAATTTCACCACGCCATCCTGGTTGACCAGGTAACTGCGTACTTCGTCAACGCCCACCGGAGTGGTTTGTACGGGACGGTCTTTGTCGAGAAAACGATCGGGGTCTACCAGGCGTTCGCCGTTCTTGGTATAGATCTCAATGGCCAGCTGATCATTTTTCTGAATACTGTAATTCTTCTCCGCAGCGTCGGCCTGCGCCTTGACGGCGTCTTTTTGGTCGACCTGGAACATGATGTTCTGCCGGTAAGAGGCACAGGAAGAGGCCAACACGCCCAGGATCGCCAGGACACACGCTGAACGAAAAAAGGAAGTTCGTTTCAAGTTAAAAAATGCGTTAATTTCAGCTTAATATCGTGAAATTACGGATTTTCTTAACAACTCTTCCAGTGTCGGAAGATGCTGGTCCTTTTCGGACAGAATAGGGTCGTTTATTTGCCAGTTAATATTCAGCTGGGGGTCGTTCCAGCGTACACCGATTTCAGACTCGCGGTGGTAATGATGCGTGCATTTGTAAAAGAAAACGGCGTCTTCCAGCGCCGAAAAGCCGTGGGCGAACCCTTCGGGCACCAGCAGCATGTTGTTGCGACGGGCCTCTAGCAGGCAATAATACACCTTGCCAAAGGTCGGGGAACCGGCGCGCAGGTCAATGGTCACATCCAGGATCGTGCCCTGAAATACCGACACCAGCTTCGTTTGGGCGTGTGGCGCTACCTGCATGTGCAAGCCCCGTACAACACCCTTTTTAGAGAACGATTTGTTCTCCTGGACAAACTTGTCTTGTATGCCGTGTTTGGCAAAGAGGTCTTCGCGGTAAAACTCGTAGAACCACCCGCGGCTGTCTTCTAGAACAGAAGGAAAAATTTCCACCAACCCTTCTATACCGGTTTGCTTTACTTCCATGAAAAATCAATGGCCAGTTACGATGCCTTTTTGAATTCGCTGATCGTCTGCAGGTACTTGTCGATGACAACGGACTCGCTGTACTCCGTTTCCATCTTCACCCGGCCATTTTCTCCAAAAAGCTTGAGGGTGGCACTTTCCATGTCGGCCATCTCCTTCATCTTTTCAGCCAGGTCGTCTGCATCTTTCAGCCTGCAAAGAAGGCCATTAAAATTGTTTTTCACAACATGGTTGCAGCCCGGCACATCCGTGGCGATAATGGGCTTAGACGAACTGGCGGCTTCCAGCAACGTGCGTGGCGTACCTTCGCGGTACGAGGGCAACACCACGCAGTCGGCCGCGTGAATGAACTGACGCACGTCATCGGTCGTACCCAGGTATTCGATGATGCCCTGGTCGATCCATTCCTGGATCACCTCGGTCTTGATGCCGCGCTTGTGCAATGGGTCCATTGCACCCAGTACCTGGAAGCGGGCGTTCACTCCGGCCGCGCGTAATTTCTTAACGGCTTCAATGTACTCCAGCACACCCTTGTCGGTAATGAGGCGGGAGATCATTAAAAATGTAAAAGTGTCATTGCGACGGAATGCCATTGGCTGGAACTTGCGCAGGTCAATGCCCGAACCGGGCACCAGGTCCACGGCACGCTCGGGCACAAGCTTGCGGGTCACAAATAGTGTTAAGTCGTCGGGGTTCTGGAAGAAGACCTTTCGCGCAAAGCGGAAACTGATCTTGTAGAGCGCGATCGCAATAGCCGACACCAGGTTATCCTTCAGGAACACCGTGCCCAGGCCACAGACGTTATTAACGACGGGAATTTTCAGCATGGATGCCGCCAGGGTACCGTACACATTCGGCTTGATAGTGTAGTGTAAAATGACGTCGGGGCGGATTTTTTTGTAAATCGTATACAGTTCGACAATTAGAGCGGAATCCTTCACGGGATTCGCTCCCCGGCTGTCCATCCGTACCTTGTGGTGCACGCAACCGGCGGCCACAAGGAGATTTGTGTACTCATCTTCGGGTGCCACGGTGTGCACCTCATGCCCTTCTTCAAGCAGGGCGCGAACAAAGTTCATCCGGAAATTGTAAATATTCCAGGACGTGTTGAGGACGATAGCAATTCTCATTTGGGCTCTGGTTGAGAAAATTGAAATTATCCTGAATCCGGTAAAGGGTAGAAAATTCAGCTGTACGTGGGGAAATTCCAGCTTGAATTCGGGTGTTGGTGTATCATCAAAAATAGGAAAAAGTAACCTAACCTTGCAACAACCTTAAAAAATAATACGTTAAGAATTGTTCACTTTTGCAAAAGATATGAAGGAAGCAGAAAATACAGCCGTTTTAGTAGCACTTAGCAGCACCCGCACCCAGGAGGAGACCCAGGAGCATCTTGACGAGCTGGCTTTTCTAGCAGAGACGTCGGGCATCAAGACCATCCACCAGGTCGTGCAGAATTTGCCGCACCCCGACTCGCGCACCTTTCTCGGAAAAGGTAAGTTGGCGGAGCTCAAGCAGTTCGTGATGCAGCACCAGGTACGTCACATTATCTTCGACGAAGACCTCACGCCGTCGCAGCTTCGCAACCTCGAGCGTGAGTTCAATCCTAAAGAGCAAGAAGATTTTACGGTGCGCATCTACGACCGCAGCTTGTTGATCCTGGATATTTTCCTGTGGCGCGCGCAGACCGCTCAGGCCAAGACGCAAGTAGAGCTTGCCATGAACCAATACCTGTTGCCCCGACTCACCCGGATGTGGACCCACTTGGAACGCCAGCGCGGTGGTACCGGTACCCGTGGTGGTGCGGGTGAAAAGGAAATCGAGACCGACCGTCGGAACATCCGTCAGCAGATCACCGTCTTAAAAGAGCGGCTCGAAAAGATCGAAAAACAACGCGCCACCCAGCGCAAGTCACGCGGCGGCGTTGTGCGTGTAGCCCTGGTGGGTTATACCAACGTCGGCAAGTCAACGCTCATGAATTTGTTGTCCGGCTCCGGCGTACTGGCCGAAGACAAGCTCTTCGCTACAGTCGACTCCACCGTACGCAAAGTAGTGTTTGGCAACATCCCGTTCCTGCTGTCCGACACCGTAGGGTTCATTCGCAAGCTGCCCCATCACCTGATCGAGTCGTTCAAATCCACCCTCGACGAAGTGCGCGAAGCCGACCTGCTGCTCCACGTCGTAGACCTGGCACATCCGTACCACGACAACCAGATTGAGGTCGTTACCAAGACCCTGGAAGAGATTGGCGCGGCCAATATTCCAACGGTTTTGATACTGAACAAAATCGACCTCTTCCGTGAAAAAAATCCTGACGTAAACCTCGAGGAAATGAGAGGTTTTTACCGCGAGAAAGGTTTTGAGCACGTGGTGTTTGTGTCGGCGACGGGCAATGAGAATATCAATGGGCTGAAGCAGTTGCTCTTTGAGAAGGTAAAGGAGAGACATATTCAGATCTTTCCGAACTTCTTTAAGGATGGTTACGAATTTTCTCCCTGGCCGATCGAGTCGGTGTAATGGTTCAGGATCTTATGGTGACTAGGCAATAATTTCTAAATTTCTATATTTGCGCCCTTGCTCAGCGACCATGGAGGCTGTTTGTGGCAGGAATGGCCCCATAGTTCAATGGATAGAATAGGAGTTTCCTAAACTTTTGATGCAGGTTCGATTCCTGTTGGGGCTACTACTAAAAAGCCTTCTAATTGTTAAAATTGGAAGGCTTTTTTATGCCTGACTGGAAGGGAATCGAACTGCGCTATAGTATCACTATCTTTCTGTTCGATGAGAACTTCAACTTCCTCGAAGCTGCCTGGATCAGATCGCCATTGATTACGAATAGGTCCTCTATGTCGCGGTGATAGACGCGTTTGAGTTTGGCCACCAAATTATTCTTAGCGAGAATCTTAATCATCATGTGGCTTTTACGCCTGTCTAGAGGAATCCACGTTAAAATCCTCACAAATAACTTCGACAACCGAATTAGTACTAAGAGAAATGATCTTATTTGGGATAAGGTGTTATGGAGATCGCCAAAGATCTCAAAGAGCGTGGCTAGTTAGATATCACGGAATGTTTTATAGACGGGACTTTTGAAAGTGCCAAAAAAGGGGGCTTCATATTGGTGGAAAAACTAAGCGAGGCAAGGACACCAAGATCATGGCAATCACAGACGCTTCTGGCCGTCCTATCTCCCTAGGGCCACAGGAGCCAGTACACACGGAAGTGAAGCCATGGATCTGGAGATTCAAAAAAAAGTCTTTGAATACTAACGGACTTTATCGAATACGGTCTTCCAGGAACGCTCGTCGCCGGATAAGGTTATTTTTGCATTGGCCTGAACAGAAATAGTCCTGCCATCATTGCTCAACTTCCAAACCTCTGTTACGTAAACAAATTGTTGTTTCTGAGTATTTATACTAAAAGGAACGGCAGTCATCAGGCGTACAATTGAGTTAACAGTCATAGTTTGTCCACCAGCCGACATCTTTACGGTAAACTTCTTTCCTCTTCCCCGGCCATGATTAATTTCGCTTTCCTTACCGTCGAAGGCCAGTTTCTCCTGGCTTGTAGCCAGCACTGCGCCAGGAGACGGGTTTGGTACTTCTATGGTTAGAAAATCTGCCTGTTCTGCTATTTTCATTGTTTTAGAGAGCATACGATCACCCTCGTCATATAAGCAGACAATATTTCCGCCCATACTTATCGACTCTTTGGATTTCCATTCGCCAGAAAAGTTAGTTTCGGAGTTGGTGCTATCTTTTTGCAGGCTTGTTTCGTTTTGTTCGTTACAGGAGGTGCAAAAAATAAATATAAAGAGCAAACCAGATGTGTATTTCATCATTTTATCATTTTAGTTTCAATTCCAACAAACCTACAAGTCTTTGTGCTCGGCTTTGTAAAGCGCTTGTAAAAAGATGTAAACGAAATGTAAAAGTTGCTTGGATGACAAAATGTGAATGCTAAATACTGACAATCCTGCATAATCATTAGTGATTCTTTGAAAGCAACTGTGTTTGAAAACAAGAGAGATTTGGGATTCGCCATCATCTGAATCATAAAAAATAGTGACAATTAGCTCGCCCATGTCAAAAGATACCGAAATTCAATTTTCGCCATATCCCGGAAGAAATTCCTTCCTTCAAGCCGCGTTTAAAGAGATAGCCTCGATTATGACGGAATGACAGATTGTCATTTTTTCAAGTCAGCAACCCTTAAGAAATCTTGGCTCAGCAAGCACCAATGCAACGCACTCCGGTCTACATTTTCGATTTAAGAGCAAACTTTTCGGAGTTTGCTTTTTTGTTTTCAGTATTTTCGATTTTTTACCTCTAAACCACAACAGTAATGTGTAAGAAGATGCTGTTTACCGCCTTGGCTGTAATGCTGAGCGTAAGCGTAGTTGTTTGTCAGGATTTGCTGGACGTCGATAAAGTTAAAGACTCAGAGTTATTTGTTGTTAAGAAGGGCTACGACGTTCAGCAACGGCTTAAAGAGATTGAGTCCATCGTCGGAAAAGACGTGACAGTATATGAGGTGTCGGGCAAGCAGAATAAAATAAAGGCCGTTTATACTGGAAAGGCTGAAATGGCCAGCCATCCGAAATTTTCAGACAGGGATAAAGCATCGTTGATAGTTGTTCGGACATTCGAAAATGGAGTAATGCGTGCATATTTTCCATTGACGAATAACAACAAGTACAGAATTTATTTAAAGGAGGCAGTGAAATGATCTACTGGACGAGATTCAATCGAACGGGCAATTCCTTGAATTTGGTAAAATTTCTATAATTTCGTTCGATAATCGTAGTTTACAGTCTACTACTAAAAAGCCTTCTAATTGTTGAAATTGGAAGGCTTTTTTGTGTCCGACTGAAGAGGAATTGAGATGCGCATACGATACAGCCTATGCCACATCTCATTGCAGTTAAATACTAGTATGCAAAGTGTCAGACTGCCTCTTTTGTAATACCCTAATTGTTTGAATGAAAATTTCTCTCAATCTGAAGTGAAAGGCAATCTGTCGCGCACGAGTCGAAAACGCAAAAGACTAAAAAGGGATATAGCAAAGTTTGTGCACCTGTGGCCTATTATTGGCTTTCGAATGAAGTTAGATCGGAATAAAACGCTAATCTATGAGTAAGTTCTCTGAAGGTAAAATTGTAGGATGGACACAATCAAAATACGAAGATATCTACATTTGGGAATCAGGAACATTGGCCTCCTTTCGGGGACGAATGAAGCTAGCGTTTGAACTCGCCGCTCATTTTGACGATGCTAACAGAGGTGATTTGCAAAATGCTGCGCGGCGGAACGCAGTAGTAAATATGGTGAGTTCATTAGAAGTTTATTTTAGAGATTTAATTGTTGCGAGGACTGGAGATTGGGAGATGGATGGTTTTTCCGAGCTATTGAAAGATAAAATGTCTTTAAATGACGCTTATGATTATTTTAAAGGTACGACCGTTACGAAAGAAGCGCTTGTGGCTAATCATTATTCCTTTCAAAGCATTGAATCAATAGCATTCGTATTTGATCGACTGACAGGATGTGATTTTTTAAAATGTATCGATAATGCGGAATACGTTGATTTTGTTGGAGACTCGCCGATAGGGTATTGTACCTTTCGTGGACATTTCCCTGAATGGAGAAAACTTCTTGCGGATGTGTTTAACACCCGGCATAAGATAGTTCATGAAGCTAAATTAGATTATACTCTAATAGAGGAAGATTGGATTGACTATCATGGTCTATTGAACACGCTTCCATATGCGGTTGAATGGGCACTCGGTGAATTATACACAGAACGTTGCTATAATAAATTCAGGCATGACACGGAAAACCCGGACGACCTGCCATTCTGATATGATTTCTTGAAAGCTATAAATTAGACTCAGTAATCCCGACATGCAGATTCCTAAAAATGGATACGGAGCTGCTTGCTAAATTCCAACTTCTCGTTAGGCTTCATAAAACATATCTCAATGCTTTCTCCTTTTCGCACTGGGGTGAAAAGGAGAAAGAAGCCATCAGAAGCAATTTCACGTATCATTCAACAAAAATTGAAGGCCTTACGCTGACTTACGGGGAGACAATAAAATTCTTGAAAGATAATATCGTAAGAACCGGAATGAAGATGAAGGACGTCTACGATCTCAAAAATCACCGTGATGTTCTTAATAAGATTTTTTCCGCTTTTGAAGAAACAAGCCTGAGCGAACAGACAATCAGAAGCCTTCATGGGGAACTGATGAAGGATGATGCGCAGTGGGAGGTTCAGGATGCTTTGCTTGCTCCGGCAGGCCATTATAAAACCGAAGATAATTTTACGTTGCGTCCCAATGGCCAGTATTACATGTACTTGGAGTACCAAAGGTACAAGGGGCTGTTCGAACGTTGGTGGAGGAGACTCAGCAGCAACTGAATGAACGACATGCGTGGGAAGCCGAGCAAGACTATTTCAAACATCCACTTTCGGTCACTGCCGGTTTTCACTACAGTTTTTTACAGATTCATCCGTTTTCCGATGGAAACGGACGGCTGACAACCCTTCTCCTATTAAAGCACCAGCTGCCTCCTTTTATCATCCGGGAGGAGGAAAGAGGGGTTTATTTTCAGGCACTCATCGATTCAGAAAATGATTCGCGGCATATGCCGATTATTGAATTTTTCGTAAACAAGGCGATCGATCTAATGAAACAGCGGATCGCATTAGCAGAACACCGTGATACCTCTGCACCTGATTTTCACGAACCGTCTGTTTAGCCCAAAAAGGCGGTTCATTTTAACAATTTATTATTTACCCGTATCGACTCACACCTCTCAGGAGTGATTCGGAGAATGGTTTGGTCTTTATTTCTGTCGGAATGGTGAGAGTTCGGCCGACTTTCGGAGATTAAGTTGATGGTTATAGTTTTATTACAAGCAGGCATCACCACGCTAGGTCTAATCCTGGCGGTCGCCGCCATCATCTATATCATCTATATCTTCTTCTCTTCCGGCCAGTCTATCCATCGTATGCCTGTTCGTACGAGGTTTCATTAGGGGATTGCAAATGATTTGGATATATTCGAATTACTGTCTTCCCTAAGCATATGAAGTTTCGTTTTTTGCTCAGCCTGTTCTGTTGTTTTTCGATTGTATTTGCCTTGCGCGCCCAGACCGCCAAGGTGAAGGAGATGCAGCAGGTTTTTGTAGCCGACTTCTGCGAATGCCTGGAGGAGAAACTTAGTCTCGATCCCAAAATAATTTTATACAACCAATCGGAAACGTGCATCCGTGGCATCCTCGCGAAGCGCGCGGAGTTGTTTATGGAGGCCCTCGTAAGCGATACCGTTGGCGCGGGATTGCCGGACTATGAACGAGGTCGTGCGTTTGGTAAATACCTCATCATAAATACAATTGAAGACCTGGTAGTGAAATGTGCCTATTACCGTCAGGCGATGCAGGAACTTAAAGTCATGCTGGCGCGGCAGGGCGGTGTCGAGCCAGGCACGGCAACGCGCGAGCGGGTGCAAAAGGCTGTAGCAGAATTGCATACCCGCGAAGTGGAAGTGCCTGACGTAAAGCAGCGCGCTATGATGTATTGTATTTTGGCCGTGGCCTGGGAATTTGCCGGCGATAAAATCGAAGCCATGGCGTGGTACGAAAAGTCGCTGAAGTTGCACCCAACCACCGCGGCAAAGGGGCTGCTAAAATTGTTGCAGATTAGCTGATACAGACTGCCCGAAACCTACTCACAGCTCACAACCGTCTTTGGAAGAACAGCACAGTTTTACGATGCGCTTCCCAAAATCAATTTGAACGTGTAGCCACACTTTCTGAACGATTACCTATCGTTCCGGCCGCTTCTTCACCACTACTTTTGATCCATCATCAAAACAAAGAAGAAGATTATGGCAAAGAATTATCTCATACAGATAGCGAACTACAATCATTGGGCGGATAATAAGATCATGGAATGGCTCCGTCAAATCAGTGACGAGCAATGGGAGCAAGTAATCGTCAGCAGTTTCAATAGTGTCAGTCAAACGGCAACTCATATCGTTAGTGCAGAGAAGTATTGGGTCGATCTTTGGACGCAGATTCCCGAGCCAATATTTTTATCTGCGCAATTCAATGGCACTAGAGATGGACTAATTGAGATTTGGAAAAAGTCCTCGGCCGATATCAGCACGCTTGTGAATAGTTTTCCAGAAGGGAATTATTCGCAAAGTATCATTTTCAAATACCCAAGGACCGGTCGTATAGGTCAAATGCCGTTTTGGGAAACAGTGGCACATGTCATTAACCATTCTACCTACCATCGGGGGCAATTGGTGACGCTTCTACGCCAGGCAGGCTATATAAACTTGTCTTCTATTGACATGGCCACTTATTTTCAAATGAATAAAATCTGAGATCAGCATCTGAGTACCATGTAGTTAGTAGTATTACAAACGTTTGCATGATTAGCGGGTGTTAAAATAAAATCATGGCCGCCTCGTCCTTTATAGTTGACAACCTAATCCTGAGGTGATGGACCCAATAAACGGCGACAACCAGTCAGTACGAACACATACATTTTCGGAGTTACTCATCATTCTAGGTCAACCCAGACAGATCGATGGACTTCAGGTGACTGTTACAGAGAACGAAAGAAAAGCAATTCCGATTTTCTATCCATTTCGATTCGACCAATATTTTTTAATGATGGTTAGCGCAGGAGAATTGTCATTAAAGCTGAATCTGGTAAATCATGTCATACGCGAAGGTGAATTTGTTTTAATTGAACCGGGAACGATTTGTCAATTCACCGGTTCTTCGGAATTTATCTCGAGTGCATGTATCTCTTTCTCAAACGACTTTTTATTGAAGGCAGGTATCTATCAGAAATATACTTCTGCCTTTAAGTTGCTGGGGCCGAATCTGAGCACCCACCTGGTGTTGGAAAAGGAAGAGATCGCATTGTTGTCGGGCGTTCTTAAAATGCTTTATGCCAATATCGTTACCCGCGAAAAGAATGAGTTCTCACAAGAGATTATTCAGCACAATTTTAGCCTTGTGATCTATGAATTGATAAATGTTTTCTATCATCATCATCGGGAATTAAAATCAAAACCTACGCGCAAACAGGATATTACTGCGAGCTTTATGAAGCTGCTAATAAAGCGTTACAAGGAAGAACGAAGTGTCCAGTTTTATGCCGGCCAGCTTGCGATCACTCCCCGATACTTAACACAAACGGTGAAGGAGGTGGCAGGCAAAACAGCGGGTGACTTAATTGACGAGATGGTTATCACGGAAGCGATGATTCTGCTCAATGATCCGGTTTGCTCCATCGGACAGGTTGCTGTTTTATTGCAGTTCAGTGATCAGTTTTTCTTCAGTAAGTTTTTTAAGAATAAGACGGGTCTTACACCATCCGAATATCGCAAGAGCAAACAACACACGTTTGTTATAAAGGAAGAATTGTCCGTCCCTTCTCAAGAACGAATACTTTCAGACATAACTTAAGTACATTTCAACATTCTTTACACGTTACGTGTACTCCATTTTTGTATTGCCATCCTGGGGGATGGCAATCACAATGGACAGGTCATCAAAAAACATTGTTTCAATCGTTGCAGGCCTTACGCAGCCCCTGGAGATTGCTATTATTCGGCAGTTACTTCAGCGTGATGCGCTGGTAATTGTTCCGGCATCCAATGCCGATACCATTCTTCAAATTAAAAGTGAAGTAGCTGATATTTCCACGGGTTCATTAGTGACACTGGTCACTGACCCGATGGACTATGAAAGATCAAAGGAGATCACGGATCACATTCAATCCAATTACGGAAGAATAGACCTGGTCATTATCCTATCCTGCACTACCTATCCTACCCTACCACTTACCGAGCTGGATTATGTCACATGGGACACGATGCAATGCGACAGCATGTCCTATTGGTTTATGTCCGCAAGACTTGTGCTCCCATTGATGAAACGTCATAGACGTGGCACCTTCATCCAGATCTGTAATGACCCCGTTCAAAAAATGGGTGCGCCATCACCCCTGGGCAGGATTGCAAGCCTGCTACAAATGGAGCTATCAAAGGAACTTGATCGTGAAGTAGGTGTATACGGCGTGTACTACTACCATATATTCTCGCATCCTGAAGATGAGGACGTAGACAGAGCGAAGGAAGCGGCCTACATTCTTGGACTCTATCAGGACAACGTTAACCAGACAAGGTCACTGTTTCATACAGCATCCAACCACCTACTCACGAACACTATATACTAAACCCTACATGGTTTAGTATCCATACCCAATTAAAAAAAACAAAACGACTAATTTTTATGAATGCACTTAAACAATTGTCCTTATTAAGCCTGGCAGTCATCCTGCTGGCAAGTTGTGCTAAAAAAGAGGACAACGAGGTAGCTGTTCCGACGTTGAAAGTCAGTACACGGCAATTAACAGCCAATGGAATTGCGGAGACACTTTCCTATAGTGGATCAATAGAAGCTGATAATTTGGTTGCACTGGGATTTCTGGTTCCCGGAAGAGTAACGGCTGTATATGTGGAAGAGGGGCAACACGTCAAGGAAGGACAATTGCTGGCTTCAATAGAAACCATCGAGTATCAAAACAACGTACTTCTCGCAGAAGCCTCACTTGAGCAAGCACAGGATAATTTCAACCGACTTGATGAGCTCTATGTAAAGGGGAGCTTGCCTGCCCGCGAGCATCTGACGGCCAAGGTTGCACTGTCACAAGCGAAAGCAAACAAGAGTATTGCTGCGAAGCGACTAACGGACACGAAACTGTACGCTCCATTCGCTGGCATTGTTACAGCAAAAGAAATTGAAAAGGGTGCTATCGCTTCCAGCGGTATCATGGCCTTCACAATTGTGAAGACCGATTTGGTCTATGCAAAAATCTCAGTCTCAGAAAGTGAAATCAGTAAGCTCGCGATCGGTACGGGGGCAACCGTCACCATTCCTGCTATCAACGATACAAGGAGTGGAAAAATCAGCATCCTCAACCCACAAGCGGATGCTTCTACACGAAGCTTTGAAGTGAAAGTGCGCCTGGCAAACGGGAACGGAAAACTTCTTCCCGGAATGTTGGCGAACATAAACATCTCAACTGATCACAAGCGCGACGTGTTGACCGTACCCGCTGATGCCGTAGTACGAGATCCGGAAGAGCTCACCTACGTTTTTATTGTAGACGATAAAAACAGGGCAATTAAAAAGAGAATTGTAATCGATGGCTTGTCGATGAATGAGATCATTGTTTCTGAAGGACTTCACATTGGCGACCGCGTAATCATCCGAGGGCAGAGCCAGCTGAAAGACGGCCAAACCGTAGCACTTTGAACTGCCTTGTATTTACAATGATTAGATAAGCAGATATAAATGAAAAAACGCAGAATAAATATTATTGAGGCTTCGATGAAGTATAGCCAGCTATCGTTGCTGATTGCCGGGTTACTGGTCGTTGTTGGTATCGTGGCATTGATCACCATGCCCCGAAGCGAAGATCCGCGAATTACCGTGCGACAAGGTATAGTCTTTGCACTTTATCCGGGTGCGGATGAGCTCCAGGTCGAAAAGCAAGTGACCGATAAAATAGAGCAATTCCTCTTCAGTTTTGAGGAAATCAAAAAAGCAAAGACACGCTCGGAAACCAAGGAAGGACAGGTCGTCATTATCGCAGAGTTAAACGATAATGTAAAAGATCCCAAGAAGTTTTGGAGTACGCTGCAGCATGGATTGAACAGTACCTTGCGTCCTACACTTCCGCCGGGTGTGCAAGGTCCGATTGTCAACAGTGAGTTCGGTGACGTGGTGGCACAAATGATCACCGTAAGTGCGCCTGGCAGAAGCTATGCTGAAATGGAAAGCTACCTGGACAAATTGGAGGACGGCATTAAGACTATTCCCGAGGTGTCCAAGATCAATCGATATGGCGGGCAACGTCAACAGATCTACATCGTTGTAGACGATGAAAAGATGCAGCAATATGGATTTGATTTTGCCTCGTTATCTGCCGTACTGCAAGCACAGAACGTGACGAACCATACCGGCGACATTACGCTCTCGGCCAGCAATGTTCCCATCTTTGCAAACAGTCGGTATAAAGATGAGGCCGCTATTGGTAACCAGATTATTTTCAGTACTCCGGACGGCAAAGTGGTTCGTCTGAAAGATGTAGCACGTATTGAAAGACGCTATGAAGAACTGAATAGTTTTATAAAAGTTGGGAGTGACAAGGTAATGATGCTGACAGTGCAGATGCAGCCGGGGAATAATATTGTTTATCTGGGAGATGATCTGAAAGAACGAATTGATGAAGTAAAGAAGACGTTACCCGCAGATGTCGGTATCAACACCATCGTTGATCAGCCGGAGGTAGTGCGGGAACGGGTAAGTCACTTTATGGTGGAATTTGGAATCGCCATCGCTGCTGTTATTGTGGTGGTCATGTTACTGCTCCCATTCCGCGTTGCTTCGATATCTGCGATTGCAGCACCGGTGTCTATTGCCATAACCTTTGCCATCCTTAATTTAGTGGGGATAGAAATCCACCAGGTATCACTGGCTGCGCTCATTGTTGTACTGGGCATGGTGGTGGATGATGCGATTGTAATCGTAGATAATTACATTGAAAAACTCGACGAGGGTGTTGCAAACTGGACGGCAGCATGGCAAAGCGCCACGCAGTTAATGGTGCCCGTGTTCACGGCAACCGCAGCTATAATTTTTGCCTTCATGCCTCTGGCCTTTGTGCTTCGAGGACTTCCCAAAGAGTTCATTGTGTCCCTACCAATCGCGGTGTCTATTGCGTTATTCGCTTCATTTTTAGTTGCCCTGTTGCTGACACCATACATGTGCTATGTCTTTTTGAAAAAGGGACTTAAGCATCATGTGGCAGACCGCCCTGTAAAGA
This sequence comes from Dawidia cretensis, assembly GCF_018598175.1. Taxonomy (GTDB): domain Bacteria; phylum Bacteroidota; class Bacteroidia; order Cytophagales; family Cyclobacteriaceae; genus Ohtaekwangia; species Ohtaekwangia cretensis. The sequence continues at coordinate 51,409 of NZ_JAHESE010000021.1, forward strand.
AGAACGTACTGGATTATTTACAAGAGGGATTTAACCAGGCGGTAGAGTTCTGTTTCCGCTGGCCAAAGTTAACCATGTTCACGGGACTGTTCTCTGTCTTCCTTGCTATGGTTATTGGTGGAAACGTGCAAGAAGAGCTATTTCCGATGGCGGAGCGAAATCAATTTAATCTTGAGTTGTGGATGCAAAACGGAACTGACGTATCAGAAACAGCCAGGGCCGTAGAGAAGGTAGAAGCAGCAATAAAAGGTGATCCTCGCATTGTAACCACAGCCAGCTTTGTGGGGACTTCCTCTCCACGATTCCATGCTACGTATGCGCCGGAAACACCACGGGAGAATTTCGCGCAAATATTTATTAACACAACCAGTGAGCAAGCTACTGTTGACCTTATCGAAGAATACTTGCCGAAGTTCCAAAACTTTCTGCCCAACGGTTTCGTGCGGGTAAGACAGTTGTCAAATAAAGAAACTCCGGCCCCGGTTGAAATTCGTGTTGTAGGAGATAATCTTAAAGATCAGAAAAAAGTCGCTGCACAAGTAGCGGCCATTGTCGAGAAGGCAAAAGGAACCAATTGGATCCGCACCGATTATCAGGATGACTACTTTGGTGTGCGCGCCATTATTAAGGAAGATGCTGCGAGCCGCCTGGGTGTGAGCCATGCTGCGATTACACAAACATTAGGCGGTGAGATAAAAGGAAACATCGTATCCACATTATGGGAAGATGATAAATCCATCGACATCGTTCTGCGACTGGACGGGAAAAACCGGGACAGCTTGAACAAGCTTCAAAACATCTACGTCACTTCGCAATACAATACAAAGGTACCACTCAAAGATGTAGTAGAGCTTCAACCCGCATGGCATACGGGGGTTATTGCTCACCGTAATGGACTTCGCACACTCACGGTGCGATCCGAGGCACAGTTGGGAGTCACGGCAACTACGATTGTCAATGAAGTCAAGCCGAAAATTGCAGCCCTTACTTTGCCCGAAGGTATTTCGATCAACTACGGAGGTGAAGTGGAGTCTTCCGGAGAAACATCGCCCGATATGGGCAAGTCATTACTGATTAGTCTGATGCTTATTTTCCTTACGTTGTTATTTCAATTCAAAAGCATTGGTAAGGTGTTGATTGTGCTGGCCGCATTTCCGCTGAGCTTGCTGGGTGCCATGCTGGGACTTTTTTTAACAGGCAACCCGATGGGTTTCACTGCTTTTATTGGCATTATAAGTCTGATGGGAATTGTGGTGCGTAACGGAATCATCCTGGTTGATTATGCCGATGAATTGATTCGCGAACATGGATATGCGCTGAAGGCTGCAGCAATTGCATCCGCAAAACGAAGAATGAGACCAATTTTTCTAACCTCTTCTGCCGCGGCAATCGGCGTTGTTCCGATGATCTTAAGCAAATCTCCATTGTGGTCACCGCTGGGAAGTGTGTTGGCGTTAGGACTTGTCTTCTCTATGGTGATGACATTGTTTGTAGTACCCGTGCTTTACTTCTGGTTTATAAAACCCCAGACTGTCCACCAGGAAATCAACCAGCCCGATGCAGATGAACACATTCAGTATAAGCCGGAGGTCATTTGATCTTCCACTACACGGAAAGTATTCTCGTAAGTCTTAATCGAAATAATATCATAAACAACATCAAATGAAGTTGACATTCAAAGGGAGTCTTTCCGGATTCCTTATTATAGTATCGCTACTCACCTCTTCGTTAGCGGTAGCGCAGCGCAACATCACATTGGAGGAATTCAGACAGCTTGCCATTCGTCAGAATAACAATGTAAAAGCCGCGGATCAGAATATTCTGGTAGCGGAAGCCCAGAAAAAACAGGCTGACGCTAACGGAAAATTTACACTTGACGGTTCTGTTACGGGTTTCTACTTTGGTAAACCGCTGAATACGCTATTACCCGAATATGGAGTAAGTCCGGGAATTAATTTTAATCAGTCGATCTATTCGGGCGGCAAAAATCAATTGGGACGAAAAACAGCCGCGATCACTGTAAATATTCAAACAGAACGTAAGACCCAGACCACCTCCGATGTATTATACAATACAGAAGTAGCGTATTGGCAAGTGGTTTCGGCAAAAGAACAAATCAAGTTGGCAGAACAAAGTCATAAGCAACTAACCGCGCTGGTTACAGACATCAACAACCAATACATAGCGGGGCTGACGTATAAGAATGACCTCCTGCGTGCGCGCGTACAGCAAAATCAAAATGAATTGAGCTTGAGACAAGGGAACGACGCCCTGACGTTAGCGAAACTGAATTTAGCGCAACTTACCGGTCTTAGTGATAGCGTTGAGTTCACTGTGACCGATAGTATCACTGGAACGTTTGATTCGCTTCAAACGTCGGACCTGGCAATACGTGCACAAAGTCTTCGATCAGAAATCCTCATTCAGGAAAAGACGCTAGAATCGGCCCGACTCCAGGAACGGATTTACAAGGGTGATCTCTTACCCAGTGTATCCCTCGCGATAAGTGGCGTTAGCGCATTTGGCAAGCAAGGCGTAAACCCGGAAAACAACAGCAATTCAATGGCAAGTTATTATGGCTTGCTTACGGTCAACGTACCCATCTTCGGGTGGGGTAGGCGAACAGAAAAAGTGAAAGAACAACAATACCGCATTCAATCACAGGAATATTTACTGAAGGAGAGCAGACAAGTCATTTCCGTGCAGGTACAGCAATCCATCTTACAAGTGAATCAAAGTGCCCGAAGTGTTACGCTGGCGGAGCTCTCTTTACTACAAGCAGAGGAAAATTTGCGGCTTAGCAGAGATCGGTTGAAAGCGGGAACTATTGTAGGAAAAGACGTCCTGGATGCGCAAACCATCTGGCAACAAGCGTATAGCAACGTTATCGAATCGAAAGTGGGCTATAAAATTGCAGAGACAAATCTGAAGAGAACATTGGGAGAATTAGGCCGATAAGTGTCGCGTCTCAGAACGTTTTGAACCGCTCAGTCTATGTTTACGATTACACATTAGTAAATGAACTCACATAAACGTTAATGCGTCATATTCCAGCGTTTGATAGGTTGAGCATAGACCTATTGGTGACTAAGTTTGTAGCGTAATAATTATTAAACCCTTAAAAACGTTGAGCCTATGAAAAACACAAAACGATCAGGATTTGTGCTCAAATCCTCTGCTGCTGCACTATGCCTTGCGCTATTTGCCTTCTCCTGCGATCAGGAAAGTAGCGACCAGGAAGTCGTGCCAACGCTAACCGCGGAGACTACACTTGATAAGTACTACACATTCCTCGAAGAAGCTTCGGGTGTCGGACGTGGCGATATCGCCTACGACAAGTCGACCGATCAGTTTACAGTTAGCCATGACATGATCGTTGACCGTAACACGATCGATCAATACATTGACACAGACGAATCGGCCAATGGCAGAACAGAGCAACGCATGCACAACATTCTGTTGACAAATGCCCAGGCTATAAACTTTAAATACTACATACAGCCCGCGCTTACGCAAGGATGGCGTGATGCTGTAGTGGGAGCCATCGCACAATGGAATGGCGTAGGGGGCTCAAAGCTTCGCCTTGTACAGGTAGGTACACAGGCAGAGGCCAATATCAATGTATTCGTGGGCGCATATGACGCGGCAAACTGGGTGGCCCGGGCAACGCTGCCCTCCGGCAGCGGAAAGGGTACCCTCGAAATCAACCCACGCTTCAACGACATGGCCGCCAATCAAAAGCTGTTCGCCATGGCACACGAAATGGGGCATAATATAGGTTTCTGGCACACAGACCAAACCACCGGCACGATCGTACCCGGTACACCGGCAACTGATCCTAATTCAGTAATGAACTCATTTGTATTGCCCTGGAACGGCTTTACCAACTACGATCTTGTCGCTGTACGTTACATGTACCCCGCTACCAGTGGTTCCTTCACTACTACAATACAAGCCGAAAATTATTCAGCGATGGCTGGCATACAGGTGGAAGCGTGTACAGATTCGGGCGGAGGCTCAAATGTAGGGTATATAGAAACAGCAGACTGGCTGGCTTACAACAGCATCAACATACCCACATCCGGTACATATCGGGTTGAATACAGAGTAGCCAGCGCCAGCGGCGGCGGTCGCCTCTCGCTCGATCTCAATGCCGGCACTACGGTGCTGGGAGCAGTCAATATCCCTTCAACCGGTGGCTGGCAAACCTGGACAACCGTGTCACACAACGTAACCATCAATGCTGGCACATACAATTTCGGCATCTATGCCCAGGCCGGCGGTTGGAACATCAACTGGTTCCGCGTTACTAAAATCTAACCCGATCCGGCATACGGAGCATACCCCAACCCCACGTCTTCAAGGCGTGGGGTTAATTATATGTCCCCACGGCGAGCTTATTGCTTTAAACGCTAATTTCTGTCTCAGTCTCTCTGCCAGGAAAGGCTGGTTCGTGATTATTCTTTCAGTATTAAATAGTCAACGGGGACGTCTAAAAACTCTTGATAGCTCGCGCTATTTGCCGGGCCTTCATTTATTGGACTGTGTTCGGCTATTCTAATCGTAATGACCCCTTTGGTTTTTCCAGAGCTCACGACAACGTCACCGATTTTAAAGCATTTTTCAGCCACACCTACGACTCCTCCGACAGTTACCTGGGTACAATACTCTTTTACAAAAGTATAATCCTGCTTTTCTTTTGCGTCATCTTTGCAACCCCAGGTTACAAAGAGTAATGCTGTGATCGCTACTGTATTGACGGTTTTCACAATTCTGGGTTTTGTATCGTTAGACACAATTTAATCGAATGAAGTTGTAAGGGAAGTGAGAACCTTTTCAGAGCTGGTCTGTTGCATCCGTCTGGCTTGTAGCTTCGTCTATTCTGACTTCAAACTCTTTACAGGATTCATTAACGCTGTTCTAATCGACTGGTGGCTCACCGTGATCAACGTAACCGCCACCATCGCTGCCGTAGTAAAAACAAATGTCCACCACGAGATTTCAGCATGATATGTAAACTTCTGAAGCCATGCCGAAAGAAGATAGTACGCCAGGGGTGAGCCAATGAGGCAGGCGCCGAGGACCACCCACAGAAATTCCGTCGAAAGAAGTTGCCATACATGGATCACAGAAGCACCCAAAACTTTCCGGATGCCGATCTCTTTCGTTCGCTGCTCCGCTACAAAGGAAGCAAGTCCTAATAGGCCCAGACAACTGATAGCAATGGCGATTCCTGCAAAGATGCCGGCGAGATTTCCGATGCGTTCTTCCTTTCCGAATTTCATTGCGTATTCCGTGTCGGCGAAGGTATACTCGAACGGTGCCGATGGAATTATTTTTTTAAATACGGCTTCAATCTTCGGCAGTGCTTCTGACATGCTTACCTGGGGGTTTACACGCAGATTGATCCAATTCGGATTCCCATTGAATCCCTTCACGTAGAAAATCGTTGGCTCCGCCGGTGCATACGGAGATGCCATGACCATATCGCGTACAACGCCGATGATCTTATAATTCATCACACGACCATCGCGCCGCCACGTCCAGGTTACAGGTTCGCCGAGCGGGTGGGTGAGTTTCATCAATGCAAGCGCCGACTCATTGATTACGATCGCGGAGGAATCGCTGGCTGCCGCAATATCGAAATCACGACCCTGTAAAAATTGCCAGCCAACGGTTTGCCCGTGCATGTGTGATACAGGGAGTGTAGCAAAACTTTTGTCCACAGCGGGATCGTGGCCCTTCCAATCCCAGCCGTTATTTCCGGATGCTACCTCGGTCATGGAACCCATTGACTCTGAAATTTCCAGCACAGCGCCTGTATTCTTCAATTCATTACGAAGTACATCGTAGTTGTTGTTAAAGTCGGCTGATTTTTTCCGGATCATGATCAATCCTTCACGTTCGTATCCTACCGGCCGATCTTTTACAAATTGAATTTGCTGGTAGACAATCATCGTTCCGATGACGAGAATGACCGAGATCGAAAACTGAAATACAACCAGTACTCTTCGCGGCACCGCGTGAAACCTTCCGAGCTTGAATGAACCTTTCAACGCGCGCACAGGGTTGAAGGAAGAGAGATACATCGCGGGCCAGCTTCCCGCCAGTAAGCCGGTGATCAGGACAAAAGAAATTCCTCCAAACCAGAACCACAGCTTTGTCCAGGGTATTTGGATATTTTTTGCGGCAATCAGATTAAAGTAAGGCAAACAGAGCGTGGCGAGGATCAATGCCATCACAAATGCAAAGAATACAAGGAGCAATGACTCACTGAAGAATTGCTGGATGAGCTGTGTCCGCATCGAGCCGATGGTTTTGCGAATGCCGACCTCTTTTGCGCGTTTCTCCGAACGCGCGGTGCTCAGGTTCACAAAGTTAATGCACGCCAGTAAGAGGATAAAAACACCGACAGCCCCTACAAGCTTCAGCATGAAGATTGGCTCGTATTGCCCTTGCTTGACGTTGGTGGGATACAAATGCCAACGGCTCATCGGGTACAACTCCAGTCGTTGGTCTGACTTTTTTGCTTGCTCGGCATCTTCGGGCGCAAATTGAAGCGCTCGTTGTATGTTGTTGGCTGTTGCATCAAACGACGCCCCTTTCGGTAATTCAACATATATCTGTAGAAAATGGTTACGCCAGTCGGTGAGCGCACGTTCCTCTATCCATCTGTAGTCTGCGAGAAATAGTTCCCACGGCAGAAAGAATTGCGTCCCGGTCCATTTCGTGTTGTCGGGGAAATCTTCGAAGACACCGCCCACTTTTACATCCATTTTATTACTAATCGTGATCACCTTGTTGATCGGATCTTCTCCGGCAAACAAAGCATTGGCTAACGATGCTGATATGAGAACAGCCGTTGGATTTGTCAATGCGGCTCTATGGCCGGCAATCATTCTAAATGAAAACACCTCGGGGAACGATTGGTCTACATAAAATCCTTTAGCCGACAATTTAGTCTCGCCAGCGGCCAGAATATTGTCAATGCCCCAGGATACACGGGTTACCCGTTCGAAATGTTGTCCGTAAGTTGTTGTCAACTCCGTACCGAGCGGATATGTCATGGTATTTCCTGTCCAGCGGCCTCCGCGTTCTTCATCGATGCCGCTTTCTGTTACCTGCGCTACGTGCTTGTAGTTGTCAAAATACTTATTGTACGACAACTCATGCCAGATCCAAAGGCCATTGAGTATGGCAGCAGCCATGCCGATGGCAAGGCCTGAGATATTTATGATCGAATATCTTTTCTGATGTAACAGCGTGCGCCAGCCAATTTTAAAATAGCTCTTATACATACCGTAGGTGTTTACGTTTTGATATCCTTCGGCTGGACGAATAATGCCAGGACGAAAGAGGAAAATAATGTCGAGTAATAATTTTACAGCAGCAACGTGTTTACCCGATTGCTTCAATCGAATATTGTATACTTCTATCAAGTCGCCTTCGATGTGACGGTGAAGTCGCGGGTGACAGTACGCTTGAAAGAAACGCAATAAAATCTTCGGCGGCATTTTGTGTTCAGAGCGCATGGCATTCTATTTTATGTCGAGCGAAAATTTTGGTATGGCACGCCAGAGTTCATTACGTGTATCACGCGAATACTCCATGGCTTTTTTTCCTAACGCGGTAATCTGAAAATATTTCTTTGGTCTTCCCATGCGGTCATCGGTGGCTTCACCCTCGTGCGATCGAATGTAGCCTTTGTCTTCTAAGCGTACGAGCGCGGTGTGCATTGCGCCCATGCTGACATTTCGCGAAAGGCGCTCTTCTATTTCTGTTTTGATGGATACGCCGTAAGCATTTTTGTAGAGGATAGCGATCGTTAATATCACAATCTCTTCGAATTCTCCGAGCTGGAACTTTTTCACGGAAATACTATTTTCCTAAATGTAGGAATAAAAATGATGCCAGGATTAAAATGCTTTGAGGAATGGGTAAGCTATGCCTTATTAACTAGGCACATGGTCGGTTGTGAAACAAGAAGTGTCCGTTTTCGGGCTTGTTTTAATTTTTGCCCCATCCATAGGGGTTCGCAGCACGTTCGTTGTCATACTGGCAAATAGCAAGAATATGAAGAAGCATTTTACAATCATGCTGCTGTTAGCAGCAGCCGGGAATCTTTTTGCGCAGCAAGAGACGGCAGAACAGCAACCCCAGACAGTATTTTCTTTCAAGTCCATTCGGTCGTCCGGATTTTACGGCGCATTAACCAACGCCTCGACTTCAATAAACGGTGAATATGCAAACCTCGGCGGCCTTTACTTCGGTTATTTCATCAACCAAAAACTGCTTATCGGCGTAGGCGGCGCAGCGACCAACACCGCGCTACGTGTACCCGAGGCTAACAAAACTATATCCGGTGCGGACCTGCGTTACCAATACGGTCATTTCGGACTAATGACGGAATACGTCATGAATTCCAATAAAAAAGTACACTTCGCCTTTAACCTCCTGTCAGGCGCCGGCTTCACCGCGCAATACCTCGATAGTGATAGAGATGAAAAACGGTATAAAGACTACAGTCACGATACCGATTTCTTCGTGGTGCTGGAGCCCGGCGCGCAGGTTGAAATAAATCTCACCAAATGGATGCGCCTTAGCCCTGGTATATCATATCGCCAAACCATCGGCAGTGATGCAAAGGGCCTTGACGATAGCGACTTAAGTAACGTGTCAGGAAACGTCGCCCTGAAATTTGGTCGCTTCTAATGCAAATTGTGTAAATTTCAAGGTGCCTCGGCTGCCCCTTTGCATCGTGAAATCATGGAAAAAACAACGGTAGAAACCTTTTGCCCGACAAGTCATAAAGATTGGAGACAATGGCTGCGTAAGAACCATAAGACGAAAGAATCTGTCTGGCTTGTTCTCTATAAAAAGAAAGCGAATATGCCATCCATCGACTGGGATGACGCTGTGGAGCAGGCATTATGCTTTGGATGGATTGATGGGAAAAGACTTTCTGTATCCGATGACCAATTCAAGCAATTCTTCAGTAAAAGAAAAGCAAAGGGCACATGGTCTAAAATAAACAAAGAAAGAGTTGAACGGTTAATTCAACAGCGGCAAATGACAAAGGCCGGGCATGAGGCAATCGAAGTGTCCAAGAAGAATGGGGCTTGGACCATTTTAGATGATGTAGAGAAACTGGTCATTCCAAAGGACCTGGAAGAAGCTTTTAAGAAAACGCCTGAAGCGAAAAAGAACTTCCATTTATTGGCGAAATCGATAAAAAAGCTCATGCTAATGAATCTGAAATTTGCCAAACGTCCGCAGACGCGCACGGCTAGAATTGCTGAGATCATTGCTCGCTCCATGCAAAAAAAAACGAAGTAACGCTACGGGTTGTCATAGATCCGCAGGCGTTTGCGTCAGCAACGAAAAGATATCCGTCCTGGAGAGTGTCGACAGGTCGCCGTCCGCAGGCACCAGGTTCTTCCCAATGGCATCTTTAGCGTGCTTCAAGGTCATGATTTTTTCTTCGATCGTGTCCTTGCAGACGAGTCGTACGGCCACTACATTTTTTGTCTGGCCAATGCGGTAGAGCCGGTCGATCGCCTGGTTTTCCACGGCGGAATTCCACCACGGGTCAACGATAAAAACATAGTCGGCAGATGTTAAATTCAGACCGGTTCCTCCCGCCTTGAGGCTGATGAGGAATACCCGAATGGAGTCGTCTGTCTGAAAGTTGCTGATAATTTTTTCGCGCTTAACGCTTTTGCCGGTGAGCATTGTAGACGTAATGTTTTCCGTTTCCAACCTTTCCCGGATGAGGTCCAGCATTGAGACGAATTGCGAAAACACTAAGATCTTGTGGTTTTTATGGAGGCTCGAGATTCGCTCGATCAATGTATCAAGCTTGCCGGAGGTTTCTTCGGAGGCGCCTTCGTCTTTGGCCAGCGCCGGTGAATTGCAGAGCAGGCGCAGCCGTGTTAACCCTTTCAGGATGTTTAACGCATGCTTCGGAATGTCGTCGTCAGTGTACGCGGAAATTCTATCCCGAAACTTCCGTTCCTCCTGACTGTATAACGCCCGTTGTCCGGCGCTCATCGTACAGTAGAGTACCATCTCGGTTTTTTCCGGAAGCTCCTGCGAAACTTCTTGTTTGGTTCTCCGGAGAATGAACGGGGCTATTTTTTTACTGAGGGCATCGATGGCACGTTTACTTTTAAATTTGCCAATGGGAATCGCGAAAATATCGCGGAAGTATTGTCGGCTCCCCAGTAAGCCAGGACACGCAAACGCGAATTGGGCATAGAGGTCCCATACGTTGTTTTCGAAGGGCGTTCCTGATAGCGTGATCTTATTCCTCGCGTGGAGGAGCTGCGCCGCTTTAAAGCGTTGCGAGGAGGGGTTTTTAATGTTCTGGGACTCGTCCAGGAAAATATAGTCAAACGTAAAGGCTGTTAGCGAAACGATGTCCGATACCATGTTGCCATACGATGTCAGGATAATATCATAGGCGTCGAACGCTGTCGTTGAAATTTTAGAAGGGCCGTGTTGGATGTGCGTAGCGAGTGTAGGCGCGAATTTGGCGCATTCGTCTTTCCAGGCCACGAGCAGCGTGGTGGGCACGACGATCAAATGCGTCTGTTTACCTTTCTTCTTTTTCAGGAGAAGTATAAAGGCGATTACCTGGAGCGATTTTCCCAGGCCCATGTCGTCGGCAAGACAGCCGCCAAACCCCATGTCGTCCAGAAGATTCAACCACGACAAGCCGTGCGCCTGGTACGGCCGCAGCTCGGCCAGGAGCGCAGTCGGTGCGGCGACAGCCGTAATGGATGCCAGCTGCCTGAACTTTTCTTCTATGCCGGCTATTTCGTCTTTCACCGCCGGCATCAGCTCATGTGCATGGTAGAGCTCGTCGAGGGCGGTGTAGTTCACTTTGCTTAGCCGCAGGGTGTTATCATTTTCAATTTCGCTGATGCGGAAATAGTTTTTAAATTTTTCAACCCATTCTTCCGGAAGAATCCCCATTGTCCCATCATCCAGCGAAATGTAATGGCTCCTGTTTTTTAGCGCCCGTTGTACCTGGTGCAGCGATACCGTTGTATTGCCGAAACGAATATCGAACTGACTGTTGAACCAATGCAAGCCGCTGATCACATCCACGTGTACATGGATCCGGTGGGGCGTAAATTTGTTGCCGGTCAGCTCACGGAAACCAAAAACCTGGATGTTGCGCCGGGTCCACTCTTCCATCAGCGCGAGGAACCAGTGAAGGTCCAGAAAGGCGTGCCGTGACACATAGAAATATAAAAGAGGATTGTCGAACTGCTCCATGAAATGATTGCCTTGTCTGAGCAGCAGCCCCATAAATTCATCTTCCAAAGCACCGTCTCGTGCAATGTGTATTTCCTTTCCATTTTGGTCGCGCGTATAGACCTGCCTTTGTGAACGTATCGGTATTTCGGTGTCGCCGTATTGAATTACTGGAGTGATCGTGACGTATTGCTGCAGGTCGGAGAGGTAAATTTTCAGTTGCACCTCCAGCTTCGGTTGGAGCAGACCGGCAGGGGGTGTTGTTATGTGCTCATAGATAACGGGTAGATACAGGTCGATCTGTGCTAATACATGTTGTCGGAAGCTTTCAAAGTCAGGCCTGGCGATACGAATCACGGGACCATGCGTTTTAAAATAAGCCAATACGTTGACTACCTGCGGATCGCCCGGTAAATACCATTGGTTATCGACCACCACAAAGTAGTCAAATAGAATGGTGAGGGCTTCGATGTCGTACGCATGCTCGCCGACCGTGACGTCGCACGTTACCTTCGTCAACTGGCCCTCGTGCCGGACGACGACGGATGCCTTCAGGTTGACGTTCGTGACCTTCACGTGACGAAGCGATCGCGCCGTGATCTTTTCGGAAACCCGACTGTCGTGAAAATAGAGCTCGTACTGCGCGGGGTTCTGCACCAGTGCCTGGAGGCTTTCGAGATCGTGCGCTGACTTTTGGTATACGGTCTGGAACTTCGTGACCGCAAGGTAAAACCGGAGAAGGTCCGGGTTGGTTTCTTTCCAGGCGTGTTGCAGCGGATTGATCGGGACAAATGGACCTTTGAGGGTGGCACGCGACGTATTGGCGCAGCGGGTGAGTTGTACGTTGAAAAGATTGTAGTATTTGTGTTTGCCCAAGACCACGATGATTTGCCCCCCACCATTGTCCAGGTTGTCGGGCGGAAGCATGGTGACGGCACCGTTGGTATCGAAAGGAGGAAATGACATCGCGGCCTAAATTTTAGCCTTTTTTCTGACATTACCTGAGTTCCTTTTTAAGGACTTTTCCAGGTATCTTGCCGATGAATCAATTGCCCCGATCATGGTGGATTTTTTTGACATAAATTCATGCATCCGAAATTAAAAGAACATATTGAAAAGATCGTAGCGCTCACGGAGGACGAGTTCGCTTTCGTAAGCAAGCACTTCATTCGAAAAAGTTTCAAAAAGCATCAGTTCATGGTGCAACGAGGGGAGATGGTGCCGTATAATTATTTTCTTCTGTCAGGACTTACGAAACTGGTGTATACAGACGATGCTGAAAAGCAGCACATACTGGCATTCGCCATGGAGGATTGGTGGGACAGCGATTTTCAAGCCTACTACACCCAGACGAAGGCCACGTTGTCCATGGAATGTTTGGCGGATACAGAGGTACTTTGTTTGTCGCGTGATGATTATCGTGCGCTGTGTGCTGGCCTGCCCAAAATAGAACATTTTTTCCTGGAGAAGACGATCTTTGGATTCCTGGCGGCCCAGCGTCGCATTCTGTCGTTGATGACCGCCAGCACGCAGGAGCGATATGAGCAGTTGATCAGGCAACATCCGTCGCTGTTGCAACGCGTGCCCAAAACGCAGTTAGCGGCTTATTTAGGCGTTACGCGCGAGACGCTAAGTCGACTGAGCACACAGGCGTGATCTGTCGCACACCATAAACGTGCGGTAGATCACGGTCTCGATACACATGCTGTTTATAGCTTTGCAAAAGATAAACCATAGAGGAATATGGTTACATGAATCTAAAGCAAAAAACAAAATGGAAACGAGAGTAATCAATCCCTGGAAATGGCAAGACGAACGTCATTATGTTCAGGCCGTAGAAGTAAAACAAGCGCAAAGCACCTTATATTGTGCAGGGCAGGCAGCCGTACACGCAGACGGCACATCGAGCTCGGCAGACATGAAAACACAATTGCTGCTGGCCATCCAGAACCTGGAGCAAGTGATTAGCGAGGCAGGGTATGAATGTAAGAACATCGTTCGCCTGAATGTTTACACTACCTCGCACGAAGAATTTTTCCCTTGCTTTGATCTGTTTGGCGAATGGATTACTAAAAATAGAATCAAGCAAGCCGCTACCTTCTTTGAAGTGAAAACACTTTTTGAAACATTGAAAATAGAACTCGAAGCGACCGTTGTGAAGTAGAACGTTGCAGCTGTTGCCTATGGGAGGGAGATAGGATATTTCGTTACTATTTTAGTCAACTCCCAGGGACCCATATCTTCGATATTGTTGAGAAATCTAAACCATGGCGTCCATGTCCGCGTGGTTGTTGAAATGCTTGAGCCCGGGATATTTCTTTGCAAATCCTTTAATGCTGAATTTATAACAAGTCTATTATCTTTTTCGATGCTTCTGCGGAGGGCTATAATCAGTCCTTCTCTTAAAAAATCGATATTTTCATACTGATATAAGCGGATGTAAACATCCGGCGATGGCGTGCTCCCGTTAAACGTTGTCCAATCGGGAGCCCATATTTCGGTATTAAAGAAAGTCAGTTTTTTCCCGGGCACAGCATTTTTACGATGTTTGGTAGTCCACTTATGATTGTTCTCCTCGCTCCACTTCATTCGTCCGAATCCCAAAAGTCGATTCTCAGTCTCATAACTCTGAGCCGTCCGGATAAATGCGGGCTTCACGGATAGGTTGACAATGGCATCAACGAAAGGTAATAACGTCTTCCATTTTTCCCAGGTATATAGTAAAGCCTCCGATGGCGTGTTAATTACCCAAATCTGATATCTCCTGAAGAACATAGCGATGAGTTGACGGCAAAATAATGAAAATTTAAATACGTGACACCAGGGTTGCCCTAGTTCATGCTTCTAAATTCAATCGGTGTCTTCCCTGTTTTTTGCTTGAACAGCTTATTAAAATATTGAGGATACTCGAATCCCAAGGAGTAGGCTATTTCACCCACGGACTTATCGGTGCTTAACAGAATGCTTTTGGCTTCTTCCATCAAATAAAAATGAATATGGTCCTGAGCGTTTTTGCCAGTCTCCTTTTTAAGCAGGTCGCTTAGATAACTCGGCGATAGGTGCACTTGTTCGGCTAAGTACTTTACGGTCGGCAAGCCCAATTCATGGATGTCACTTTGTTTAAAATACTCACGTAACAATCTTTCTACCTGCGCCACAACGGAATTGTGCGTGCTTTTTCGGGTAATGAATTGTCTTCCATAAAACCGTGTGCAATAGTTCAGCAACAATTCAATAGTTGAGACTATGATATTCTGGCTGTGGGGGTCGATATTCTCTTGTAATTCGCTTTCAATTTTTAGGATACAATCGTATAGCGTAGCTTTTTCCTTCTCCGATAGATGAAGCGCTTCCGATACTTCGTACGAAAAGAAATTATAGTCCTTCATTTTGTCGTTCAACGAAGTAGCGCGGATCAAATCCGGGTGAAAAAACAAACCCCATCCACGCAGCTCGGGAGCCTCTTCCGTTTCGTTATCCATTTCCAGGGCCTGGTTGGGTGCCAGGCAGATTAAACTGCCGTCTTGAAAGTCAACCGGTTTGCGGCCGTACTTTACATTAGTGCGGTTATAGTTCTTACAGATCAGGGAATAAAAATCGGTGGAGACTTTTGTCGCACCGTATACTTGCTCGTTCACCTGGCTGAAATCAACCACGGCAATGAGGGGATGCAGGATAGGACGATCCAATTGAAAGAATTTGAATAGATCGGAGATCGTCTGCATGTGGATATAGACACTCATAAAAATGGGGCTAGATAAAAAGTATAGAGCCGTTGCATACGCGACGACTCTATACTTAAAGATAAATAACTTTCTTCCATGTAGTTTATCATGGGATGTTGGCCGTGAAATTAAAGTGCGAATTGCGTCTTGATGCCTTTAATAAACGATTCATCATCAGTTTGTTGGCGGCTGGCGATGATCGCTTTGGCATCTTCTCCCGCAGTATAACGCAGTTGACGGGTGCCATCGGTTGCGGCTTCATAGATAACCTCGGCCACCACGCTGGCGGGGGAGGCGTTGGCAAAGAACGCCGGCATGCCTGTGAGTACGTTTCCAACAATACGTTGATATTCCGTATGAGTTTCGTCGTGGCTGAAATCCAGGGAACGGCTGGAGAAATCAGTCGCGATTGCTCCGGGCTCAATGATCTTCACTTTGCCGCCAAACTCTTCCACTTCATAGCTCAAGGCTTCGGAGATACCTTCTACCGCGAACTTTGTTCCGTGGTACAATGCGCCCAGCGGGAAGGTCATCTTACCACCAATAGACGAAATGTTAATGATCACGCCACCTTTGTTTTGACGAAAATGGGGGAGCAATGCCTTGGTAACATCCAACAGCCCGATCACATTGGTATCAAACTGACGAACGATTTTCTCCCGGCTAAAAGATTCAATCGTACCAAAAGCACCATAGCCGGCGTTGTTTAACACCGCGTCGATTTTCCCAAACTTCTGGATGCCTGCAGCCACGGCGTTATGGATGGAATCCAGGTCCAGTACGTCAAGTTGGGCCAGCAACACATTCGGCAATCCCTTTAGTTCCGTATCGGCATCCGGCTTCCGCATCGTAGCGATGACATTCCATCCTTTTGATTGAAACAGTTGGGCCGTTGCTTTTCCAATACCACTGCTTGCACCGGTAATTAAGATTGTCTTGTTCATTTTCTTTTGCGATTAATGATAATGCAAAGTTGGCGTGCGTGTGCCACCTGCAGATAATACGAATTCGGGGAAGTTGTATGCTTTTTCCGGATTCCGGGAATAACCCGACAAAAGTCAGGTCAAAGGCTGAGCGGCGTCATGCGCAATCCGGCGTATGGATGGTTAATTTAAGTATTAAATCAATTCGCCATGAAAACGATTGTAGTTGCTACAGATTATTCCGCTACCGCCAATAATGCGCTTCAATTTGGAGCCAGCCTGGCCCGTGCATTTGGTGCTGAACTGGTGCTGTTGAATGTTTATCACCCCAATATTCATGTTAGTAACTCGCTCGCGCCACCCGATGCCATCGACCAGATCGTTCGAAATAATGAAAATCGTCTGCGTGAGTTGGCGCTGGTTACGGCATTCCAATACCAGGTACAGGTAAGCGGCGTGAGCAAAACGGCTGATACCGTCGAAGCATTGGAGGAATACGTGGCCAGCCGTCCCGTAGATTTAGTCGTCATGGGCATGGATAGCAGCCTCCTGGAATACAAACTGTTTGGAAACACCACCACCGCCGCGATCCGAAGCCTGAAGTTCCCATTGCTGGTCGTACCGAATGACATTCGGTTCCAGGGTATCAAAAGGATTCTGTATGCATGCGAGCACAGCTACCTGAGCGAGAACAGTCAGCTGGCGCTACTGAAAGAGATCACCCGGAAATTCGACGCCAAACTTCAGATACTTCACGTCGAGACGAAAAAAGAGCCCGCGTTGGCCGCGGTCGGCGATCAGATTCTGGCCGTGGACATGCTCCTGGAAGATGTAGGACATACATATAGTGTGATCGACAATCCCAGCGTCGGAAACGGCATCGTGCAAGGTATAAAGGCGTGGAACGCCGACTTGCTGGTGATGGTGCCCCATAAGGCAGGCTTCTGGGAATTGTTCCTGAAGGGTAGCGCTACGCGTGAGATGGCATTACGGACTCGTGTGCCGTTGCTGGTATTGCCAAACGTTAATTAAGACGTGCACTCACTGCTACGACCAATGCGTTATCGGATCGACCCTCGCTAATGTAAGCATGGGTGGTGCAGTTATACTGAAGTCAAGAGGCCCGAAGCGTAGTGTTGTGGATGGGCTTCATATTTATTGCCATACAATGGTCGCTTTCGGAAACGCCTTGATAATATTTTCTTTCACGGAATCCGGAAACTTGTTGTATTGCAGGTCGATAAACTCCAGGTTCTTCAGTTGAAAGAATTCCTCGGACAGCCAGGTAAGATGATTAAACGAAAGGTCGAGGTTTTTCAGTTTCTCCAATTTATATATATCCTGCAGCTCTTCAGGTTTCATACCCGGAGTAACAAGATATGAAAAGCGGCCATCAGGCTCTGCTTATTGGCAATTGGGGGAGTCTTGTTGCTTATAGAATTGTGCTCCTTTGTGCCGGAAGAATTTGGCCGTGCGTCTAAATACTTACTGATCGAAAGACGTAACCTGATGCCTTTGGCGGAGGTTTGATTTTATTACCTTTGCCAAATGACTACAGGCACGGTATCGAAAGGTGCAGGACTGCACGCGTCGGACTTAAACGTAAAGGGATTTAAAGTCTACAGGTTTTCCGGCGCCGGCAGCCCGCAGCAGTCTCATAGCCGACGTGATTTTTATAAGATCGTGTTCGTCACAGGCAGTATGACCATGTCCTACGGCGGCCAAACGATCGAGGTGAACGACACGTGCCTCATCCTCATCAACCCGCGGGTGCCTCATTCGGTCATTCACCACGCGGAGCGCAAAGGCTACGCCTGTGTTTTTTCCGAAACCTTTATGGTCGGCCGGGAACGCAAGCGATTATTACAAAGGTCACCGCTCATGCGCTTCGACGCCATGCCCGTGGTATACCTGAATGCCGAGCAGGCTGCGTTTATGACAAGCCTGTACCAACGCATGCTGACCGTCTACCGCGGCGACTATACACAAAAAGCAGAGTTGCTCAAGACCTGCATCGAGCTGATTGTACACGAGGCGCTAGCGATTCAGCCACTGCCAGCCGAACCCACGCAGGAAAATGCCGCTGCGCGCATCACCCATTTGTTTATGGAGCTGTTAGAACGGCAATTCCCGATTGAAAGCGCCGATGCCCCGCTCAGGCTACGCGCACCACAAGGTTTTGCCGAAAGCCTGTCCGTGCACGTCAACTACCTGAATCGCGCGGTCAAAGCAGTAACAGGCAAGCCGACCTCCGTAGTCATCGCCGAACGGATCATGGCAGAAGCCAGGGCGCTTTTACAACACACCGACTCCAGCATCGCCGACATTGCCTACAGCCTGGGCTTTGAATACCCCACCTATTTTAACAACTATTTCAAACGCATGACCGGCATCACGCCCAAAGGCTACCGTACCGGCAAGGTTTGAAAATCATACTTCTTGGTTTGATTGTCTTTACCGGTGATCCTTCTTTTCGTGAGAGCTTTGTACGCATAATCATTACTACAAAGAATATGAAGAAGAGAAAATTAAACGGGCTGGAAGTATCGGCCATTGGTTACGGCTGCATGGGTCTCAGCATGGGCTACGGCACCGCGCCGGATAAAGACGAGGCCATCCGCCTGATCCATCGCGTCTATGACCTGGGGTGCACATTCTTTGACACCGCCGAGCTATACGGCATGGGCGCCAATGAGCAGCTAGTGGGCGAGGCGCTGAAAGATCGTCGCGACAAGGTTGTGATTGCAACAAAATTCTTGCTGACAGAAAAAGGCACCGAATACAATACGACGGGACGATTGATGCAGGGATTGAGAAGTCGCCTGGAGAACTCGCTGAAGAGATTGGACACAGACCACGTCGCGTTGTATTATCAACACCGCGTAAACAAAGACATTCCCGTGGAAGACATCGCCTACTGCATGGGCGAGTTCATCAAAGAAGGAAAGATAGCGGGCTGGGGGCAGTCGCAGGCAACCGTGGAAGAAATACGACGCGCACATGCCATAACACCATTAACGGCTATACAAAGTGAGTACTCCATCATGGAACGCACGTTTGAAAAGGATGTACTGCCTGTATGTGAAGCGCTCGGCATCGGATTCGTACCGTTCTCGCCGTTGGCCAATGGATTTTTATCGGGTAAGGTCAATCCCGAAACAAATTATACCGGCATGGACGCCCGGCGCGTGATCACCCGGTTTGATAAGGACAATATGCTGGCAAATCAGCCGCTGCTGGATGTGATCCGTCAATTTGCTACGGCCAGGCATGCCACCCCGGCACAGATCTCGCTGGCGTGGATGCTGCACAAGAAAGATTTCATCGTGCCCATTCCCGGCTCACGAAATGCAGAACGTATCGAAGAGAATCTTGATGCAGCAGCCGTTACGTTGACGGACGCCGAATATACCGCCATCGAAGCGGAGCTGGCAAAGATCGAAGTTCACGGCAATCGAACCGATGAAGATATTGCCAGGCTGAGATCGCTCAAGTAAGGTTGTAGAGAGCATGAACCTATCGATAAAAAAAGCCCGGGGTCTTCACGATCCCGGGCTTCTATGCTTAAATAGATTTTTCTATTCCTTGTCAAACCATAACCGCGTGATCAATGCGTCCGTGCCCTGGGCATTCACCGCATCGCGATAACTGTTTCCGTTCAGCGATTGCTCGCTACCCGGGTAAATAAACCGCAATGGAATCTTTCCATTCAGTACACCGGCTGCCGCAGGCGTTAGCTGCGGATAATCCAGGCGGCGCCATTCGCTAAAAGCTTCGGGACCCTGGCCAAACAACGAAATCCACTTCTGCGTGCCGATAGATTCGCGGAAATTCGTCGCGTTGTATTGTACCGCCGGTTGAGCCAGGTAATCGGCAATGACGGTTGCGTCGGTAATACCGAACTGCTGTAGCGATGCGGTAATCGCTTTTTCATACAATGCTTCAGCATCGCCGGTGACAATTCCGCGTGCTACTGCTTCGGCCTGGTTGAACAATACTTCAGCATAGGTCAACACTACACCGGGTGCTTCCGGTCGTAAGAAATAGGCACCCGGCTTTGATGTTTTGGAAAAGCCAATGGCGCTGGCGTCTGAGGGCAACAAACCGTTCGGCAGACCGACATAGACTTCGTTTGTCACTTCTGCCGTCGGGGCGGCAAATACCGGCAAACGCGGATCGTTCAGCGTGCGCAGGGTCTCTACGATGGAGCGGCTGACGCGATAGTCGTCACGCGTTTCAAAGTTCGCGGCAATGGGGTTCTGGTTCGGAGAGCTGAGATATACCAGGCGGGCATGCTCAGCATTGCTGCTAATGATCGGTTCATCCTGCAGGTCGATGATCACCTCGTCTGCCTTGTCTTCCGCCTGATCGACGATGCGCAGGGCGTATCGCAGGCGCAAGGCATTGCCAAACTTAATCCAGTTGGTAATATTGTTACCGTATAGAATGTCACCCGCAATGGCGGGGCCATTCGGATCAAGCAGATCGACCGCAGTTTTCAGATCGTCCAGAATACCGGGGTACACAACGTCCTGGCCATCGTACGCCGGTGTGAGGGTAGACCCGATCTGCGCGGCCTGCCGGTATGGAACCGCGCCGTACAGGTCCGTGAGGTTGGCAAACAGCCACGAACGCAGGATCAGCGCCACGCCCTTGTAGTTAGTGTTACCCGACTGTTCCGCCACCCGGATAATCTCTGTCAGGTCCTGGATACCGACAGAGTAGTAGGTTTTCCAGGCCGTTTCAAAACTGGTGTTTGTGAACCGGTACCGATCCTCGTCCGTATACTGAACCTTGGCGAAATGCTGTACAAAAAGCAACGTGCTGTTTTCATTGTTTTCAACGCCCCAGTACGTGTCGACCGACGACTTGATCACGTTTGTCAGCAAGTAGTCGGGTTGGGCAGTCGATGCTTCGTTGGGATTGATATTGGTATCCTCCAGACTGTCGCCACACGCCACGGCGAGTGCCGCAACGATAACAAGGGATACAATTTTTTTGATATAGCGCGTATTCATAGTGAGCGTCAATTAAAAATTCAACGTAATGTTAAAGCCATAGCTGCGGGTAGTCGGCAGCGTTAGGGACTCCAGGCCCTGCGCATTGCCGGTGCTAAGCGCTGTTTCCGGATCGATGTGGGGCACGTCTTTGTGAATGATCCACAGGTTACGGCCCACGAGCGCCACCGTGGCCGACTGGAAGCCTATACGCCGCGTAAGCGAAGAAGGTATGGCATAGCCAAGCTTTATCTCGCGCAGCTTGACAAAAGTGGCATCAAAGGTATTGTGCTCGCCAATGTCAGACAGTGTTTTATAATATGTCGGCGCCGAGGCAATCGTTGTGTTGGGGCTGCCGTCGGCATTCACGCCGTTGAATAAGATCCCATCGTGATACACGGTGGAGCCATCGGGTGCAGAAGCATTGTGGTCGGGCAGCGGCGCAGTCCGGGTGACCTGGTTTCCATCTTTGTACAGGTAGTATGGAAGTCCGCCGTGATCAGCATCACGTCCTTCCAGTGTTTCGATCAATACACCGGTTTCGAGACCCGTCGAGCGTGTGCCGGAGTATATCTGGCCGCCCATGCGCACATCAATCAGGAAGCTCAGGCTAACACCTTTGTACGACACGGCATTGTTAATGCCGCCGATCCAATCCGGCGTAAACCGACCCAGAATCTTGTTACTGGGATCGCGCGCCGGCGTGCCATCCTCGTTCACCACGATCTGACCTTTGTCGTTCCGCAAGAAGGCCGATCCAAACAGCACACCGTAGGGCTCGCCTACACCGGCGCGTACTTCTACGCCGCCGGTGCCCAGAAGATACGATTTCAGTTCTCCCGCTTTATCCAGCTCTACCACCTTGCTCACGTTCTTCGCCCAGTTCGCGCTCACCTCCCAGCGGAAGCCGCCAGGTGTAAGGACCGGCACACCGGTAAGCTGTAATTCAACACCGCGGTTTTCAATCTCGCCCGCATTCACGAGCGCGGATGTATACCCGGTGCTGGGGC
Organism: Dawidia cretensis; assembly: GCF_018598175.1. Taxonomy (GTDB): domain Bacteria; phylum Bacteroidota; class Bacteroidia; order Cytophagales; family Cyclobacteriaceae; genus Ohtaekwangia; species Ohtaekwangia cretensis. The sequence continues at coordinate 73,326 of NZ_JAHESE010000021.1, forward strand.
TCACGCCCACACTCAGGATTTGATTTTTACTACGTGTAAAATAATAGCTGGCATCTACACTGATACGGTCGTTGAGGAAGCTCGCTTCCACACCGGCTTCTGTGGAAGTGGTGGTCTCAGGCTTCAGGTTAGGGTTTAAGTAACTGTCGGAAGTCGTCAGGCGGGGATTGGCTATTGAATTGACAGTTAAGGGAGCACTAAACGGATAGGTGTTCACAAGTTTATACGGCTCGGCATCCTTTCCAACTTTAGACCAGCCGCCGCGTACTTTAACAAACGGCACCGCATTGCCGGCAAAACCCAGCGCTTCAGACAATACCACACTGGCGTTAACAGAAGGGTAGAAATACGAGTTGCTGCCCGAAGGCAACGTACTGGACCAGTCGTTGCGTGCTGTCAGGTTCAGGAAGGCATAGTTGCGGAATCCTACCTGACCGGAAGCAAACAAGCTATAGATTTTTTGACGACTCAGCGTATTGCTGGACTGCAGCGGGTCGCGTGAGTTGGTCAGTGTATACAAATCCCGCACCGCCAGTCGATTGGCCAACTGGTTGTTCTCTTCCTGGAATCGATATTGATAGTTGGCACCCCCTAACACGTCGATGTTAAAGTCCGGGGTAACGTCTTTCTTATAGTTCAGTGTAAACTGCGTGTTGTTTTCGTTTATCGTATAGCCGATCTCCTGGTACGAGCCAAACGGCGTGCCGTTGGTACCATAGGCTATTCTGATCTTACGCCGGTCATTGTAGTAGTCGTTTCCCGTGCGGAAGTTGGCTGTCAGGCCTTCCACAATCTTATAGCTCAGGTTTACGTTGCCAAAGAAACGATCACGGCGTTGGCTCGTTGTATTTTTGTAGGCGACCCAGTACGGATTGCTGTAAAAACTGTGGTTCCAGTTGATGTCGTTGCCATTTTCGTCTTCGTAATCTTTCAGACGTTTGGTGTCCACCTGGCGTCCAAACCAGGTAAACTGCAACATGGTGCTGCTGGCGCGTCTTCCGAAAGTACCCGGAAGATTGTCCGACTCTGTTCGTATAAAGTTAGCGCTGGTAGACAACACTACTTTCGGATGCAGGGTATAGGTAGTATTGATGCTGAATGAATTTTTTGTCTGGTCGCTGTTGGGAACAACACCCTTTTGCTTCGAGTTGTTATACGAGAAGCGGTAGTCGAAACCTTCTTTCGCACCAGAAATGGCAATGCCATTGTTGAGCGTGTGGCCCGTTACAAAGAAGTCCTTTACGTTATCCGGATGTGGCAGAAAAGGCACAGCCTCACCGTTGGAATAGAATTGTGGAATGAGTCTGCCGTCCATCTTCGGCCCCCAGCTTTCATCAACCCCGTCGTTGATGCCTCCGTTTCTTCCGTCGACATACGAGAACTCTCCACCCGCTCCCTGACCGTACACGTTCTGGTAATCGGGCAACACCAGCAGGTTCTCAAAGGTAGCACCCGACGTGACCTGGATACCCAGGCCATGTTTGCCGCCACGGCCTTTTTTGGTGTTGATAATAATAACACCGTTCGCCGCACGCGAGCCATAGAGGGCCGCAGCATTAGGACCTTTCAATACACTGATAGACTCGATGTCTTCCGTGTTGATGTCGGAGATGGCGTTGGGGAAATCGCGCGAAGCGTCAGACTTTGTCAGTTGCGAGTTGTCCACGGGCAGACCATCCACCACAAACAAAGGCTGGTTGTTACCGGCAATAGAAGTCTCGCCGCGAATCACAATGCGCGACGAGCCCATGTTGCCCTGGCTATTGGTAACGCGCACGCCAGCAACCTTACCCGACAGCGCGTTCACGAGATTGTTCTCGCGCGCCTCGCTCAGTTGGTTTGACTTTACTTCCTGCACCGTATACCCCAGGGACTTTTTCTCCTTGGTGATACCCAGCGCGGTGACAACAATTTCTTCGAGCTTACCCTCGTCGTCTTGTAGTGTGACGCTAAACGTGGTCTGATTCCCAACCGGCACTTCGATATTTTTGAAGCCGATATAGGTGATCAACAACACATCTGTCGATGCAGCTTGCAGAACGAACTTACCGTTGGCGTCTGTTTGCACACCACGGGTAGTACCCTTCACAATAACGTTAGCACCGGGCAACGGCGTGCCGTCGGTGCCAATAACAGTCCCTTCTACCGTCTTGTCTTGTGCCCAGGCGTAGGTCGTGACCAGTAAAAAAAAGACAATACAAATCCTTCGTACAAATTTTTCCATTGCACTTGCTTTAGTAATGAGTGTTAAGTTTTAAAAAATAGGTTAGGAGCCCAGGTGGTGGGTAAATGGGTGAGACAAAAGTATTACATTTCTAATGCCTACCAAACTTATGGATTAATAAATAAGGAGACATCATCTCCGGAGCATTGACAGTCAACGAGATGAATCATGAAAAAAAATATCAGACGTGCACGCGCACGAGTCAGAATATTATGGTTGGCGCGAGTCGATCTCCCCCAGAATGGAGTAGCTATCAGACTCGCGCCAGAGTATAGATTAAATTACCATCAACGATCCCATTCCTTCACTACTCGAATAGAATAATCTGACACGCACAACATACTCGCGTCCTTTAATCAGTCGTAAGTGAAGCTTGGAGTTTAAGTTTGTTCCGCTATCGTCGTCTCCTGCAATATAAACTTCTTCGCCTCCGGTCCGCTCGAACAGCACCATCACAGTATCCAGGGCACCAAACGTTTGGATTTTATACCTCCTGTTGACCGTGGGTTTAAAAATGAAGTTTTTCTGTTCACCGGGCTTGATATCGAGCGGTGCAGATTTGGCAACCGTCAACTTTGTATAGTCCGCCGGTGCCAGGGGTGGGTAAAACTTCCTGACGAACTCCTTATCCTTCGCAGACAGACCACCTGCCGGGAAAATTCCATTTTTGAAAGCAGCCGGTTCTTTGATCAGGCCCGCTCCAAACGGATAATGCATGACCGAGTTCGGATCGTGCGTAGACCCTTCCACTTCGTTCACCGGTAACTTTCGAATGATGTTGTGAAAGGTCGTTTCGCGGCTCCAGTTATTCGGCGGCGCTGCGAGGGCGGCATAGACCGCATCTTCGTCCCATACAATGCCGGCGTTGGGGTTTTGGTGTTCGTGCGGTGCGCCGAGGGTGTGACCAATTTCATGAATGGCGGTGTCAATGTCGTTGGCGATGCTCCAGCCAAAGTTCATGGTTCGCTCATTCGGCGAACCGGCCACGTCAATGATGTCGCGGCCCACATACGACCACGCGCCGTCGCCGCGCATAAAGCCGATTCGAATCTCCGCGTCTTCCTTGTTGCTCACCTCTTCGAACTCGAGGCCGATGCCTTGTTTCTTCCACGTAGCAAAGGCCTCTTTGACAACATTCTTTTGTGTCGCGTCGCCTTTCCACGATGCAGGCGAGCCATCGCTGCCGGTGAAGAAATAATACCGCAGCTTGGTGCCGTTGACCCATTTCCGATCCGACAGCAGGATCATCGCCGCCCGGAAACCGCTTACGTCCGCGTCAAATGTTCGCGGCGGTGTTGATACAAGTGTACAATACTTCGGATGCGAGACCGCGCTGCCATTACTGGCGGCTGCGCTCTTAACAGAGGAGGAGGGGGAGGAGGTTTTTTTGACCATATATGTAGGGGTTAAATAAAAAAGCCCATCCACCTGCCGGGGTTGGCAGATAGATGGGCTCGTCAATAAGTATATGAAACTCCGGAATTACCGTTGCAATTGCAAGCGGCCGCGAACGAAACGGGGTTTTTCCCGTACTATCTCTCGCGAAAAGTATAATTGTACACGTATGGTTTCTGCAGTTAACACCCTATCGGCACTTCAAAGACGATAAATCTTTCCACCATAATGCCCGTAGTATATGTCAGAACAACTTTCAGCGTAATACGACTGATGGAAACGCCACAGGGGAGACCCAGCGGGCCGTTACATTTCGCAGCGGACTCCACCCACGTATTTGTTTCACCACCAAAGGTAGCTTTGACAGCCTGTACAATTTCGTCACGTGTCACATCGGGAAATTGTTCAAAGTCTGCGTTGCTATACTCGGCTGTCTTAAAGCTTCCGTTTGCGATCTCTAATTTTTCCCAGTTGCCAACGTAGTGTTTCCACTCCATGAGCGTGATAACAGGACCTTCGCCGATCACAAAGAGACTGGTTTCATAATTTTGAAAGATCTCTACATGCTGAATAGAAGAGTCGGTTTTGATAGCATACGTCTGACCGGAGATCTGACGGGACAAGCCGAGTGCCACAACGATGGTGTCTTGATGGATCTCGTTAAAATAATCGTTGGTGTTGACAATCTTTTCGAACGCGGCGGTCATGGAGAAGTTCTCGAACTGCAATAGAATGGTCGTGCGCGGGGCGTCGGGCGCTGGAGCGCGCATGGCAACTAAATTGTCCGAATTCTGTGCAGATTGTTCGTTCATGCCCGTGGAGTCGCTTTGTTCGGTAACAACCGGTTCCCTGGTTTTTGTACAAGACGACAGGATCGCCACAAAGGCAAGCATATACGCGGATTTGAGTATATTATAAAATGCGCTGCAACGACGTGGTAGGGCATATACTGTAAATTTCATTATTCAAGAATAAGTAAAAAAAAATGTATAATGAAAGCCAAATAAGTTGGTAGCTACCAGGGAAAGGCGGAGGTATACATGCATCCGGGTCCTTTTCTTTTGGCGGAGTAGTTCATAGTCGGACAAACAATGTCCGTGACTGAACGATCATTACCCGGGTTATCGCCGTGTATCCAGCGAAACGGCATCTGGCGTTCGAGTCGGGCGATTGGTTAGGTATTTGTTATACAATTTTTACCGGGTTTGTAACCTTCCCACAAATTACCGGTCTAATCATTATGGAGAACAAATACATCGTCCTGAAGAACATGGCGCAGCTGGGTTGCTGCCTGTTGCTCATTTTTGTTAGTACGCGTGTTACGCTGGCCCACAATGGCGCCAACGCCCTGGTATATCCTCTAAAAAACATCCAGGTCGATGGCGACCTAAGCGACTGGATAGGAGTAAAGAGGCACATATTGGCCCTGGCACAATCTGACGTAAAGCCCCAGAACGCTGAAGACTTCTCCGGCTACTTTATGATCGGCTACAACCTGGGGGAAAAGACCCTCTATGTAGCGATCGAGATCACGGATAGTGATTATGTCGTCGATACTACCCGGCAGGTAGGCTGGAACACGCAGGATGGCGTGCAGGTATGCCTCGATGTTCGTCACCTCATAGAAGGCTCGGGTGTTACCGCGTATAGTTATTCCGAGACACGAAAATATGTCGATGCCAACAAATGGGATGCTGCTACAAAGCAAATCGTGTGGGACAAAGCAGACATAAAGATGGTCCGGAAAGGCAACAAGCGGATGTACGAATATAAGATCTATTTGGGCGAAGCGCTGCAGCCTGGGCGCTCTATGGGGTTTGACATGCTGGTGTTTGATAAAGATGCCGACGGTTTTGGCTGGAACGCCTGGGGTGATGGCGAAGGCAAATACCAGAACTCCCATGCACTCGGTGATATTGTTTTTATGAAGGAAAATGAAAAAGGGGGGACGCTGACCGGGCAGATGAAAATCGTAAATACCCACAAGATCAAAGTACCGGCACGGTTGCGGTTCACGGCTACCGCGTCGCCCCAGACGTGGATCGTCACCTCGGTCGACTCACTCGGAAACTACTCCACACAACTACCGGGCGGCAGCTATACCGTGGCACTTTCCGATAAGTATATTCCCGAAGAAGCCCACGTATACACCCTTGCGATGCCTTCACATCCCAACGTAAAAGTAAAGCCCAGCGGCCTCGTAAAGATTCCGGCATTTAGCGCCACCGTTACAGAAGCACCCGACCTGGTTCCCGACAAAGGTGTTATGCCAACGTTTGACAATCAGTCGCCGAGTACAATCGATAACTTTATCGAGACCTATCAACAATACTATAAAATCCCTGGCGTGTCGCTGGCCCTGATAAAAGACGGCAAGGTAATCTATCACAAAGTATACGGTGTCAAAAACAGCATGACCCAGGCGCCGCTAAGCGACAGCACCCTGTTCGAAGCGGCCTCCATTACCAAACCCGTCTTTGCCTACGCCGTACAACGCCTCGCCGAGCGTGGACTCATCGACCTCGACAAACCACTCTATCAATACCTGCCGTTCAAAGATATCGAGTACGACGACCGGTATAAGCTCATCACCGCGCGCCATGTAATCACCCATCGCACAGGCTTTCCCAATTGGCGCGACGGAAAACTGGTCATAAACTTTACCCCCGGTACGCAGTTCGGCTATTCCGGCGAAGGCTTTCAATACCTGCAGGCGGTCGTAAAAAGCATCACCGGCAAAAGCACCATACAGATGTTAACAGAAGAAGTACTGGACCCGCTGGACATGCACCACACCTTCTTCGCTAAGAACGCCCGCCTGATGAAGCTCGTATCCACCGGTCATTTTAACAACATCCCTTCTTCCGACGATCCGACGGAGGCACCCGGCATGGCGTTTAGCATGCATACCGAGGCACTCGAGTTCACGCACTTCATGCTTCAGCTCTTAAATCAAAAAGGCCTATCGCCTGCCACCTATACAAACATATTGAGCGAACGCTCGCCCTATCCTCAAAAGGATGGTGAAGAGAAGCCCAAATACAAAGTATACATGGGCGAAAGCCTGGAAGTCCGCGAATCACCGTTCGGCCAGGTCTTCGGCCACGGCGGCAACAACGGTGACTTCCGTTGTCAGTTCGAAGTGTATAAAGACGCCAGGATGGGGTATGTGATCTTTACTAATTCCAGCACGGCGTATCCGTTGATTGAAAAAATGCGGTTATTGCTGGTGGAAGGGAAGCAGTAACCTGGACAACTCTATAAGCAAATAACTGGCGCGAGGTTCTTCCGACCGACTGCATCTGGTTCAAGTCTTCCGACCGAAGGGAGGGCGACTTGGACCTACCATGGGGGGGAGTCTTCAGACTCCCAGCGGTAACGTCGTAACCTGCGCAACCATATAACCACCCTGGCTCACTTCCGCACAAAAACTGTTCAACTCCGAACAATCCTGAACACCCGACCGTCTTTCCAAGCGCCTGGAAGGCCATTTCCCAACTGGCACGATTATTATTCCTACATTTAGATAATATTAAACCCTTCCATGAAAAAGTATCAGCTAGGGGAATTCGAAGAAGTGGTCATACTCACCATTGCAGTCTTGAATAACGAGGCGTACAGCGTTGCTATCAAAGACGAGATCGAGTCGCGGATGTCACGCAGCGTTAGCATGGGCGCGCTCCACACTGCGTTGAAACGCATGGAAGAAAAAGGCTACTTACGCTCCTACGCCGGCGAGGGAACCGAAGAACGCGCCGGTCGCCCCAAGCGCTATTTCGAGATCACTGCGCTGGGCAAGCGCGCGGCACAATACGCCCGGGATACACGCGAGGAGCTCTGGCGTGCCATTCCCAAGTCAGTATGGCAAGTAAACCTGGGAGGGTAACACATGGAAAAGAAGACGACAACGCCACCCGTCCTGTTCCTGCGGTTCTTCCGCTGGTATTGCCACCCAGACCTGCTCGACTACATCGAAGGCGACCTGCTCGAAGTCTACGACAGGCGTGTAAAGAAACTAGGAAAGCGCAAAGCCGACTTGAAGTTTATAATAGATGTCTTGCTGCTTTTGCGGCCGGGCATTATCCGGTCACGAAGACGTCAACGAACAAACCCATACGGTATGTACAAAAGCTATTTTAAAATCGGGTGGCGAAACCTGCTTGGTAACAAAGCCTATACCCTCATCAACATGGCCGGGCTGGCGTTGAGCGTAGTGTGCGCCATTTTTATATTTTCGTTTGTACGGCAACACCTCGCCGTCGACAACTTCCACCGATATCCCGAGCGCACCTACCGCGTCGTTACCGAGCTTCACCGCGATGTGGTCGCGTATCAAAGCAACGTGCCTTCGCCACTCGGTGCGCACTTTCGCAACGACTATACCTATGCCGAGAAGATCGCCCGTGTCTATACCGAATCGGATGCGCTCATCACACTCCGAAAGGAGAAGGAGCTTGTAAAGTTTAAAGAAACGGGCGGCATCGCATTCACCGAGGCGTCATTTTTTGAGATCTTTCACTTTCCACTGCTAAAAGGCAAACCCGCTGCCGCCCTGACGGAGCCCAACACCGCCATACTCACCGAGCGCATGGCCCGAAAATTCTTCGGCGATAAAGACCCGATCGGTGAAGTGTTTTGGTTTCAAAACCGCTTTCCTTTTACAATCACCGGCATCCTCCAGAATCTACCCGCCAATACCGACATTCGCAGTGAGATCTTTGTATCATACCCATCGCTCCAAACATTCGACCCCTGGTTGGCCGACGACACAGACGGTTGGGGTGGTATCAGAGATGGTATGAAATGTTATGTTGTCTTGAAGCCCGGCGTTCCGACGGCACAGGTAGAAGGTGTATTGTCTGCCTATGTAAAGAAATTCCGCCCCACCAGCAAGAACGTGCATCACTATAAACTGCAGCCCTTGCACGATATACACTTTAATGCGCAGTACGGCGGTCCCGTGGCGAAAAGCAAGCTGTGGGTGATCCTGATCATTGGCGCCTTTTTGATCATTACCGCATGCGTTAACTTTATTAACCTGGCCACGGCACAGGTACTGCGACGGTCGAAAGATGTAGGCGTCCGAAAAACATTGGGTAGCTCCAAAGGCCAGCTCTTCGGACAGTTCATTGTTGAGACTGGACTGATCACCTTCGCGGCCATTGCCATGGCGGCAATGTTGGCCTATATACTCTTCCCGTACATCAATGCCTTTTTTCAAACACGCATACAGATCGATTTGTTCTCCGATCCAACGTTGCTACTCTTTATGTTGAGTGTAGGCGTCGGCATCACACTCCTGGCGGGCTATTACCCGGCGGCGGTGCTGGCGGGCTTTCAACCCGTTGCTGCTTTAAAGGGAAAGCTGTTGCAGCAACGCCGGGGTGGATTCAACACTCGACGTACACTGATCGTCGCGCAGTTTGTCATTGCTCAGGTATTGATAATCGGTATGCTGGTAATTATGAATCAAATGCGCTTCGCCCGGCAATCCGATCTTGGATTTGATAAAGAAGCGATTGTTATGGTTACCGTAGGCAGGGACTCCACGCGTACGATAGCCACGACGTTAAAAAATGAAATTGCCCGTATACCGGGTGTGGAAAAAATCACGCTTTGTTACGCGGCACCGTCGTCCAACATCGACTGGGGCAACTCGATCCGGTTTGAGGGCAGCACCGAAGAGGTTAACTTCCGCACGAGTATAAAATCGGCGGACGCCGATTATCTATCAACCTTTGGCCTCACCCTGGTAGCCGGTCGAAACCTCGTACCGTCCGACTCCGTCAGAGAAATGCTGGTGAACGAAGTTATGGTCCGCAAGCTCGGCCTGCCTTCCGCCGAAGAAGCGCTCGGCCGGCATATCGCCGCCAACGGCGGTCGGATGAAAGGCGCCATTGTCGGCGTACTGAAAGACTTCCACGACAAATCGTTTCACGAAGAGATCAGCGCGGTACTCATAACAACCTACACCGAAGACTATAGTAGCTATGCCGTTAAGATCGATCTGGCGAATGCACGCACTATTCTGGCCACTATAGAAGATAAATGGCTTCAACTACATCCCGATCAATTGTTCGAATACGAATTCCTCGACGACAGTATCGACGGATTCTACAAGGCCGAAGAAACAAGCCTGAGGCTGATCCAGACCTTTTCCTTCATTGCCATCTTTATCGGCTGCCTCGGACTTTACGGCCTCGTATCGTTTATGATCGCACAAAAAACAAAGGAGATCGGCATCCGCAAGGTGCTGGGAGGTACCGTGTCCCACATTACCTGGCTCTTCGGAAAAGAATTTATACAACTGATTGTTATTGCCTTTCTGATCGCGGCGCCCATCGGGTGGTGGAGCATGCGACAATGGCTGCAAGACTATAAATTCCAGGTACCCCTCGACGCAGCCACATTTTTCTGGGCGCTGGGCGGCTCCTGTTTCGTGGCGGCGTGTACCATTGGTTACCAGGTACTAAAAACTGCGGGCACCAATCCGGTAAAATCATTGCGGACGGAATAAAAACGTTAGCGGGTCGCTAAGCCTTATCTATTTGCGCCGGGAATCTCTTCGGTTAGCACCACGTTGTCGTGGCGATCGTAGTAGGTGCAGGTACGCAGATCCATGCGCACGATCCACTTGTTAACTCCCAGCGCCGCACACTGTGTACAAAAGGTAGGGAAGTCGGTTTTACCTTGCTGGTGTGCCCGAAGATCTGCTTCGAATTGTTGAGGATCGATGACATCGGCAATTACCTGAGCCGTATACCGTGCCGGTGCCGTCGTTTCGTATCCATCCGTACCGTGGTATACGGTGTGACCATCGGCGATCAATGTCTCATACCATGCTAGCCCGAAGGCTTTTAGGTTCTCGAAATACTGCGGAAAATCCGCGCCGCTTTTAACCTTCGCATGCGCGGCCCTGATCTGTTCCAGCGTAAACATAAATGCTTGATTTTTTACGATGTAAAGGTCGTTGCCGCGAAGGGCCCGGATTGTAAAAAATCGTTTTTCTCAGCGTGACTTCAAAAAGAATGTGTCAGGTGTTTCGCCCGTGATCTGCTCGTGCTTCCGCCAGCTGCTCTTCAAAGACCAGTAATTCCGAGCGAAGCATAAAGTTGTCGAGGGACACACTCTCGTCAAAAAGCTCATGCAGCGGCATGTTAAAAAATGGCGCGGCTCCGGCCTCTTTAAAATAGACCAGTACTGTGCCGGTATTTGCTACGTTGCGAAATACCCGTGGCGTTTCGTGCAGTCCCGTAACGCCCGCAGTAGACAAGGGATGTATATCGGCATCGTGAACACGCACCAACCGCCCGCGGTATTGAAAACCGACGACCAGGTTTGTGCCGGGTAATACCTTATACTCTTTCGTCTCTGCTTCTTCGGAGATTATAAAAGAAGCAACGTAGGGCTGTAACGCATCACACGGTATGTAGGTCGCAACAGGCAAATCGATGTGGGTTGTAGACAAAGATACAGCATTCTGGGTATTGTAACTTTGCGAAGGCGCCGGAACGGCATAACAATACACGCTGGGTTCCGGCTGCTTCGTGGCAACTTCTTTCGCTGTGTATACATACCGTACCTCCGGACCCCGGTAGCCTTGTCGTGATACGTCCGGAGCCTGGACAACATCTTCGACGATCACCTTATTCGCCAGTTGTGCTTTATGCTCTTCAGTTTCGTCACCATCGTTGCCATCACCAGAAGTTTTATCCTTCCCTTGCAATGCCATGATTTTGGCCGCGCCGAACCTTGGCACTTCCTTGATTTTTCCATTTTCCCGAAACGATCCATATTCGATCCCGATGGAGAGCATTAACGTCCAACGATCATCGGGTGGGAGCACATCCATGGCCAGTTCCAATGTTGTACTTTTCATGCCTTCCAATGAAGGGTTCCAATCCGTCGACGTCTCTATCGAATTGTATAACCGGCTATACCAATCGGGTGGCAGATACTCCCTGGAAGGTATATCAAACGTTACGTCCGGCACAATACCGAGCGTAACCGTCAGGCGAAACATGGCATGGTTGTTCTGCGGAAAGTAATTGATATCGCGCAGCAGCTCAGGAATATCAATGCGTGCCGAACGATTGGCGCGATCCATCGTATAATATACTGGCGCGCGCACAATGGAGTCGAAGCTAGGCGCTTTGCGAACTGTCGAAAAACCTTCCAGTAAGCGTGTATGTTCGGAGAGCGTGATGCGACGGCGCCCCCATTCGCCGGTGCCATCGCGCAGTTGTACCTGGCGCATCACACTGTTGATGTCGCTGCCGAAATTATAGTCTGATAGATGTCGGATTTGAAGCATGGCCATTCGTACATAGCTGCCGTGCCGTGAGCAGCCACCAAATTCCGACATGGTGCGGCGCGTGTTCGCAAAACTGGCGCCCGTTTTAATTTTTTCGCGGCTTGGGCCGCCTTTGCGTCGAACGACGATCTTGTCGACGCCGCGCATGCGATACGCGCTGAACATGTCCAACTTGCCGGTAAAGGCGAACGGTCCTTCGAGAAAAGGCATAATTGCTTGGTTTTAAGGTAACGAGAGGGTTTTAGACAACGGCCAAAATTCAACGGTGTCCGAATCGAATGTACAAAAAGACTGACATTTGCCTTTATGTTGGATAATTTAAATTTTAAGTAAAAGACTATTTATAAGGGATGTTCAATAGCAATATAACTATTCAATATCTATTAGATTAGACTTAATGAACTATTGGATATCTATTGAATATCCTGGAAGCTGAAAGACATAATACCGGATTTTTCGGGTTCTTTTGACGATACTGACGAAAAAATCTAAAAATTGTCTTGACCTACCGCCTGGCAACTGGCGCAAGCTCCATACCTACGCTACCGCCGGGCGCTCAAACCTTGCGCCGGCATGCAAGATTTACTGCCGTATAACGAGGTATATTGATGGATGATTGCCACAAAAGCTACAAACTAATTTTACATTCATTCCGCCCGACTGTATATTGGTTATAACTCCCGACCTATAATTTATCACTATGACCTTCAGGCCCCGCTTCGACTCTACTCTTATTCTTCGCGTTACACTCTTCATCATTCTCATTGCACATAGCATCCCCGGTATGTTTAACGGTGGCGTGCAATCTTTTGGTCAGGACTATCTGAATGCTATAGGCTTCGCGCCTGTGGGCGTACCATTGGCCTGGGCTATTAAGCTTTCGCATGTAGTATGTGCGGTGGCGTTGTTACTTCGTCGCTACGTTTGGGCCGCTGCTATTATTACGATCGCCATTCTGGTCATGGGGATTATCCTTGTACACTACCCGGAAGGTTGGTTTGTTGTCGGCGGCGGACGGAACGGGATGGAGTATAATGTGTTGTTAATTAGTGTTCTGGTCTACCTGATGTTGATTGAACGGAAATAATTCACGCCAGATACCACCCTGGACTTCTTCGTTCAACGCCAGCCGCCATGTGATTCCCTCCTTCCATCCTTTGCCTGGCAAAAAAAAGATAATTGTCGCCGGTGTCATATAAATTGCCCTGTTGGCCGACTAACAGACAAAATTGTATGGAAAAACACCTGCTTGAGCAATATCTGGCCGATCACCACCGCGAAGCCTACCTGTGGGCGCGGCAGTGCTGCCGGTATGACGACGAGCAGGCCAAGGACGTACTGCAGGCGACATACCTGAAGATCTGGGAGGGGCGTGCTCATTATAACAACCAATCCAGCTTCCGCACGTGGCTGTTCGCGGTGATCCGCTACACCGCTCTGGACAGCCTGCGGGAGAGGCATCCGACGATCGTTGACGAGCCTGGCGACCACCTGGGGCTACACGCCGCAGAGCCGCCGGACGAGTCCATCGACTACGAGGCGCTGTTGCAACAGCTGCCCGCGCGACAAGCCCAGGTACTGCTGCTGGCCTTTTACCACGACATGACACTGGAAGCCATCGCCACGGTGATGGATATCAGCCTCGGTACCGTACGCACACACTACGACCGCGGTAAAAAACAACTCAAGGAACTGCTTTCACGAACCAAGGTACAAGACCATGGAAGACGATAAAATACTCGAATCCTTTTTTGACGGCATGAAACAGGCCGACGCGCAACGCCCCGTGCCGCCGCTCGAAAAGCCTGTGCCCGTCAGGCGCTTGTGGCCATCGGCCATACGCTATGCTGTTGCTGCGGCGGTAACGATCCTGATGGTTGCTGTGCTATACACGGTGCGGCAAAAGGGACAGGAACAGACCGCACAAACGAAAGATGTCGTGATTGAGGTAGGGCAGGAGGGTACCAAAACCGGCTCCCTGGTGGATATGCCCGAACAAACCTTGTCGGAGTGGACATCCCCCACCGGCTATTTGGCAGAAGATTTTTAACAAGACTATAGATAAAAGAAGAAGTTATGAAAAAACAAACGCTCATTTTGCTCATGCTGCTGGCGGCGACTTACGTGGTACCGGCACAAGATATATTTCAACAGAAGCTTTATGCGCCCGAGCTGGTATTAAAGTATCGCGAAGAGACCGGGCTTTCAAACGACCAGGTCGAGAAGATCAAAACGTTGTACAGCAGCGAGCTGACGGTCTACAACAACAAAAAATGGGATCTCGACGCGGCCATGGTGAAGCTGGAGCAGATGATCTCGGGGCCCTCGGTAGACACCAAGGCTGCCAACGCCCAGCTGGAAAAGTGCCTGACGCTGGAAACAGAGATCAAGAAGATGAAGCTGTCGATGCTGATCACCATCAAAAATCTGCTGACACCGGCGCAGCAAACCAAGCTCGATGCACACAAAGACGAGCCCATGTCCGAGAGCTCCATCACCACATCGCTAAACGACAACCAACGCGTGGTGGTGCGGGTGCGCCAGGGTCCCGAGGCCGGTTCAAAGAAACCGTTGTATGTCATTGTAAACGGTGATACCAGAAAGACGGCCGATGATATGCCGGCCGATATAAATCCCGACAGTATCGAGAGCATCGAAGTGTTGAAAGGCGAGTCCGCTGCCTCGGTTTATGGCAAGTGGGGAGAAAACGGTGTGATCATTGTTAAGCTCAAAAAGAAATAACCGGATCACGGTTGGATAGTGGAGAAAGGCCGCCCTGCGAAGGCGGCCTTTCTTTTGCATGTCTTACGACAGCGGTACGGGCGAAGCTTTTGCCGCCATAACAGAATCTTTCTCGCCGATCTGCTGACGCCACATGGCATAGTATAATCCCTTTTCCTGTAGCAGGGCTTCGTGCCGGCCCGACTCGATGATGTTGCCGCGCTCGAGTACAAAGATCTTGTCGGCGTGCATGATCGTCGACAGACGGTGGGCGATCAGAATGGTGATGTGGTCGCGTACGGTAGAGACGTCGCGTATCGTCTCCGTAATTTCTTCTTCGGTGATCGAGTCCAGCGATGACGTTGCTTCGTCAAATACCAGGATGTCGGGTTGACGCAGCAGGGCGCGTGCAATGGAAAGGCGTTGCTTTTCGCCTCCGGAGACTTTTACGCCGCCTTCACCGATTACAGTATCCAGGCCTTTGTCGGCACGGGCCAGCAGCGACTGGCAAGCGGCTTTTTGCAATACGTCCATACACTCGGCGTCGGTTGCGCCCGGGCGCACAAACTGCAGGTTTTCGCGGATGGTGCCGGAGAACAGTTGTGTATCTTGCGTGACGAAGCCGATCTTCTCGCGCAAGGCATCTAAATTAATATCCTTGCCGGGCACGGTGTTGTACAGAATGGCTCCTTCCTTCGGCGGATAGAGGCCTACCAGCAATTTGACGAGCGTCGTTTTACCCGATCCCGATGGACCGACAAAGGCAATCGTCTCGCCGGCATGCGCCGTAAACGATATACCTTTCAACGCCGCCGTGCTGGCGGAAAGATGTTGGAAGCTTACGTTATCAAATCGAAGTGTGTTGATCGTACCTACTTCTATCGGATTCAGTGGCTTGGCTTCTTTCGGCAGCGTCAGGATGCGGTGGAAGTTTGCCATGGACACCTCCGCTTCGCGGTATGCCAGGATCACGTTGCCCAATTCCTGTAATGGGTTGAAAAGGAAGAACGAGTAAAACAGGAAGGTAAAATATTTACCGGCCGACAGCTCGTTGTCGAAGATCAGGATGAGCAGAATCACCACCATTACACTGCGCACAAAGTTTACCGTCGTGCCTTGCAGGAAGCTCATGCCGCGTACAAACTTCACTTTTTTAAGCTCCAACCCGAGGATCTTGTAGGTCGTGTTGTTGAGTCGCTCAATTTCCTGCTTGGCCAGTCCGAGGCTTTTCACAAGCTCGATGTTCCGCAGCGATTCCGTGGTAGAGCCGGCCAACGCGGTGGTCTCTTTCACAATGTCTTTCTGCACTACTTTGATTTTGCGGCTCAGCGCCCAGCTGGTGAGCGCGATAATGGGAATGGCGGCAAAATATACCAGCGTCACCTTCACACTCACGGTAAGCGAATAGATGATCACAAAGACCATGGCGACCATGGACGAGAATAAGACGTTGATAAACGAGGTGATAAATTTTTCCGAGTCGATACGCACCTTTTGGAGAATGCCCAGCGTCTCGCCACTGCGTTGATCTTCGAAGGTTTGGTAGGGCAGCTCCAGCGAATGCTTCAAGCCGTCGGCGTACATGCCGGCGCCCGACTTTTGTACGATGATGCTGGTGAAATAATCTTGCAGGTTTTTGGCAATGCGCGATACCATCGCGGCGCCCATCGCCAGGGCTACCAGGTAGAGCACGCCCCGGATAAATTCCGCCCGGCCCAGGGTGTCGCGACGCTCAATAAAGCGATCGACGATACGGCCCGTAATGTGAGGGTCGAGCAACGAAAAAACCTGGTTGACGGTGGCGAGAAGTAAAGCAATGGCAATCAGTCCCTTATAATTCCTAAGGTAGTGTAGCAGTAGTTTCATGGTGGTATGTAGGCCTAACGGGCAGACAACATGGGCAGAACGATAAAAATTTCCAAACCGAAGAAAAAAATTGCCTTTACGAGCCGGAAAAACACCACAGCAGGGCTCCTGGCTCTGAAAGCATCCAGCAAACGCTACCGACTTTTCAAAAAAAAACAGATGTTCCGTATGGAATCTGCCGCCGGGCTGCATCCTGGTATAAAAAAACGATATGAAAAACAGCGTTTCTTTATCCATCCCCCGGCCGTGCGCTGAGTCCTGGAACAGCTTCACCCCGACGCCCGAAGGCGGGTTTTGTGGCTCTTGCCAAAAGACCGTTATTGATTTTACCCGCATGAGCGACCGGCAGATTCTGGACTATCTGGCGAAGAAACAGGCCCATACCTGCGGCCGTTTCCGCGCAGATCAGCTGAAGACGTATACGTTCCCCGAGCCGAACAGCATCCGCCCGGGCTTTGCGTTATTGCGTGCTGGCATACTCGGCTTGTTATTAATATTTACCACTCGTCCCGCGGGCGCTAAGAATACTGTCCCGGTGACGCCTACCGTAGAAATGACGCAGCGCACATCGCACCCCGGTGTCGGGGTAGAGACGATGGCGCGTGCAGAACGATGGGTAAAAGGTGTTGTGCGTGACCAAACGGGAGAGCCCATGCCGGGTGTGTCGGTCATCCGGAAAGGAACAACCCAAGGTACGGCTACGGATGTCTACGGGCGATTCGACTTTCCCCACAAGCTTAAGGCTGGAGATGTGTTGACGTTTAGCTTTATCGGCTTTACCTCGATCGACTACGTCGTACCCGAAAATGCGCCCGGCGATGTTAAAGTTTCCCTGACGGTTGACATTTTACTGGAGATGGATGCTACGATCATGGGCGAGCTGGTGTCGGATGCGCCCTATAGCGACACGCCGGTATCCGTCGCCCCGAAACGCTAACGATATACTTTCATGCCGGTGTTGATGCGCATCTTATTCCTTGTGATATGCAGCCTGCTTGTGCCCGCGGCTCTGGTGGCACAGCAGGCGCATGTCACTCGGGTGCGGTGGGCCAGGGCCGACAGCGTCGCTGCGTGTTATCCGGGTCATGCGGTGACGGATCTAAAGGTTCTTTCCGATAAGCTAACCCTGCCGTTGTCGACGGATGCCGAGAAGTTTCGCGCTATTTATACCTGGGTTTGTACCAATATTGAATATGACTACACCCTGTTTAAAACCAATCAGCGTCAAACGTTTAAGCTGAGGGATAATCCGGCAGCATTGGCGGCGTGGTGGCGTCCGTTTAGCCAACGGGTGTTCCGCGTGCTGGTCCGCCACCATCGAACGGTATGTACGGGCTATGCCTATTTGCTGCGAGAGCTGGCGCATCATGCAGGCATCCGTTGTGTGATGGTACACGGGTATGGTCGCTCGGGGCAGGTGAACGTCCGTGGTGAGGGCCATGCAAATCACTCGTGGAATGCCGTGCAGCTAGGCGGGCAGTGGTACTTATGCGATGCCACGTGGTCCAGTGGTTCGATCGACACTTCCCTGGGTATTTTCATAAAAGACTATAACGACAGGTATTTTCTGGCCGAGCCAGCCTTGTTCGCCCGGAATCATTATCCCCTCGATACCGCTTACCTGAACCTGCGTGAGAAACCTTCACTGCATGACTTTCTCTATGCGCCAATTATCTATAGCAATATTTACGACTATAAGGCTATGCCGTTGATTCCATCGACCTTTGATGTCGAGGTTGTGAAGGGGGAGCCTGTTATGTTCGAGTTTAGAAAAGGAGAGGGTGCGGTAATGGATCGCGTCTCGGTGCGGAAGGGTACTTTGTCGGAAGATGTTACGGTGGTTCCTGTCGACGGTTCTGATGATCGTTATTGTTTTGATTATACTTTTAATACTCGTGGCCGGCAGGTTGTTCATATTCTGATTGATGAGCGGTATGCCTGGACGTATACCGTGCAGGTGCAATGACTTTCGGAAAAAAGAAGGGCTGTCTTTTTTTTAGACAGCCCGTTGATTTATAGTATTTATTACCTGGGAATGAACTCGTAGAATTTCTGCGGGTAGGTTATTCTGCTGGCCTGAACAGCACCCAGCCCGAGAAAGCCGCGGCCGTCAACCGTAAACGACGTTCCGCTCCACGGCATGCCCGGATGTGGCGGTGTAGTGGTGTGCCATTGTTTTGCGACAGTATTAAAAATATAGAGACGGTTGGACGGAGGTGTATCGACCCATGATGTTTGGCTGTCTGTGTGTGCCGATCCTCTTTCGAGGAAATAGCCGAGCTTGCCGATGGTGAACAAATACGAGAGCTCCTGGCTCGGAGCACCTGCCAGGGAAAGCGCAGGAAGGTTTTCGATCGTTTTAGTCGCAGGGTCGAACGAGATCATTTGAATTTCGTCATACTTGTCACCGCGTTTTATGGCGAGATAGGCCTTGCCGTCGGCTTCAAATCCGCCCATAAAGTAAAAGTACTCGTCTTCTGCATACATGGAATAGTGCACGAGCTCCCATGTATCGCCGGCCTCATTATATTTGATGATGTACAGGTAATTGCCATTGATGGCCGCCTGTGCATAATAGGTTTCTCCATCGATCATAAAACCATAATTGAAAGATCTAAGTGTAGGTCTTTCGATGGCGTTAAAGGTGTTTCCGAGTGGGTTGTAATAGTAGAGTTCCTGCGTCGGTTGGTCGAGGAAGATCAATCCATTTTTTGCGGGGGCAGTTTCGAATTGGATTTGGTTCAGTTTGTCTTGTGGCGATAGCGCTGTCCAGGTTCCGGTGGCCGGATCGAAGGAATGTACGTCGTCGTAATTTTTAGGATCGTACGTTACACTGAGTTGATTTCCACGGACTACATAGACCTTATGTTCGACGGTGAAGGCACGGGCGTCTACCCGGCCCGTGCCCGGAAAGGATGCCACTTCTGCCCATGTACCGTTTCCGGGGAATATGGCTATTTTGCCTACAGTGATGGAAAAATCGCCGAATGTGACTACCACCGTTGCGGAATCTCCCGTGATCTCCGGTATGGTGAACAGGATGTTGCTTTCTGTAACCCCACTGGTAGACGCCGCTGTGCCGTTCACGGTGACCGATGTCAATCCGCCTTTACAGATATGTTCGCCTTTCAGTGTCAGCGTCTGACCGGTATAAGCCCAGGTGTTTTCGAGCGTCAGGGTAATCGTTGAGGTATTGCAACCATTTTCGTCTTCGTTTGGATCTGCTTCGTCCGAGCAGGAAAAGGCAACGAGTAAGGCAAGGAGCCAGGGATAATAAATTTTCTTCATACGAAATAGATTAATGAAGGCCGAAGATAGGTCTCATCGGTCTGTTGAAACACGTCATTTTTCCGGTATCGCTGGTGCGTGTAAGAAAATGGACTAACGTAGTATAGTATATCTATGCCGTTGTAACAAGATTCAGGGTGAGCAGTATTCAGTCCGTTAGATCAGGCTATACCGTGGCCGGGCACGGAGGACGAGTGGGAGCGGGTGTGAGCGGAAATAAAAAAAGAGCGGAGAGTTACTCCGCTCTAAAGAGGTCTTTGGTACTATAGTAACCGTGTGTTACTGGCCGGACACGTTGGTATTCTTCATGTCGAGGGCGAAGTCTTTGGCGGTCTTGGCGGTCATGATGTCCATGAAGTTCAGGGCGCCGTTGGTGGTGGTGCCACCGCCGGTTTGGAACTGGGGTACGATCGCGCCGGTATATTTACTGAAGGCGTCGGCCCATACCTTTTGTACTTCTACCTGAGCTTTCAGTTTCATTTCAAGGGCACCGTCGGCGCGCATGATCCTGGCGCGGGCGTACGCCTGGGCGTCGGCCAGCTCTTTGATCTTTTTCGCTTCCAGGATGGAGGCATCGTAAGCAACCCGCTGTTGCAACTTTTCCTGCTCCGCTACTTTTACCTTGGTCTCAGCTTCTACTACCTGGCGGGTTTGTTCCTGCTTTTGCTGGTACTCGATTTCCACCAGGGCTTGCTCACCTTTTGCTTTCGCGGTCAGCGTTTGCTGCTGGGCGGTCATGAGCTCTTGCTTCGAGATGGACGACTTGGTTACGGCGTCGATGATCTTCTTCAGCTTTTCGTCCACCTGGTCTTCGTAGTCCACGTCGGTGATGGCGGCATCCGCTACAGTGATACCATACTCTTTGATCGACGACTGCTTACGCTTGGGCGCGGCAGTCTTTTTGTCGTATTGGATCTGCGTCTGGTATACGCGCTTCGGCTCTCTTTCCAGCGAGTCGTATACGATGTTCTCCTCTGTCTTCAGCAGGTAGACACCTTCTTTGAGCTGATCCATAAATTCCTGCGCCATTTGCGCGCGGCCACCACCGTAGTGCTTTTCACTGCTCATGAGCTGTGCAGACGACTGCAAGCACTCCTTGGTGTAGGGCGCCAGGCGTTTTACGACAAGCGACTGTGGTGTGCGGTGCGTGTTGTGGATCAGGATCATCTCCTTCTCGTCCGAAGGCAGAATGAACTGGGTGATGCCTTTCACGTTGGCCGTGGTGGCATCGCTGAAGCGGACCATGATTTGACCGACTTCAATGCCGTTGTCTGCGATATCGAGTTGGGCGTTTTGGTCCTGGTATGTTACCGAGATCTGGTTTGGCCATTCTTTTTCTTTGGCAAAGAAGCCGGCGTAGAAAATGCCGGGAGCAAACTGTACGATCTGCTCGCCCGTGGTGCGCTCGACAACGGTACGGTTACCAGCGTCGTTCCACGAGAATGGATTTAGGGTCAGGAAAAAGATGAGTGCCAGAATGGACACAACGCCGATAATAATGGCTCGTTTGGTAAAAGGATTCATGTTTGTTTGTTGTTAATGGTTGTTGTTAGGTTTGTTTTCGTTTTCTTTTTTGTTTTGGAAATGGTTTGTCAGCAGTAGGATCACAGCGTACCCTACCAGGCCGAACACAGCCAGAAAGCCGACTGCCAGCGCGAGTCTGATCATATAGTAAATTGATTTGTGAGGTGACAAGAATGTCGATGTGTGTTGACGATCCAACACGGTATGCCGGCTAGCGCCGGACGTAGAACGGTATGCTCCGGGAATTGCCTGCTAAAGTTGAAAATGGTATCAGTTTTGTTATCATCTAATGTTGTGTATATACTTCTATTCTATACACTCCCATAAACGTGTGGGGAGTGGTGCGGGATGCAGGTTTGTCGTACTATTTTTATTTTCAAGGCGTTGGTTACCTTATAGGGCTGTCCATGGGGCACGTTCGGGAGCGTACAGTTTGTTTCGCTTATGGACAAGAAAAGCCATGAAATGAGCTAATTGAGGCGTAGCCAGGTGGATAAAGCAAAAAGGCAGCTCCATGAGCTGCCTTTTTTTGTCTATATGCCGACTATTTACAGTCGTATCCGAATGTCTGGACGGGCACGCCGTTAAAGGTTCGGGTCTGCGGAAGGTCGTGGTTATTGTAGGTGTACAAAACCGTTATATCCTCATCATCGCCATCTTTATCTATGGCTCCATTCTACATCTTCACCATTCCCGTAGCCGTCCATCTGTGTAATGTTGTCATTGGTGTAGGTAAATACTGCGGAGTCAAGTCGTGCACCTTCCTCTCGCATGGAATGATAGCCCCAGCTGGTGATGCGGCCGCCGTCGAGGTGGTAGAGATAGTAGTGCTCAGCCTCAAAGTCGGTATATTGGGAGTAATACGTTTCGGTAAAGGTATTGGTACCGTAGGTAAAGATGGTATAGCTGACCATGTTGTCACCGATGAAATTATTTACACGGCTACGTTTGCTGTTGGCATACACGAACTCTGACCGGTCGTGTGTATCACGTTCTTCAACAAAATCCGGGTAGTTAACTGTCGCCACTAAGAAATCGTCTACGTAGGGACATATTTTGGGGATGAAAAATAATACCCTAAAGATGTCCCAAAGGGGCCGTGTTTTGCATGCAAAACACGGCTGTACCTTACATTCGTAGAGAAATAGTCTTTAAAGATCAATCACACACGTATTCGAAATTCAGCGTTTGAGCATCCTCCGTGAAGGTCAGGGGGAGATTGTTTCCGTTATACGTATAGCTATACTGCGATGTGTAATCGGAACCGTCGCTATGATATTCGATACTCTTGATATTGTTCTTGCTACGGCTGATGGGCAGAAAACCCATTCCGTGATAACCGCTCACATCGATCAATGCATGCGGGTTGATCTTGTCATCGTACGTATAGGTGTAATAATACTGGACCTCGTCGGTTGTTGCCCCGTAGCCGTCCACGCGGGTGATGTTGTCGTTCGTATAGGTGTAGCGGATGGAGTCATAGACTTCCGTGCCGTCGTTGATGTAGTCGACCGTCGCAATGATGCGATCATCTTCCAGGAAGTGGATGAAGTAGCGCGGCTGGCGTTCTATTTCGCCGTCAATCTCGTACACAAATTCGAGGGTTATGGTCGGATCAGGGTATTCGATGGTGTTGTATCCGATCAATTCCACGTCGTCGTTATACATGTTTACACGCGTGCGCTTGCCGTCTGCATAGATGTATCCCAGCATGAATCCCGGCGTACCACCGGTGGGGGGGGATGTTACCGTGTTTACGGTACCATCCGTGTTGTAGGTAATGTACAGGAGGCCTCCAGCCCCCGCTAACTCGGAGGGACGACAGTCTTGCTCGGGAGGAGGCGCTACGGTCACGGTCACCGTGTAGGTTTGCTGGCTGTCATCTTCTGCCGTCACGGTATACGTAATGGGGTTCGTAAAATCCTGCGCTGCACCAGAGGCGGGAGTTACCGTTGCTGTTTCCGCGACGGTTACGGTCGGTATCAGGGAGGTGACGTTGGTTCCGGCGGGTACGGTGGCTGTGATGGTTTTCGCAGTCTCGTCGATCGCCGCTATTACGGCAGGGTCAAGACCAGCAAAAGTAAAAGCAGTGATGCTTTTGTTGTCGTCTTTTGGGTCGGTGTTTTCGCCGTCGTCGTCCGAGCATTGGAAGCTGGTTGCGGCACATGCTGCCATGAGCAGGTAACATAAAATTCCCTGGATTCTTTTGTGCATGGAAAGGATGTTTAGGATAGACTCGAAAGGTACATCTTTTCCCGAATCGTTTATGGCAAAAAAGGGGTGCTACCTTACACGGGAAGCGTTCCTGGATACAATGGAGTTAATTAGTCACAAGTGTACGAAATGGTCTGTGTCGGATCTTCCAGGATGCCGCCCCAGGTTATCGCCCGTGTGATGGGGAGTCCATCGCTGTCATACGTGTAGGTGAAGTTGTCGTGGTCGGTGTGCTCGCCGAAGTGGAACTCCATGCGGGTGACGTTATTTTTGCTGATGTTGATGGGTTTGAAGTATTCGTCGTCTTCGTCGTTTAGCCCCGCCAGCTTGAAGGGGTTGGTTTTATCGTCGTATGTGTATAAGAAATAGTTTTCAATGTTCTCGCTGCTGCCATAGCTGTCCTTTCGGGTAATGTTTTCGCCGGTGTAGGTAAAGACGACCGAGTCGCGTCGTGCCAGTCCGTTGTACGGGTTGTGATCGGCCCACGCCGTGATCCGCGTGCCATTCAGGTAGTAGGTGATGCGGGAGTCTTCTTTAAATTGATTGGAGACTTTGGCAAAGTGGGATTCCGTGATGGTGCCACTGCCAGACGTAAACGTTTCATAAGCTTTTGTCGCGCCGCCCTGCATCGTGTTTATGCGTGTAATATTGCCGTTGGCATAGAGGTAGGACGACTGGTAGCCGGGGGTGTCGTCTTCGGTATAGTTTACGGTCGAGATTTTTTTGTCGGCGTTGTAGGAAATGGTTAGCGTCGATGTGTAGCCGGGTAACGTGGTCGGTAAGCAGGAGACTGTTTGCTGGCCCTGGTCATCATCCTGGGAACAACGAACGCTCGCAATGGCAGTGGTGGCCAGGAGCATGTAACAGGTGAATCGGTTTTTCATGGTAACGTGGTGAAGCAGGTCAGGATTTTTACAATGGTGCTGTAATGCAATTACGGGTTTCTTGGTGAGTATAACGGTGATTTATACAGAATAAATATAGGCGGGATATACTATATGTTAGTATGTATATTTTTGGTGTTCCGATTTATACAAATTGCTTCACTTGGTTCTACCTGCCGGCAGGGCTAACACCTGCGCCAGCAATCTTAATCCGACGCCTGCTTACATGGCGTTGGTACAGTAGTTCTTCCGGGTTTACCCGGTGTTGATGATGATCCTGAACGATCTTTGGAATGCACACACAGTCGAGCACCCGAGGTTGTTGTTCGGGTGGTAAGAAGTAAGTATGATGAAGGGGAAGAAAAAGCCTGCCTACCGGCAGGCCAGGGACTTGCTAGTTTTCAGCAAGCTCCTTGATTTTTTGCGTGGCGTTGTCACCAAATTCTTCGGAGGAGTCGAAGTAATCCTGCCCTTTGGACAGCACCTGGAAATCGCCAATGGTTACATGCAGCTCGGTTTGTCCACCTGTTTCTTGCAGGGTGTATGTATAGGCGATGTCGTAGGCCTCGGCCGGGTTCTCCCAATCGGAATTGTATAGGTTTAGTTTCAGGCGTTTGTGCGGTTCGAAATCGGTAACGGTCAGTACCACAGACTTATCTTTCATCGTCCATTTAATCTCGGTACCGCGTTGCAGCGGGGTATCTCCAAAGTCTTCGGGCAGGTCGTCCCAGCCGCGGATAAACACGGGGAGTGTCAGGATATCCCACACATCGGCCGCCGGTGCGTCGATGGTTATATCCCTTTCAACAATCAATTGTTTGCTCATGTATCGTTTTAGCGTTATCGCCCCCATTGGGCGGTTGCCCCTGGTCTGTGGCCTCGTAATGTTACGATACATTTTGAAAAAAACGTGTACGTATTTATGATTTACGCGTTTTTTTTCCGGCGGCCCAGAGGATGGCATTGCGAACCAGCACGTTATAGGCCGGGTTCCGAAACAGGTTGGGGTGGTGGCCCATCAGAATATAAATATTTCGCGCCTTCATGGCCGGGTTGGTCCAAATAACCGGGTGGTCGCCCATGGTCGTATCGGTCCTGGGGTTGTATGTCGATTCGTCTACGCTGGCCAGTACATGTACATTTGGCCGGGGGTTTTTGTCGTAGGTATACCACTCCTCCTTGTCGACCACAAACGTAGCCGGCAGGTCGTGCATGGCCGGGTGTTTTTTATCTTCTACCGTTACGCGCCCCGACACGAGCCTGGCCACATAGTTTTTCCACCGGATGCCGCCCATGAACCCGGAAAACCAATTCCACATGGGGTAGCCGTCAAACTCGCCCAGCAACGTGGCGTGGTGAAAGCCGACCCAGCCGCCACCGTTGCCTTCGGCAATATATTTTTCAAATGCCGCTGCCGCGGTTTCCGTCCAGGTATAGGGCGGGTAGTTCAGTTGGATGAAGACCTGGTATTGGGCCAGGTAGGCATCGTTGATCTTGTCGGTGTTATTGATGACGTCGAAGGTGAAGTGATGCACGGCGGCGAGAGAGTCGAGCCAGGCGAGGCCGGCGACGACGTAGGGCTCGTGAATGCCGCCGCGCTCTGTCAGGATGAGGGCGCGGAAGGTTTGGGCGTGGGAGAGGGTTGTGGCCAGGACGAGGAGGCAGGTGAGGTTACGGATCATGGTAACAAGAAAAACACAATCGACTACTATTGCCAGCCTCTTGTGTAAAAACGGTGGCCTAATCGCCACCGGGCACCGCGCCAGATTGAAGACGGGCACCATGACAGGCACAAGTCTCCGCCCGGGACGGGCTAAGACTTGCGCCAGATGTGCACTACGTTATAACCGATCTCCAATTCAGAGAATATAATCGGTGCTTAGGAAGTTGGACTCGTGGTTGCGGACGATGTCGTTGATGAGCTTTACGTTTGTGTCGGTCATTTTGGTGGCGACCAGGGAGCGGATCGAGAAGGAGCGGAGAGCGTCGTGTACGGAGAGGGTGCCTTCGGCGCTGTCTTTGCGGCCCGTGAACGGGAAGGCGTCGGGGCTCCGTTGGCTTTGGCTGTTGATGTTGACGCGGCTTACCTGGTTTACCAGCGGGTCGATGAGGCCGGCTACTTCTTTGGCATCGTTGCTAAAGATACTTACCTGCTGACCGTGGGGCGACTCGATGAGGTATTCAATGACTTCTTCGACGTCGTCGTACGGCACCACCGGAATGACGGGACCGAACTGTTCCTCGCGGTATAGCTTCATGTCTTTATTTACCGGGTATACGACGGCCGGGAACACAAACGACTGCGCGGTAGCGCCTCCGTTCTCGTTGACCACGCGGGCGCCAAGGGCTTCCGCATCGGCAATGACTTCCCGCAGGTAGTCCGGTTTGTTGGGCTCCGCTACGGGCGTGATGTTGACGCCTTTGGTCCACGGCAGGCCGATGGTCAATTTAGATACGGCGGTACTTAGCTGGGTCAGGAATTGATCGGCGATGGCGCGCTCTACGAAGACAATTTTGAGCGCCGTACAGCGCTGACCGTTGTAGGAAAGTGTGCCGGTGATGATTTCGCTCACGGACAAAGGCAGGTCTGCATGTTTCGTGACGATGGCGGCGTTCTTGGCGTCGAGGCTGAGCACGGCGCGCAGGCGGTTGATCTTCGGATGGCGCTTCTTGAGGTCGTTGGCTACTTTGCTGGAGCCGATGAAGGCGAGCACGTTGATCTTGCCACTGGCCATGAGCCCGGGTGTTACGTTGGCGCCGCGACCGTATACGGTGTTGACAACGCCTTTCGGGAACGACTCCTGGAATGCCTTCAGCAACGGATAGTGTACCAGCGTGCCGTGCTTCGGCGGCTTGAACAACAGCGTATTGCCCATGATGATGGCGGGAATGAGCGTGGTGAACGTTTCGTTGAGCGGGTAGTTGAAGGGACCCATGCACAACACCACGCCCAACGGCGAGCGTCGTACCTGCGCCACCACGCCTTCGCGGACCTCAAACTTCGACGACTGACGGTCGATATCTTTCAACTCCTCGATGGTGGCGTTGATATACTCCACCGTGCGATCAAACTCTTTTGCAGAATCGGCATGTGACTTGCCGATCTCCCACATGATGAGCTTCACCACCAGGGTGCGTTGCTCGCCCATCTTCTGTACAAACCGTTGCAGGCATTTAATGCGGTCGCTTACACTCATGGTGGGCCACTCGCCGCGACCGTTGTCGTAGGCCGCCAGGGCGGCTTCGAGCGCTTCGTTGGCTTCTTTTTCGCCGCCGATGGGATAGGTACCGATCAGCTTGCGCTGAAGACCCTCCGGGGTGGAAATGTATACCGGCGAATATACCTCGCTGACGGGGCCGTCCCACGGTATAAGCTCACCACCACGGAGGTACTCGCGCTGGTGGATCGGTTCCAGGCGGAACTCCTCGGGTATCTGCTCTTCTTTTACAAAGAGCGCCCCGATCTGTTGTTCAAAATTCATACGTTGGGGTTTATATCACGGGCAAATAACTGCCATTTCTCCTGCATTAGTTCCGGGCGAGTTGATTTTCATAATTTTTTGTTTGAATTGTGCTATAAATTTCGACCCCTGTGGACGCTCAGGCATACATGGCGTCGACCTTTTCCAGGTATTCTGCCAGCGGCATGCTGTTGCGCATCGCGGTCATGGCGGCGGTATCTTGCCCTACGGGTGTACGGAATTCCTGGTTGGCGCCTGTGGCCACGGCATAGATTTGTTCTACAATGTCCTGCGGTTGCGTGAGGGGAAATTTTTTGTTTTTGACGGCGTCAAAGACTTTGTTCAGGCGTGCGTTCACGACGTCGTAATCGCGGATGGTATCGCTTGTGGGCAGGTTGATTTTGTTCGTGAAGTCGGAAGCAAAGCCACCGGGTTGCACCAGGCGTAGGTGTATGTTGAAGGGCTTCAGCTCATAATACAATCCTTCGGTGAGACCTTCCAGTGCAAACTTCGACATATTATACAGTGAGCCCAGCGGTACGGCCGAGAGAAACCCCATGTATGAGCTGATGTTGATAAACATACCACCGTTGTTCGCCCGGAAGTGCGGCAGGAAGGCACGAATGACGTTGATCACGCCGCGTACGTTGACGGCATATTGATGATCGATCGATTCTTCTGATACCAGCTCCAGCGCGCCATATATACCGTGGCCGGCATTGTTCAGGACGACGTCGATCTTGCCAAAGGCCCCGATGGCGGTAGCGGCGGCCCGTTGTGCCTGGGCGGGGTCGGTGACGTCCAGCGAAATCACGCGGATATTGGGATTCTTTTGCAGCTCGGTTTCTTTTTCGGGAGAACGCATGGTGGCGGCTACCTGCCAGCCCTGGTTTGCAAAATGAAGTGCCGCGGCGCGGCCCAGGCCCGTGCTGGTGCCGGTGATGAATACTGTTTTCATGTTATTTTTCTGTTTTTGTCAGACGAAGGTATGGCGCAATTGGTATACATTTGTAACCGGTATACTGTTGTATACCGGTAGAAACTTTTTTGAACGATGCCGCGTACACTGCCGAAACACGCCACTGCCGAGGATATGAAATATGTACAGGATACACTGTACGTGATCAGCGGCAAATGGAAAATGATGATCATCCTGGCTATCTGCGCCGGGAATAATCGATTTAAAGAAATTCAACGGGCGATTCCGGATATCACGCCGCGGATGTTGTCGAAAGAGCTAAAAGAGCTTGAGCAGAATAAGCTCGTGGTTCGTAGGGTGTATGATGAGTCGCCGGTGTTGATTGAATATAGTACGACGCCGTATTGTAAGAGTTTTGGAGCGATTATTCATGAGATGATCCGGTGGGGAAGGGAACATAGACGGGTTGTTAAGGCTTCGCTCGCGAACGATTAACATTACGATATTTATACTATATTGGTGGCTTAATTGTTCTGTAATGGCCGCTATGGATTCTGTCTTTCTGCGGGAGAAGCTGGTTCGTTTGGGTGATGAGCGTATTCTGAAATTGCTTACGTTGAAGCATGTGAAGAATCCGGTGTTTCCGTTGGCTGTGGAGGAAGCGCGGAGGCGGAATCTCGATGTTTCTGGATTGGATCTTTCGGCGATGGTGCCGGTAGATGAGCCGCGTACAACGGATGGGTTGGAGAAATGGAATTGGGCGGCGTTATTTTTAGCGCCGTTATGGACATTGGTTTATCGGTTGGACCGAAAATGGACGATACTTTGCTGGTTGGTTCCTGTGAATATTTTTGTTGTGTTTTACCTGGGGGCTAATGGCAACAGGCTTGCTTTTGAGAAAAGCGATATCAGGAATGCGGCGGATTTTATGAAGGTGCAGGAGATTTGGGTGCGGTATTTGATTGTAGGAATTTCTATTGGTTTATTGATGGAGGTGATATCTCATTTTCGGGCGCTGTAAATGCTACAACGTACTCTGCGAATTTTTTAGGAAAATCTTAAAAGTAGTCCCTTGTCCCGGGGTGCTTTCTACTTCGATTTTGCCGCCCATGGAGCTTACCTGGGAGCGGACGAGGTAGAGGCCCAGGCCTTTGCCGTCGATTTTGCGGTGGAAGCGTTTGTATAAATTAAAGATGTCTTTGCCGTGTTTTTGTAAGTCGACGCCGAGGCCGTTGTCTGCTACGGTAAGTACGATCATGTCGTCTTGATGTACGGCGCGGAGGTGGATGGCGGGGGTGCGTTCGGGAGACCGGTATTTGATGGCGTTGCTGACGAGGTTGAATAGGATGCTGTCGATATAGGGGGCGACGGCGTATAGCTGGGGCGCGGCGGTGAAGTCGTAGACAAGGCGGGCCTGAGTTTGCTCGAGCTCGCGGGCAAGCATTTTTTCGGCGCGGTCGAGGGAGGTGTGGAGGTCTATGAGCGAGAAGTTGCCGGTGTTACGCCGGAGCTCGAGGATGACGTTGAGGTCTTTGATGACTTCGTCCAGGTCGTTGGCGGAAGTCAGGATCTGCTCGCGCAGGGCGTTTTGCTCTTCTTTGTCATCGGTTATTTCGAGGAGCATGGCGATGCCCATGATGCGGGCGAGCGGGGCGCGCAGGTTGTGGGCGGCGATGAAAGAGAATTGCTCGAGCTGGTGATTCTGGTCGATGAGCTCGCGGTTGTTTTGCTCGAGCGCGTGTGTACGCGTGCGGACTTCGTCTTCCAGGCGGTCGCGGTGCGTGGCGATCTCTTCGCTTTGCGCGATAATCTCTTCGTTCTGTGCGGCCAGCTCGCGTGTGCGCACCATCACCTGGCGTTCCAGCATCATGTTCTGGTCTACCAGCATGGCGTTACGGGAGGCTTCGGTCTCGCGTAGCTTTTCTCCCAGCATAAACGATTGTATTGTGCGCCAGGCCGTGTACAGCAATGTGGGAACGCAAAGTATAAATAGCAAAATCTGTAGTCGCAGGTTACGTGTCAGCGCCGCTTCGTAGCGATTGTGCTCGCGCGTGTGCACCAGGTCGGCAAAGGCTTCGATATTTTTTTCACATTGCTCGTATTGAAACCACAGCGTGGCACCACGGTCCTCGAGAAACAATTTTGTGAACTCGTCGCGCCGGCCTTCGTCTACCAATTGGCGCATGTAGAAGGTAAAGGCGACATAGGCGTTGATGGAGTCGCGCAGCGTATGGAACTGCGCCATATCGTAGTGCATTTTTTTCAGCGGTACCTCTACATTATCGAAAATGCTGTCTTTCCAGGCAAGGGCGTGGCTCATGGGCGCGCCCAGCCGATCTTCGGGCACCAATGCGTAGCCGCGCAACCCGAGGTCTGTTGCCTGAATGACCATCCGGCCGATGTGATCGTAATAGAGCTTGACGTGCTCGGTTTCGGCCTGCAGCGCGAGGGACTCGTGTAAAATGGTGTTATTGTGTTGCGTGAACGTGATGTCCAGCACCAGCAGCAGTGCAATGGCGGCCACTGCCAGATATATCCTCGTGTTAACTCCCATCGGACAGGTCTTTCCAATAAACGTATTTTAAGTTACGAGATTTTGGGAAAGTACCATGCGGAGATTTTAGCCTCCGACCCGGGTGGCGACAAAAGATGTGCTAATTGGCGGAGGATCAAGCTTCTACATTCAGGAAGAACGGATATAAATAGCCAGCGCGGATCAAGGTTTTACAATAAACGAGGAGGGCGCCTCGGAGATCCACTTGCTTTCTTGTTCTACGGCGGTCGTCCAGCTATCGAGGCTGATCACGAGCAGGTCGCAGGAGGCCATAAATTCTTTGCTCAACGCGCTGTCGTCGTACACCGCGATGTGATTTGGCGCGGTTTGCTCGATGAGCCGGATCGTTTCGCGCAGCTCGTGGTGTTGTTTGACGAGTCCTTGTTTGTCGAGAATGACGACCGAGGCATCGCTGTTGTGGATAAACTTCTGGGCATAAAAGATCAGGAAGCTGTCCGATGTGGTAAAGATGGGGATCAATACTTTGCTGATCTTTTCAAAGCCTTTGTCTACGAAGATGCCCACGGGCAATTTGCTGGCGCGCAGGATGCGGCGGTTGCGTTCCTCGAGGATAGCCTTTTCAAAAAATCGCTCGCGGCCGGCCAGCGTACCGATGAGCCGCTCGGGGTTGATGATGCGCGTGGTGAAGCCAAAGACGGTACCCAGGAAGCTGCCTTCGAAAACGGAATGGCTGATGCCGATGATGAGCAGGTCGAAGTTGCCGAGGTTGGCGGTGTCGACGATCTCGCGGTCGATGTCGGCGGTGGGCTTGAACCAGGTGATGACGGGCATGTTCAACTTGCCGGCTTCGGCGTTGATGGGCTGGAAGCTTTCCTGTTCATATTCCTCGACGTTGTATTGGTTCAGCTCGTTGGCGGGCGAAAGGTGCAGCGCCGTGACGGATGCGTTCGAGACCGAGCGTTTGATCAACCCATGCACCAGGCGCAGCATGGACGCGCCGCGGTGTGGATTGCCAAACGATAGCAGGATTTTATACTTACCGGCTTTGTCGGTGCTGCCGGGTATGGGTGGTGTCGGATCGGGATAGAATTTGTTGATGAGATCCAGCGCCGGGCCCGTCATGCAGGTGGTGACCAGCGCCATGATGACCAGCATGGCAAATACTTCCGGTGTGAGGATGCCGAGGTCGTAGCCGATATTGAGCACGACCAGCTCCATGAGTCCGCGTGTGTTCATGAGCGCGCCGATGCCGAGGCTGTCGCGCCACGACTGGCCTACAAATTTGGCGGCCAGTGTGCTGCCCAGGAACTTCCCGACTACGGCCAGCAGAATGATGATGCCACAGAGCTGCCAGGCGGCAGCATCGTTGAGCAGGCCGATCTGCGTACGCAACCCGGTGAAGACGAAAAACAGCGGCAGTAACAATACGAGCGCCACGTCTTCGACCTTTTCGATGAAGATCGTGCGGAAGTTGAGGTTCGGCGGCATGATCACGCCGGCCAGGAAAGCGCCGAACAGGGCGTGGATGCCGATGATCTCTGCCACGTAGGCCGATAACAGCAATGTTAGAAAGAATACGGCTACGATGGGTTTGCTCAATCCCTCTTTGGTCGAGTATACATCGCCGATCTTTTTGAGGAACGGCCGTACGAGCTTGAGCATGGCGATGACATAAACCACTGAAATGAGCAAGGTATAGACGGTGCCAATGAAGTTGCCCGCCTTTACGATGGCGATAACGGTTGCCAGGATACACCAGGCGGTTACGTCGTCGGCCGCGGCGCAGGTGATGGCGAGCGAGCCGAGCTTGGTTTTACTCAACGATCGTTCCTGTATGATCCGTGCCAACACCGGGAAGGCCGTAATGCTCATGGCAATGCCCATGAACAACGCAAACGAGACGAACGGTATCCCTTCCGGCGCATAGCCTGTATAGATAAAATAGGCCAGGCCCAGCCCGAGTGTGAAAGGCAAAATGATGCTGGTGTGGCTGACGACGACGGCTTCGTGCGCTTTATTTTTCAATACGTCTACGTCGAGCTCCATACCGATCACAAACATAAACAGGATCAGACCGATCTGGCTGAGGAATTGCAGGTTGGGCAGCGACTGCGCGGGAAAAAGAAGGGCAGAAACTTCGGGGTAATACATACCTACCACCGAAGGTCCGAGAAAGATACCGGCGGCAATTTCGCCGATCACCATGGGCTGTCCGATCTTTTTACAGATATACCCAAAGAGGCGTGCTGTCAGAATGATGGTAATGATCTGCAAAAGCAGAATGGCCAGGGGATGGGTGATGTTATGATGTCCGGCGTCGAGAAATTGTTGCCA
Source organism: Dawidia cretensis (assembly GCF_018598175.1). Taxonomy (GTDB): domain Bacteria; phylum Bacteroidota; class Bacteroidia; order Cytophagales; family Cyclobacteriaceae; genus Ohtaekwangia; species Ohtaekwangia cretensis. Next base: position 106,985 of record NZ_JAHESE010000021.1, read on the forward strand.
GCCTGACGGCGCCGGCGTGGTGACTTCGGTCTTGACAATGGAGGCGGGCTCTTGTTTTTTGCCCTCTTCCATGACGATGTACAGAAACGCCGAGAAGGCACCTGTGATGAATACGTAGAAGATGATGTTGCGTAAATTCTTCATGGCGCCAAAAGTACGCGCGTTGCCAGGCATGAGCACCGGGGGGAGTGGAGAAATGTAATGACAGAGGCGAAATTTGTAACCACCCGGCAGGAGACAGCGAGTGTGAGCGCGAGAGCGGGATGTGTGTGCGGGGAAAATCTGGTATTGCGCAATGGGCGGGCACGATATTAGGAACGGAAAGGGTATGAATTACATGCCAAAAGATGATGCTGTTTTTCCTGAGAAAACTGCCGACGACCTGCCGAAAGGTGCTGATTTGCGGAGTCTGCAAGGCGAAGAGCTGACGTGGGAGGAGACGCCCGAGGAAGAGGACCTCGACGCCAGCGAGACTGACGATGATGAGAATGAAGGTGTTGGCGATGGCAAGTTGGGCAAGACCTCGCCGGATCTATTGGAAAAATAGTTAGCCGCCGGTGCGGCGCAGGAAACCTGGGCGAAAGTTTTCTGATAGGGAAAAGCGTCGCGGTTTGCCGTGGGAATCCGTCAGCGTAGTCGTGATCTCGTCGTGCGTAAAGAACTGTACGAGCTTGGTGGCGATGATCTCTTTTTTGTTGATCTGGCAAAAGCCCGCCTCGGGGAGTGCCTGTAATAATTTTTCAAACGACATGTTTTTGATCAGCATTTCCTCGCCGGTGTCGAGTAGTACCAGCTTGTCGCGTTTGTCCAATCCCGTGGTGATGTATTGCACCTGATCGAAGAATAACAAACCTTTGCCTTTGCTGGTGTTGAGTGAGATGTATTGGCGCCCGGGGGTATGGTTGGCGACCTGCGTCTGGGCTTTGGCGATGGCCTTGGCGAAGCGGTCTTGCTGGATGGGCTTGCGCAGGTAGTCGATGGCGTCGAGGTCAAACGCTTCGGCGGCATACTCGCGGTAGGCGGTGGTGAAGATCACGAGCTTACCCGTGAGCCGGCGGGCGACGTCCAGGCCGTTCAGGCCGGGCATTTCGATGTCGAGAATACAAAGGTCGAAGGTGAGGTTGGTACTTTCCTGTAAGAATTTTAGCGGGTCGTTAAAGGCGCGTACGACTTCGACGTCGGGCACCTGCCCGCAGAGCACGCGCAGATAGGCGAGCGCGGGCAGCTCATCATCCAACAGTATGCATCGCAGCTTTGTGGGCACGCAGGTCTATTTTCAGGTGAGCAATATAGACATCGTTCTCTACAAACTGGTCGAGTGTAAAGTGTGTGCCGTACAAGATCTCCAGTCGCTTTTGCAGGGCTTCTTTGCCAAAACCGCCGCGCGTCTGGCGCAAGGGTGGTTTCGGGCTGATCTTGTTGGAGACGGTCAGGAGGAACTGGTGGTCGCGCAGCTCGAAGACAATGGCGATGAACGCATCTTCGCGTTGCAGGTCGGCATGCTTAAAAGCGTTTTCGATCAGGTCGACGGTGATGAGCGGGGCGACGAGCTTTTGTTCGTATACCGGGTCGGTGGTGTCGATCGATTGTTTTACGCGCAGGTCGAACAGGGGGCTGAGCTTAAGCCGGTTGATGTCGATGAGGCTGCTGGCAAAGTTGAGCTCTTCTTTGAGCGAGACAAAACGCTGGCCGCTGTCGTAGAGAATATAGTCGAGAACGTTGGCCAGTTTGTCCAGGGCAAAGTAGGTCTGGTATGCGTGCGACTGAATGGTGTTGAGGGTATTCTTAAACAGGTGGGGGTTGAGCTTGTACTGCAGAGAGCCGAGCTCGAGCTCGCGCAGCTTGGCTTCCATTTGCTGGTGGCGTAGCGCGAGGTCTTCGGGACTCGGGGCTTCCCGGTGCAGCCGGGAGGATAACCGGTATACCGTCAGTCCCAGCACGGCCACCACCGCGAGCAGGAGTACGAGGACTCCATACAATACCCCTGGTGATATGGCCGTGCCGGTGTCCATGACGGTGGGTGCGCTAGCTGTGCGCACGTTGTTTTACTTCGTAGCCTTTCCAGCCGTAGTATGCGATAAAGAGATATGCCGCGATTGGGAAGACGAAGGCATGCTGGTAGCCGATGGCACCGATGATGATGCCCATGACCGGGGTCATCACGGCACCGCCTACGATGGCCATGATGAGCAGCGACGAGCCCTGGCTGGTATATTTACCGAGGTCTTTGATGGCCAGGGTAAAGATGGTCGGGAACATGATGGAGTTGAAGAGGCCGATGGCCAGCACGGACCACATCGCTACCTGCGCGCCGCTGAAGATCGTTAACAGCAGCAGGCCTACCACAAACAAGGAGAACACCAGCAGTGTGCGGGCGGGTGCCGAACGGCCGATGAGGAATGCCACGCAGTTTCCTACGATCAGGCCGAGGGCAATAAAGGTGACAGTGAGGTCTTCTCTCCAAAAATATACCGCTGCTACGGCGAGAATGGTCACCAGGCCCATGAAGCTAAGCTTCTGGCTGGTGGGGCGATCGGTAAGCGACACAGCGCCGATGAAGCGGCCCACCATGGCGCCACCCCAATAGAACGATACAAACGGACCGGCTACTGCTTCGCCATAGCCCATCAGCTCGCCAAAGTATTTGATCAGGTAACTACCAATGGCCACTTCGCCGCCTACGTACAGGAAGATGCCGATTACGCCGAGGTTGAGGTGTCTGAATTTTAACACGCCCAAACCTTTCTCGATGGTCTCGCCGGTGAATTTCGGCAGCTTCGAGAAGGCGATCAGCACGGCAATGGCCAGGAGGGTGCCCGCCAGAAAGAGGTAAGGCGTTTTTACGGCGTCGGCCGTCATGTGTTCTTTACCGCCCATGCTTTCAAAGATCAGCTTGGTGCCGATGATGGGGGCGATGGTTGTGCCGAACGAGTTGAATGCCTGGGTGAGGTTCAGGCGGCTGGACGATGTAGCGGCGGTGCCGAGCAGTGCCACGTAGGGGTTAGCCGCCATTTGCAGGATGGTGATGCCGCTGGCCAGTACGAAGAGTGCCAGGAGGAAAACACCATAGAGCTTTGATTCGGCCGCCGGGTAGAACAGCGCACAGCCTACGGCCGCGGTGACCAGGCCCATGATGATACCGTTTTTATACCCGATGCGCGCGAGCGGGTCGCCCAGGTTTACGGAGATGAGGAAGTATGCGAGCGAGATAAAGAAGTAGGCACCAAAGAATGCCGACTGGATGAATCCGGCCTGCGCGGGCGTGAGCTTGAAGATGCCTTGCAGGTAGGGGATAAGAATGTCGTTCATGCACGTGATAAATCCCCACATAAAGAACAGCGTGGTGAGGATGATCAGCGGAATGGTGAAGTTGCCTTTGTTGTCGGAAAGCGTCGTCGTGGAGGTCGGTGCGATAGATGCCATAGTATTAAATCGTGTTCGGAATCGATAATCCGGCGGTCAATTTGCACTTTCTCCCGGTTTAAAAAAAATGACGGAGTGCTTCGGGCGGGTGAAAAGGTCCATCTGAAAGGGCTGCTAAACCGATTAACGACCCTACCTATATTATGGGCGCGGTCGGCGACGGTTGGGCGAGCAGCGGGCCGGTTAATTGGCTGACACGCTGTATATTCGGTTATTCAATTGGCCCTGGGAACGTCTTCCCGAACGGCTGTGGCCGGTCACCTGACGTTGTGGTATTTATGCGATGGAAGGAAGCGGCCGGAAATTTTTTTTTGATTGTGCGCGCGCCTGCCTGTGTGTTTGGCGTGGTTTGGTACTGCCGGAATGCGTGTGCGCATACACGGCATAATAAGCGACAAAATCGTTAGGTAGGTTTAGTGAAAAAGGCTGGTGCGCACGGTGCGCATCAGCTCTTTTTTTGCCTTGGGAGAGAGGGATGAACGGAAAATAGTTGATTTGGGCTCTTTGCTAAATCGATTTATCAATTATTTTTGTAGTCCCTGCTTAATAACCCAAACCAGTAAACGAACGAAACGTGAAAAACATCAAAACGGTGAACGTAGAAAGAGCAGCCATCTTCCAGGAAGTGAACAAGTACCTGGAAAAGTCGGGCTTCAAGGTAGTAACAGAAGATCAAAGCCGGCCCTGGGGCGGTTTTTTTGTGATCGATGAAACACAGGCAGAATCATTCCGGCAGCTGTTTTTCCCGGAGGTAAACCTGCAGGACCTGATCATCAGCGGTAAGCTGAGCCCGAAAATTTTGCTGGTGGAGCCGCACAAGCGCCTCTCGTGGCAGTATCATTTCCGCCGCGCCGAGATCTGGACGGTAGTCGCCGGTACAGTGGGTGTCGTGACGAGCGAGACCGACGAAGAAAAAGAAAATCAGAGCTTGCCGACGGGATCGATGATCCGCCTGAAGCAAGGCCAGCGTCACCGCCTGATCGGCCTGGATGGTTGGGGCATTATTGCCGAGATCTGGCAACATACAGATGCCGCCAATCCTTCGGACGAGCAGGATATCGTGCGTTTACAAGATGACTTTGGCCGCTAAGCGCGGGTAGTCCATTCCTGTAACCACCGATCAAGACACAACGCATGAATATTTTCAACGACGATAGAATCGTACTGACGCTGGATGCCGGCGGAACCAATTTTGTGTTCTCGGCCATGCAGCGTGGCCAGGAGATCGTATCACCGATCACCCGGCCTTCGCAGGCACATGACCTCGACCTTTGCCTGAAGAATATACTCGAGGGCTTTCAAGCTATCAAAGATCAACTGCCTGCCGACCCGGTGGCGATCAGCTTTTCCTTTCCCGGTCCGGCTGACTATAAAAACGGGGTCATTGGCAGCCTGCCCAACCTGCCTGCCTTCCGCCAGGCGGGCGGCGTAGCGCTGGGCCCGATGCTCGAAGACTATTTTCAGTTGCCGACCTTTATTGCCAACGACGGCGACCTCTTTACCTATGGCGAGTCGATAGCCGGTATTTTACCGCGTATCAATGGCATGTTACAACAAAAAGGCGTGGCCAAAACCTATAGCAATTTGCTGGGTGTGACGCTCGGCACCGGCTTTGGTGGCGGGGTTGTGGTGAACGGCCAGCTGTGCCAGGGCGACAACTCTTCGGGCGGCGAGATCTGGTTGACGCGCAACTTTCGCGACACGCGGTTGATTGCGGAAGAGGGTGCTTGTATTCGTGGGCTCGTGCGTTTTTATTCAGATTTGACGGGTGCGCCCACCAAGCTATCGCCAAAAGATATTTACGAGGTGGCCCAGGGGCAGCAGGAGGGTAACCAGACCGCTGCACTACAGGCGTTTGACAACATGGCGGCAGTTATTGCCGAGTCGCTGTGCAACGCGATCACGCTCATTGACGGGATTATTGTGATCGGTGGCGGTCTTTCGGGGGCTTACCCGCTGCTGGCGCCGCGCATTGTATCGTATATGAGTGGCACGATCGCCATGGCCGACGGGACGGTATTGCCCCGGCTGGTGTCGAAGGTTTACGACCTGGAAAATCCGGAGTCGCTTGCGGCTTTTCTGGATTATTCGAAGAATGAGGTGACGGTACCCTTCTCGGGCCGCAAGGTTCACCACAATCTGGATAAACGTATCGCAATCGGTACCACCCATGTGGGGACAAATACGGCGATTGCCTTGGGGGCATATGCCATTGCTCTTAAAAATTTATCGACAAATTCTGAGCAGAATATTTTGCTAAATCGATTTATTTAGGTTATTTCGAGCATTGGGTTAATTGATTGGTATGCCGGCAGTCATTTTTTAAATGATTGCCGGTTTTTTTTAGGTCTTACGTGCGCGGCCACGCTATTTTCCTCTCGACCGTACTGGCTTGTTGCTCTTGCTCTCTTCGTTGTGACGATTCACGTTGCAACCACCATCCTATAAATAATACTTACAACGTGCTGCCTGCTGGTAGCAAGCTGACGCTTCTCCAGGCGCAGGAGCGTCTTGCCCCGGCGTATTCATGCATTACACGAGCCATTTAACGCTTCCACTACCCGCCACCGGACGGGACGCAGCCATTGCCCGGCCTGGTGCGTGTAGACGGACAGGTATATCTGAAAATAACGATCAGGGTTTGCGCGCCGACGAGTCGCGTATGAGCAGCTGTGTCGGGAGAAATACACCGGTGGGCTCTGTACCTACCGGTGGCTCACCCGAGGCGATGCGCTCGAGCAGGGTGGTAATGATCTGCTCGGAGATCTTTTCGATGGGTTGGCTGATGGCAGTGATGGAGGGCGAGTTCACGCGAAACAGGTCGTTGTCGTCGAACGATACAACGGCCAGGTCATGTGGTATTTTCTTGCCCATTTTGGAAATAGCTTCCAATCCGCGTACACCCAGGTAGTTGGCGCCGAAAAGAACGGCGTCCAGTCCGTTTTCCTGCGCCAGGTATTCTTTTACACGGTCTACCAGAATGTCGTAATCTTTATGGAACGGTATAAAGTGCACGTGCTCTTGCAAGCCGTGCTCTTCCGTAGCCCGCAGGTATCCGCGCAGGCGGCCTTGCATTTGGGGCTGCTCGGATGCCAGGGTAATAAACGCGATGTTGCGATAGCCCTGGGAGACCAGGTGCGACGTGCCGTTGTAGGTACCCCCTTCGTTGTCAACCATGACAAACCCGGTGGGGATGTTGGCAAAATAACGGTCGAACAAAATGATCTGTGCTTCCTGGTTTACCAGTGCCTGGATGTCTTCTTCGATGCCGCTGGGGGGTGTGATGATATAACCGTCGACACCCAGGTTGTGGAACATTTTCAGAAACTCGCGTGCGCGTTTTTTGCTGTTTTCGGTGCTGCAGTATATGATCTTACAACCGTGCTCATAGGCTTTGTCTTCGATGTGTTTGGCGATGGTGGCGAAAAAGGGGTTGGAGATATCTTCGACCATCAGTCCCAGAATGCGGGTTTTGCCGGTGCGCAGGCTTTGGGCAAACTGGTTTGGAATATAGCCGACTTCGTCTACGAATTTTAGCACGGATTGCACGAGCTGGTCGCTGATGCGCTTTTCCTTTGCTTTGCCATTGAGGATAAACGACACGGTAGTCTTCGAAATGCCCAACTGGGTGGCGATATCGTTGATCGAAATCTTATTCTTTTTCATGAAATGTAAACGGTTGTCGGTCGGTAAAAAACGTCGTGCCGGGGCACGACGTCCTATATACATAGTTCGTGAAAAGATACACAATTAAAAAGTTCGGTGGGTGGTAATGCGGTTGGGGGCTTTAAAGACGGCCTTTCTTCGTTATTTAAACTATTTTTAGGTAGATCTACGTTACTATAGCATGAACTGGTCAGACGTACTCAACTATGCCACCAAAGGCAACCTTACCCCCGACCGGCGGGTAGAGAAAACCAATGAAGAATGGAAAAAGCTGCTCACGCCCGAGCAGTTCCGCATTACGCGGCAGAAAGGAACCGAGTTTGCCTTTACGGGCGAATATTGCGAGGCGCACGATCCGGGCCTGTACGCCTGCCGTTGCTGTGGCACCCCGCTGTTCGACTCGCGGCGCAAGTTCGAGTCGGGTACCGGCTGGCCGAGCTTTGACGAGCCAGTGAAAGACAATGTCATCAAATACGAGGCTGACCGCAGCCATAGTATGGTGCGCGTGGAAGTGATGTGCAACGTCTGTGACGGCCACCTGGGCCATGTTTTTCCCGACGGCCCGCCGCCGACCGGCCTGCGCTTCTGCATCAACTCGGCTTCCGTCAAGCTGGTGGAGGAGTAGTATTAGTAGAATAAGTGTTGACGGTGCGTTGTGTAGCCTGTATATTGTACGGACTAAACAACGCACTATGAAACTCTTTCTCTCCGGCGTAGCCATGATCCTCATCCTGGGCGCTTTTATGTCTGTTCAGAAAAAACAACGTGTCATTTTTTTTGGTGACTCTATCACGCAAGCGGGCGTTCAGCCCGGCGGCTATGTTACCCGTATTGGCCAACTGGCCACCCAGGCGGGCAGTGCGGCAGCTTTTGATTTTGTGGGCGCCGGTATTGGCGGTAATAAGGTATATGATCTTTACCTGCGGCTCGAGGATGATGTGCTGGCGAAGACGCCGGACGTGGTGGTGATCTATGTGGGAGTGAACGATGTTTGGCATAAGCGTTCTTATGGCACGGGCACCGATCCGGATAAGTTTGTGAGATTCTATGAGGCGCTGATTAAGAAGATCCAGGCAAAGGGGGCTAAGATCGTGCTGTGTACGCCGGCGGTTATTGGTGAGCGGACTGATTTTAGTAATGAGCTGGATGGTGATTTGAATTTGTACAGCCAGATGATTCGCGATTTGGCGAGTAAGAATGGGTTGCCGTTGGTGGATTTGCGGAAATCTTTTTTGGAGTATAATAAGCAGAATAATGCAGGGAATAAGGAGTCGGGGATTTTGACTTCGGATCGGGTGCATCTCAATGATAAGGGCAATCAGCTTGTTGCTGAGGAGATGTGGAAGGTTGTTAAGGGGCTTTAGATTCCAATTCACCTCGCCAGTCTGAAGACTGGCATGGAGGTAGGTCCAAGTCGCCCTCCCTTCGGTCGGAAGACTTGAACCAGAATACCATTAGGGCTCCGACTTTCGTCGGGGCCCTAATTATTTCCGTTCGTTTCGTCAGGAGTATTGTGGCTAATCAAGACATTATGTCTTTATTTCGGCATTGAAATCATATAAAAATGCCATAATGGCATTAAAATGATCTCATTTTTGTGTTGGTATACTTTTTCCTTATAGGTCTGTCAAAAGCAAATAAAAATTGACAACCAATAAATTAAACAACACTATGAGCATCGTTCGTTATAACTCCTCGCTGCTGAATGATTATGCACCTGTTACATTCAGCCATTTGATCGACCGGTTTTTTAATGAATCCGTTACCCGCGGCGGCGGTTCCGCTTACTCTTTTGTGCCGAAAGTAGATATCGTTGAAAACGAGACAGGTTTCGAGATCAGCGTAGCAGCTCCCGGTATGAACAAAGAGGACTTCAAACTGGACGTGAATGAAAAAGTTCTGACGATCAGCGGTGAGCGTAAGTTCACCAAAGAGAAGAAGGATAACAACTTCCGTTCGATCGAAACGCAGTACGGTACTTTCGGCCGCTCATTCACACTGCCTGAGAATGTCAATACGGCAAACATCAGCGCGAAGTATGAAAACGGCATTCTCGAAGTCACCCTGCCGAAAGATGAGAAGAAAGCTCTTAAAGCTACTATCAAGGTTAACTAAGCGAAGTTGAGGTTAGAAGGTGGAAGGTCTTCCCGCAAGGGAAGGCCTTTTTTTATACCCGGTCTGTCGTACGTCGAAAATACTGTTGTTGCCGGACGGGTCTGCCAGCGAAATCCAGAAAAGAAGCCGTATCTTTCTGTACAGCATTTTTTCCGGAAGTAGCAGACTAAAACGGGCGGGTATGAAGCGATCTATTTTTGTCCTGGTAGTAATTTTGGCCGCCTGTGTGGGCGGCATGCTCGGGTCGATCCTGACGATCCGTTTGTTCAATTTCGGTGTGGAACCCTATCAGTCCATCGACGAGCACCAACAACTTGTGCTGGCCAATAACCATGCAGCCGACACCGCTTACCGTGTACCCGCCAGTCTAAACTTTCTGGCCACGGCAAAGAAAGTCACGTCGGGTGTGGTGCATATTCAAACTTCGTACGGTCCCGGCGAGTTTAGTGTCAATCCGCTGCAACATTACTTTGACGCGCCGGCGCGTTCGTCCGGTTCGGGCGTTGTCATTTCCGACGACGGTTATATTGTTACCAACTACCATGTTATTGAAGATGCGAGCAGCATGGAGATTGTCATGAATAACAATCAGCGGTTTTATGCCAAGCTGATCGGTACGGACCCGACGACGGACCTGGCCTTGCTGAAGATCCGCAGCCGCAATTTGCCTTTTATTAAGTACGGCGATTCCGATCGCATCGTGCCGGGTGAGTGGGTGCTGGCGGTGGGTAATCCTTTTGATCTTAATTCTACCGTAACAGCCGGTATTGTTAGTGCCAAGGCACGTAACATCGGCATTCTGCGCGACCGCAGTAATCTGCAGGTGGAATCTTTTATACAGACCGATGCCGCGGTGAACCCCGGTAACAGCGGTGGTGCGCTGGTAAACCTGCGCGGCGAGCTGATTGGTGTCAATACGGCAATTGCTACTTCGTCCGGTAGTTACCAGGGGTACTCTTTTGCCATTCCCGTGAGCCTGGTGCGCAAGGTGGTGGACGATCTGCTGGAATTTGGTCAGGTGCAGCGTGGGCTGCTGGGTATTCAGATCACGGATGTGAATGCAACCATTGCCGAGGAGATGGGGCTTGCGGTCAATCAAGGTGTGTTGGTGAATCGTGTGAACGATGGCAGCGCAGCAGAGACGGCGGGCCTGGAGCAGGGCGACGTGATTATCGGTATTGATGGCCATGGAATCCAGGCGGTGTCGGAGCTGCAGGAGTGGGTGGCGCGCAATCGTCCGGGAAAGACCATTCAGGTCGAGTACCTGCGCGATGGCGAACGCAAACAAGTAAAGGTTCGGTTGACCAATAACCAGGGCACGGAGGCGGTGGAGAAACGTATGATCAATTATGATCTTGGCGGCGTGACGGTGGAGGATGTGCCTTACAAAGAATTGGCCGGGTTGCAGCTGGAAGGCGGTGTGCGGGTGGCCAATGCTACGGGTAAATGGAAAGAGGCCGGTCTTCGCACGGGATTTATCATTACCTATATTGATAAAATACCCGTGGATGATGTAAAAGACCTCAACGGCATTCTCGACTTCAAAAAAGGCGGCATCCTGATCGAAGGCATCTATCCCGGCGGTGAGGAGGGTGTTTACGGCGTCGACTGGTAAAAATCCCCCCAAGGCGTGCTGCCGCGTAAATGCCGGAAATCGTTTAGCTTTGTGCAGCTCATCAAAAAGACCCTGCATGAAGAATTTTGGTATTAAAGAATCCCTCGCGTCTCTCGGCCTGAAGAAGTCCAATGCGGGTACCTCTACAGGTACGAAGTGGCTCCGCAGCACGGGCGCTGCTATAGAATCATTTTCGCCGGTAGACGGTAAGCTTATTGGCAGCGTAGCGACCACGGACGAGCGCGCCTATGAACAGGCATTATCCACCGCGCACGAGGCGTTTAAAGCCTGGCGCAAATGGCCGGCTCCCAAGCGGGGCGACGTGGTCCGCCAGATCGGCGAAGCCCTGCGCGAATACAAAGAACCCCTCGGCAAGCTTGTGTCGTATGAAATGGGCAAGTCCTTGCAAGAGGGCCTGGGCGAGGTACAGGAGATGATCGACATCTGCGACTTTGCTGTAGGGCTCTCGCGTCAATTGCATGGTCTCACGATGCACTCGGAGCGTCCGAACCACCGCATGTATGAACAGTGGCATCCGATCGGTGTGGTGGGTATTATTTCAGCCTTTAACTTTCCGGTGGCGGTATGGTCGTGGAACAGTATGCTGGCGTGGGTGTGTGGCGATGTGTGTGTATGGAAACCCTCGGAGAAGACGCCGTTGTGCGGCGTGGCGTGTCAGCAGATTGTAGCGGAGGTATTTGAAAAGAATGGCGTGCCGGAAGGTGTTTCGGTGCTTGTCAATGGTAACTATACTATTGGGCAGTCGCTGGCGAAAGACGAGCGTGTACCGCTGGTGTCGGCCACAGGCTCTACCCGCATGGGGCGCGCAGTAGCCCGTACGGTAAGCGAGCGCTTTGGCCGGGCGTTGCTCGAGCTGGGCGGCAACAATGCGATCATTGTCACGGAAAATGCGAATCTCGACCTGGCCATCCGCGGTGCGCTCTTTGGTGCCGTCGGTACGGCAGGGCAACGGTGCACGACCACGCGCCGGCTGATCATTCAAGACAGTGTATACGAGCAGGTGAAGGAGCGGCTGGTGAAGGCCTACGCGCAATTGAGCATCGGCAACCCGTTGGATCCGGCGTTTCACGTGGGACCGCTGATCGACAAACAAGCGGTGAAGTCGTATCGCGATGCTTTGAAAAAGATCAAGGACGAGGGCGGTACGTTTGTGGTGCCGGGCGGTGTGCTAAAAGGTAAAGAGTACGACGAATCGGGCTGCTATGTAAAGCCTGCGATTGCCGAAGTGGATGCTTCGTTTGAGATTGTGCAGCAAGAGACTTTTGCGCCGATTTTGTACCTGATACGGTATACTACGCTGGAGGAAGCGATTGATATTCAGAACGGTGTCAAGCAGGGGCTTTCCTCTGCCATCATGACAACCAGCCTGCACGATATGGAGCGGTTCCTTTCACACGAAGGCTCGGACTGCGGCATTGCCAATGTAAACATCGGTACCTCTGGTGCGGAAATTGGAGGTGCTTTTGGTGGTGAAAAGGAGACGGGCGGCGGCCGCGAATCGGGTTCGGATGCGTGGCGCGTGTACATGCGTCGTCAGACGAATACCATTAATTTTGGAAACACGCTGCCGCTCGCGCAGGGAATCAAATTTGATATTTAGACTTTTGTTTGCAAATCAGCATCAATACATTATTTTTATAAAGCATTAAAAGACTTATGGCAGGAAAGAAATATCGTACCGTCATGCTCATCGACGATAATGAGATCGACAATCTTATTAATCAGAAAATGATCGAGGCGGCCTCCGTGACGGAAAATATCTATACGCATACGGGCGCAAAAAGCGCGATCGAGTTTTTGAAGAATATGGAAAAGCTGGACGTCGCCGACTCGGTTTTGCCCGATGTGATCTTCCTGGATATCGATATGCCGCTCATGGACGGCTTTCAGTTTCTGGATGAATTCGAGAAGCTCTCGAATACCGCCAAGAAAAAATGTAAGATCGTTATGTTGACCTCGTCGATTAACCCGCAGGATTTTAACCGGTCAAAGAAGTACGAGAATGTGAAGCTGTACCTGAACAAGCCGCTCTCGCATGAGAGCATTGTTAAGCTGGAGATATAAGACAGTGTGAGTGTGGGAAATAAAAAAGGCGCCTCGACAAAGTCGGGGCGCCTTTTTTGTATTGTTCTTCTTTTTAGAATTCTGTTAGCAGGTTTACGAAGCGCTCGTCGAGCTTGATCAACTTGGTGGGGGCGAAGTAGCCTACGTTGATGGCGCTAAGGCGCGGAATGACGGCGTTAATCTTTTTGGCTTTTTCTTTTTTGGCTTCGCTGGTGGTGATCTTGAGGATCTTCAGGAAGAGCTGGATGTTCTCGCAGCTGTCTTTGCCAAACAAACGGATCTGACGCTGGATGCTGTTCGAGAGCTGGTTGAAGAGCTCTACGTCGTGCATGAGGGTGTACTGCAGGGCCAGCAGCGACTTGATCTCGAGTTGCGCGTACGGATATTTCTTCAGGCTCACGTCGTTGAGCAGGCCGTTGATGAGCTTGGCGGCTTCTTCGAATTTGCCTATGTAATACGACGACAGTGCGCGGTACACGATGTATACGATGTGCTTCGGCACGTCCATCGTGTCGACTTCGTAGTCGAGGAAGATGCTTTCGTTTTCGGAATACAGCTCGGCTTCGGTGCCGGTGCGCAGGTGGCGCTCCAGCTTCGAGAGGAGGAACTGCGCGGGGAAGGTGAAGGTGGCGTAGTTCACCATGAGGTTGGCGCAGGCGTCGTTTACTTCTTCGTAGTACTTTTCGGCCTGGCGGTATACCTTGTAGTGGTTGTAGTACTCCAGCTTCAGGAATTCGAATACCAGGTTGATGTGGTAGTAGATGGAGTCGAGGTGGTAGCTTTCAAAGATGCGCTGCACTTTGTCGAAAATGTCTTCGATCGACTCACCTTCCTGGTGCATGTTGTCGTCCACCTCTACGAACAGGCGGTGGAAGATGTACATGCAGCTCTGGTACACGTAGAGACGGTGCGATTCGTACAGTTTCGCGACGTTCTGCATTTCTTTCATGAGCAGCACCAATCCCAGCTTTTCCACTTCGCCGCCGTTGAGCATGTAGTCGCCATACTTTTTGAAGTAGTCGGCCAGCAGGTCTTCGGCTTTGTCCACAGCCAACATATAGGCTACGTGCCGGTTGTAGAGCTGTGAATACTGGAAGTAGTCGGGTGAGTTGATGTTGAGCTTTTTGAGTGACTTGTAGATAACCGTCAGCTCGTTGGCCAGGTCATAGTCCAGCAGCTCTTTTTCCAACTTCTTAAGGGTAGCAACGGAAATGGCCTTCTTTTTGGTGAAGAGAACCTCATTGATGTTGGCCACTTTGCGCAGCACATCGGTACGGGGGCTTTCCAGCTGGCCCATGAGGTATTCTTCAATCTTCAGGTTCAGGCGTGAGCGAAGGGTGTAATACGCGTTGGCGTTTACATCCAGCTCTGTCATAATTTTGTTGTCGGAAAGCTGCCGCTCCCGGAGAGACCGGAGCAGGTATGCCGACTTTTCGGCATTGCTTTCAATGAGTGAATCGTAGATAGCTTTGAAGTCCTTTTCCGAAAGTTGCTTAATGATATTCTTTAGTTTCGCCATGAAAGACAGTTAACATTCCCTGAAAATTTACAAAATTTATTACATCCCGCAATATACGCATATCGCGTTACGAAGAATTCTTGCTTTGAACTGAACTTTGTAGTTTTGACCTCTTACGCATTATGAAGCGTTGGAGATTGATCAAACCGCTGACTATAGTATGTCTGGCCCTACTGGCTCCCGTGTGCCTTTGGGCACAATTCGCACCCGAACGTGCGGCCTGGAGCAACTTGTCGCGGCATAAATGGGAGCGTGCCTATGAGCAAGGACGCAAGGCCCTGCACCGCGACAGCGTCAACGCCACGGCCAACTATGTGATGGCCAGCTACTTCTTCGCCCCCGAAAACCCTGCGTTCCAGGTCGACTCCGCCTATCGCTATACCCTGGCGGCCCAGGCCGACTACCGGCATACAAGCCCGCGGCAACGCGACCGCCTGAAACGGTTTCCCCTCGACAGCCTCATTCTGCTACGCCTGCGCGGGCAGATCGACAGTGCGGCCTTCGGCCGTGCGCGTAAGCTTCACACTGAAAAAGCTTATGTCGATTTTCTCGTCTCGTTCCCCGCGGCGCAGCAGCAGGGGGAGGCCCGCGACCTTCGTGACGAGGTTGCCTTCGAGCAGGCCGTTACGGACAATACCTATCAGGCCTTTGGCCACTACCTCGCGCGCTATCCCAACGCCCGCCAGGCGGCCGAAGCCCGGAGCCGCTATGAGCAGCTGCTCTACGAGGCCTCGACCCGCGACCAGCACCTGAGCAGTTACGAACAGTTTGTACACGACCATCCCGATTCGCCCTACCGCGCCGAGGCCGAACGTAATATCTTTGAGATTGCCACAGCAGCGGGCACGGCCGAGCCTTTTATAGCTTTTCTTGAAAAATACCCACACAGCCGCGAGCGCATCGGCGCCCGGAACCTGCTGTACCACCTGCTGCCCGAAGATCTGACTGTGGAGCAACTTCCCCCGGTATTGCAGCAGGACTCGCTCAACCGCGTGCGGGTAGCCGACCAGGGATACCTCGTTCCCTTCCTGCACAAGGGACATTTTGGCTTTATGGACGAGGACGGGAAAGAAGTACTGGACGCTGCAATAGACGAGCTGGAAAGTGAATATCTCTGTGGAAACATACATGAAGACATCCTTATTCTGCCCAACGGTATCATGGCACGAAATGGGGTAATGATCTATCGTGGCGCCGTCTCGGGTGTGGAAGATCTCGGCGCCGGATTTCTGCTGGTACAAGGCGACGCGTGTACCCGTGTCGTGCACAAGACGGGATTTATACCGCTTGATTCGTGCGTTCAGGATGCCCGTATGCTGAGCAGCCGTTTGCTGGCAATACGCACCAACGATCACTGGTCGGTGCGCACCCTGGCGGGACGGCTGTTGCTCGGCGCCTCGTGGGACGATGTACAAGCGGCCGGTAACGTGGTGATCTTAAAAAAGAATGAGAAGTACTGGCTTACGACCTTAGAACAAGTGGCGTGTATTGCCGACCAGCAGCCACTGGGCCTGCGCGATGTCTTTAATGATGTCAAGCCGTGGCCCAATGGGTTGATTTGGTTTCGCGCCGGCTCACACGAAGGTGTGCTTGGCCAGCATCTCGATATTCAGGTGCCGGCGCGGCAGCAACGGTTGGCCCCGGCGTTCTTTGGCGCGTTGGCCACCACGGCGGATACCCGGCAGATACTTTACGATACGCGTCACAAGACTGCCGACCCCTACGACTCTGTTGCTGTGAACGAGCCGTGGGTCGCGGCCAAGGCGGGGTATACCTGGCATTTGCTGCTGCCGATGCGCCAGGCCATAGCGATCGCCGACTATGACTCCCTTTATATGGCGGGGCCTTTTGCCGTCGGCGTCAGGAACGATAGCCTCTTTGCGCACATGACTTCGGGGGCAGTGTTGCCGTTCGAAGTGGGGGCACGGATTGAGTTTGTGCCGGGGCAAGATTCATCTGCTTTTTTGGCGGTAGATTTTAATAAGGCCCGCACGGTGTATAACCGCGACGGCCATAAGCTTTTCGGCGGTGCATACGACCGCATTCAATATGCGGGCCAGGGGTTGTTTATCGTGTCGCGTAAAGAAAAGAAAGGGCTGGTGACCGACGATGGCAAGCCCGTGCTGCCGATCGAATACGACGCGATCGGCTCGGCCAGCAATGGTACGGTGTCGCTGCTGCGGGCGATGAAGTTCGGAATGTTCGACATCGTGCGAAAGAAGCTGATCAAACCGCTTTACGCCAAGAACCTGCAGCCGTATAACGACCAGGCTATTGTTTCTTTTAAAGAAGGACACTATGGTTTTATCGGGTGGGATAACAACATGCTCGGCGACTTTGATTTTGCCGAGGTTAAAGCCTGGAATGATTCCGTTGCCCTGGTGAAGAAAGATGGGCATTGGATGTTATACAATATCGCCACGCATACAGTTGTGCTGGACAATATCAAGGGCTATGAGCTTATTCGTGATACGCCCACGGAAAAGTTGGCCATCATTCGTCAGGATGGCCGCTACGGGGTGCTGCACAGCCGGCGTGGCACGATCATTCCCATTACCTACAGTGATATTGTCAATGTAGGCTCGGCGGAGATTCCCATGTATTTTACGGAAAAACACGTAGAGGAGGCGTCGCTATTTGTTGTGATATATTATAGCCACGATGGTCAGCTGATCCGGAAGGAAGTGTACGACCAGGATGCCTACGAGAAAATTTATTGTTCAGACCTTTAATTTCCATACCGATCCTTCTGCTCTATGACAGCCGATTTTGTTACCTATCGAAAATTTATTGAAAAAGAACCTGCTACAGCCTTGATGGAATTGCTTCGGGAGCACGGCATCGTGTGTGAACTAGAAGAGGACAAAAAGTCGCTGGGGACGGTATTTACGGGTGAGGACACGGCCAGTTTTTTTCGCGTCAAGCTACAGGCGCAGGATTTTGGTCGGGCCGATGTGCTGCTCAAAACACAGGCGTCGCAGGACATGGTGGAGGTCGATTCAGACCATTATCTCTTTAGTTTTACAGACCAGGAGCTTCACGCGCTGCTGGCTGCGCCCGACGAATGGAACGAGCTGGATTATCAGCTTGCCCAGCGTATTTTGAGCGATCGGGGCCACGCGCCGAGTCCCGAAATGTTGGAGCAACTCCGACAGGACCGTTTACAGGAATTGGCCAGGCCTGACACCAAAAATCGTGTTTGGATTGTCATTGGCTATTTACTTGCGGCGATTGGTGGTTGGTTGGGTATCGTTATCGGATGGCATTTGGTGACGTACAAAAAAACGCTGCCCAACGGCCAACGTGTATACGACTATCCCCCTGCCGCCCGGGCGGCCGGGCGACGGCGCCGAGGGCGCGGCAGCGGAATGGCTGGTGGGGGTACGCTGTGGCGGGGTGTCGGAGGGCCGGGGTCGGAT
>NZ_JAHESE010000219.1 GCF_018598175.1 Dawidia cretensis
TTCATAAGTTGTTGCTGCTGTTCTAGGTATTGCTAAAAGTGGCCCTATACAGATTACCATTGCACATCCTAATGCAATACTTAATCCTTTGCCTGCTCTTGAGAACATCTTCGATGTGTCTCCATTGAACTTAGTTGCTGCTATAACTGCTAATAATGCCAAACCACCATCTGCAAAAAGGAATCCTATGAAAGCTACTAGCCAACTACTTCCAGATAAAACTCCTAGATATGGAGGGAAGATTAAGTTCCCTGC
>NZ_JAHESE010000220.1 GCF_018598175.1 Dawidia cretensis
TTTCTCGGCAGACGACGGTCATATCTACGACAATGCACACAAAGGCCTTCCGGATGTTACTCCCTTGGCTTCGGAGGTTGATGTCGTACTGACCGACAAAAAAGTCACAGGCTCCGTGACCGGCGAGGGCGTAGACGTCGTCATCGTTTCTTACAGCACAGCATACCGCGATTGGAACCTCTACGGCCCGAAGGGACAGCTGACGATGGCACTCCCGGAAATTCCATTCGAAATCAGCACGCTTCTCACAGGCGA
>NZ_JAHESE010000221.1 GCF_018598175.1 Dawidia cretensis
GCTGACGCGCACGCGGCCGCGCGTAACGGTCACGACAACAGCAGGCTGGCCCGTAAAGGCCTCTACGTTAAAGGCCGTGCCCAACACCTGGACAGTCACCCCTTGCGTATGAATAACGAAGGGATGCGCGGCATCATGGGCAATATCAAAATACGCCTCCCCTTCCAGGACCACTTCGCGCGCATACCCTTGCGGAAAGTTTGAGCTGTAGAACAGACGTCTTTGATTGTTGAGGGTGCCGGCGCTGTGGTCGG
>NZ_JAHESE010000222.1 GCF_018598175.1 Dawidia cretensis
TCACCCCTCACACCCCTTTCTATCTGTAGAGAGGTCTCGTGCTCTTAGATGTTTATACGATTCAGCCTTTAGATTCAGGTATTTCACATAATTCTAAAGAACCTTTTTTAGCTGCTACTCCAGCTGCTTGGTTTTCTGGATATACTACGTTTAAGTCAAATACTTCTGCTAACTCTTGAGGAAATACGGATGTTGACCAACCTACAGGTCTTCCTTCTTCTTTAGCTTTAAATGCATTTGCATATTGTGCAGC
>NZ_JAHESE010000223.1 GCF_018598175.1 Dawidia cretensis
CTTGATGCAACTCCGCTCGCAACTCAATCGACTTCCATAATCAAAATGGGATTTGATCCGTTAAGCATGCTTAACCCCGCTAGCATAGAAAGTATTGAAGTCCTAAAGGATGCAGACGCAACCTCAATTTATGGTTCACGCGGAGCAAATGGTGTTGTGCTAATCACCACAAAAAAGCAGAAGCGAGATGGGGTCGCTGTTGATATATCTGGTTATCGGGGAATTGGAGAGCTAGGAAATCGCGTTAAATT
>NZ_JAHESE010000224.1 GCF_018598175.1 Dawidia cretensis
AGGCTGTGGTATACAATGGCCGTTTCGGTAAACGAGCCGCCGGTAAATACATGCAGATCCATTCCCGGCTTGTTTTCTGCGGGTGTGGCCACGGCAATGTCGCCGTTGTTGCTGAGCGACAGGTATGTAGTGGCCGGGATGGCCGCCGTGTGAGTGAAGAGATCTACCTGTTGCGTGACGTTGAGATTGTCGCCGTGCACGTATAGCGTGGCCGTGCGGCCGTTGTTGGTTGTGCTGAGCACGTATAGTT
>NZ_JAHESE010000225.1 GCF_018598175.1 Dawidia cretensis
AGATATACCAGAAATAACAGATACGCAAGTGCTTGTAAATGTAAAATATGTTGGGATATGTGGTTCAGATTTACCTAGGTCTATGGTAAGTGGTTTGAGTGGAAATACAAAATATCCATTGATTTTAGGGCATGAATTTTCTGGTGAAGTTGTTAAAATTGGAGAAAAAGTAAAGCATATTAATGTAGGAGATAGAGTAGCTGTTGCACCATTAGTACCTTGTGGAAAATGTGATTATTGTAATGAAGGT
>NZ_JAHESE010000226.1 GCF_018598175.1 Dawidia cretensis
GAATTATGAGTTTAGGACGACGAAATGTCGTATATTAGTAATCCTTTCTTGAGTGTTTCTTCACTTAGAATTTCACAATCACAACTTCGGACCATAGCTACGACTGTACCAGGAGTGCACTAAGGGTGTAGCCCGAGTGCAGGAGCTATAGGTTCATACTTGGCCGAGACTAGGTCAGCAATAGGCCGACAATTGATCCATGCATTGCAGTTGTCGTTATGACACAATTTGTCAAAGGCTGATATAATAT
>NZ_JAHESE010000227.1 GCF_018598175.1 Dawidia cretensis
CACAGCTTATATTGCGGGAGTCTGCAGCCGTGGGTTTATATCATACAATTCCAATCACCTGTCACCTCATCATATCACGCACGCACACATTTCGTAACAGCCAAATGAACCGATACCATCGATCCATAGATAAGACCCGGGCGGGGAATACTGGTATAAGAGAAATTTAAGAAAAAATTCGGTCTTTTTGCAAACGTCTGTTAAATCTCGGGAAAACCAGGATAAAAAATCATTACTATAGTATATTTT
>NZ_JAHESE010000022.1 GCF_018598175.1 Dawidia cretensis
AGGTTAACGCTTCCCACTATCAAGGTGCGTTCGGGACTTACACCCTAGAGTTCGCGCCCATGCCGGGCGCACACAAAAAAAAGCCATCCCGTAAAGGATGGCTCTTTCAATATCGCTTGTAGCAAATAACTACACCTTGATCTCAACATCAACACCGCTGGGAAGCTCAAGCTTCATCAGAGCGTCTACTGTCTTGGCACTGTTGGAATAGATATCCACCAGGCGCTTGTAAGTACACAGTTGGAACTGCTCACGAGACTTCTTGTTAACGTGAGGAGAGCGCAATACGGTAAACTTCTCTTTTTCAGTCGGCAGCGGAATAGGACCGCTCACCACAGCACCGGTTGCCTTAACAGCTCTTACGATTTTCTCGGAAGACTTGTCCACGAGATTGTGATCGTAAGACTTCAGTTTAATTCTAATTTTTTGATTCATAGGTTTATCTAAACGCCTTTTAGATGTTGATTATTTACCGGCTTTAACGCCTTTCAATTCTTCAATTACTTTGTCTGCAAGGTTCTTCGGAACAGGAGCATAGTGTGCAAATGTCAGCGAAGCTGATGCACGGCCTGATGTCAGTGTGCGCAGGTCGGTAATATAACCGAAGAGCTCTTTCAAAGGCACATCAGCCTTGATAACCTGGGCGCCACCACGGCTGTCCATACCCTTCATCACACCGCGTCTTCTGTTCAAGTCACCTGTCACAGAACCAGTGTATTCATCCGGGCTCAGTACTTCTACCGACATGATCGGCTCGAGCAGTTGAGGACCGCATTTTGCAGCCGCTTCTTTGAAGCCAATACGAGCAGCAAGCTCGAACGACAGTGAGTCGGAGTCAACGTCATGGTATGAACCGTGGAACAGACGCACCTTCATGGAATCGATAGGGTATCCGGCAAGAGGCCCGTTAGACATCGCACTTTCAAAACCTTTCTGAACCGGCTGAATGAATTCGCGGGGGATCACACCACCTACGATATCGTTCACAAACTCCAGTCCTTCCTTGTCGCCTTCCTCGAGTACGCGGGGCCCGATCTCGAATACGATATCGGCAAACTTACCACGACCACCGGTCTGCTTCTTGTAAACTTCCTTGTGTTCGATCGACTTGGTAAGCGCTTCTTTGTAGGCCACCTGGGGAGCACCCTGGTTGATCTCTACTTTGAATTCGCGACGCAGACGGTCGATGATAATTTCCAGGTGAAGCTCACCCATACCGCGAAGGATGGTTTGGCCTGTCTCCTGGTCGGTGTTAACACGCAACGTAGGATCTTCTTCCACCAGTTTGGCAATCGCCATACCCAGCTTGTCTACGTCAGCTTGTTTCTTCGGTTCGATCGCGTAGCCGATTACAGGCTCAGGGAACACCATTGATTCAAGCACTACTTTGCGTTTTTCGTCGCAAAGCGTATCACCAGTCTTAATATCTTTAAAGCCTACTACCGCACCGATGTCACCAGCTACCAGACGTTCGATCTGATTTTGCTTGTTAGCGTGCATCTGGAATACGCGGGAGATACGCTCTTTGCTTTCAGAACGTGTATTGTATACGTAAGAGCCGGACTCCAGTACGCCAGAGTAAGCGCGTACGAAGCAAAGACGTCCTACGAATGGGTCAGTAGCGATTTTGAATGCAAGCGCAGCGAAAGGCTCGTTGGCATCCGGGCGGATAATAACTTCTTGATCCGTATCAGGATTGTGGGCGATGATATCGTCCTTATCCATCGGAGAAGGAAGAAGTTCCATCACATAATCCAGCATAGTCTGAACGCCTTTGTTCTTGAAAGACGATCCGCATACCATCGGCACGACTTTCATCGCGATCGTAGCCTTGCGAAGGGCCGTCAGAATTTCGGCTTCAGAAATTGAATCAGGGTTTTCGAAGAATTTCTCCATCAGCGTCTCGTCGAAGTCGGCGACAGCTTCCAGGAGCTTCTCACGATATTCGAGAACCTCATCTTTCATGTCGTCAGGAATCGGTACGACTTGGTACGTCATACCTTTGTCCGACTCATTCCAAACGATACCACGGTTGTTGATCAAATCAACAACACCGCGGAAGTTCTCTTCAGCACCGATCGGCAACTGCAGGGCCACTGCATTGCTTCCCAGTTTCTCTTTTACTTGCTTGCAAACGCCCAGGAAGTCAGAGCCGGCACGGTCCATCTTATTGACGAAACCGATACGCGCTACTTTATAGTTATCAGCCAGGCGCCAGTTAGTCTCGGATTGAGGCTCTACACCATCCACCGCGCTAAACAAAAACACCAGACCATCCAATACGCGCAGGGAACGGTTTACCTCTACGGTAAAGTCCACGTGACCTGGTGTATCGATGATGTTAACGTTGTATTTGTTACTTCTGTAATCCCAGAATACGGTAGTGGCGGCAGATGTAATGGTAATCCCTCTCTCCTGCTCCTGCGCCATCCAGTCCATCGTCGCAGCACCTTCGTGCACTTCGCCGATCTTGTGGTTCACACCGGCATAGTACAGAATACGCTCCGTCGTGGTAGTCTTACCTGCATCGATGTGTGCCGCGATACCAATGTTTCTGGTATATTTTAAGTCTCTAGACATTACCTGGTTCCTCTAAATTAGAATCTGAAATGTGAAAATGCCTTGTTGGCTTCAGCCATGCGGTGCGTGTCGTCCTTCTTCTTCATAGCAGCACCTTCACCTTTGGAAGCCGCAATGATCTCAGCCGCCAGCTTATCCATCATGGTCTTCTCACCACGCATACGTGAGTAGTCGATCAGCCATTTAATGCTCAGGTTGATCTTACGCTCAGGACGAATCTCAACCGGTACCTGGAAGGTAGCACCCCCTACACGGCGGCTCTTTACCTCAACACCTGGCATCAGGTTGTTCATCGCACGTTTCCATACTTCGATACCAGCTTCGTTGGTTTTCTTCTCAACTTGTGCTACGGCATCGTAGAAGATGGTGTATGCTGTGCTTTTCTTGCCTTGCTCCATCAGGTAGTTCACGAACTTAGTTACCAGCGGATCGCTGAACTTAGGATCGGGCAGAAGATATCTCTTTTTAGGTTTTGACTTTCTCATGGCTTAAATCCGATTATTTTTTCTTACCCTTTGCTGCTGGTGCACCTTTTCCGGCAGGCGCTGCTGCTCCTGGCTTAGGACGTTTTGCTCCGTATTTCGAACGGCTCTGCTTACGGCCGTTTACACCCGCAGTATCCAATGCACCACGAACGATGTGGTAACGAACACCGGGAAGATCTTTCACACGACCACCACGGATCAGCACGATCGAGTGCTCCTGGAGGTTGTGGCCTTCACCCATAATGTAAGCATTTACCTCTTTGCCGCTCACCAGGCGAACCCGGGCAACCTTACGCATCGCGGAATTAGGCTTTTTAGGAGTTGTTGTGTACACACGTGTACATACGCCTCTTTTTTGAGGGCAAGAGTCAAGGGCAGGCGACTTGGACTTGAATTCCAGTGTCTTACGTCCTTTTCTTACAAGTTGTTGAATGGTAGGCATTTATATTTCTTTTTAGAAACCTTTCAAAATTTTGGACTGCAAAGGTACCTAAACAAAGATTCCTTGCAAAGCCCCATCGCAATATTTTTGCGCAAGATGGCCTAATAATGAGACAAATACGTATCCCAACAGCCGATTTAAAGAATTCTTAACGTACTAAGACCCCCGATTTCTCAGGCTTCACCCACTGCACCCCCAAAATTCATGGGAAACTTGGGCATATCATCCGTACGCTTAATCGGTCCGAAGCTCGCTTCGTACTTGTCTATGTTGTCGTTTAACGCCTGTAACAGACGCTTGGCATGCTCCGGTGTGATCACGATCCGTGACTTCACCTTCGCTTTCGGCACCCCCGGCATCAACCGGATAAAATCGATCACGAACTCGCTGTTCGAGTGCGCAATCATTGCCAGGTTCGAATAAATTCCCTCCGCGATCTCCTCCGTCAGCTCAATGTTGATCTGACCTTGCTGTTGCCCCGGCTGCTGTTTGTTCTTGTCTTCTGCCATAAATGCTCACAAGTAAAAAAAGTGCGGATGGCACCCGAAGGCTGCACATCCGCACGATTTATAGTCATTTTAATACATCGTAATTAGTCCTGAAGCTCCTTTTCGCGGTCCCGAGTTGTACGCTCCGGCGCATTCAACGCGGATGAATCGTACTCGTCTTTGTGGGTAACGATCATGTCGAGGAACTTGCGTTGACCCGTACCGGCAGGGATCAGGTGCCCTACGATAACGTTCTCTTTCAAACCGTTCAACCAGTCGGTCTTGCCACGGATCGCTGCTTCGCTCAACACCTTCGTCGTTTCCTGGAAGGATGCCGCCGATAGCCAGCTTTCAGTTTTCAAAGACGCCTGAGTAATACCTTGCAGCGTCGGTCTTGATACGGCCGCCAGAGCGTCGCGTACTTCTACCAGCTTCAGGTCTTTACGGCGCAGCACCGAGTTCTCGTCGCGGAATTCACGTCCCGTAACGATCTGGCCTGGTCTCATGGTAGGTGAATCACCTGCATCCACGACCACCTTCTTATCCAGAATCGTGTCGTTGTCTTCACGGAACTGCAGCTTGTCAACGTACTCGCCTGGCAGGAAGTTAGTATCACCCGGATCGAGGATTTCCACTTTCTGCATCATCTGGCTCACAATCGCCTCGATGTGCTTATCGTTGATCTTCACACCTTGCAGACGATATACTTCCTGGATCTCGTTCACCAGGTACTCTTGTACCGCGGTAGGACCTTTGATCGACAGGATGTCCGAAGGCGTAATAGAACCGTCAGACAGCGGTTGGCCAGCTTTCACGAAGTCATTGTCCTGAACCAGGATGTGCTTCGACAGCGGCACCAGGTAGCGCTTCTGAACACCATCACGCGACTCGATAAAGATCTCGCGGTTACCACGCTTGATGCCACCGTACGTAACAACACCGTCGATCTCGCTCACAACCGCCGGGTTCGACGGGTTACGAGCTTCGAACAATTCTGTTACGCGGGGCAGACCACCCGTGATGTCGCGCGATTTACCCATCGTACGCGGGATCTTCGCCAGTACCGTACCAGCCTTGATCTTCTCACCTGCGTCTACCGCTAAGTGAGCGCCTACTGGAATATTATACCCCTTCGTATCGGCTTTACCTTTTACCATGACCGCAGGGTTCTTGGTCTTATCCCGTGTTTCGGTAATTACCTTCTCACGGTGACCAGTCTGCTCATCCGATTCCTCTTTGAAGGTCACGCCTTCAATGATGGATTCGTATTCAATGATACCGTCGAACTCCGAAAGGATCACGGCGTTGTAAGGATCCCAGAAGCAAAGCTCCTCGCCCTTCTCAACTTTCTGGCCGTCTTTCACTTTCAGGAACGCACCGTACGGCACGTGGTTCGTGATCAGTACACGGGTCCGCTCGTTGTCCACGATCCGGATCTCACCGGTACGGCCCATCACCACTTGCACAGGGTTGTTGTCGTTGTCGGTAGTATCGATCACCCGCACACCTTCGAACTCGAGGATACCGGTAAACTTCGCCTTGATGTTTGCTTCAACAGCGATGTTCGACGCAGTACCACCCACGTGGAACGTACGCAGTGTCAGCTGAGTACCCGGCTCACCGATGGACTGTGCAGCAATTACACCCACAGCTTCACCTGCTTGTACCATCTTACCAGTCGCCAGGTTACGGCCGTAGCATTTCGCACAGCCACCCACTTTCGACTCGCACGTCAGCAGCGAGCGGATTTCAACTTCTTCAATATTTGTATCTTCAATCAGCTTGGCGATCTCGTCGGTGATCTCCTCGTTCGCACCGCATACAAGCTCGTCCGTCAGCGGATCATAAATGTCGTGTACTGTTACACGACCCAGGATACGCTCTGACAGCGGCTCCACGATATCTTCGTTGTCTTTCAGTGCCGTCACTTTCAGACCGCGCAGTGTACCGCAGTCTACTTCAGAGACTACGAGATCTTGCGCTACGTCTACGAGACGACGTGTCAGATAACCGGCATCGGCCGTCTTCAACGCCGTATCGGCCAGACCTTTCCGCGCACCGTGCGTCGAGATAAAGTACTCCAATACGTCCAGACCTTCTTTGAAGTTCGAAAGGATCGGGTTCTCGATGATCGAGCCTACGGAACCAGCCAGGTTCTTCTGTGGCTTCGCCATCAGACCGCGCATCCCGCCCAACTGACGGATCTGCTCGCGTGAACCCCGTGCGCCGGAGTGCATCATCATGTAAATCGAGTTGAACCCTTGCTGATCTTCCTCCAGCTGCTTCATCAGCGTGCTGGTCAACATCGTGTTTGTACGGGTCCAGATATCGATTACCTGGTTGTAACGCTCGTTGTCAGTGATCAGACCCATCATGTAGTTGTTCCATACGGCATCAACTTCTTCCTGGGCATTGGCCACCATTACTTCTTTCTCAGCCGGTACGTTTACGTCGTTCAGACCCATCGACAGACCGCCTTTGTACGCCATCTGGAATCCGAGTTCCTTGATATCATCCAGGAATTTCGCAGTCTTCGACTGGCCAGCGTATTTGTAGATGTCGGAGATGATCGTCTGCAGCTTTTTCTTCGTCAGCAGCTCGTCTACGAAACCAACTTCCTCCGGTACGAACTGGTTGAAGATCACCCGTCCTGCGACAGTGTCGATCATCTTGTATTCCAGCTCACCGGTCTTCTTATCTTTTACGGTCGCACGAACCTTGATCAGGGCGTGCTTCGACAATTTACCTTCGTTGAAAGCAATCACCACTTCGGCAGCCGAGTAGTAACGTTTGCCTTCGCCTCTGATCGGATACTCCGGCGTGGTCTTGCGACCTTTGGTCAGGTAGTACAGACCCAACACCATGTCCTGCGACGGTACCGTAATAGGGGCGCCGTTGGCAGGGTTCAGAATGTTGTGTGACGACAGCATAAGCAGCGACGCTTCCAGGATAGCCTCCTGGCCAAGCGGTACGTGTACCGCCATCTGGTCACCGTCAAAGTCGGCGTTAAAGGCCGTACACACCAGCGGGTGCAGCTGAATAGCCTTACCTTCGATCAGCTTCGGCTGGAAGGCCTGGATACCCAGTCTGTGCAGCGTAGGGGCACGGTTCAGCAGTACGGGGTGACCCTTCAGTACGTTTTCCAGGATATCCCAAATTACCGGGTCCTTGCGGTCAACGATCTTCTTGGCCGACTTTACCGTCTTCACAATACCTCTTTCGATCAGCTTGCGAATGATAAATGGCTTGAACAATTCCGCCGCCATATCCTTCGGCAGACCGCACTCGTGCAGCTTCAGCTCAGGACCTACGACGATAACCGAACGACCCGAGTAGTCAACACGCTTACCGAGCAAGTTCTGACGGAAACGGCCTTGCTTACCTTTCAGCATATCGCTGAGGGATTTCAGGGCACGGTTACCATCTGAACGCACCGCGTTTACTTTGCGTGAGTTGTCGAACAGAGAGTCGACAGCCTCCTGCAACATACGCTTCTCGTTACGCAGGATCACTTCCGGCGCCTTGATGTCGATCAGACGCTTCAGACGGTTGTTCCGGATAATCACACGGCGATACAGGTCGTTCAAATCGGAGGTAGCAAAACGGCCACCATCCAGCGGTACGAGCGGACGCAGTTCCGGCGGAATCACCGGCACCATCTTAATCACCATCCACTCGGGCTTGTTCTCAATACGAGTCTTCGCGTCACGGAACGCTTCAACCACCTTGAGGCGCTTCAGCGCTTCAGCTTTACGCTGCTGCGATGTATCAGTAGCAGCCTGGTGGCGCAAGTCGTACGACAGCGTGTCCAGTTGTGTACGCGACAGCAGCATTTCCAGCGCGTCGGCACCCATTCTCGCGATGAACTTCTTCGGATCGTTGTCGTCCAGCAGTTGGTTCTCGCGGGGCAGTTTGTCGATAATGTCCAGGTACTCCTCTTCGGTCAGGAAGTCGAGGCGGTTCACACCGTCTTCTTCTTTGGTACCGGGTTGGATCACCACGTAACGCTCGTAGTAAATGATCTGGTCGAGCTTCTTTGTAGGAAGGCCGAGCAGGTAGCCGATCTTGTTCGGCAGGGAGCGGAAATACCAGATGTGTGCCACCGGTACAACCAACTCGATATGGCCCATGCGCTCGCGACGAACCTTCTTCTCGGTAACTTCTACACCGCAACGGTCGCAAATGATGCCTTTATAGCGTATACGCTTATATTTTCCGCAATGACACTCCCAGTCTTTTACAGGGCCGAAGATCCGCTCGCAGAACAACCCGCCCATTTCGGGCTTGTAGGTCCGGTAGTTAATCGTCTCCGGTTGCGTAACCTCGCCATGTGAGCTCTCCAGAATAGATTCCGGAGACGCCAGGCTGATGGTGATCTTGGAGAAGTCGTTGTTGATCTTTTTATTCTTTCTGAAAGACATAGTGTAAGTTTTCAGTTATAATATATACCCTAATTAGTCCATGGTGATCTCAAGCGCCAAACCTCTGAGCTCGTGCACCAACACGTTGAACGACTCAGGAATATTGGGTTTGCGCATGTTCTCGCCCTTCACAATCGCTTCGTACGCCTTCGCACGGCCGATCACGTCGTCGGACTTGATGGTCAGGATCTCCTGCAGGATGTTCGAAGCACCAAAGGCCTCGATCGCCCATACTTCCATCTCCCCGAAACGCTGGCCACCGAACTGCGCCTTACCACCCAGCGGTTGCTGCGTGATGAGCGAGTAAGGCCCGATGGAACGTGCGTGCATCTTATCGTCCACCAAGTGACCGAGTTTCAGCATGTACGCCACCCCTACCGTTACCGGCTGGTCGAACTTGTCGCCTGTCAGACCATCGTACAGGTATGTACGACCGTATGGCGGCAGACCCGCTTCTTTCAGCTCGGCTTGAACCTCGTCCAACGAAGCACCGTCGAAAATCGGCGTCGCATACTTGCGGCCCAACTTCAGACCGGCCCACGCCAGTACAGTTTCGTAGATCTGACCCAGGTTCATACGCGAAGGTACGCCCAGCGGGTTCAAACAGATGTCTACCGGTGTACCGTCTTCCAGGAACGGCATGTCTTCCTCGCGTACGATACGCGCCACAACACCCTTGTTACCGTGGCGACCTGCCATCTTATCACCTACCTTCAGCTTACGCTTCTTGGCAATGTATACTTTCGCAAGTTGTACGATACCCGTCGGCAGCTCGTCACCCACTTCCAGCGTAAAGCGCTCGCGCTTAAACTCGCCGGCGAAGGTGTTACGCTTGATGATATAGAACTTCACCATCTGGCCGATCAGCTCGTTGGTGTGCTCTTCGCTTGTCCAGTTCTCCAGGCTTACGTCAGAGATCAGGTTCACTTCTTCCGGAACGTTGTAGTTGCTTTCGTCACGGTAGATGTTCTTGTCGGGAAACAGGTTGTTCTCGATCACCTTGGTCGAGAATTTCACACCCTTGCTCACCAACTCATCACCGAACTTGTGCTTCACACCGTTGCTGGTCTTAGCGTTCAGCAGTATCGACAGCTTCTTGATCATTTCCTCGCGGAGATCAGCCAGCTGCTTGCTGTATTTGTTCTTCAGCGCATCCAGCTCCTTCTTCGACTTCGTGCGTACATCTTTGTCGCGCTTCGGACGAGAGAAGAGTTTGGTGTCGATAACAACACCCTTCAGTGACGGCGGTGCCTTCATCGAAGCATCTTTCACATCACCGGCTTTGTCACCGAAGATCGCACGGAGCAGTTTTTCTTCCGGCGTCGGGTCGGTCTCACCTTTCGGTGTGATCTTACCGATCAGGATGTCGCCTTCGCGAACTTCCGCACCGATACGGATGATACCGTTCTCGTCGAGGTTCTTCACGGCTTCTTCGCTCACGTTCGGGATTTCAGAAGTAAGTTCTTCTTCACCACGCTTCGTGTCGCGTACTTCGAGCTCGAATTCTTCGATGTGGATCGACGTATACACGTCGTCTTGTACCACCTTCTCAGAGATTACGATCGCATCCTCGAAGTTGTAACCTTGCCACGGCATGTACGCCACCAGCAGGTTGCGGCCCAGGGCAAGCTCGCCATTCTGGGTAGCATATCCCTGGCACAGCGGCTGGCCTTTTACCACCTTCTGGCCTTTGAACACCAGCGGGGTCAGGTTGATACACGTATCCTGGTTGGTTCTTCTGAACTTGATCAGGTTGTACGTGCGGTATTCGTTGTCGAAGCTTACCAGGCGTTGCTCCTCGGTAATTTCGTATTTGATCGTGATCTTCTTCGCATCGACGAAGTCCACCACGCCGTCGCCTTCTGCCAATACCAGCGCGCGCGAATCCAGGGCTACACGGCCTTCCAGACCAGTACCCACGATCGGCGCCTGCGGCCGCATCAGCGGCACCGCCTGGCGTTGCATGTTCGAGCCCATCAGCGCACGGTTCGCATCGTCGTGCTCCAGGAACGGAATCATCGACGCCGCCACCGACACAATCTGGTTCGGCGCAATGTCCATATACTTCAGCTCCTTCGGCTCGATCACCGGGAAGTCACCCTCGAAACGCGCCTTCATCTTCTCGTCTACAAACTCGCCGTTCGGCTTCAGTTGCATCTTCGCCTGGGCGATGTAGTTTGTATCTTCTTCCTCGGCTGTCAGGAACACAACCGGCTCTTTTACTTTTACTTTACCATCCTCTACGCGGCGGTACGGGGTCTCGATAAAGCCCATCTTGTTCACCTTGGCGTGAACGCAGAGTGACGAGATCAGACCGATGTTCGGACCTTCCGGCGTTTCGATCGTACACAGACGGCCATAGTGCGTATAGTGTACGTCTCGAACTTCGAAGCCTGCGCGTTCGCGCGACAGACCACCGGGACCGAGTGCCGACATCCGACGCTTGTGCGTGATCTCGGCGAGCGGGTTGGTTTGGTCCATGAACTGCGACAGCTGGTTCGTACCGAAGAACGAGTTGATCACCGACGACAGTGTACGGGCGTTGATCAGGTCTACCGGTTTGAAGTCTTCGTTGTCGCGTACGTTCATTCTTTCTTTGATCGTACGGGCCATACGCGCCAGACCTACACCGAACTGTGAGTACAACTGCTCGCCTACTGTACGTACGCGGCGGTTGCTCAAGTGGTCAATGTCGTCGATCAGCGCCTTGGAGTTGATCAGACCGATCAGGTACTTCACGATCAGGATAATATCCTCTTTCGTCAGTACGCGCTGGTCAGAGCTGATGTCCAGGCCAAGCTTTTTGTTGATCCGGTAACGGCCTACTTCACCCAGGTCATAACGCTTCTCGCTAAAGAACAAGCTGTTGATGATATCACGGGCAGTTTGCTCATCCGGAGCTTCTGTATTCCGCAACTGGCGGTAGATATACTCCACAGCCTCTTTCTCAGAGTTGGAAGTATCTTTTGCCAGCGTGTTGAAGATGATGTTATAGTCGGCGATGTTGATATCGTCGCGGTGCAGGATGATCGATTTCACGCCTGACTCTACGATGATCTCTACATCTTCCGCCTCAATGCTATGGTCACGCTCCAGCAACACTTCGTTACGGTCGATCGACACCACTTCACCGGTATCTTCGTCCACGAAGTCTTCCGTCCAGGTTTTCAGCACCCGGGCTGCCAGCTTGCGGCCGACAATTTTCTTCAGCGTGTTTTTGTTGGCCTCCACTTCTTCAGACAGGCCGAAGAGGTCGAGGATATCTTTATCCGAACCATACCCGATCGCGCGGAGCAGGGTAGTTACTGGGAATTTTTTCTTCCGGTCAATGTATGCGTACATCACCGCGTTCACGTCGGTCGCAAACTCGATCCACGAGCCTTTGAACGGAATGATCCGGGCAGAGTACAGTTTCGTACCGTTCGTGTGCTTGCTCATCGCAAAGAATACACCGGGTGAACGGTGCAGCTGCGATACAATAACACGCTCGGCGCCATTGATCACAAACGAGCCCTTCTCGGTCATATACGGGATATTGCCGAGAAACACTTCTTGCTCAATGGTTTCAAAATCTTCGTTATCCTCGTCGTTACAGGTCAGGCGAAGCTTGGCCTTCAGGGGTACGGAGAATGTCAATCCGCGGTCAATGCACTCGTCAACCGAGTACTTCGGCGGATCAATCGTATAGTCTACAAACTCCAGCACGAAGTTTTCACGCGAATCGCTGATCGGGAAATTTTCTGCAAAAACCTTATAAAGACCTTCGTTCTGTCTTTTTTCGGCTGGCGTTTCAATCTGTAAGAAATCTTTGAAAGACTGGAGTTGAAGGTCCAGAAAATCGGGGTATTCGAGGATCTTCTCAATGCCTGAGAAGTCGATTCTACCGTTAATTGTCTTCTTTGCCAAGGTGATTTAACGTTTAAGTTCTTTGATCCCGGACGGAGAACAGTAAGAAATAATGAGTACAAACAGGAATAGACCCTGTCCATCCCGACCCCGATTTTATCGGAGTCGGGAAAGACACAGGGTCTAACCGAAGCTTTCAGACGGTACTCTTCGTCTGCAGAAGAATTACTTCAGCTCAACTTCGGCACCAGCCTCAACGAGTTGCTTCTTCAGGTTCTCTGCTTCGTCCTTCGGTAAGCCTTCTTTGATAGTTTTCGGAGCGCCGTCTACCATGTCTTTAGCTTCTTTCAGGCCAAGACCCGTCAGGTCTTTCACCAATTTCACGATTTGAAGCTTGTTAGGGCCAGCAGCCTTCAGTACCACGTCAAAGTTAGTTTTTTCAGCAGCAGCAGCGGCACCACCACCACCAGCAGCAGGACCTGCTACAACAGCTGCAGCGGCAGGTTCAATACCATAGGTTTCTTTCAGGTAAGAAGCCAGTTCGGTAACTTCTTTAACGGTGAGGTCAACGAGTTGATCTCCGATTGCTTTAATATCAGCCATTTTTGTAAGTTTTAAGAATTCTAGTGAGTTAATAAATTATTTGTTCCCGCGTTCTTCCAGCGCTTTTACCAGGCCGGCCACGGTGTTCTTGCTGCCATTTTGAAGAGCCGAAATAACGTTCTTGGCAGGTGCTTGCAGGGCTGCAATAACGTCGCCAATAAGCTCGTTCTTCGACTTCAATTCGACTAGCGTAGTAAGGTTCTCGTCCCCGATAAACAGGTCGGAGTTGATGGAAGCCGCTTTCAAAACAGGCTTGCCTTCCATTTTCTGACGAAACTCTTTAATAATCTTGGCCGGCAGGTTGCCGATTTCTTTGGAGAACATTACTCCTGAGAAACCTGCGAGTGCGCCGAACAAGGGCGAGTAGTCAGTGCCTTCTTGCTTCTCCAGCGCTTTCTGAATCAACGTGTTTTTATACACTTTGTATTCGATACCGCTTTTGAAACACAGTCTTCTAAAATTATTGATCTGTGCGACAGTGAAACCACCTGCATCAGTAATATAGAAGTGGGCATTGTTGGCAAACTTCTCTGAAAGCTCCTCGATAATCTGTGATTTTTCTTCTCTCGTCATGTCGTTGGATGCTTAAATGCCAGCAATAGAGTTTTTGTCAACCGTCAGACCCGGACTCATAGTAGTCGAAATAGTGATGCTTTTGAAGTACTCACCTTTCGCAGAGGACGGTTTCAGTTTGGCAACAACATTGATCATCTCCACAGCATTGTCCCGGATTTTATCCGCCGAGAAGGAAGCTCTGCCAATGCCGACGTGGATGATGCCTTGCTTATCAATTTTGAAGTCGATCTTACCCGCTTTTACTTCTTTCACGGCTTTCCCGACTTCGAGCGTAACAGTTCCTGATTTAGGATTTGGCATGAGGCCTCTTGGACCGAGTATTTTACCCAGCTTACCAACCTTTGCCATGACAGTAGGAGTACAGATGATCACATCGATATCTGTCCAGCCACCTTCAATCTTCTGGATATAGTCATCCAGACCTACGTGATCCGCGCCGGAGTCTTTTGCATCCTGAACTTTGTCAGGTGTGCAAAGCACCAATACACGAACATCTTTACCAATGCCGTGGGGCAATGCCACCACGCCACGTACCATTTGATCCGACTTCTTCGGGTCTACACCCAAGCGAATGTCAAGATCAACCGACGCATCAAATTTTGTAAAGGTGATTTCCTTCAAAACTTTTGCTGCATCTTCCAAAGAGAATTCCTTCTCCCGGTCTACTTTAGCAAGGACTGCTTTTCTGTTCTTTGAAATCTTCGCCATTGCCCTAATTATTTATCCCACGGGGGAGTTCCTGATACCGTAATACCTAAGCTTCTAGCAGTACCTGCCACCATTTTCATGGCCGACTCAACCTTGAAGGCATTGAGATCAGGCATTTTGGTTTCTGCGATGGCCTTTACCTGTTCCCAGGTAATAGAGCCCACCTTGTTGCGGTTCGGCTCAGCAGAGCCTTTTTGCTTCTTTGCGGCGTCCAAAATCAGGTTCGCTGCGGGGGGAGTCTTGATCACAAAATCAAACGACTTGTCGTTGTAAATGCTGATCAAAACAGGAAGCACTTGTCCGGGTTTGTCTTGCGTACGAGCATTGAATTGCTTACAAAAGTCCATGATGTTCAGACCTTTGGAACCCAACGCAGGACCAATCGGAGGTGCCGGGTTTGCTGCCCCGCCCTTTACCTGTAATTTCAGATAACCAATAATCTCTTTTGCCATGTTATCTTATTCTAGCTTTTCTACCTGCATGTAACTTAATTCCACCGGAGTATTCCGGCCAAAAATTTTCACCATTACATTGAGCTTCTTCTTGTCTTCAAAAATCTCCTCAACTGTCCCGGTAAATCCGCTGAATGGACCATCCATTACTTTCACGGACTCACCTTTGATAAATGGTGTCTCGAGTTTTTCATCGAGTTCGTCAATCTCTTCAACTTTACCGAGAATCCGGTTAACCTCTGATTGACGAAGAGATACTGGATCCTTGGAAGCCCCGGTGCCGTTGTTGCCGAGGAAACCGATCACACCGGGAATTGTGTTCACCGCGTGATATGCCTCCCCATTCGAGAGATCTGCTGAAACGAGCACGTAACCCGGAAAAAAGTTGCGCTCACGAACACGCTTCTTTCCGTTTCTCATTTCATATACTTTTTCAGAAGGGATCAGCACCTGGGGGACAAAGTCCGCCAGCTTGGAACGCTCGATCTCAGTCTCCAGGTAAGATTTAACCTTCTTTTCCTGGCCACTGACGACCCTGAGAACATACCATTTCAGCTCGCCCATTGTTTCTGTTTAAAATTCGCCTTTGTAATAGATCTGAAGACCGGTCTTGAAAACCCAGTCGATCGCACCAATCACCAGTGCAAAAAGTGTCGATGCCACCAGCACCAGGATTGCACTGCTTTGCAATTCACTGTACTTCGACCAAGTTACTTTGTTCTTGATCTCGTCCCAGGATTCTGCGAAATAGGTTTTTAACTTGTCCATGTGATTCTGTCGTTTGTATCTGAAAAAGCTTCCGCTTTTCCCTTGTAAACCTCGATTCTAGCACGGGTGGAGAGACTCGAACTCCCAGCCAATGGTTTTGGAGACCACTACTCTACCAATTGAGCTACACCCGTTTATTTAAATCCCTTGCTCCAACAACCTGATCCCCACACCGATGTCACTCGGCCCAAAAAGGGACTGCAAAAATAGAAGAATTGGCAGGAAAATAAAAGCGTTCTTGAAAATTATTCCAAGAACGCTTTCTTATTGATAATCAGACGATTAGTCGATGATCTCAGTTACCTGACCGGATCCTACCGTACGGCCACCTTCACGGATAGCGAAACGGAGACCTTTCTCCATCGCGATTTTGTTGATCAGCTCAACTTCAATCGAGATGTTGTCGCCAGGCATAACCATTTCAACACCGGCAGGAAGCTTACACTCGCCTGTAACGTCGGTTGTACGGAAATAGAACTGAGGACGGTATTTGTTGAAGAATGGTGTGTGACGACCACCTTCTTCTTTCGACAGTACGTACACTTCAGCCTTGAACTTAGCGTGCGGCTTAACCGAACCAGGCTTACAGATAACCATACCACGACGGATTTGCTCTTTTTCAATACCGCGGAGCAGCAGACCTACGTTGTCACCAGCTTCACCTCTGTCGAGGATCTTGCGGAACATTTCCACACCTGTGATCGTAGATTTCAGGTTTTCAGCACCCATACCCAGGATTTCAACCGGGTCACCAGTGTTGATAACACCACGCTCGATACGACCAGTAGCAACAGTACCACGACCAGTGATCGAGAACACGTCTTCTACAGGCATCAGGAAGTCTTTGTCGATCAGACGAACAGGCAGGGGAATATGCTCATCCACAGCCTTCATCAGCTCTTCAACTTTCTCAACCCATTTCGGTTCGCCGTTCAACGCGCCCAATGCTGAGCCACGGATTACAGGCATTGTATCGCCAGGGAAGCTGTAAGCAGACATCAGTTCGCGAACTTCCATCTCTACCAGATCCAACAATTCTTCGTCGTCAACAAGATCGACTTTGTTCATGAATACAACCAGGGCAGGTACACCTACCTGACGGGCCAGGAGGATGTGCTCACGAGTCTGGGGCATAGGGCCGTCTGTAGCAGCCACCACGAGGATAGCACCGTCCATCTGAGCAGCACCGGTAACCATGTTCTTCACATAGTCGGCGTGACCAGGGCAATCAACGTGCGCGTAGTGTCTGTTCGCTGTGGCATATTCCACGTGCGAAGTATTGATAGTGATACCACGTTCTTTTTCTTCCGGAGCGTTGTCGATAGAAGAGAAGTCACGCATAGAAGCTAGTCCTTTAGACGCAAGCACTTTTGTAATTGCTGCTGTCAGCGTGGTTTTACCGTGGTCAACGTGACCGATAGTACCCACGTTTACGTGGGGTTTCGAACGATCAAATGTTTCTTTAGCCATATTTGAAAATCCCAGTTAAAGTTTTAAAGTAAATAGTGTTAGTTATTAAAGTTCTGTTCTATGTCAATTCGTTGATCGGCTATCGGTTAACTCAGTGATTCCGTAACAAATCAACTAATTAACGAATGAACAAATCAACACTTTCCAGAGAGCTGTTGATGAGGATTGAACTCACGACCTCTTCCTTACCAAGGAAGTGCTCTACCACTGAGCTACAACAGCATTACAGCCGTCACACGCTATCCGTCAACTGCAAAACTTGCAGCAAACGTCTAACGGACAACAGCTCCGAAGAGCGGGAGACGAGGCTCGAACCCGCGACCTATAGCTTGGAAGGCTATCGCTCTACCAACTGAGCTACTCCCGCATTCTTTCGCCGAACATGTTCAGCGAAGGCGGGTATGCTTCCCGTTGTCCTCGCCAGCACCCCGCCTGCCGGCAGGCTTTGCTATCGGCTTATTTTGCCTAACCTGAAAAGCATAAGTAGGCGCTGTGGGGGAAATAGGATTCGAACCTATGAAGTCATAAGACAACAGATTTACAGTCTGTCCCAGTTGGCCGCTTTGGTATTCCCCCAATCTTTCAATAAACAATAAGAACGATTCCTGTTTTTTTGTCCTTTTTAGGAGGCCTTCAAAAACAGGAGTGCAAAATTATACGCTTTTACACTTTTTCAAAACTTCTGCGAGAAATTTCCTCAAATCTTTATCATTTTTTCCGCCCCATCCTGTCCGTTCCACACGTTTACATGGCTACAATCTCCGTAATCACCCCCGGACCAAATTCTTTTTTGAACATGTCCAGCACTTGTTCACGGTAAAGCGAAAAATCATGACGCATCGTCGGCGAGTCGAATTCTACAAACAACACTTTATTGCGAATGTACAGTTTCTTCGTGCGCCGCGCGATCGGCCGCCCCGCCACCCGCTCCCACGAGTCAATCAGCGTGGCCTCGTCATACTTGGTCGTCAGCTGGTACGAATTCAACATACTCCGGATGGCCTCGCCCACCGATTGAATATCGTCCTTGCCGTCTTTTCGCCGTTTTGACATGCCACAAAGGTAAAAGAAGTTAGCGGATCTCCCCACGGTCTACCGTAAACACCCGCGCCGCCATGTCGATCGACTTGAGTAACGCGTCCGTTCGGTCGGGCCGCGCATCCGTAATAAACAACTGCCCCAAATCGCCCTTTACCAATTCCAACAACCGCGCGATCCGGTAATCATCCAGCTTGTCAAAAATATCATCCAATAATAATATAGGCTTAAATCCCTTGTGCTGCAGCATGACCTCGTACTGCGCCAGCTTCAACGCGATGACAAACGACTTTTGCTGCCCCTGCGAGCCCAACCGTTTCAAGTCGCCGCCACCCAGCGTAAACTGATAATCGTCGCGATGTATACCAAAGCTGGTACGCTGTAACGCCAGATCTTTTTGCCGGTTCTTCATCAGCCCACTGGCGAAGTCCGTCTCGTGCAGTTTCGACACATACTGCAGGTCGGTTTCCTCCACGGCGTCTACAATAAACCGGTAATACTTCTGAAACACCGGCAGGAACTCGGCCGCAAAAGCTTCGCGTTGTGTAAAGATCACGTGTCCGGCCTGCAATAATACATAGTCGTACGATTCGAGCATCACCCAGTCTGCCGTACCGCGCTCCTGGAACATGCGCAGCAAACTGTTGCGTTGTTTCAGCGCCTGGTTGTATTGCATCAATGCCTCCAGGTAACGCTTGTCCAATTGCGCGATAATTCCATCAAAAAACTTACGCCGCTCTTCGCTGCTCTCCCGCACCAGTTCTACGTCGTCGGGTGCCAGTAAAATAACGGGATATTTGCCGATGTGGTCGCTCAGCCTGGTGTAGTCCTGCTGGTCCTCGCGAAAGACCTTTTTGGCCCCCACCTGCACCGCGCTCACCAGCTCGTACTCGCGGCCCTCCTTCTCAAAAAAACCTTTTATCATAAAGGCGCCCTGCCCGGCACGGATACACTGCTGGTCAGAGGATGCAAAGGCACTTTTGGTAAACGCAAGCGAGTAAATGGCGTCCAGCAGGTTGGTCTTGCCGCTGCCGTTCTTGCCCACAAAAACATTCACCGCGGGCGAAAAATCCAGGTTGCATTCCGGGTAATTCTTAAAATTCAGCACATGAAGTTTCGCGAGGTACATCAGGAATTGCCGGGAAAGTTTGGCGAATGTTCGTTGGGGGGTTAATTTCGCAACTCGGATCAAAAATAGGGATATGGCTACGACAACAAAAGCGAAAAGCGAGCCTGCCGCGGCAAAAAAGGGCGGAAAGACAGAATTCTCGAAAGAGACCTACATGTACTGGTATGAGAGCATGCAGCTCATGCGCAAGTTCGAGGAGAAAGCAGGACAGCTGTACGGCATGCAGAAGATCAAAGGATTTTGCCACTTATATATTGGTCAGGAAGCTTGTGCCTCCGGTGCCGCGTCGGCGCTGAGAAAAGGCGATAAGTGGATCACCGCCTACCGCGACCACGGCCACCCCCTGGCGCTGGGCACCGCACCGAAGGCCATCATGGCCGAGCTTTATGGCAAGGAAACCGGCACAACCAAAGGTAAAGGCGGTTCCATGCACATTTTTGATAAATCTGTTGGTTTCATCGGCGGCCACGGCATCGTAGGTGCGCAAGTGCCCATGGGCGCCGGCATCGCCTTCGCCGAAAAATATAATAAGACTGGCAACCTGTGTATTACCTACATGGGCGACGGCGCCGTGCGTCAGGGTGCCTTCCACGAGGCCCTCAACCTGGCCATGCTCTGGAAACTGCCCGTCATTTTTGTGATCGAAAACAATGGTTACGCCATGGGTACTTCCGTAGAGCGTACCTCCAACGTACACGAGCTCTATACCCTGGCCGAAGCCTATGACATGCCCGCCGAGCCGGTCAATGCCATGGACGTAGAAGCCGTACACGTGGCAGTAGCCAACGCCGCCGAGCGCGCCCGCGCGGGTGAAGGCCCTACCCTGCTGGAATTCAGAACCTACCGCTACAAAGGACACTCGATGTCCGACCCGCAGAAATACCGCAGCAAAGAAGAGGTAGAGCAATACAAACAGCGCGATCCGGTTGAAGCAGTACGAAACACCATCCTGGAAAAGAAACTGGCGACCGAAAAAGAGCTGGAGGACATCGACAACAAAATCGTCCAAACGGTCGAAGAAAGCGTGAAATTTGCGGAAGAATCGAACTTCCCCGATCCTTCTGAAGCATTGACCGACGTTTACGTACAACAGGACTACCCGTTTGTAATGGACTAAGTCCGGCCTTTTGTTTAATATGATCTAATTCGTAGTTTTGCAGCCCTCCTGACCCCAGGAGGGCTTTTATATAGAATACAATGGCTAAGAAACAAGAACACAAGCACGAACTGTTGGAAAATCCGGAAGTAATCCGGGAAACATTGGTGGGGGCCGAAAGTTGGGTTGAGAATAATTCTAAACTTTTTATCGGAATCGCCGGCGTGCTGCTCCTGGCAGTGGGTGGATACTTCGTCTTCCAAAACTGGAAAAACGGACAGGAAGAAGAAGCCCAACGCGAAATGTTCCAGGCCGTGTACTACTTCGAGCAGGACAGCCTCAACCTGGCCCTGAACGGTGACGGTAACGCCATGGGCTTTAGAGCCATCGCCGACGACTACGGCATGACCGATGCTGCCAAACTAGCCAACTTCTATGCCGGCGTAGCATACCTGAAACAAGGCAAATTCGAACTGTCGCGCATACACCTGGAAGCCTTCAGCTCCAACGACCTGCTGGTACAGGCGCGTGCGTATAGCCTCATTGGCGATACATACATAGAAGAAGAAAAATATGAGGACGCTGCCAAGTTCTACAACAAGGCCGCCAACTACAAAGAGAACAAATACTTCTCTCCCACCTACCTGATGAAGGAAGCTCTCGCCTACGAGAAGCTGAACCAAAACGACAAGGCCCGGGAGGTATATGACAAGATCATTAATCAATACTGGGAGTCATCCGAGTTCCAGAATGCCCGCAAATTCCGC
Organism: Dawidia cretensis; assembly: GCF_018598175.1. GTDB lineage: Bacteria > Bacteroidota > Bacteroidia > Cytophagales > Cyclobacteriaceae > Ohtaekwangia > Ohtaekwangia cretensis. The sequence goes on from NZ_JAHESE010000022.1 coordinate 20,870, forward strand.
GCGAGACTGGAGCCCAATTCCTAAGGTATTTTACAGTACTTTTGAAAGGATAGATTTTTCTATCCTTTTTTTATTTATACCCTAAACCCCCACCCTACAGATGGCCGGTTCATTAACATCAGGAGATGTAGAAAGCAGTGTAGACCTCTCCAAAAAGAGATTCGCCATCGTCGTGGCGGAATGGAATCCTGAAATTACGGAAGCGCTTTATAGTGGCGCCGTAGAGTCGTTGCTCAAACACGGTGTCAGGAAAAAAGACATCATTCGCAAGAACGTACCCGGCACCTTCGAGCTCACTCTCGGCGCCCTCTGGCAAGCCGAAGAAAAGAACATCGACGCCGTACTCTGCCTGGGCTGCGTCATCCAGGGCGAGACCCCACACTTCGACTACATCTGCCAGGCCGTAGCCTACGGCATCACTGAAGTAAATATCAAGACCCGCAAGCCCGTCATCTTCGGCGTATTGACAACCCTCGACAAACAACAAGCCTTCGACCGCGCCGGTGGCAAACACGGCAACAAAGGCGAAGAGGCGGCTCTAACAGCCATCAAGATGCTGAATTTCTAAAGGCTATAAGCATATCCGATCGTAGCCGTCACTGACCGCGTGGCGGCACGCTCGGCCATATCCCGCCGCTGCCAGATTGCATTGGCATTGAGGTTGTGTTTCTTTAAGAGCATATACGCCACATTATACCGCACATTCGTCACATCACCCTGCGACACGCCCGATGTATAGCTCACGTTGTATGACACCGACAACCCCATCGTCACGGCCTTACTGAATACCTTTGCCCGGGCACCTACCGTAGGCCCGATGATCAGGAACTCATCACCCCCCACGTGGTTGAACGTTGTGTTCACGGCCGCATTCAGTTGAATAGCCTCCGGCACAAACAACAGCCCATACGCCGTACTGAGATTGTAGAACCGCGACAACGCCCCCGGTCGAATCACATCACCCTGCTTGTCGGCAGCCTCCTGAAAGCTCAGGTTTGTATTGATATTCTGACGCCGGTTCTCATTGTGGCTAAAGTCATACGTCATACTCAGCGACATGTTCTGCGACAGCTGCGTAAAATCCAGCGTATCCAGGTTGTCGTATGGCGTCTGCCCCTTGATATAGTCAAACTGCGAACGGATGATCATATACGTCTGAAAGCTTGAATACGACAGCGATGTATTGAACCGGTCGCTCGGGGTATAGCTGATATTGGCCGAGCTCACAAACCGCTTCGACGACTGCTCCTTGTTATGATCCAGGTCATCGCGCTGCACACCCCAGCTGGCCGCCACCGTAACCTTGTCTTTAAAAAGCGGGGGGCATACCGCAGCGTGACGTTCTCCAGGTGACATGCACCTCACCTTACATTCATAGGCACAAGTGGAATCTCCCGAACACCAGCAAACGAATACCGGATAATTCCGGTATTTGCCAACGGCACTGAACCGGGCTGTCATTAAAAGAAATCTACCTGGCGTAAAGTTGTCCACATTTCATGCACATCTTTTTTTGAACACCAACGCATCTTTGCCGTAAATTCACTGCGGGTGTTAAGCCGATAGTCGTGTAACATATGGGTACTGGACAACTCCGGCATGAGCTTATCAACAGTCAGGATATTTAATAGATATTGAATAGTTTATTAAATTATTATCAATAGATATTCAATACTATATAAGGTATTGAATACCTGTCTATAATATCTTTTTTAAAGAAAATTAATTTATTCATAAGATAGACCCATAACCTCCTTTTGCTATATTCGCTTTATACACCCGTTATGACCCGGCGGCTGTTGTAGGTTAAATCATACGTTTTACTAAATCTATAGTGTTATGCCCTTTCTCGAAGGAATTACCTTTACTGGAAAACTAGCGGACTTGAGCGCCTACCGCATGCGCGGTTTTGACAAGATTATCGTACGCCGCAAAGGTGGCCCCAAGCCTGAACACATTCACAAAGGCGAAAATTTCGCTAACGTTCGTCGGACGATGTCCGAATTTGGCGGCTGCTCGCGAATGGGCAGGCATGTACGCCTGGCGTTGCTTCAGCTTCGCCACCTGTCCGACTATAACTTCGGCAGCGACATCAACAGCCTGATGCGCCAGGTACAGCTGCAAGACGGTACCGGCGACTGGGGGAAACGCAACATTATACTCTCCGACCACGCCCGCATCCTGGAAGGTTTTCCGATGAACGAAACCAATCCGACGTTCGATTCGGTTATTCGAAATCCCATATACTACACGATGGATCGTGCTACACGTACCGCGCAGTTGGATATACCCGAATTAAAGCGAAGCATTAATTATTTTCCTCAGAACAACCACGCCATGTTTCGCATTGTCGTGACGCTCGGCATTGTACCTGATATGGCGTTTAATATACAGAAGAAAGAGTATTTGCCGCCAGCCTGGTATTCGGCAAAATTTTACTCACGCGAGGTCTCGACGGAGTGGTATCCTTCTCTCGAAGGTATGCCGGCGACAACGCTGACGATAGCAACAGATGCCCTGCCACCGGACGACCAATGGACATTGATGTTATCGGTCGGCGTGGAGTATGGCGCATTTCGAGAGAACGGAAAGATAAAAGAGGTAGCGCGTTATGGGGCCGCGAAGATCCTGGCGTTGCGCGGAAGGAATGGATCGGATAATGATGATTTGCCGAACGAAGGAATCCACGACTCGGACGAGGCACCCGCAAAAGAACCGATAGAGCCCGATTTACCAGAGGAGCCTGCCGTTGCTGCGCATGAGGAGAAGTCATATCAGGCGCCCGAGGTGACGTATGTCTACACGACGAAAGAAAAGAACGTGGACAAAGTCGACGTTCGAGCCTATACGTATACGACGAAAGACAATAAAAAATCGGGTTGTTCGCATTTTTACAATTCAAATGCAACGTTTGCTTTTTCCTTTGCGTGTATACTGGTTTACGAAACAAAAACAACCCATCCTATGAGCGCTTTTGAAACCTTCCGCCAACTACACCAAAACGAAAAACCACTTGTCCTGGGCAACGCCTGGGACGTACACAGCGCCCGTCTATTCGAACAAAGCGGCTATGCGGCGGTGGGCACCTCCAGTCATGCGGTAGCACAGGTGTTAGGGTATGATGACGGCGAGAATGTGTCGTTCGATGACCTGCTGCGCCTGGCGCGGCGTACGGCAGAAGTCGTAAAGATCCCTGTAACGGTGGACCTGGAAGCCGGCTATGCACGCACGGCAGACGGCATTGTCGAGAATATCAAAAAGCTGCACGACGTCGGCGTGGCCGGTATCAACCTGGAAGATACTCTGCCGAACACAGCGGCACTTCGCCCGGCCGAAGAATTCCAGAAGCAATTATCGGCCATCATCAATAAAATGGCGCAGCAAAATATCAAGCTATTCATTAATACCCGTACGGATGGTTTTATCCTCGGACTGGAAACGGCATTGGAAGAAACCACTACCCGAGCCAGGCTCTACGAGCAAACCGGCGTGCATGGCTTGTTTGTCCCTTGCATGATCGAGGAGAAAGATATTCGCGCCGTGACAAGCACGACCAAACTGCCCGTCAGCGTGATGTGTCTACCTACGCTTCCGGCGTTCGACGCGCTGGGAGCCTGGGGATTGAAACGCATTAGCATGGGGCCTTTCGCTTACCGCTATGTAAACAAACAAGCAGAGGCGGCGATGAAGGACGTGTTGAGTGTAAATAGCTTCAAGCCTTTCTTTTAAGTATACTTAGGGCGGTGAAACTCTCTTCGCCCAAAGCTTTTTCCGTTCGACAATCAGGAACACCAGGAACGTGCCCCACAAGAGTACGGCAACCCCGATTTCAAACAGCGCGTCATTCCATGCGGATGCGACATTAAAAAATCGCAACGGGAAGGGTATCAGAAAGCCGAGCATTGTTGCAAACTTCAGGAAGTCTACCAAAGTTTTGGTACGCTTCATGATAACGTGAATGCCATAGGAAAGAAAAATTATTAACGGAGCTAGCATTAAAATCTGATCGGCTCCTGTCAAATGTAAAATCTTAAAGCAAACACCCAGCGCCAACACGCCCAATCCAATCTTGGCAAAGGAAAAATATGGGGTTCCCATGAAGGTACCGTTTAACAACATCATAATCACCGCAAGGAGAGTTGCAAAAACTCCGGAATAATCTGTACCACGCATAATGCAGGAATATTGAGGAATGAGCTCAATGAGGATTCCCTGAATCACCAGGAATGCTATCGCGGCGATCAGAAGTTTATTCAGTATACTCACAGGCCTTAAAGTCTCAATTTATTCCGTAAATACCAACTCCAGGGTTTTAGCCCCGGGGTGGATCTCCCCCGATGCAGACATCAAAATATTTACGGTGTTATCGATGGTTGTTTTTTTGGGGAGAATGATTGTAAATTTGAAGTTATGGTAATCGTAAATATCCGCCTCATCCTTTCCATTGTCGTGATGATACTCAATGGGGTTTTGGTGTTTGCCTTCATTTTTTTTCTCTTGAAAGGACTGATTACCGACGACCGAAAACAATTTACCAAAATGATGGTAGCGGTGATCGCTTTGGTTTTAGTAAATCTTCTGAATTGGTTTGTCTTTTTCAGTCGCATCGTTTTTTGAGACAACCGTAGCTATTGACGATGACGTTAACCAATGCAAAGACCAGCAATTGAAATTGGTTCAGGTCGTCTCGTAAAACACATGAAAGTCATCGTGCCAAAAAATTGGAATTGATGCGTAGACACCCGCTGCCTCAATATGTTCGTGTATTTCCATTGCGACCCTTTTTTCTCGTCAGCCTATATCTGTTGTCATAAAAAAAGCCAGTGTAGACCACTGGCTTTTCTATTATTGGAAATCTGCGATTAGAAGTTCTTCACCACTTCTTGTCCAAACTCCGAGCACTTCAGCAGTGTAGCGCCTTCCATCTGACGGTGGAAGTCGTACGTTACTTTTTTGCTGTTGATAGCGCCTTCGAGACCTTTGATGATCAGGTCGGCAGCTTCTTGCCAGCCCATGTACTCGAGCATCATAACACCTGATAGGATTACCGAGCCTGGGTTTACTTTGTCCTGGCCGGCGTACTTGGGTGCTGTGCCGTGAGTTGCTTCGAAGATGGCGTGGCCGGTGATGTAGTTGACGTTACCGCCCGGGGCGATACCGATGCCGCCTACGATGGCAGCGAGCGCGTCAGAGATATAGTCGCCATTGAGGTTCAACGTGGCCACTACTGAATACTCGTCGGGGCGTAATAAGATTTGTTGCAGGAAGGCGTCGGCGATGGCGTCTTTGATCACGATCTTGTGACCGTCTTTTTCAATGACTTGCCAAGGGCCGCCGTCGAGGTCTTTTGCACCGAATTCGCTTTTCGCCAGGGCATATCCCCAGTCGCGGAAACCGCCTTCGGTAAATTTCATGATGTTGCCTTTGTGTACCAGGGTTACGCTGGGCTTCTTCTGGGCAATGGCAAACTCGATGGCCGAGCGCACGAGGCGTTCTGTACCTTCTTTTGACACGGGCTTGATGCCGATGCCGGATGTCTGCGGGAAGCGGATCTTCTTGTACAGCTTCGAATAGTTTTCTTCAAAGATCTTCAGGAATTTCTTGACGTCTTCGCTGCCTTCCTGGAATTCGATGCCGGCATAGATATCTTCTGTGTTTTCGCGGAAGATAACCATGTCTGTTTTGTGGGGCTCTTTTACCGGTGACGGTACACCTTTAAACCACCGTACTGGCCGTACGCAGGCATACAGGTCAAGCTCCTGGCGCAGGGCTACGTTCAGAGAACGGATACCACCGCCTACGGGCGTGGTCAGGGGGCCTTTGATACCCACCAGGTACTCGCGGAAAATCGTCAGCGTCTCTTCCGGCAGCCAGTTGCCGGTTTGGTTAAAGGCTTTCTCACCAGCCAGGGTCTCTTTCCAGTTGATTTTACGCTTGCCGTTGTAGGCTTTCTCAACTGCTTTATCGAATACGTACTTGGATGCTGGCCAGATGTCTACGCCGGTACCGTCACCTTCGATAAAAGGAATCGTCGGATTATCGGGCACGTTGAGTTTGCCGTTGCTGATGCTGATTTTCTGATCGCTCATTTTACTATATTGTTTATTAGTTACGTGTATTTGTGATTTGGGTGTGTACGTGTGCACGTCCTCACGTATGACCTGCCTTTGATTTGGGCGCGGAAAATTAAAAAATTAAGTACAGAAATGAAGATATTTTGTGTTCATTCGTTTCTCTAGAAAGTAAACTATGAAAGCCTTTTTTTGCATTCTGCCACTGTTTTTTCTCTTTCAGGCACACACACCCGCGGAACGCCCGTCCACAGCCGAAATCTGCCTTTCGGGCGAAGAAAAGAAATTGTACGACCTGATCATGGCCTACCGGAAGACAAAGGGATTGCCACCGATTCCGCTGTCGGCCAAGCTCACCCAGGTAGCCCAAACCCACGCCCGCGACCTGTCGGAGAACTACACGTTCAACCCCACTAATAAATGTAATCCGCACAGCTGGTCGAAAAAGGGCGCCTGGAGCTCGTGCTGCTACACCAGCGATCATGCCCAGGCGCAGTGTATGTGGGACAAACCCAAGGAGATTGCCGGCTACGAGTCGGAAGGCTACGAAATTGCCTACTACGGGTCAGCCGGTTCCAAAGCCGAGGAAGCGCTGGAAGGCTGGAAAAAAAGCCCCGGTCACAACCCGCTGATCATCAACAGCGACACCTGGAGTCAGCTGACCTGGAAGGGAATCGGCATCGGCCTCTATAAAGAGTATGGTCTGGTGTGGTTCGGTGCGTTGGAAGACGCTACGCCGATAAAAGTGTGCAAATAAAGAATGGCTGCACATCGGTCATTCTGTCCTTTTTCTTCCCCTTTAGGCTGACTTTTCTGCCATAAGTGCATGAATTCCATTCAAATTTGAAGTGGAGTGTGATTTGATTACCCTCTTCGGAGGAAAATAGTAGCATTATGAACTTTGATAAATTCACCATAAAATCTCAAGAGGCACTGCAGAAGTCAGCCGAGCTTGCCATGGGCAACCAGCAGCAAGCGATCGAGCCGGGCCACGTGCTGAAGGCGATCCTCGAGACGGACGAGAACGTTTCGGGCTACTTGTTTAAGAAGCTCAACATTAATAGTACGATCCTGGAAAACCGTCTGGAGGAGATCATCCAGGGCTACCCCCGCGTGACGGGTCAGCAGCCGTATCTGTCATCGGGCACCAACACGGTGTTGCAGAACGCACAGAAAGAGCTGCGCGAATTTAAAGACGAATATGTAGCCGTCGAGCACTTGTTGCTGGCATTGCTGGACACAAAGGACAAGGTGTCGACGGTGATGAAGGATACTGGCTTCGAGCGGAGCGGATTGATCAAGGCGATCAAGGAATTGCGCGGTGGCAACACGGTTACCGATCAAAACGCGGAAGCGAAGTATAAATCACTGGAGCGCTATTCAAAGAACCTGAACGAGCTTGCCAAGCGTGGTAAGATCGATCCGGTCATTGGCCGCGACGAAGAGATTCGCCGTGTGTTGCAGATTCTGTCACGTCGTACCAAGAATAACCCCATTTTGTTAGGTGAGCCTGGTGTCGGTAAGACGGCGATTGTGGAAGGCATGGCGCAGCGTATTGTTGACGGCGATGTGCCGGAGAACCTGCGCGAGAAAATTCTGGTGTCGTTGGACATGGGCTTGTTGGTGGCAGGCGCGAAGTATAAAGGCGAGTTTGAAGAACGCCTGAAGGCGGTCATTAAAGAGGTGACCGACTCCAACGGTCAGATTATTCTTTTTATTGACGAGATCCACACCTTGATCGGTGCAGGGGGTGGTGGCGAAGGTGCCATGGATGCCGCCAACTTGCTTAAGCCTGCGTTGGCCCGCGGCGAACTGCATGCGATCGGTGCCACTACATTAAAGGAGTATCAGAAGTATATCGAGAAGGACAAGGCGCTGGAACGTCGCTTCCAGTCTGTTATGGTAGACGAGCCTTCGGTAGAAGATTCGATCTCGATTCTGCGTGGTATAAAAGATAAATATGAGCTGCACCACGGGGTGCGGATCAAAGACGACGCGGTCATTGCTTCGGTCGAATTGTCGAGCCGCTATATCAGCGACCGCTTCCTGCCCGACAAGGCCATTGACTTGATGGACGAAGCGGCTGCCAAGCTGCGCCTGGAAATGGACTCGCTGCCGGAAGAGCTCGACGAATTGAATCGTAAGATCATGCAGCTCGAGATCGAGCGTGAAGCGATCCGTCGTGAAAAAGATAAAGAAAAAGAGGCTGTGCTGAGCAAGGACATTGCGGAGCTTTCGGAGCAACGTAATTCGCTCAAGGCGAAGTGGGAAAGTGAAAAAGAGGTGGTGCATGGCATTCAGAAAGCGAAAGAAGATATTGACAAGCTGAAGTTCGAAGCCGAGCAGGCTGAGAAGGCTGGTGATTATGGTAAGGTGGCTGAGATCCGTTACGGTAAAATTACCGAGGCGGAAAAACGCCTGAACGAGTACCAGCAGAAGATGAAGGACATGCAAGGCGAGAAGTCGCTGTTGAAAGAAGAAGTAGACAGCGAGGATATTGCCGAAGTTGTAGCGAAGTGGACGGGTATACCGGTATCCAAGATGTTGCAGAGCGACCGCGAAAAATTGCTGCAACTGGAAGAGGAGTTAAGCCGGCGTGTCGCCGGGCAGGAGGAAGCGATTCGTGCGTTGAGCGACGCGGTGCGTAGAAGTCGCGCCGGTCTGCAAGATCCGAAGCGGCCCATTGGCTCGTTTATCTTTATGGGTACAACGGGGGTCGGCAAGACGGAGCTTTCGAAGGCGCTGGCCGATTATCTCTTCAACGACGAGAACGCGATGGTGCGGATCGACATGAGCGAGTACCAGGAGCGTCACAGCGTAAGCCGTTTGATCGGCGCGCCTCCGGGCTACGTAGGTTACGATGAAGGTGGTCAGCTGACAGAGTCCGTGCGCAGAAAGCCGTACTCGGTCATTCTGCTGGACGAGATCGAGAAGGCACACCCGGATGTTTTTAACATCTTGCTGCAAGTGCTCGATGAAGGCCGTCTGACCGATAACAAAGGACGCGTGGCGAACTTTAAGAACACGATCATTATCATGACAACCAACATCGGCTCGCAGATCATTCAGGAGAACTTCGAGAAGATCAACGATACGAACTTCTTCGATGTGCTGGAAGAGACGAAAGAAGAGGTGTTGAGCCTGTTGAAGAAGTCTGTGCGGCCGGAGTTTGTGAACCGCATCGATGAGATCATTATGTTCCGTCCGTTGAGCCAGCAAGACATTCGCAAGATTGTGGACATACAGGTGGACATCGTGCGCAAGCGCCTGGAAGAAGCCGGTGTACGCATCGAAGTTTCGGATGCGGCACGCGATCGCCTCGCGTACCTGGGCTTCGATCCGCAGTACGGTGCACGCCCGCTGAAGCGCGTGTTGCAGCGTGAGCTGTTGAACGAGCTCTCCAAACAGATTCTTGCCGGTAAAGTTCAGAAGGACTCGGTGATTTTCATCGACCTGAAGAACGGCGTAGAGTTTGTGTTTGAGAACGGCGAGCTGATGCCTGCTATAAATTAATGCAGACCGGGAACTAAAGAACATAGCAACATCGTTATATAGACAGGTTTAAGGATTGGTGATCCCGACTACGGTCGGGATGTGAAGTTGGTTAGAGGGGTTTGGTTTAGCCCCCGGGGTGGTTCCCGGGGGCTCTTTTATTTTGCGCCTCGCGCATATACCGGTATATAATTTTGCTCTATAAAGCAAAAGCCACACATGCAATGCATGCGTGGCTTTTTTTATGTGCGTGTGTTGCGTGCTTAGTAGGCGCGAACGAGCTTGCCTTCCATGTAATTTACGTAGGAGCGGTTCACCACTTTCATACCACCGGGGGTAGGATAATCGCCTGTGAAATACCAGTCGCCGCTGTGAAGAGGGATGGCTTTATGTAAATTATCTACCGTCTGGAAGATAATTTCCAGTTCCGCATTCATATCGGCGGGGCGACAGATTTCCGTGACCTTTGCCGAAATCTCGTCGTGGGTAAATTGTTCGTACAGCTGCTTGACGTAGTTCTGCTGACGCTCGTGGCCGCGGGCGCGGGTACAACGCTCGTATACTTCGCCGAGCAGGTAGTCTTTGCCTTGATCTTTCAGTAACGCACGCATGGCGCGGAACGCAACGAATTCACCCATCTTGCTCATGTCGATGCCGTAGCAGTCGGGGAAGCGGATCTGCGGTGCCGATGACACGACCACGATCTTTTTCGGACCGAGACGATCGAGCATTTTCAAAATGCTTTTCTCCAGTGTCGTACCGCGCACGATCGAGTCGTCGATTACCACCACCGTGTCGATGCCCTTGCGAATCACCTCGTAGGTAGTGTCGTATACGTGCGACACCATTTCGTCGCGGTGTTCGTCGTCGGTAATGAATGTGCGCAGCTTCACGTCTTTCAGCACGAGCTTTTCCACGCGGGGACGCAGCGAGAGTATATCTTCCAGGGAGTCGACGGAGGGTTTGCCGTCGATGATGATGTCTTTCTGTTTGTTGATGAGGTATTCTTCAATGCCTTCCATCATGCCGAAGAATGCGGTCTCGGCCGTGTTCGGAATATAGGAGAATACGGTGTTGCGCAAGTCGGAGTTGATCGCCTTCAGCACCTGCGGCACGAGCAGGCGGCCAAGCTGTTTGCGTTCGCGATAGATATCCGGGTCGTTGCCGCGTGAAAAGTAGATGCGTTCAAAGCTGCACGCTGTTTTCTCGCCGGGCTGGGTAATCTGATACTGGCCGTACTCGCCGCTCTTATTGACAATGAGCGCGTGACCCGGCTTTATTTCTTCGATCTGACTGTAGTCTACGTTGAAGGCGGTTTTAATAGCCGGCTTTTCAGACGCTACTACCACTACTTCGTCGTCTGCATAATAGTATGCCGGGCGTATACCGTTGGGATCGCGTGTTACGAATGCCGAGCCGGAGCCGGTTACACCGGCCATGGTATAACCACCGTCGAAATCTTTGCAGGCGCGTTTCAGGACGCGGTGCAGGTCGAGCTCATTCTCGATGATATCGGATACTTCGCGGTTGGAGAATTTGTCTTTATATCTTTCGAAAAGCGTCTGCACTTCTTCGTCGAGGAAGTGGCCGATCTTTTCCATGACGGTAACGGTGTCTACTTTTTCTTTCGGGTGCTGGCCAAGGCCGACGAGCAGGTCGAAGAGCTCCTCTACGTTGGTCATGTTAAAGTTACCCGCCATGACCAGGTTACGGCTGCGCCAGTTGTTTTGACGCAGGAACGGGTGCACGTTTTCAATGCTGTTCATGCCGTGCGTACCGTAGCGTAAGTGGCCCAGCCACAGCTCGCCGGTGAAGGCTACGTTCTCCTTGAGCCATTGCTCGTCGCGGAAACGTCCTTTGCCTTCTTTCTGTGCGCGCTTGTATTTTTTGCTGATCTTTTTGAAGAGGTGGGCTACGGGTTGGGCTTTGATGGAACGATAGCGGCTAATGTAACGGTGTCCGGGTTCGATGTCTAGTTTGATGTTGGCGATCCCTGCGCCATCCTGTCCGCGATTGTGCTGCTTCTCCATTAGGATATACATCTTGTTCATCGCGTAAGTTGGTCCGTACTTTTCAATGTAGTACGAAAGGGGCTTACGCAGGCGGATCATTGCAATGCCGCACTCGTGCAGGATTTGGTCACTCATGTTTGGTGGTCCGTTAGTCTCGTTAGACCCGTTGTTGGCCGTTCGTTGTAACCGTTTTTGCACACCCGGCAATTCGCCTGCAGCACACGGACAACGAATAACCGTTAACGGATCACAAAGGTAATTTTATTAATCCATCCCATCAACAATCCGGGACTGAAGAAGAGGATGAGTAGCAGTAAAACCAACAACAGGCCAAAAAGATTTTCGAATGTGAGGTTATTTGTGGAAGTGGGCGATTCGCCATTTTTTATAAAGGCGAAATAGGGTATGCGCAGATAATAAAAGAGCGAAACCACCGTATTCAGCAAACCAATGACGAGTAGCCACAACAGCACAGGCTTGCCCGACTGCGCGTAAGCCTCCCACAATGCAGAAAAAATAAAAAGTTTGCCTGTAAAACCCGCCGTAGGAGGCAATCCCGTCAGCGCCACCATGCCCACCAGCAGGAACACCATGGGCCACACCCGCTGGCGACCGAGCCCCTGATACGATGCAATCGTTTCCAATCCTATATTTTCAAAGCTTTGCAGGTATATAAAGACCAGGAAATTCATGATGACATACACCGTGGCGTAGAACAGCATAAACTGCATGCCTTGTGGCAGGAAGGCCACAACACCCACGAGTAAAAAACCAGACTGTGCAATGGAGGAATACGCCATGAGGCGTTTTGGATTTTTTTGCCACAGTGCCGAAAAATTTCCGACGGTGAGGGTGATGATCGCCACTACCGCCAGTACGCCCTGCCAGTCGAAGGCGGAGTGTCCGTATGCGTTCAGCACGAGCACAAATTTTAGCAATGCGCCCACGGCGGCAAGTTTGGGCACCACGGAGAAAAATGCTACGACGGGCATCGGCGCGCCTTCGTACACGTCCGGCGCCCAGGGGTGCACGGGGGCGGCAGCCAGTTTGTATAAGAATCCGGCGAGTACCATCAGGCCGGCCACAAATACGAGGGGTGTTTGCTGCTGTTGCAAGGCGGCCGAAAATGTTTCGGAAGAAAAGTCCAGTGTGCCGGTGAATCCGTACAGCAGCGACAACCCGTACAGCATGACGGCGGATGCTACCGCACCGAACAGAAAATATTTCAAGCTTCCTTCCGCGCCCTGACGCGTAAAAGAAAATCCGGCGAGCACGTACGAGCACAACGACATGATTTCCAGCGACAGGAATGTCATGAGCAGGTTTTGGCTCATGACGAGCAGGTGTGCACCGAGTATGATGGAGAGCAGGAGCGAATAATATTCGGAAAGTCGCTCGTCGGCGCGCTTGTTGCGCCAGGCCATGACAAGTGTCAATACACCGCCGATGTCGATCAGGGCGCGTAGGTAGGCGGAGAAGTTGTCGCTGCGGACCATGCCGCCAAACAATGTATGGGCGAAGGGTTCGGCGTGATACGGCAGGCTTACAAAGCTGAGCAGCATGACACCAAAGACCATGAGTGACAACCTTCCGCGGCGGCGGTTGAGCAGGCCCGCCAGCAAGACGAGGAGGATGCCCAGCGACAGGATGAGCTCGGGCACAAAGGCATGCAGGCTATTCCGAACCAGGGCGATCGTTTCTGACAGGCCGCGTTCCACTGGCTTATAGTTTAAAGGTTACGCTTTTGCCGACGGTGAGCACGTGCTCACAAAATTGCTGCGCGAACGGATCGATGATGCTCAGCACGGGCTGCGGCCATACACCAAACGCGAGCGCCGCCAGCGCCAGGGGCACGAGCTGTATATATTCCCGCAGGGTGAGGTCGGTGATCTGCGCCGGCTGTATGCCCCCTTTCAGATCAAACGGACCAAAGAACATGCGTTGCAGCGTCCACAGATAGTAGGCCGCGCCGAACACCAGGCCAGACGTGGCAATGATGGCCAGGCTTTCGTGTAGCAGTCCGTTGGTGCTGGCCGATTTAAAGGCGCCGAGGAATATCAATATTTCCGCAATGAAGCCCGAGAAGCCCGGCAAGCCCATAGAGGCAAAGAATGACACCAACACCATGGCGGTATAGGCAGGCATCCGCGACGACAATCCGGAGTAGTGTGAAATGGTGCGGTCGTGTGTACGATCGTATACGACGCCGGCTATGACGAAGAGCATGGCCGAGATGATGCCGTGGCTGAACATTTGGTACATCGCGCCGCTTACACCTTCCGGCGTCACGGCGGCCAGGCCCAACAGTACAAATCCCATGTGTGCCACCGAGGAGTACGCGATGAGTCGCTTGAGGTCTTTGCTTGCCATGGCGTTGAAGCTGCCGTAGACAATAGAGATCACGCCCATGATGCCTACGAAGCTACTGAAGTATAGTGCTGCATCGGGGAAGATGGGCAGCGCGATGCGTGCGAGGCCGTAGCCACCGATCTTCAACAGCAACGCCGCCAGGAGCACTGACATCGGCGTCGGCGCTTCTACGTGTGCATCGGGCAGCCAGGTGTGCAGCGGTACCATGGGCAACTTGATGGCAAACCCGAAGAAGAGCAGCAGGAACGCCCATTGGCGCGCATCGAGCGGGCCGAGCCTCCACACATTGTGGGGATCGAATATAGCGTGCGACACAATGTTAGACGGGTCGGCCATGTGCAGCAGGTTGAAGGTGTGCACCAGCCCACCGGGCGAAGACGGATCGTGTACGCTGATGTATAGACCGATCATCACGATCAGAATGAGAACGGACCCGAGCAGCGTGTATAAGAAAAATTTAATGGAGGCATATTCTCTTCTCGGCCCGCCCCAGATGGCGATGAGAAAGAACATGGGCAGCAGCATAAACTCGAAGAAGAGGTAGAATAACAGGAAGTCGAGTGCGACGAAACTGCCAATGATGGCGGCGTTGAGCACCAGTAATAAAATGTAGTAGCCTTTTGCCTGGCGGATGGTTTGCCACGAAGAGATGGTGGCGATGAGCAGTATAAAAACCGACAGGGCTACCAGGGGCAGGCTGAGTCCGTCTACGCCGACAAAGTATTCGGCGCGAAATACGCCCCACGCGCCCAGGCTGATGACGATCCAGGGTTGTTGCTCGACATGTTGCAGTCCGCCGGCGGGGTTATAGGCGACCAGCAATTGGAGCAGAACAAACACTTGCAGCACACTGATCAGCAACGCCAGCCACCGGAACGACTTCACGGCCCCGGCGGGGATAAACACCGCGGCCAGCGCGGCTGCGAGCGGTGTGAAGATCAGGAATGAGAGAAGGTATGGCTGCATTCTAAAATAGTGTCCAAATTAGAAAAATAATGATTGCCAGAACGGACCAGAAGATATAAAGCTGGATTTTGCCTCCCTGGAATGAGCGTGTAAAACTGCCGATGGTACGAATAAGCGTGGCCATGCCGTTTACGGTACCGTCGATGATGACGCGGTCGAACCAGCCCATCAGGTACGCCAGCGTGACTTGTCCGTAGGCGACGAAGTGCAGAAAGCCATCGATCCAGCGCCGGTCTAATTTCTCGGTCAGCAGGGCCAGCGCATACGTGCGTGTGGCAAGGGTCTGTGTGTAGAACCTGTCGACGTAGAAGCTGTTGAGTAACAACGGCGCCTGGGCTGTGCGGGGCTGACGGAATATATAGTAGGCCACAGCGCACGCGATCAACACCCACGCGGCCGAGATAAAGACCAATAACGCCGAGTGAAAGTTCTCGTCGGCCTTCCACGGCTGGTACAACCATCCATGGTAGTTGAGCGGATTCCAGGACACAAAGAACCAAAATGACCCAAGCGCCAGCAAGGCTACGGGACCACGCATGCGCCACGAAGGCTCGTGCACGGTAAGGCTGGCGGTTTCGCGCTCGTCGCCGAGAAAAACTTTTGCGATGAGGCGAATGGTATATAGAGCTGTTAAGAATGACACCAGGAATGCGCCTCCAAACACACCCCACCGCCAGGTGATTGTCTCGCCCTTCCAGTATAACAGGACCGTCAGGATTGCATCCTTTGACAAGAAGCCCGAGAAGAAGGGAATTCCCGCCAGGGCGGCGCCACTGATCACAAAAGCGGCAAAGGTAAAGGGAAGCTTATGGCGCAGGCCGCCGAGGTTGCGAATGTCTTGTACATCGAAGTGGGCATGGGTACCGCGCTGTGCTTCGTGCAGCGCATGGATGACGGAGCCTGCACAGAGGAAGAGACAGGCTTTGAAAAATGCGTGTGTAAAGAGGTGTAGGTATGCAGCGTCGGGTGCCCCCGCTCCTACCGCCATGACCATGAAACCCAGTTGCGAGATGGTGGAGTATGCCAATACCTTTTTGAGATCGTTTTGTGCGAGTGCGGCAAGCGCGGCAAGCAATGCCGTGATCAGCCCAGTGAGTGCTACCACATCAAGGGATGCGGGGGTAAACAATACATGCAGGCGTACGAGGAGAAACACACCGGCGGCCACCATGGTGGCCGCATGGATCAAGGCCGAGACGGGTGTCGGCCCTTCCATGGCATCGGGCAACCATGTAAACAGGGGAAATTGTGCCGACTTGCCAATCACGCCACAGAACAGGCACAGGGCACCCGCGGTTTGCCAGGTAGGCGACAACGCTGACAATGTATCCGTGCTCATCAGCGTGGCGATGTCAAACGTGCCCGCCTGCGTCCAGAAGATCATGAGGCCAATGATAAAACCCGCATCGCCGATGCGATTCATGACAAATGCTTTCTTGGCCGCAGTCGCCGCTGAGGGCAGGTGCTGCCAGTGACCGATGAGCATATAGGATGAAAAGCCTACCAGCTCCCAAAATACAAACATCATGAGCAGGTTATCCGCCAGCACAATGCCCAACATCGAGAAGGTAAAGAATCCCAACATGGCGTAGTAACGCGGCAGGGCAGCATCGCCGGCCATGTAGGCGGCAGAATATACATGCACCAAAAAGGATATGAGCAGGACCAGTACCAGCATGAGGGCGGAGGTCTTGTCAATGAAATATCCCAGAGAAAAAGACAGGTCGCCGAGATGAAACCAGGATATGGAATTCATAGCAGGATGAATACCTGACATCTCCAGCATATTCGCTGCGCCCAGCAGGCCGATGAATAGTAGCAGTGATGACAACACGGTGATGGTCTTCTGGCGGCGCGCGGGCAACAATCTACATACTAAAGCCGATAGCAACGGCATCCCTATAATCAACAAGACTACTGGAAAGGATGATGTAAGCTCAATTGCTACCTGGCGTAGTAGTACCATCGGGATCAGGGTTTGTCGCTAAGTTCAGCCACCGCATCCGGCACGGATGTCTGGTAGAAATGATAGGTACGCAAGATGATAGCCAGCCCCACAGCGGTTTCGCATACGGCGACGATGATCACGAACAGCGCAAACATCTGGCCGTCGCGGTGGTTGGGGTATAATTGGTTAAATGCAACAAGGTTGAGGTTCGCGGCATTCAGCATAAGCTCAATGCCGATCAGCATCATGATAGCGTGGCGTTTGATCACCACGAGCAGTAGCCCCACCGAAAAGAGAATAGCGCTTAGGATCAGGAAGTGTTGTAACGGGAACATCATGAGGCTCGGTTATTTTTTGTACGGGCAGCAATTACCGCCGCGCCTACCAGCGCCATCAACAATAGCATACCGGCAAGCTCAAAGGGCAATACGAAGTCGCGCATCATCACGAAGCCCGTTTCCTGTACCGCATTTTGCGTTGCCATGGTTGTCGCCGCTGTGGCGGATGTAAAGTCATGCCCTGCCAATCCATACAGCAGCACGGCCAACAGCGACGCGGCTGCCAGGATGCCGCCGAACACATTGCCGTGTTGTACCACCAAAGGCTTTTCACCAATCTTCGCGGTAAGCATGACACCAAAGAGAATCACGACGACGATGCCACCGGCATACACCAGGATCTGTGTGACCGCTACAAATTCCGCAAAGGCCAGTATATAAATCGCAGCCAGTGACAACAGGCAGACGATAAGCAATAAGGCGCCGTAAAAGACCTGACGGATAAAGATCAGGGAGGCGGCCGACAGGGCTGCGGCTCCTTCAAAGAAGTAGAACATAATTGTCGCCGGTTCCATCAGCTTGCAGACGGAGGCCCCGCCGGTTTAATCTTCGGTTTGAATACAGGCTTCGCACCGGCAGCAGGCGGTGTCGCCACGGCCGGTGTACCCGGCGCTGCGGGGGTAGCAGCGGGTGCTTTGGGTTGCGTCGCCTTGTTTTGCTGGTATACTTCGTAGACTTGCTTTTTCTCGGCAATCTCTGCTTCGGTCATTTCGCCAAAGACAAAGTTGTGGTCGCGTATATCCAACACGCTAAAGTCGTAGACTTTGGTCATGGTCAGGCATTCTGTCGGGCACACGGTGGTGCAAAGTCCGCAGAAGCAGCACTTGCCCATGTCGATGTCGAACTTGGCGGCGTAAATGCGTTTGGAGGTACCATCGGAGGTCTTGCCGATCTCTTCGATGGCTTTGATCGGCTCGATGGTGATGCAATCGACGGGGCATACCTTGGCGCACTTGTCGCATACAATGCAGTCGTCAATCTCGTTGTGCAGGCGATAGCGACCGTTGTCCGGCACGGGCTGCATGGCGTGTGGGTACGCAATGGTGTTGATGCCCTCGGTGTCGTTAAAGTAGTTTTTGTCGCTGATGATTACCGGCAGGCGGCTGTGGCGCGCTTTCAGCAAATGGTTGAACGTAATCCTGAGGCCAGTCCACAGAGAACGTACCGTGCTGCCAATCGCGCCGAAATATGTAAGCGGGGTTCCTTCCATTTCTGTGGAACAAAAATAGAAGGTTAAAAGATGTTAAAAAGGAATTTAAAAGATGAATTTAGGGGTACTACCCGGTACCGGGTAGCCCCTTTGCTGTCGAAGAGCGTTCGTTAGTCTGCCTTGGGCAACGTAAAGAAAAACGTACTGCCTTGTCCTTCTTCGCTTTCAACCCAGATGCGGCCGCCGTTCTTCTCAATAAATTCCTTGCACAGGATCAGCCCCAGGCCTGTACCTTTTTCGTTGGCGGTACCGCGAGTAGTATACGGGGCAGTCTTGTCAAAAAGCATATTGAGCACTTCGGGCTTCATGCCTACGCCGTTATCTTTCACGGAGAACAACCATTCCGATGGCTGCGGCTTGGCGTCGATAGTCACCTTGCCTCCATCGTTGGTGAACTTAATGGCGTTCATCATCAGGTTCCGGATCACCAGGTTGATGGTGTTGGAGTCGGCATAGCCAATAGCGTCTGTCGGCACGTTGTTGATCATATTGATCTGTTTGTTCTGCACCGAGATGAGCAGCTGAATGTTTTCGTCTACGATCTTGCGCAGGTTGATGCGGGCTGCCTGCAGGCTCAGTTTGTCCATTTGCAGCAGTGTCCAGTCGAGCAGGTTGTTTAACAGCGTACGGGTATGGTTAAACCGCACTTTGAGCTCCTGGGTATGTTTGTGCATTTCCGCCGGCTCGATGGCTCCTTTGTCGATAAGGTCGAGCAGACCCGCCAGGGCGTTGATGGGTGACCGCAAGTCGTGCGAGATAATGGAGAAGAATTTGT
Organism: Dawidia cretensis; assembly: GCF_018598175.1. Taxonomy (GTDB): domain Bacteria; phylum Bacteroidota; class Bacteroidia; order Cytophagales; family Cyclobacteriaceae; genus Ohtaekwangia; species Ohtaekwangia cretensis. The sequence goes on from NZ_JAHESE010000022.1 coordinate 40,052, forward strand.
CTTTTACCTGGTTGAGGCGCTCCAGCTCTTCGCTGCGCTTTTCCATATCATCCTGGTGCTGTAGCAGCAGCGTGTTGATCTTCCGGCGGCGCTGTCCGCTGCGGTATACTGTCACGAGCAAGATGGCGCTCAGGGCCATGACCACGACCAGGATGTTGCGTACAAACTCCTGTTTCTTCAGCTCACCGTGCTGCATGACTTGCAGCTGGCTGAGCGCAGCGATCTGCGTATCGCGCGATTCCGTTTCGAAACGGATCTGGTCGCGCAGTAGCTTGCCTTGTGTCTCCTGGCTGAAGAGGGTATCCTCTAATTGCTTGTATTGTTTGTAGTAGTACAATGCTTTTTTAAAGTCGCCTTTCTGTTCCCACAGTGCCGAGAGCTCGTTGAAGGCTTTTATCTCCAGTACGCGGGCATTGAGGGGGCGCGCTACGGAAAGGCTGGCTTCGAATTTCTCCAGGGCCTGATCGAAGTTTCCTTCTTTCGTCAGTACGATGCCCCGACCCAGGTTGGCTTCTGCCATGCCGTAGCGGTTGGTGGTCTTCTGGTGCAAGGCATAGGCCGAGTCGTAAAATGCCAGCGCATTTTTGTAATCGTTCTGCTGCAGGTAGGCGGTCGCCATGGTGGAGAGTACCTTGGGCTCGATTATGTCGACGTGCAGGGTACGCACCAATGCCAGTGCCTCGCGCAGGGTGGCCAGTGCGGAGTCGTATTCATGCTTGCGCAGCAATACGTCGCCAATTTCGTAAAGACCGTAGGGTATACCTTCCCGATCGTTCTGCGTCTCGCTCAGTTTTTTAGAAAGCTGCAGGTGGTCGAGGGCCTGATCGAACTGACCCAGCTCTTTGAATACCCGGCCTACATTGTGCAGGGCAATGAGCATGCGCAGGGTGTCGCGGGCGGCGCTGGCCATGCGGTGTGATTGCGTGAAGTAGAAGTAGGCGTCGTCGTATTCGCCGAGGTCGTAGTAGTCGTTGCCGATGGCGTTATATTCCTGTGCAATGCCGGCGCTGTCTTTCACGATCATGTCAAGCTCGAGGGCCAGGTTGTCGTAGCGCAGGGCGGAGCTATAGTCGCCGCTGATGGTATACAGCAGGGCGGCGTTGCGATAGGCTTTGATCTTGTGCAGGGGCAAATCGGTGTTGGCGGCCAGGGCAATGGCCTCTTCGCTATACTTCACGCTGCGGGCGAAGTCTACGAACTGGTACAGGCCCGACAACCGCGTGAGGGCGTCGAGGCGCGCACTGTCGGGCAGGTTAGACGATTTGACTACGTTCTCGAGGCTGTCAACGCCCGCGGGTGTCTGTGCTTGCGACAGGCCGCACGTTGTCAGCACCATAATCGTTAAAATAAGGCGTAAAGACAGCATCCTGCTCATATACATAGTACTTTCCAAAATCCGCATAGAATAACCAATGCTAGTGCTATTGGTGTTAAATATTTCCACGATAAATTCATTAATTGATCAACCCTGAGGCGAGGGTAGGTCCAGCGGACCCACATTTGAATCGCTACGAACAACAACGCTTTGCTCAGCAACCAAAAAATTCCCCAGAGGGTCGAAGCCACAGTGCCCGGTGTACCGCTTGTCCATTCCGCTAACCGCATCGATGCGATATTAGGCAGGGGCGTACTCCAGCTTCCAAAAAATAACACCGACCCTAATATACTCACTAAAAGCATCATTCCATATTCACCCAGCATGATTACCGCCCAGCGGAAGCCGGAGTATTCGGTTTGAAAGCCTGCTACCAGCTCGGACTCCGCTTCTGGCAGGTCGAACGGTGCGCGATTGCTTTCGGCCAGGGAGGCTATAAAAAAGATCACCCACGCCAAAAAGAGCAGGGGCATACGCACGACGTTCCACGCCAGGAAGCCGCCGATCGCCGTCACATCTATACCCCAGGCACGAATGCCAAAAAGATATTGGTGCTCGTCGTTGAGCGCGCTTTGCTGATACGAGATGGCTTGCAGGTCGAGCGTTTCGCACACCATGCAGACACTTAATACGGACAGGCCCAGCGGCACTTCGTACGATATGATCTGGGCGGCAGAGCGCATGGTACCCAACACACTGTATTTATTATTCGAGCTCCAGCCCGCCACCAGGATGCCCAGCACATCCAGCGACGTGATGGCCAGCAGGAAAAAGACGGCAGAGGAAATGGGCGCGCCGGTCCACGCGGGGGTTAACGGCAATACTGAAAAACCAACAAATACAGCTGTAAAAATGACAATGGGCGCCACCCGGAACAGGAATTTGTCGGCGCCCGCGGGTATGATGTCTTCTTTCTGAATGAGCTTCACCAGGTCGGCAACGCTTTGCAGCAGGCCATAGGGACCGGCTTCCATAGGGCCCAACCTATCCTGGATAAACGCCGAGATCTTCCGTTCTGCGTATATGGCCATGATGGTATACAGCAGCAGGAAGGGTAATATGAACAGGAGTGTGCTCAGAAAATTGGGTTAAAATGGCGTCAAAGATGCGGAATTTATTACGGTGGTTTTCTATCATTTCTGAAAAAACAGTACACCAGCCGCGGGGCCGACGCCCTATTCCCACAACGCGTGACGGTCGAGGTGGACCGTTTCATGGAAAAACAGGCGGGCCGATGCCTCAAATGATTCGGTGTAGTCCGATACAAGGAAATGATAATACGGATCGGCTCCCGTGTCATTGAGGAGTCCCTCCTGCTGCAGGTAGCGCTGCAGGGCTTGGGCCACGACCTCGGAGGAATCGAGAATGGCGAGCTGTCCTTTGTAAAAATCGCCGATCTCCCTTTTTATAAGGGGGTAGTGTGTACAGCCCAGGATGAGGGCGGCAATGTTTTGAAGGGACGGGTCGGCGAGGTATTGCGCGATGATTTCGTGGCTGATCTGGTTGTTAAAGAATCCCTCTTCGATCATGGGCACTAACAACGGTGCGGCCAGGGAGTGCACCGTTGTGCCTTTGTTCGCCTCTTCAATCTTACGATGATAGACGCCCGACTGTACTGTACGTTTGGTGCCGATCAACCCCACCTGTGCCCCCGGGAATTTATCCAACACCAACGAGACCATGGGGTCGATGACGTTGATGATGTGAATGTCCTTGCGCACGTATTCTTTCAGGAGCGCATAGGCGGCGGAAGAGGCAGAGTTACAAGCGATCACGATCACCTTGCAGCCTTTTTTCACGAGCACATCGGCAATGCGAATGGAGTACGCCTGAATGGCAGCTTCAGACTTTTCGCCATACGGCAGGTGCGCGGTGTCGCCGAAATAGATCATGCTTTCGTTCGGCAATAATTTTTTAATGGCGTGGGCTACGGTCAATCCGCCGATGCCGCTGTCGAATACGCCGATGGGCTGCTGCTTTTCTACCTTCATTGGCTGCTGTAAATCGCTGCGAATTTTACTATTTTTAGTGTCATCTTAACTGCATGAGCCATAAAAATCCGTGCTTTTTTTTCCTCCTGGTAACCACCCTGCTCTTGTTACCAGGTAGTACCCGCGCACAGGATACTACCGACCTTGATAGCCTTTACAAACGTGTACAGATGAGCTCGCCCCGCGAGATGGTGGACGTCTTTGATGCTTTACAAGAGCGCTACCTGGCACTGGATCAGGAGCGGGCCATTCGCTTTGCGCGACAGGGTTTGAAGCAGACCGAGAAGAGCTCTCCCCTCAGCCGCGTGCTGGCCAACCGAAACATGGCCTTTATTTATGGGAAATTTGGCTTTAAGGAAGAAGCCTTGCGCCACTTTCAACGGGCACTGGCCACGGCTAAAGAGAATCAAGGCGAGGAAATGGGTCTTGGCCTGGCCTATTTTCACCTGGGCCAGTTTTTGTCCCAGCAAGGCCTGCTGGCGGAGGGGCTTCAACACATTCTTGACGCTTCCAAGATCTTTGAGTCGTTACAACTCTATAACTATGTGATTTTGTGCCACTACGAGAGCTGCATGATCAGCTACTCGGCGCACAACTACCAGCAATGCATTGACGAAGGATACCGCTTGCTTCAATATCACGACCGACTGAGCAAAACCGAAAGCAGCCGCGCGGCCGACTTTCAGAAGATGAGCACGTGTAACACCATTGCGCTGGCGCACCGCCAGATGAAGCAGTACGCTGGGGCGTTGCGCTATTTCGACCAGGCAGAGGCCCTGGCGCGGAAGATCAACGATGAGTTTTGGATCGGCCTCATCAATGGTAACAAAGCAGTGGTGCTGCGCGACATGGGCCGCACGGAGGAAGCGAAGACAGGCGTACTGGCCGACTACAAGGTGAGCCAGAAGTTCAGCATGTGGAGCAGCGCCGGCATGGCTTGCCTCACCATGAGTGACATTTATCTGACGCAGGGCAACTACCCCCTGGCAAACACCTACCTCGACTCCGCCCATATCATGTTTAGCCGTGAGCATGACGTCATTACCTCCCGAAAAAATATGGCGTCGTACTGGTTGTCGTGGTCGCGCCTCAAGTCTGTGCAAGGCGCCTATGGGCCAGCCTATGATGGACTCTTAAAACATGTAAAGCTCCGCGACTCACTTTCCCACGAGCAAGAGGCATTAAACCTGGCCAAGGTGAAGGTTGCGTTTGACCTCGACCGCAAGCAAACGGAAATTGCGCTGCTCACCAAGAATAACGAGATCCAGGAAGAGCGCATCCGCGGTCAGAATATTCTTTTTATCGTGACGCTCATGGGTCTGATCCTCCTGGTGGTGTTGGTGATGCTGCTCGTTAACAACTTCCGCCGGCAGCGAAATATCTCCCGGCTTATACGCCAGCAGCGCGACGAGATCGAGATTAAAAACTCCGAGCTGGAGGCGCAAAGTGCCATGTTACAGGAAAATAACCAGTATATCCAGACGCTGAACACACAGCTGGAAATGAAGGTAGTCGAGCGCACGCGCCAGCTGGCGCTCTCCAACCAGGAGCTGGACACGTTTCTATACCGGTCGTCGCACGATATACGCCGCCCCATCACTACGCTATTAGGCCTGGACCAGGTCGCACGCCACATTGTGAACGACCCGCAGGCGAATATGCTCTTTGACAAAGTGGTGGAGACGGCGCGGAACATGGACAGCATGCTGTTTAAAATGCAGATGATGTATGAGCTCAACAAACCCGACCTGCCGCTGGAGCCTATACACCTCAACCCGCTGGTGGAAGAAGCCGTGCAATATTTCCAAAACGACTTCCGTCGGTTTGGCATCACCAGTCACCTCTCTGTACATGCCGACATCACCATCTTGTCTAACGTGGGCTTGCTGCGCATCATCTTCCGCAACCTGATTGAAAACGCCGTACTCTTCCGCAAGACACAACCCGGCGTTACTCCTTTTATCGATGTAAACATTACGCGGATAGGCGATCATGTCGAGATTCACGTCGCCGATAACGGCATGGGGGTGGAAGAGAAATACCAGGCGCGTCTATTCGATCTGTACTTTCGGGCCTCGCAAGCTTCTAAAGGCAACGGCCTGGGGCTTTATCTTGTGAATAAGGCTATTCACAAATTGAAGGGGACGATCACGTTGATGAGTGATTATGGGATAGGCACTACTTTTACCATTCATTTGCCGCTGGCACAGCATCATTCCGCAAATTAACTCTAATGCTGTAAAGAAAACGAGTGCCGCCTGATGGGCAGCACTCGCGGTATATACTATGCTGTCTCGCTGTTATTGTTTCGGCGTAGACGACTGTCCTTGTCCTTTGGCGCCCGATCCGGAGATTGCCTGCCGCATGTCGGTGTCCGCTTGTACGTTCTGCATTTTATAGTAGTCCATTACACCCAGGTTGCCATTCGTAAATGCCGCAGCAATGGCTCTCGGAATTTCAGCCTCTGCCTCAATTACTTTCGCGCGAGCTTCTGTTGCTTTGGCTTTCATTTCCTGGTCCAACGCTACGGCCATGGCACGGCGTTCTTCTGCTTTTGCTTCGGCCACTTTCAAATCGGCTGTAGCCTGATCGATCTGCAGCTTGGCGCCAATGTTGGCCCCTACATCTACATCGGCAATATCAATTGACAAGATCTCAAACGCTGTACCGGCATCCAGACCGCGCGAGAGTACCAGCTTGGAAATTTTATCCGGGCTTTCCAGTACTTCTTTGTGTGATTTGGCTGAACCGATAGACGATACAATACCTTCGCCCACACGGGCCAGGATGGTGTCTTCACCGGCGCCACCCACCAGTTGGGCGATGCTGGCACGTACCGTCACGCGGGCCACTGCGATCAGCTGAATACCATCTGCCGCTACCGCCGCTACCTTGGGGGTAGTGATCACTTTGGGATTAACCGAAATCTGAACCGCCTGGAACACGTCACGACCGGCGAGGTCGATAGCGGTGGCCTGTTTGAAACTCAGGCTGATATTAGCTTTGTCAGCCGAGATCAGTGCACGAATAACATTTGGCACATTGCCACCGGCCAGGTAGTGTGTCTCCAATTCGTTAGAGGAGATTTGCAAGCCGGCTTTAGTAGCCGTGATCAACGAATCTACGACAATGCGTGGTGGCACCTTCCGGATGCGCATAAACACCAGCTCGAGCAGCCCCACCTTCACGTTGGAGAAGATGGCGGTGATCCACAGGTTGATGGGTACAAAGTATAAAAAGAGCAGGAACAGAATAATCCCCCCCAACACAATAACAAGATAGTAAACAGGATCCATGATAATTTTTCTATGGTTAGTTAAAAAGGTTCTACGACAATGTCATTCAGACGAATTTGGATTATGCGGACATGCTGGCCAGTTTCCACGTACTGCCCCTGCGTTTTTACTTCAAACGTTTTGCTATTAAACTCCGCTTTGCCAATGGGCCGGAGCGTTGACAGGGTAACACCTTCGTCGCCGATGCTTAGGCCACCGGTGATACCTTCGTTCACTTTCCCGTCGTTAGAAGACTTGTTGGAGAACCGCGACCACGCACCCGACCGGAAGCTGTAGAAGAGTGCGCCCAACGTAGCCACCAAGGTACCTATTAATATGTATAAACCGGTATCACTGCCAAAATGCTGGTAGCCAATCATCACGCCGGCGCCGGCAAAGATGAATCCCAGCAAGCCCACTACTGTAGTGCCGGGAATGAATACCAATTCAATCACGATCAGCGCCAGGCCGATGAGAAGCAAAGAAAAGATGATTATCCACATGATCATGGCCGATCGAAGTTATTTGTGCGATTAGTACGCCCGGGCAAACAGTACCCGCCGGGTCGAAGGCTTGCCGGAGTAGATACACACGCCGGCTTCTTCCTTCGCATCCAACGGAATGCAACGGATGGTGGCCTTTGTTTCCTCTTTAATAGCTGCTTCTGTTTCGGGCGTTCCGTCCCAGTGCGCGGCGAGGAAGCCACCTTTTTCGTTCAGCACCTTCTTGAACTCTTCATACGCGTTAACCTCGGTGGTAACCTCGCTGCGGAATGTCCTGGCGCGGGCGTAGATCGTTGTCTGGATGTCGTCGAGCAGGGCGGGGATCTTTTCTACCACTTCGTCCAGTTTCATGACCTGCTTTTCTTTGGTGTCGCGGCGCGCCACTTCTACGGTGCCAGCCTCCATGTCGCGGGGGCCAATGGCCAGGCGCACGGGTACACCTTTCAGCTCCCACTCGGCAAACTTAAAGCCTGGCTTGTGGGTATCACGGTTATCGAATTTCACCGCAAATCCTTGCTTGCGCAGGGCAGCGGCGATTTCCTGTGCTTTCTCGGAGATCCTGGCCAGCTCCTCGTCGGTACGGAAAATCGGCACGATTACCACGTGGATGGGCGCCAGCTTCGGCGGCAGCACCAGGCCGTCGTCGTCGGAGTGGGCCATGATCAACGCACCCATCAGGCGCGTGCTCACGCCCCATGAGGTGCCCCATACGTAGCCAAGCTTGCCTTCTTTGTTTGTGAACTGCACATCAAACGCCTTCGCAAAGTTTTGGCCGAGGAAGTGCGACGTCCCTGCCTGCAGTGCTTTGCCATCTTGCATCATCGCTTCGATACAATAGGTGTCGACCGCGCCCGGGAAACGCTCGCCTTCCGACTTTCTTCCTTTTACAACCGGCAGTGCCATGAAGTTTTCAGCAAAGTCGGCGTAGACGTCAAGCATTTGTACGGTTTCCCGTACGGCTTCGTCGGCAGTGGCATGCGCCGTGTGGCCTTCTTGCCATAAGAATTCTGCCGTCCGTAAAAAAAGGCGCGTACGCATTTCCCAGCGTACCACATTGGCCCATTGGTTTACGAGGATGGGCAGGTCGCGGTACGACTGAATCCATTTTTTGTAGGTGCTCCAGATGATGGCCTCGCTGGTAGGCCGTACCACCAGCTCTTCGTCGAGCTTGGCTTCGGGGTCGACGATCAGCTTGCCTTTATTTTGTGGGTCGGTTTTCAGGCGGTAGTGCGTCACAATGGCACACTCCTTCGCAAACCCTTCGGCGTTTTTTTCTTCTGCTTCAAACAGGCTTTTCGGCACAAAAAGCGGGAAATAGGCGTTGCTGTGGCCTGTATCCTTAAACATTTTGTCCAGTGCCTGCTGCATTTTTTCCCAAATGGAGTACCCATAGGGCTTGATGACCATACACCCCCGCACGTCTGAATGTTCGGCAAGATCTGCCTTCTTCACTAATTCGTTGTACCACAAAGAATAATCTTCTTTGCGGGTGGGTAACTCTTTGGCCATACTGGTATAATTATTGTTATATGTAATCGATGTCGAAAAGGCAAATGTAAATTAAGCGGGTCAAATACTGGCTAAATTTTGTAGCTTTATCGACACTTTTACGGCATTACACTCGTTAGGTTGTGTAGAGCCACCACGAAAGATATAAAACACACCACGCTATGAAAACCAAGGCATTGTTGCTGTTACTGGCAGCTTTCATCATAAACATCGGCGCCTTCGCCCAGGAGGACGATGACATGTATTTCAACGCCACGGATCGCGCTAAGCTTCAATCGAAAGAGCGGCAGGACCAAATAGCCTATGAAGCCAGCGTGAAGAAGGCTAAGAAAATGCGTGAAGAGCCCGCGACGGAGGAAGAGGAAGGAAGTGTCGAAAGTGTAGAGGCGCTCAACCCAACCGACAGCTACTCGGCCCGCAACGTCAATCCGGAGTATGAAGCTCGTTCCACCGCAAAACTTTCGCAGTCGGACGACCAGGATTATTTCGTGAACAACTATCAGTATTCCACTTCCAGCAACATGAACAACTGGAATAACAATTTTAATTCGTGGTACGGCAACCCCTGGTATAGTGCAAACTATTACAATGCACCTATCAATTCCTGGAACAGCCCGTACTATGGATATGCCGACCCCTACTACAGCCCCTGGTACAACCCGTATTGGAACAACAACGGCTGGTCTGCCTCTTTCAGCTACTATTGGGGTAACTCCTATAATAACTATGGTAACTATGGCTACGGCTGGGGCGGTAACTACAACTATTGGAACCGTCCGTATTGCGGTTACGCTTCTTCCTGGGGATTTGGTTATGGCTACAACTCCGGTTATCCGGGCTGGTATGGCTACCCGGGCAGCGTGATCATTATTAACAACGGCGAAGGCACTTACGGCCCGCGCTACGCCAAACGTGGCAGCCGCGGCAATGAGGTCGTCAACACTACGCGCCCCAATACGAGTACCCGCACACAGGTGTCGGATGCTTTTGGCAGCAACAACCGCTCGCAACGGCAAGCTACGGCTGGACGTACGTCTAACCTGAATAACAACGCTGTTACACCGGCGAATACCACCAATGGCAGGTCGCGTCAACAAGGCAGCGAGTACTACAACCGCACATGGCGTCGCGTGACCCAGGAGCCTTCGAACGCCAACAATAGCAATTCGAATTCAAATTCGGGTAACAGCTCCAACGGCCGTACATCCAACAGCAATTCAAACTGGAACAATGGCAACAGTAACAGCGACCGCTCGTATACACCGTCCAGAAGCAGCAACAATAACAACGACCGTTCAAACTCTTCGTTCGGTAATAGTAACAGCGGCGGCGGTGGACGTAGCAGTGGTGGCTACTCTGGAGGCAACTCCGGCGGTGGTCGATCCCGCGGTGGCAGAGGCAACTAATTCTTAATTTCTCGTACAGTACACTATGAAGGTGATGAAGGTGGTGAGGATTACCCTCACGGCAGCGATTCTATTGTTCATGATTTCCCCCACCCTTCCGGTGCTGGGGCAAAGCTTCACCGGCAACGCACTGCTGTTTAGCCGGACGAAGCCGGCCGGTAGCGCACGCATCCAGGCACTGGGTGGTACCCAGACATCCCTGGGGGGTGACTTCAGCTCGGCGGCGTCAAACCCTGCCGGATTGGGTTTCTATACTAAATCAGAATTTACCCTGGGGTTGGGCGTAGCCGGTGAAGATATCAGTACTCGCTATTATGGAACGACCTCCAGCGATCAGAATACAAAATTTAACATTCCTTCACTCAGCCTGGTGCTGCATTACGGCAACGGTCGCGAGACGGGATTTCTCGGCGGTAGCTTTGGCATTACCTTCACCCGCATTAATGACCTGAACAACTCGTATCGCTACAGCGGTACGAACAGCGAGTCATCGATCATCGACTTTTTTGTGGATGATGCTTACTTCCAGGCTCCCGACGATCCTTCCTACCTCGAGGCGGGCAACAATGGGTACTACACGTTATCAGGCCTGGCGTATAATAACTTCCTGGTCGATGCGATCTACGACGACGAGGGTAATTTTCTGAATAGATACGGCTCGGTGCTCGATACGGACATACCCATCGAGGGTCAGCCAGACGAAGTCCGTACGATTGATCAGGTGGAGTCCTTCCGTCGTAGCGGACGCCAATATCAATGGTCCTTTGCGTATGGCGCCAATTTCTCTGATAAGTTTTATCTCGGCGCCAGCCTGGGTCTGACGACACTGCGCTACTCCCTGGAGTTGAATTTCCGGGAATCAAACTTCCGGTATAACCGCGGCGAGGATGCCGTCGATTATAATCCGCTTAACTACCACTCCACGACCGAGAACATCGACATCGAGGGAAGCGGCGCGAACTTTACCATTGGCGCTATTTACAAGCCGGTAAGCTTTGTACAGTTAGGCGTTTCGTTGGCGACCCCTACCTGGTACAGCCTGACCGACAACTATACGGCCAGTCAGGAAGCCGATTGGAATAACTTTGACTACTATGATACGCCCACGAATACCAGTGACGACCTGAGGAACATTGTTTCGCAATTCGATTCACCTACACTGTCTGAATACTCGCTACGTACACCTATGAAGGTAAGTGCCGGTGCGACATTCATTGCCAAGTTTGGCTTTATCAGCGCCGATGTAGAGTTCGTGAACTATGGCAACTCCAAGTACAAGGACAATACCAGTAATTCCGACTGGTACGACTCCGACAACAGGAGCATCAAGTCTACGTATACTTCGGTGGTGAATTATCGCGTGGGGGCAGAATATCGATATCAAATCTTCCGCGCCCGTCTTGGCTACAACTTAATGGCCGATCCCTATCGCGTCAGCGCTGGCGTAGACCGCAAGATCCAATCTATCTCGGGAGGCGTTGGTGTGCGGGTGAAAAAGTTCTATACCGATCTGGCTGTTGTTTCCAGCAAAACGGAGAATGTACGCGTGCCGTATTCCGTGGACGGAATCCCCGAGCCGCGTGCCATACAAGACGTAAAGAATATGAATTACCTCCTCACGCTGGGCTTTACTTTCTAAGCCTGGCGTCGATGGCATGCTGCAACGCCGGCAAGGTGGGTTCTTTCAACGCGATTTGCGCCTGTGCATAGCAGGTCTGTCGGCGATCGTATAATGCTGTCAACTTTGTTTTCTTTTCCGCCAGGTCTTCGGCTTGTAGCAGCGGCCGTCCCTTGTCGGTAGCCGTTCTGCTGAGCAGCTCTTCTACCGGCACATCGAGGAACACGCTTATACCGGCTACGTTGATGACGGTCATGCCGTCGTGGAAGCAGGGCGCCCCCCCGCCGGTGGCCATCACGAAGTTCATGTCGGTTGCGGCCCAGTGCTTTAACACTTCTGATTCCAGCAGGCGAAAGTATGCTTCGCCGTCTTCGGCAAAAATAGCTTGCACCGTCTTTCCGGCGCGACGTTCAATTTCTTTGTCCTGGTCTACAAATGGCAATAATAACGTCTCTGCCAGGGGTCGCCCCAGCGTGCTTTTACCGGAGCCCGGCATGCCGACCAGGAATATCTTGAGGTAGTCGCTCACTCGCCCAGGGTGTTCAACACCGTTGCAGCGTCCGGTGTGTCGTTGTGATGCCACATGCCTTTTACCGTGCCATCTTTCCACAGCGTAATGCCGGGATTCGAGCGAATGATGGTCTTTAGTACGGTTGCATCAACAAAGTAATACGCCACTGGCAGTTGGTGTTTGTGACGGAAGGCTTCAAATTCGCCGGCGCTGGAAGCCGTCAGCGCCATAACCTCCACCTTGCTGCCCTCCAGCGCTTTTACCAGCGCGCGAACTTTGTCGATGTTTTTGGCCGAGGCTTTCGAGACGTCGTAGAAGATCAGCAAGAGCTTGTTGCCTTCGAAGGTGTTTTGGGTAATGTCTTCACCCTGATCGGTAAAGACAGAGTAGTCCGTAATCTTCGCTTTGGTTTTATCTTCGTTTGTCTGGCGTACACTGATATACTGATACACCGTGGTGTCGCCCAGGTATTTTTCTGAAGCAATCTCTTCGCCGCTGTCTTTCTTTTTAAATACATACTCGAAGCGCGGTTGCTCTTCGGGCTGCATTTGCTGCGGTATATTGTTGCCGATCTTATACGCGCGGAAGTCGATAAAGGGCAGGTGCAACAAGGCGTAGATGCCCAGTGCAAAGCTGATGATCGTTGAAGAAGCTATAATGATATGACCCACCTGGTCGGGCAGCGCCGGCGTGTAACGCTTGCGATACCAGAACAGGTGCAGAATAAACACGACCAGGATAACATCTTTTGTAAACGACTCCCAGGGGGTGAGCTTGATGGCGTCGCCAAAGCAGCCACAATCGGTTACCTTGTTGAAATAAGCCGAGTAGAATGTGAGGAATGTAAAGAAGATGATCAATCCCAGCAGCACCTTGGCGGTGAGGTTCATGCGGTAGAACAGCAGCACGGCGATGCCGAGCACGACTTCCAGCACGATCAGAATCAAACCAATCTCCAGCGCCCAATCTTTAAACACCAGGAAGAAAGAGCCAAAGTCATTGGCAAAGACCTCGAAGTATTCTTCCATTTTTATCTCGGTGCCGATCGGGTCGTTCAACTTGATCAGTCCGGAGAAAATGAATAAGGCTCCTACAAAGAAGCGTGAGAATTTGTCGACTATCTTGATCATCGTTCTTGATAATTATGCTCGGTTCACATCCCTGCTGCTATGCACGGGGCGGCTACTATCACCAAACTTCCCACTTCCGCCTTTCAAAAGCCATTGCACACCTTATTTTAACTATTAAATAACAACTTTTCTGCGCAGGCAGTCTTTATCTGGCTTCGCCACTCATGATCATGGCAAATACAGCGTAGTTAATCATATCCTGGTAGTTGGCTTTTACACCCTCGCTCACCAGGGTCTTGCCTTGATTGTCTTCGATTTGTTTTACCCGCAGCAACTTCATGAGAATGATGTCGGTGATGGAGGAGACACGCATGGCACGCCAGGCTTCGCCATAGTCGTGGTTCTTTTGCTGAAGCAGCGTGAAGGTCTCGTGGGCCGCGTTGTCGTACAGCGGCGCTAGTTCTTCAAACGGCAGGTCGAGGCTGGCGTGCTCGTCGAGCTGCAGCTGGATCAGCGCAATGATGCTGTAGTTGATGATGCCGATGAACTCGTCGCGGATGGGGTCGTCCACCAGCTGTATGCCCTTATCTTGAATGCTGCGAATGCGTTGGGCCTTGATAAAGATCTGGTCGGTGATGGAAGGCAGTCGCAAAATGCGCCAGGCGGTGCCATAATCGCGTGTTTTTTTCTCAAACAGCGCGCGGCACTGGGCGATTACCGCCTTGTACTCCTGAGATGTTTTTTCAACCAAGGGAATAAACTTTAGCCCGCAAACTTCTTAATTTGAATGAGAATTCCAGCGCCTGGCCATGAAATCCGTGTTTGAAAATGATTTTTTTTCTACAAACCGTACCCTGCATTGCGGTGGGCGGCTTATCGACCTGCAGACGCCCCGCGTCATGGGCATCCTGAACGTTACGCCGGACAGCTTCTTCGAAGGCAGCCGCTACTCGTCGCTGGACCAGGTACAGGCACAGGCAGGCCATATGTTGGAAGCCGGCGCAACATTTCTCGACATCGGTGGTTATTCCACACGGCCGGGTGCGGCTGACATTACCATAGCGGAGGAGATACAACGCGTCGTGCCCGCGATACAAGCCATCCTCACGGCCTTCCCCGGTGCTTTGATTTCCGTCGATACCTTTCGCAGCGAGGTGGCGTCCGAAGCCGTAGCGGCCGGTGCCCACCTCATAAACGACGTATCGGGCGGCACGCTGGACCCGGCCATGTTTGATACGGTTGCTCGTCTGCAAGTACCCTATGTTCTGATGCACATGCGCGGCACTCCCCAAACCATGGCGACGCAAACGAACTATACCGACCTGTTGAAGGAAGTTCTCGACTTTCTACACGCGGCGCTACACGCCCTGCGGCAACGTGGGGTGAAAGATATCATCATCGATCCGGGCTTTGGCTTTGCTAAAACACCCACACAGAATTTCGAGCTGCTGCAACACTTCGAGCACTTTCGCGTGTTAGGCTGTCCCGTGCTGGCGGGCCTGTCGCGCAAGTCGATGATCTGGCGCACGCTGGAGCAACGACCGGAAGATGCGCTGAATGGCACCACCGTGTTGAATACCATTGCCCTGATGAAAGGCGCCGGCATTCTGCGGGTGCACGATGTGCGCGAGGCCGTGGAGGCTGTCAAGCTGGTCATGCTTACGACACGTTCTTCTGCACAGAAGTCTGTTGTTTAAATTGGGCTTCTATGCCTGATCGGTTACATTTGTAAGACATGATCTTCCTGTTCAAAATCGGATTCCTGGAAGTTAGCTGGGTCGATGTCATTGATATTGGCCTGGTCAGTGTCTTATTATACCAGGTGTATAAGCTTATTCGCGGCAGTATTGCCGTGAATATCTTCCTGGGTATTCTCGCCCTGTACCTGGTATACCTCATCGTGCGTGCCGCCCAGATGGAGCTGCTGACGATGATCCTGGGACAGTTTATGGGCGTCGGTGTACTGGCCATGATCATTCTCTTCCAACCCGAAATCCGGAAGTTCCTGCTCGTGATCGGCCGCGGTACGGAGTTCCGCGAAAATATCTTCAAGACCATTTCCAACTGGCGCCACGAATACCATGATGACTTTGATATAGGCCAGGTGATCGAAGCGGTTAAGACCCTCAAGGCTTCAAAGACCGGTGCGCTCATGGTTTTCTCGCGCGACACCGAGCTGAAGTTCTATGCGCAGACCGGCGACGCCCTGGATGCTGAAGTAAACAAGCGCCTGCTTCTATCAATCTTCAACAAAAATTCTCCCCTGCACGATGGGGCTGTCATTATTTATAAAGGCCGTATTCGGGCGGCACGCTGCGTATTGCCGGTCAGTGAGAACGACCACCTTCCCCCCAACTTTGGGCTGCGCCACCGTGCGGCCGTGGGCATGTCCGAAAGCACGGACACGCTCGTGCTGGCGGTATCGGAAGAAACAGGCCGCCTGGTGCTAGCCCGGAACGGTAAATATCTACGCGCCCTGAAACTGAAACAGATCGAGCAAAAGATTCTGGATTACCTGCATAACAGCGAATCTGGCAACTGGGAAGAGGTACACGAGCACGAAGCCGAGGCATCCGCCGAAACGCCATCCGTAAAAGCGTAAAAACTTACTATTTTTGTCCGGCATCTAATTTGCCGCCGGCATGAGACTGACCTTCCTCTTTGTGCTGCTCACCAGCAGCTCTTTCGCGCAATCCATTGAAACGATTATTCAAAAGGGCCACGAGCTGGCGGTCATGACCGTCGCTGTCAGCCCTGACAGCAACTACATTGCTACCGGCAGCAAAGACAAGGCTGCCAAGCTGTGGGAGGTCAGCACCGGCCGCGAAGTGCGCAGCTTCCTGGGCCACGAAGCCACTGTTACCAGCCTGGCCTTTACGCCTAACGGCCAGTACCTCCTCAGCGGTAGCTACGACAAGACTATCCGCTTGTGGGAAGTGAAGACCGGCCGGGAAATAGCCGCTATCACCACCATTGACTTCATCGGCGACGTCGCCATCGATCCGCAGATGCGTTTTTTTGTACACACGGGCACAAACAATACGGGCTACGATTCTGCCGTGATCTACGACTTTAAAACCCGCCGCGTGCTGGCGCGCCTGCCCGTCGATCCCGACAAGGGGCTGGGCACGGGCACTGACATCGCCATCAGCCCCGATGGCCGCTGGATGGCCCTCGGCCAGGATGACCGCCGCACCAGCCTGTACGACGTACAGCAGTGGAAACTTGTCAAAGACTTTACCGCCGAAGACGAGGGCAGCTGCGGTGGCTGTGGCACCCGCGTGGAATTCAGCCCCGACAGCAAGTTCCTGTACACCCTGCCCCACAACGGCATCGCTAAGAAATTTAACCTCGCCACCCTGGCCCTGGTGCGTACCTACGACAAGAACGAAGAGGACGTAACTGGCTCCGCGATTAGCGCTGACGGTAAAAAGCTGGCGCTGGCGACGGAAGAAGATGTTACCGTATGGGACGAAGCCTCGGGCAAAGTACTTGCCAAGCTGGTGGCCGAAGAAAAAGGTCAATTCCACGGGGTGACGTTTACCAACAGCGGCAACGAGCTGCTCGTCACCTCCGACAACAACACAGCTTTTGCCTGGAATCCGACGTCGCAAAAAAAGACCGGCGTCTTTACCGGCTTCCTCAGCCAACGCGACAAAGGCGGCCTGGACTACGATCCTAACTTTTACTGGCAGTCGTCAATTGCTAAATATGTACGACTCAAAAACAGCCTGCGCATCACGCCCGATGGCAAGACATTGATCAAAGGTAAGTTTGGCACCAAGGTAAAACGCTGGGACATTGCCAGCGGTAAGACCGTGATGGAGTATGTCAGCCACAAGAAAGGGGTGCTGAGCTACGACCTCTCCAGGGATGGCAGCAAACTGCTGACGGGCGGTGGCGACGGCAAGATTGTATTGTGGGACCTGAACTCCGGTGACTCGCTCAGGGTCATTCAATCGTACCGCGAGCCGATCTTCGATATACACTTCAACGCCGCCGAGACCGGTGTGATCTCCTGCAGCTGGGACGCTACCATGAAGATCCACGACCTGGCCACCGGCACAATGCAAACCTACTTCGATTTTCAGAGCTACTCGGTCTATAACCTGCTTTATCCCGACGACCTCTACGTCATCACGGCCCGTCTGGACAACGCCATACAGATGTGGGAGATCGATACGAAGAAAGAAGTACGCAATTTTGTTGGCCACACGGATATTGTAGGCTCGATTCAGATCAGCGCTGACCGCAAAACGCTGCTCAGCGCCAGCTGGGACGGCTCGGTGCGCCTGTGGGATGTCGGCACCGGCCTGATGACCCGCAAGCTGAAAGACCACCGCGGTGCCGTGCACACGGCGATCTTTAGTGCCAACGAAAAAGAGATCTATACCGCCGGTGCCGACCGCACCATCCGCGTGTGGGAGCCTGCGACCGGTAAAATCATCCGCACCTTCCATGGGCACAATGCCGAAGTAACCTCTCTGCTGTTTAGCCCCGACGGCAAAATGCTGATCAGCCATAGCCTGGACGGCGTGACCAAGTTCTGGGACCTCGCTACCGGCAAAGAGTTTTTCGAGCACATACACCTGGGCGAGCGCGACTGGATGGTCAAAAACCCCGAGGGATATTTCAACGGCACCGACGACGCACGCAAGTATATACACTTCGTCAGCGGTCTGAAGACCTACGCGGTCGACCAATTCTTCCACGAGTTTTACCGCCCCGATCTGCTTCCCAAAATATTCCAAAACCGCGGCGGCCGTGACGATCGCAAGGGCGGCATTCAGGGTAAGCTTAACAGTGCGCCTCCACCGACAGTAAAGGTGGCTGTATTGCACCACGCCACCGCGGGCAAGGCAGAGCTATACATTCGCATTACTGACAATGGCGCAGGAGTAGAGAACTTACGGGTCATGCATAATGGCAAAAGTATTTCACTGGACCGTGGAGCGCTAAAGCTCCCTTCAGGCAAAGGACAGACATCCACCTATAAACAGGTCGTTGACCTGGTGAGTGGCCCCAACAGCTTTACCGCCGTCGCCAACAACCGTGACAACGTAGAGTCTGATCCACACACGGCAGAGATCGCCTCCGACCACGTTTCGAAAAACAGCACCTGTTATGTATTGTCAGTTGGCATCAACCAATACAAAAACAGCAAGCTCAGCCTGAACTATGCTCGCCCTGATGCCGAGTCGTTCAGCAAGGTGATTGTCAACGACAAGAGCATGAAACTCTTTAAGGACATCGAGCTGGTAACCCTGTACGACGGCGAGGCCACGCGCGAACATATCCTGAACAAACTGGACGAGCTCAGCGGCAAGATCCGGCAGGAAGACGTTTTTATTCTGTACTACGCTGGGCATGGCAGCATGGTGGAGGACAAATTTTACTTTATACCCACGGAAGGCCTGCGACTATACGACCAGGCTGCGCTGCAGAAAGAAGCCATTGAGGCCGGTGTTTTACAAGACAAGCTGAAGCATATCAAGGCGCTGAAGCAACTTATCATCATGGACGCCTGCCAGTCGGGTGGCTCCGTCGAGCTGCTGGCCACACGGGGTGCGGGCGAAGAGAAGGCCATTGCCCAACTGTCGCGCAGTGCGGGCATTCACGTCATGGCCTCGGCTGGCAGCGAGCAGTTCGCCACCGAGTTTACCGAGTTGGGCCACGGCCTCTTTACCTATGTGTTGATCAAGGCCCTGCAGGGTGCGGCAGACGGCGCCCCGCACGACGGCAAGGTTACAATTTATGAGCTGAAGTCATACATTGACGACCAGGTGCCCGAGATGACACGCCAGCTGAAAGGCAAACCGCAGTATCCGTATACCTTCAGCCGGGGACAAGATTTCCCAGTCGTAATCGAGTGATAAGAAAATCACGGCAACTGGAACAAAATTGGCAGACATATCGTAAATTAGGTTTACACATAACCCCTGACATGATTTAAGAAAATGGTAGAAGCTAACCCCGTTAAATTTTATTTCGCCAAATACTTTTTCCTGGTCTTCGCACTTATCCAGTGGATCGTAGGAGGTATCGTTATCATTGGCCGCGACTTCAATGCCAAAAGCTTTTTCATTGCCTTGATCTTTTTCACGCTGGGACTTATTTCCCTCTTTATTTTCTCCGTCATCAGCGACAAGATTCGGCGTGTAGCAGTTGGCAAAAACAAGATCGTGGTCCTGGAAGGCCACCGCAATATCCGGCTGGAGTGGCCTGAGGTGAAGTCCCTGCGTATCGTGCCTTTCCTGAATATTTACAAGCTCAAGATCCGGGGCAAAAAAAACTGCATCTATTTTTTCCCTTCCGACAACATCGACCCGGCCTTTGGCATCATTGCCAAGGACACCTCTAAAATGGGTGAGATCGTCGCCAAGCGCAAGAAGGAATTCGGCATCAAGTAATCGTACGGCCGCAGCGCCAGACCAAATCGTCCACCTACAGCCAGAGTGGATGGGTTTGTTAGCGCATAATCGTACCTTGTTGGTACACACGATCAACGACCATGACAGAACGAATCACACGCCGCGAAGCGCTGTTGGGGCTGGCCAGTGCCAGTCTGTTGCTGTCGTCGTACGCGCGAAAAGACATGGAAAAAGGCATGAACACCCGCCCGATACCGTCATCGGGTGAGCAGCTCCCCCTCGTAGGCTTAGGCACCTGGATACATGACGTAGGCAACGACAATGCCGAGCGCCAGCCCCTCACCGAGGTATTAAACCTGATGGTCCAACAAGGCGGCAAGTTGATCGATACCTCCCCTATGTATGGCCGCGCCGAAGAAGTGATCGGCGATCTTGCCGCTGCCAGCCCCGTACGCGAGAAGCTCTTTTACGCTACAAAGGTCTGGACCACGGGCGAAGCTGCCGGCATCCACCAAATGGACGACTCGTTGCGAAAGATGCAGCGCAAAACGATGGACCTGGTCCAGGTACACAACCTCACCGACTGGAAGACGCACCTCCGCACGCTGCAGCGCCGAAAGGCCGAAGGAAAGGTCCGCTATACCGGCATCACACACTATACTACCGCCGCGCACGCACAACTGGAGCAGATTCTCAAGACGGAAGCCGTCGACTTTGTACAGTTCAACTATTCCCTCCGCGTACGCCATGCCGAGCGCAGCCTGCTACAGGCCGCGCAAGACAAAGGTGTTGCCGTTATTATCAATGAACCCTTTGAAAAGGGTTCACTGTTTTCGCTAACGAAAGGCAAAACCCTACCCTCCTGGGCAGCCGACTACGATATTCAAAGCTGGGCACAGTTCTTCCTGAAATATATACTCTCTCATCCGGCAGTAACGTGTGCTATACCGGGCACGTCCAGTCCCAAACATATCGTAGACAACATGCTTGCGGGGCACGGCGCCCTGCTGGATGAAAAAGGTCGTGAAAAAATGGTCGCCCTGATCAAATCGTTATAACGCCTGCAGGTCTTCGTCTATCAATAAACGGTTTATAAAGGCCGCAGCCTTCGTGCCCATGGCAACAACGTTGCTGACACTGCGCATCGGCGAACTGTTGTCACCTGCCGCAAACAGACCGTCGATGTTGGTCTTCCCAAACTCGTCGATGCGAATAAAATTCATCTCTGTAAAATCAAGGCCCAGCTGTTGTACGATCGCAGGCTGCTCAAAGGGTGCCCGGGTAAAGATGGCATCCAACGCTATACGCGATCCATCGTTTAACACCACCTCGCGGATATAACCATCCTTGCCTTCCAATGCCGTTACTTCTTGCTCAACGACCGGTGTACCCCACTTTTTGATCTCGGCTTGCTGCGCGGCCGACAGGGTTGAGGGTCCGTTTGTAAACAAGGTTAACGTTTTGCTCCAGTGCCCGATCAGCTTGGCCAGCTCGTACCCGGTATCGCCGTTGGCCAATACACCTAGCCGTCGGCCAGCCACCTCGTAGCCATGACAATACGGACAGTGAAGGACCGAAATACCCCAGGATTCTTTTACCCCAGGAATAGAAGGCAGTATATCGCGGATGCCGGTGGCCAACAATATCTTTCTGCCTTCAAAAGTCTGGCCGCTGGCTGTCGTGACCTGGAGCAGCTCCCCTGTATTTGTTACCTGTGTGGCTTCGCCTTTCAGGAAGGTAACGGTAGGATAACGCAGCACCTGGCTTTTGGCCAGGGTGGCGATCTCTTTGGGTGTGCTGCCGTCGTGTGTCAGAAAGTTATGGGAGTGCGGTGTCTGTGCATTGCACGGCTTGCCGCCGTCGATGATCAGCACTTTACGCAACGAGCGGCCGAAGGTCATGCCGGCTGACAACCCCGCGTAGCTGCCGCCAATGATAATGACGTCAAAAGTAGTGGTAGAGGTGGATACCATGATTTTTTAAGATTAATTACATGCAACAACATTGCAGATAATAATAAGTTCCAGGAAGGCTGAAAAAATAAAAAAGGCTGTCCATGGGAGAACAGCCTTTAATAATAGGAATCAGGTGGAGGTTATTGACCCTCGCTTTCGGCCTTTTTTAAGTCGCGGGTATTTTTCTGTACGGCGATGGCAGCAAACAAGCTCAGAAGGAACGACATGGAGTAGAAGCCTTTTTCGCTTAGGGTTAGCGTGGCATTCCACAGCCCTACCGTTAGCAGCACAATGGCCAGCAGAGTGGAGAACCAGCACAAGCCGTAATAAATCTGCGTAACTGCAATTCCTTCCAACTGATCGCGTACACTTTTTTGCAACGAGATGGCGGCAAACAAGCCGAACATCAACACAGTAAAATAATAACCTTTTTCATTCAACAGCATGTCGGCATTCCAGAGTCCGATGATGAACGAGATCATACCGGCCAGAAGGGCAATCCAGGAAGCAGCGACAAATGCATTTGATGGTTTCTGATTCATATTTTGTGCTTTAGGTTAGACCGTTTCATATGAAACGGGTACTTCGCCGTGTAAACGATGTACTCAAATAAAGGTTAGGTTTCGTTTTTGGACAAAAAAAAGGCCATCCCGAAAGATGGCCCTATAGTATAATAATTTGTGGTGTTTTATTTCGCGACAGCCTCTTTTAATACCCCCAGCTCTCTTCCAACCTCAGTAAAAGCACGAATGGCCTTGTCCAGGTGGTGCCGATCGTGACCTGCCGAAATTTGCACACGAATCCGTGCCTGTCCTTTTGCCACTACCGGGAAGAAGAAACCAATCACATAAATACCTTTCTCCAGCAGGCGGTCAGCAAATTGCTGCGCCAACGGTGCGTCGTATAGCATGATCGGTACAATAGGGTGCTCGCCCGGTTTAATATCGAAGCCGGCCTTCGTCATCTCTGCGCGGAAGTAGCGTGTGTTTTCTTCCAGCTTGTCGCGCAGATCGGTGGTCTCGGACAACATATTAAACACTTCGATCGAAGCGCCGACAATCGACGGCGCCAGGGTATTCGAGAACAAATACGGGCGTGAGCGCTGGCGCAACATTTCAATGATCTCTTTGCGACCCGATGTAAAGCCGCCCGATGCACCACCCAACGCCTTGCCTAGGGTACCGGTGATGATGTCCACACGGCCTGTTACACCTCTATACTCCGGCACACCACGACCGGTCTTGCCAATGAAACCCGTGGAATGACACTCGTCGGTCATCACCAATGCTTCATACTTATCCGCCAAGTCACAAATCTTATCCATTTGGGCAATGGTACCGTCCATGGAGAACGCGCCATCGGTCACCACGATGATCTGCTTGGCGCCTGCGGTGCGGGCATCTTGTAGCTGCTTTTCCAGGTCAGCCATATCGTTGTGTTTATACCGGTAACGCATGGCCTTACACAACCGCACGCCGTCAATGATCGACGCATGGTTCAACTCGTCTGAGATGATGGCATCTTCTGCGCCCAGCAACGGTTCGAATACACCGCCGTTGGCGTCAAAGGCTGCCGCGTATAAGATCGTGTCTTCCGTGCCCAGAAATTCCGAAATCTTTTTCTCCAGTGTCTTATGAATATCTTGTGTGCCACAAATAAACCGTACCGAAGACATCCCAAATCCGTGTGTATCAATCGCGCGCTTAGCGGCCTCGGTCACACGCGGGTGTGACGACAAGCCCAGGTAATTATTCGCGCAGAAGTTGATCACCTCTTTGCCTTCGCTGGTCTTTATATCAGCTCCCTGCGGCGTCGTAATGATCCTTTCTTTTTTAAAAAGACCGGCCGTGCGAATGGTTTCGAGTTCCTGTTGTAAAAACGGTTGTAGCTTCTTATACATAGGGTTTAATCTGTTTTCGGTTTGGGGGGTTTGATCACCGGCCGGGCCATACCGGGTTTAGCAGGTTTAGCGGCCGGTGGTGTTTCAGGTGTAGCCGGTGGCGCTGCCTCTGGCGTCGGCTGTGTGTCTGATGACGAGGTGACATCTTGTGAAGGTATACCAGCCGTTGCCGCCGTTGACTCGGGTGCAGATGCTGGTATCGCCGGCTTTATAACGGGGCGCGGAATCACAGGCTTCACAGCAGGCTTTGCTGTAGGCGCCGGTGTCTCTGTTGCTTGCGCAGGTATAATATCGTTGGTCGTGTTTTTCTCTGCCGCGGTTGCATCTGCTTGCGTGAGCTGTTCCATGGGCGGCTTCGGTTTCATGACCGGTCGCGGGATAACCGGTTTGGAGGCCGCAGGTTGTTCCCCTGTCTCCGCCGGCTTCGGCTTCATCATCGGCTTCGCGATTGCGGGCCTGGCGACGGCGGGCTTTGGTGCAATCGTTTCTGTCGCTGTTGTTGTAACCGGTTGCGATAAAGTTGTCGCTGTTTTCTCTGATACAACCTCTATCTGTAAAGTATACTTTCTACGAACCGGATTGATCAGATACAGTTTTTGTGCTGTAAAACTGCTGGGGTGCATCTCCGCAAATTCGGCGCTCCACGTAGCCCACAGGGCAGGCTCCGCCTGCCGGAAAGCCTCCGTATCAATTTTTTTTGATGTCAGGTAATCCCTGAAGTTCATGGCCGCTAAGTTAATGCAAAACCATTCCTAACGTAGAGTAGGCGAACGGTAAATTTTGGTAATTTCGCCCCGCCTTCCTACAGTAAGGAGAACGAGACCAAACCCTTAAAAAGGCAAACCAGAAATTTATACACATGAAGAAACAGAAAATTCTTGTTATCGGTGCAGGCGGACAACTGGGTTCTGAACTAACGCAAGGCCTTTGGAAGCTCCACGGAAAGGAGAACGTGATCGCGACCGACATCAAAGATCCGGAAGGCGTGCTGGCCACCGGCAACTTCGAGATCCTGGATGTCATGAAAGAAAACGAGTTTCTCGATTTCGTGAAAAAGAATGGCTTTACGCAGCTATATCACCTGGCCGCGGTACTGTCGGCCACGGGTGAAAAAAATCCCAAGTTTGCGTGGCAGTTGAACATGGACGGCCTCATTCGCGTGTTGGATGCCGCCGTAAACAATAAAATAGAGAAAGTATACTGGCCCAGTTCCATCGCGGCCTTCGGCCCCACAACGCCCAAAATAAAAACGCCGCAAGATACCATCATGGACCCCACCACGATTTACGGCATCAGCAAACAAGCCGGTGAGCTGTGGTGCAACTGGTATCATAAAAATCGCGGCCTCGACGTACGCAGCCTGCGTTACCCGGGCCTCATTGGCTACAAGACAAAACCCGGCGGCGGCACAACGGACTACGCCGTCGATATTTTCTTCAAGGCCCTGACGGATAAAAAATTCGAATGCTTCCTGAGCGCCGACACCTATCTGCCCATGATGTATATGGACGATGCCGTCAAAGCAACACTTGACCTCATGGAAGCCCCCGCCGAAAAAATAAACGAGCGTGGCAGCTACAACATCTCTGCCATGAGCTTCTGCCCCGCCGAGATTGCGGCCGAGATCAAAAAACACATACCCGAATTTGAGATCACCTACAAGCCCGACTTCCGTCAAGCCATTGCCGACTCGTGGCCACGCTCTATCAACGACTCCACTGCACGCATTGACTGGGGCTGGGAACCGCAGTTCGACCTGGCGGGCATGACCGAAGATATTCTCAAAAACCTGCCGGTGCTCATGCACGAACAGGCGATGATTTAAAAAGCAAAGGCCTCCACCTGTCCCAGGTAGAGGCCTTTCTCTTAAAGACTTATTATATTATTGAATCACCAGGTGGAATAACTTCTGCCCGGAAGCAGACGCCAGCCGCACGGCATATACACCCGCTGTTAAATTTACCGGCAACGGTATAGCTGTCACCGACGCATCCACTGGCATCGTCAACAATACACGCCCCGCCCCATCAATAAACGTCAGCATGGCCGGCGTAGTAACACGATCTTGCAGCGAGAGCGTTACCACCTGCTGATAGCGCACAGGGTTCGGATACAAGGATACGTTAGACGACGAGCTCTCCGTTTCACGTGTACGGATCACATCCGAGTATACCACGGTACCATCCAGATCCACCTGCTTCAGTCGATAATAATTCCAACCTCCGAGCGGCGCGTTGTCAACGAATGTATAAACGCCGCCTTTGTGCTCATTACCTTCACCGGCCACGGTAGCGATCGTTGTAAAATTCAGTGCCTCTGCCGCGCGCTCGACCTCGAAATGGTCGAAGTTCTTTTCGAGTGTCGTTGCCCACTGCAGGGGTATTTGCCCGGGCTTAATGGCACCAAAGCGGAAGTATGTCAACACCACCGGCAGCGGGCTATTCGGCAAACCTGACACCCAGTCAAAGAACGGTTTGTTGGAGGACTCCATAAAATTCTTGTCGCCGTAGTTCGAGGTGGTTTGCGCTCCACCCCCTGTGTTCGTAATGGTACCGTCAACGTACAGCCCATAATTGTTGGGTGTGCTAGGGTTATTGTTAGTGATCTTATCGCCTCCACCGTTGAAGGTTATGCTTTTATCGATGTACACTTCGCCACCAGGGTTAATCGTAAGCTGTGTATCACCAGAACCTTCACCGGTCATGCCGCCAAAGATGGCAACCCGTGCGTTCCGCTCTACCAGCACGTCACCACCATTCGTGGAAACAAGATTTCCGCGAATCACCATATCGGCATACGGCGGTGGATTTGCGTTTGTACCGATCACCAGGTTCTGCGTGGCATTTACCGTAAAGTTGGTATCGACAAAGGTCGTCGCGCCCGGGTTAACCTGAAATCGCGCCGACGATGTCATCGACACGCTGTTAACATTCAGCTTTCCATTGTTGGTAAAGATTGAGTTGCCCGACGTACCACCGTTGAGGCTCCCGGTGATGTGCATGTTACCATTGTTGTTGATCTTGCCGTTGGTCGACACGTTACCATTCACCGTGAACGTACCGCTGTTGTTCAAGATAGCACTGGCATTATCGCCTACCGTTAGGCTGCTGGCCGAGCTGGTCGTGCCTGCGGAAGTATTGATCGTCGAGCCCGCCTGAATATCAACACCGTTGGTTACAACCATTGTGCCGGCTGTGAGATTTAAACTCTTATTGCCGCCCGAGGTTGTCATGGACACACTGCCGGCGCTTAACACACCCGATGAGTTGAAGTTCAGCGTGGCGTTGTTGTTTTGAAAAGTAATGGCGTTCGTCACTGCCAGGTTGCCACCCGACACCGTTACGTTCCCCGCGTCGATCGTGAGACTTTGCGGCTTAAAGTTACCGCTGCTAACGGTCAGCTTTGCATTGCTACCAATCGTCAGTGGATTGTTATAATTCAGCGTGCCTCCCGAGTACACCAGCTCGGAGCCACCACCTATGCTAATGTTAGAGGGAGAGATAGTAGCCGAAGGTGCCGTCGTCAACAACAGCTTTGAGGAATTAGTGAGGGTAATGCTGCCGCCTGCGTTGCTGGCGGTTACCGTCGCACCGTTGTTAATGCTCACGTTGCCCGGAATATTTAGGCTCGGTGTGTACATAAAGGTCGAGCCGCTGTTTATCGTTAGGTGCGACGTGAGGCTTAGCGTACCGCCTGTGCGAGAAAAAGTACCTGCTACCATTAAACTCTGCACGTTAAGATTGCCACTACTCATGGTCACTTTGCTGCCTCCGGGTATCGAAAGCGTGCCGGCATAATTCAGCGTACCGCCACTGAAGTTCAATTCAGCGTTACCCGCCAAAGAAATGCCAGGCGGCGCGATCATTGCCGACGTCGTCAGATTCAGTTTTGATCCACCGGATAGGTCGATCGAACCACCTACTGTAGAGGCCCCGAGCGTAATGCCGTTCCCCAGCGTCAGATTACCGGGAACCGCCAATGTGTTGCCGTACGTAAATGTATTTCCAGTGGGCACGTTCAAGTTGCCCGTGAGCGTCAGCGTGCCACTGGTATTGATATACTTCGCCGAGTTGGCCATCGTCATGCTCCCGGCCTTGACCACACCATTGTTCTGAACCGTGATAGTGGGCTGATTATCGAGTGTTATTGTACCCCCTACTTCCAACGTACCACCATTGACAATGATCTGCAGGCTGTTGCCCTGGAGATTCAAATTGCCCGAGATCTTCAACGATCCACCACTGTTGATCGTGATTGTCTGAGACACCCACGCCGCAGACATGTCGCCGGTGTAATAGATCGGATGATTGATGGTGACGTTATCCGGACCAGGCCAGCCCGTCGTCGGCACACGGCCACAGCTCCAGGTGGACGCATTGTTGTAGTTTGCCGGCGTGGCGACGGTGCCAGTCTGCGTTTGACATTCTGCTGCTAATACTGAAGTAGCACTCGCGCAAAACAGCAGAAACACAGTAAAGAGGGTCTTCGAATTCTTCCGCATAAATATTTTGTGCCTTTCTAAAAGGTCAATAAGTTGCAATGCATTACAAACCCCACATTGCTTATGCCCGTAATAAAAACGCACAACAGTTCTGGAACACTGGTCGTAACGATCTCACGACCAGATGCATTGAACGCATTAAATGAGGCAACGATGAATGGGCTGCGCGATGTGATACAAGAAGCCTACCAGAACGACACGTATCGTGGAATTATTCTGACTGGCGATGGTGAAAAGGCTTTTGTCGCTGGTGCGGACATCAAAGAATTTACGTCGCTGACAAAAGAACAAGCGTTTGAACTGGCCCAAAAAGGCCAAAGCTTGTTTAAACTTATAGAAGACTGTCCTAAACCCGTCATTGCTGCCGTAAACGGTTTCGCCCTGGGCGGCGGCTGTGAGCTGGCCATGGCCTGCCACATGCGTATTGCGACAGAAAACGCCAAATTTGGACAGCCCGAAGTCAATTTGGGATTGATACCGGGGTATGGCGGCACGCAGCGCCTGGCCCAATTGGTTGGCCGCGGCAAAGCTCTCGAGCTCATTCTGACCGGCGACATGATCTCTGCCCAGGAAGCAAAAGCCATTGGTTTGGTAAACCACGTGGTGGGCACCCGGGCGGAACTCGACGAGCTGGCGCAAAAGATCATGGACAAGATTTTGACGAAAGGGCCCCTTGCCGTTGCCCTCAGCATCAAAGCCGTGAACGCCGGCTATGGATTTGAGAAAAATGGTTACCAGGCTGAAGCTGAAAACTTCGCAGCCGCCACCGTCACCGACGACTTCCGCGAAGGCACAACCGCATTCATCGAAAAACGTAAACCTGTCTTTACAGGGAAGTAACTACCTTTTTGCTGCACGGCAGCCGGTAGTATAATTCAGCAAATCCACTCATGAGTAAGATCAGGCGCCTGGCAGGCGAGACAGTATTATACGGACTGGGCAGCATACTCCCCCGTTTTCTTAACTTTCTCCTTATCCGTCCGCACACCGACAAATTCCCGCCGGAGGCTTACAGCGTCATTACTAAGCTGTTTATCTACACGGCGGTGATCAATGTGCTCTTTACGTTTGGTATGGAAACGGCCTACTTCCGCTTTACCAACAAAACCGATCTGAGCGAGCGAAAAATATTCAACCTGACCCAGACTGTCGTCGTTTCGATCAGCCTGCTCTTTAGCCTGGTGCTATTGGCGCTGGCGAACCCGGCTGCCAACTTTTTGGGCATAGCCGGCCAGGCAAACCTGGTCGTGTGGCTGGCTGTCATTCTCTTTATCGATGCCGTGGTGGCCATACCTTTTGCCCGGCTACGCTTACAGAAAAAAGCGCTGCAGTTCACCATCGGCAAATTGGTTAACATCAGTATCATCATTGGCTTGAACTATTATTTCCTATACACGGTCTTCGACCCGGCGCGCGGCGTAGGGTTTGTCGTGTTAGCCAACCTGATAGCCAATGCCTTTTACCTGCTCTTTTTTGCCGGCATACTGTGGCAGTGGAGGCCGTCATACGACCGCACGCTCTCGCCTGACATGTTGCGATATGCTTATCCCATCATGCTCATGGGCCTGGCGGGCATGACCAATGAAATGTTCTCGCGGGCCGCACTGGAGTGGTGGCTGCCCGAAGGCTTTTACCCGGGACACTCGGCCGACTATGCCCTGGGTGTATTTGGTGCGTGCTACAAATTCGCCATTCTTATGAACCTGGCCATCCAGGCGTTCCGGTATGCGGCAGAGCCGTTCTTCTTTTCCAACGCCGCGGACAAGAACTCGCCGACGCTGTTCGCCACCGTAAATCACTATTTTATCATTGTCTGCTGTCTACTATTTCTGGCCGTCAGCACAAACCTCGAGCTTATCGGGTCTCTGTTCTTAAAAAGCGAAGCATATTGGGAGGGACTTTCCATCGTACCGATACTACTGTTGGGCTACTTGTTCCTGGGCGTGTACTACAACCTGTCCGCGTGGTTCAAGCTCAGCGACAGGACATACTTCGGCACCTTCCTGACGGTAGGCGGCGCCATCATTACTATCCTGGCCAACTATATACTCATTCCGCTGTATGGGTATATGGGCAGTAGTTGGGCAACACTGATCTGCTATGCCTCCATGGCCGTAGCATGCTACCTGCTCGGCCAGAAGTACTATCCCATCCCCTACCGGGTGGCGGCCGGAATGGGGTATATACTCGGCACTATCGTGCTCGCCTGGGCAATAAATCAGTTGACATTTGAGAACTTGTGGATCGGCACGGGAGTGCGGGGATTAATAATCATAGTTTACATCGGCACGATTTTTTTCCTGGAAAGGAAATCATTAACACGAGTCGTCCGATGAATTTTAATTATTTTGCCAGTAGTTTATGCAGCAGCACAGTTGGCTGCATAACATTTTAACCAATCACCTCTCTTATGAACATGATAATCCCCATGGCGGGCCTGGGAAAACGTTTACGTCCGCACACACTTTCCGTTCCAAAACCGCTGTTACCTATCGCCGGAAAGCCCATTGTACATCGTCTGGTGGAAGACATCGCCAAAGTCACACCTGAAAAAATTGACAAGATCGGCTTCATCATCCACCCCAGTTTCGGCAAAGAAGTAGAAGAAAGCCTCATTGCCATCGCACGTGAGGTGGGTGCCGAAGGGAAAATTTACTATCAGGAAACTGCCATGGGTATATCCCACGCGCTGCTTTTTGCAAAAGAGCTGTTTACAGGCAAGGTCATTGTCGCCTTCGCCGACACCCTTTTCAAGGCAGAGTTTAAGCTGGACACCAATAAAGACGGCATCATCTGGGTGCAACGCGTAGCAGACCCGTCACAATTTGGCGTCGTACGCCTGAACGACGCCGGCGAGATTGTAGAGATGGTCGAAAAGCCTGCGCAGCCGGTATCCGACCTGGCCATCATTGGCATCTACTTCTTTAAGGACGGTGCCGCCCTCGCCCGCGAGATGCAGTACCTGATCGACAACGATATCAAAGACAAAGGCGAGTACCAGTTCACCTCCGCGCTGCAACGGCTCAGCAACGCCGGCGCCAAGCTTATGACCGGGCAAGTGACCGAGTGGCTTGACTGCGGCAACAAGGCCGTGACTGTACAAACCAACCAGCGGTACCTGGAATTCATTAAAGACCAGAAGCTTGTCTCCGACAAAGCCAAGGTCATCAACTCTGTCATTATCCCCCCGTGCTACGTCGGACCGGGTGTGGTCATTGAAAATTCTGTCATTGGCCCCTATGTTTCGGTAGGCGAGAATACCCGCATAACCGACAGCCGAATCCAGAATTCTATCCTCCAGAAAGAAGGCCGCATATCAAAGGCACTCCTGGAAAACAGCATGTTTGGGAATTTCGCTATTTTTGAAGGTTCATCGCTCGATTTGAGCGTTGGTGACTTCAATACCATAGCGTGACGGCACAAAAACTGCATATTACCTGCGCCATGATCCTTTCCGTGGCACTCTTCGCCCCCGGCGACATCATGGCGCAGCGTAAAAAAAAGAACGTCGGGGAGGAACAAGCTTCCGGCATCAAACTCCGCGAGGCAGAGTTTTACTTCACGGAAGGCGAAAAGTTCTTCATCCTCGAAGACTACGCCAAGGCCCTCCTCTATTACCAACGCACGCTCGAGATCACCCCCGACAATGCCACGGTGCACTATAAAGTGGCCGAGGTACTCGCCCAAAGCAACCGCCAGGAAGACCTTCTTCGGGCCTCTCTCAGCATTGAAAGCGCCCTGAAGCTCGAAAAGAAAAATAAGTATTTTTACCTGCTCGCGGCCAACATCTATAGCAGCCTGACCCGCTTTGACAAAGCCGCCGAAGCCTACGAAAACCTCATCAAAGAAGTACCTGATACCGAAGAGTACTTTTATGACCTCGCCGCCGTCTATCAGTACGCCAACCGCTTTGAGGATGCCATCAAGACCTACAATCGCGCCGAGGCCGTATTGGGCGTAACCGAAATATCGTCGGTACAGAAACAACGTCTATACCTGCAACAAGGCAAGATCAAAGAAGCCCTGGCGGAAGGTGAAAAACTAATCACCGCGTTTCCCGGCGAAGAGCGCTACAGCATGGGCTTTGCCGAGCTGCTGGCCCAAAAGAATTTGCGCGACGAAGCGATTCAGCACCTGGAGAAGTTTATTGCCCAGAACCCCGACGCCGGCAATGCCAAAATGCTCCTGGCCGGCTTCTACCGCGACGCGCAGCAGGAGGCCAAAGCCCGCCCGTTGCTGCTCAGCTTGTTTGACGACCCGAGCGTAGAGATTGGCAGCAAGCTGATCGTCATGGGTACCTATAACGCCGAAATTAACCAGCGCAAGTCCCGTACGGGCGAGACCGATGCCGACCTCGTGTCGTATGCCTTCTCGCTCTTCGAGAAGCTCGAAAAAAATTATCCCACCGAGTCGGGTGTCCACATCGTCGGTGGCGACCTGAACCTGGCCGTCGGCAAAGCCCGCGATGCCCAGAAAGAATACCTCAAAGCCATCGAGCTGGGGGACGTGAACTTCGAAGTGTGGGAGAACCTGCTGTACCTCGAAACACAGCTCGACCAGTGGGACGCCGTCATTCGTCATGCCGACCAGGCGCTGGAAATGTTCCCGAACCAGGCGATGATCCACTACTTCAGTGGCAACGCCCACATTCGCAAGCGTCATTATCCCGAAGCCATTGCCGCCTTACAGCAGTCCAAGCGGCTGTCTGCTGCTAATCCCGCGGTACTGTCAGACATCAACGGCCTGCTGGGCGATGCCTACCATGCCGCCCGGGAATACGACAAGTCCGACAAGGCCTACGAAGAAGCCCTGCTGCTGACGCCCGAGAACACCACCGTACTGAACAACTATAGCTATTATCTTTCCCTGCGGAAAGTCAATTTGGAGAAGGCCGAAAAAATGGCGTCTCTCCTCATAAAGAATAACCCGGAAAATGCCACCTTTCTGGATACGTACGCCTGGGTGTTGTATGTTCGTGGCAAATTTAAAGATGCCCGCAAAGCCATCGAGCGCGCCATTGAAACTGGCAAGGCGACGGCAACACACTTCGAGCACTACGGCGACATTCTGTTCCAGTTGGGCGACGTGAATGGCGCCGTGCAGCAGTGGGAGAAGGCCCGGGGCATGAATGCGAACAGCGAAATATTAAATAGGAAAATAGCGAATAGAAAAATCTATGAATAGATACCTCAGGTTTTGGCTTTTCGGCTTGGCGCTCCTCGCCATGTCCTGTAGCAAAAAAGCCGTCAGCACCTTACCCGCCGGCCCCGCCAAACCCAATCTGAACATTGAAGAGATCGAGTTTGAATACATGCAAGGCAAAGCACGCATGGTGCTGCGCGACGCCAACAAAGAACGGGAAGTAAAGACCAACATCCGCATTCACAAAGACAGCGTCATCTGGATGACCTTTTCCGTCATTGGTGTGCAGGGCGGCAAGGCGTTGATCAACAAAGACTCCATCACCATTGTCTCCAACCTCGACAAAGAATACTATGTGTTTGAATATCCCGAACTTTCCAAACGGTATAATTTCGAGATCAACTACAACGTTATACAGGAAGCGATGCTGGGCAATCTCATTCTGCCACGCAACGACGCAGATGATATTTCCCAGGAGTCGTCGTTCTTTTTGCTCAAGCAACAAACCGGCGACATCACGGTGAGCAACTATGTAAACGCGGCCAGCATGAAGATCGAAAAGGTAGAAATGAAGGAAGCCACCAACAACAATTCACTCACCCTGAACTACTCCAACTTTCAGCCGATGAGCAACAAGTTGTTTCCTTACAACGGTACCATCAACCTCTTCTACAAAACGCTGAGCGGCGTCCTGAACACCACCATCATCTTTGAGTATAACAAAGCCGAGGTCAGTGACAAGGAATTGAAATTCCCGTTTAACATACCCAAGAAATATGCCCGCAGGTAAGGCGCTATTACTTGTTGTCCTACTGTCGGCCGGCTGCCTCCCCCTGTATGCGCAAAAAAACAAAACGCAACTTCAGAAGGAGAAGCAGCAAAACCTGGAAAAAATAAAAGAAACCGAAAAGATCCTCACGGAGACATCGACGAAGAAGAAAAACTCCATTGGTGAGTTGAATGCTGTAAATCAACGCATCACCGAGCAGGAAGGACTTGTCAACTCCATCAAGGGGGAAGTTCGTCTGCTCGACGGCGAGATCGGCGAAAACAATGACATCATCCGGGCGCTGGAAGACGACCTGACCAAGCTCAAAAAAGAATATTCCAAAATGCTGTACGCCGCACAGAAGGCACAGAACAGCACAACCCGCCTTACCTTCCTTTTCTCGTCGGAGTCTTTTGACCAGCTCATCATGCGCATGCGGTACATGGATCAATATTCCGAAACGCGCAAGCTGCAAACCCAGGAGATCGCCAAAGTACAGGAAGCCCTCGGGGGCCAGGTGCGAGAAATCGAAGGCCGCCGCACCGAAAAGAATAAGCTCCTGCTGGAAGAAGAGCGGGAAAACGAAAATCTGGCCGACTTGCGCAAAAAGCAGAACACCATCGTCAAGTCGCTCGAAAAAGAAGAAAAGAAACTGCGCAAAGACATTGCCGCCACCAAAAAGGCCAATGCCGCGCTGGAAAAACTCATCGAAAACATCATTGCCGAAGAAATAGCCCGCGAGTCACGCTCGACTAAAAAGCATAGCGAGGCAGCCGTGGCCCTCTCCTCGTCTTTTGAAAACAACAAAAACAAATTTCCCTGGCCCTGCTCCGGCTTTGTGTCGCAGAAATTCGGGCGGCAGAACCACGCCGTCATCAAAGGCATCATTGTTCAGAACAACGGCGTGAACATTCAGACCAAGGAAGACGAGAAGGTAAAAAGCATTTTTGAGGGCGAAGTGACCCGTGTAGCTTTTATCCAGACCATGGGCAGCTCGGTCATTATTAAACACGGCGAGTATTTTACGGTATATGCTGGCCTGAAGGAGGTTTTTGTGCGTACGGGCCAAAAGATCACCACCAACCAGGAAATCGGGCGGGTGTTTTCCAACACCGACGGGACGTCGGAGTTGCGGTTTCAGATCTTTAAGGGTACGACCCCCCTTGACCCCCAGGGGTGGCTACGGAACATGTAAGAAAAAGCGTTTTTTAATACTTGCCGCCGGCCTCCGCGGGCCGCCTCCCACATCCATATTCGTTTGACGGTAATCTTTTTTGGTCTACTTTTGTCATGTATTTAAAATATTAAGCCATGAAAGCTATCATATTGTTTCTCAGTGGGGTTGGTTTCCAGGAAATTCTGCTTATCGGCCTTTTTGTACTGGTGTTCTTTGGCGCCAAAAAAATTCCTGAATTCATGAAAGGTCTTGGAAAAGGTGTAAAAGAATTTAAAAGCGCGGTAAACGATGTTAAGAAAGACGTCGAGGAAGCTGGCAAAATCGAAGACGGTAAATAGTTTTGAAAACGTACGCTACATTTCGCGAGATACAGCACGATCTGCAGCGCGGCACCACCACCAGCATCGAGCTGGTGCGTCATCATCTGGATAACATCCGGAAGAAAGCACACCTCAATGCATTTTTGAGCGTGTACGAAGAAGAAGCGCTTCTTCAGGCCGCGGCAGTCGATAAGAAAATCAAAGAAGGCAACGCTGGTAAACTGGCGGGCCTCGTCGTAGGCCTGAAAGATGTCCTGGCCTACAAAGACCATCCCCTCCAGGGCGCAAGCCGGGTGTTGGATGGTTTTATTTCTCAGTTTAACGGCACCGCCGTACAACGCCTCCTGGACGAAGACGCCATCATTATCGGTCGCCAAAATTGCGACGAGTTTGCGATGGGCTCCTCCAACGAAAACTCTGCCTTTGGGCCCGTGCTGAACGATGCCGACAATACCCGCGTACCGGGAGGATCGTCGGGTGGTTCGGCTGTTGCCGTTCAGGCCGATATGTGCCAGGTATCCATTGGCTCTGACACCGGCGGCTCTGTACGTCAGCCCGCAGCCTTTTGCGGCCTGGTCGGCCTCAAGCCTACCTACTCCCGCATTTCCCGCTACGGCCTGGCCGCCTACGCCTCGTCATTCGACTGTATTGGCATCTTTGGTAAATCAGTGGAAGACGTAGCCCTGGTACTGGAAGTCATTGCCGGCGCCGACGATGTCGACAGCACCGTGTCTCAACAACCCGTACCGTCTTACTCTGCCGAGCTCACGACCTCTAACGGCAAGCCGTACAAGGTAGCCTACGTGCGCGAGATCGACAGCAGCGAAGGTCTGCAACCCGAGATACGCGACGCCATTGTCGCGAAGCTCGACCAGCTTCGTGCCGCAGGACACTCGGTAGACGTGATCGACTTCCCACTGCAGGAATACGTACTCCCTACTTATTACATCCTGGCTACCGCCGAAGCAAGCTCTAACCTGTCGCGCTATGACGGCGTGCGGTATGGCTATCGCAGCGCGGGTGCCACCGACCTGAGCTCACTCTATAAAAAGAGCCGGTCAGAAGGATTTGGTAAAGAAGTACAGCGACGCATTCTGCTCGGCACCTTTGTACTGAGCGCGAGCTATTACGATGCCTACTATACCAAGGCGCAGAAAGTACGTCGCATCATCCGCGAGAAAACAAAAGAGCTGCTGCGTCAGTATGACTTCATCGTCATGCCTATTACCCCCACAACAGCCTTCAAGTTGGGTGAGCACACCGATAATCCTTTAGAAATGTACTTGGCGGATCTTTTTTCCGTTCAAGCTAATGTGGCCGGTGTACCGGCCATTGCCGTGCCGTGTGGCAACGACAAACAAGGCTTGCCCATGGGCTTGCAGGTCATTGCTGACGACTTTGAAGAGTCAAAGCTTTTACATTTTTCAAACGCATTACTGAAAATGAATTGAGATGAGGAAACCCATTCTCTTGACAGCCATCATACTTTTTTCAACCGCAGCAGTGGCTCAGGTAGCACCGAAGGCCTCCGTTGATTCGGTTGTGGTGGATTCTCTGGAGGTAGCCGAAGCAGAAGAGGAAATGCTGTATAAAGAAGATACAGCAGACTACGAATACTTCGCCCTGCCCACCGAGATCGAATACGTACCCGGCGACGACGACCCGCAACTGGTAGCCGACCGCCTGGCCTGTATTGATACCAAGATGAACCTGGTATACAACGACCGCATCCACGCCTTCATCAACTACTTCACGGTAAGAGACCGTGAGTATACCAAGATGGTGATGCGCCGGCGCAACCTCTACTTCCCCATCTTTGAAAAATACCTGAAGCAATACGGCCTGCCCGAAGAGCTCAAGTATCTGTCGATTATAGAGTCTGGTCTTAATCCTCGCGCGGTATCCCGCGCACGGGCCGTGGGCCTTTGGCAGTTCATGTCGGGTACGGGTAAATACTACGGTCTGCACAACGACTGGTTCATCGACGAGCGTATGGACCCCGAGAAGTCAACCGAAGCTGCCTGCCGCTACCTGCGCGATCTGTACAATATGTTCCATGACTGGGAAATGGCCCTGGCCGCCTATAACACCGGACCCGGCAACGTAAAGCGCGCCATTCGCCGCTCGGGCTACAAGCGCACCTTCTGGGAGATCTATCCCAACCTGCCACGCGAAACCCGTTCATACGTGCCGCAGTTCGTGGCCATTACCTATACCATGAATTACCTGGACGAGCACAACTTCTTTGACGAAGGCGAAGAGATGCTCGTGGTATCCGACACCATACGCACTAAAAAATTCCTGCACTTCGACACCTTTGCCAGCCTGACCAACACCTGCGTGGACGACCTGCAACGGCTTAACCCGTCCATCCAGCACAACGCCATGCCGGAGACAGGCAAGCCCTACGTCGTGCACATACCGCGCGAAGCCAAAATTGTGCTCGACAGCAACCGCCTGGCCATTCTCGACTCGGCTTCGAAGACCGGCCGTAAAGAGCTGGAAGTGCTCGCGCGCAATACCGAAGGCAGCACCTATGGTCGCGACCGCATTGTATACAAAGTACGCAGCGGCGATGTATTGGGCTCGATTGCCATCCGTCACGGTGTACGTGTAACCGACCTCAAGAAGTGGAACAAACTGCGTGGCAACAACATCCACGTGGGCCAACGCCTCAACATCTGGCAGCGTGGCAGCAAAGGCGCAAAAAGCGCCACCAGCACCACCATGATGGCGTCTGCAAAGTCGGCATCACCCGCACCGATCCCCGACTCGAAAATATATGTCGTACAGCCCGGCGATACCCTGTGGCACATCTCCCAGAAGTTTGAAGGCCTTTCGGTTGACAAGATCAAGTCGCTCAACAACCTCAGCAACACCAAACTGCAACCCGGTCAGAAACTCATCATCGGGATGTAATGTATCCCAACATCAAACAAAAGAGCCTCGCACGTGCGAGGCTCTTTTGTTTTACATCCGGGCGTTACGCCAGAGGTCGATCACTTCGTACCAGGTATTTCGGTATTTCTTCTCCCGTATCAATACATAATTCTCGGGGTCGAACAATGTCGGCGACTTCGAAAAGCTGAAGGAGGTTTTATACATGCTGTTGCTATAGTACCATACCTCGCGGTCGGAAAACTTAAAGACTTCGTCGGGTTGACCAAAGACGATATAGATCATACCCCGGTCGGTCTTCCATCCTTCTTTATAGGACGAGAAATATTGATTGGCCAGCTCTACCTTCCGGAAATAGCTCCGCATAAAGCCTTTGGCGCGCTCGGCATCGCCGGTAATGCCCAGGATCACTTTGTCAAACGCTTTCTTGTCGCCCTTGGCTTGTTTAATGCGGTCAAACTCGGCCTGTGTACACACGTAAATAAGCGGGTCTGCCAGGTTCTGGATTTTCGCATAGCGCGGATAGTCTTCGGCAATGCGGAAGGTATAGCCTTCGGCCGAGCTGGTATCCTGCTGTACCAGGTACAGGCCCCGTTGCGTGAAGGTGATGGTCTGGCCGGTGGGCACGGAGAAGATCGAGTCTACCTGCAGTCGTGACTTGACACGGCCCAGCGTTTCTGAAAAGGCTGGTGCGGAGGCGGGAAAGTCGTCACGGTAGAACGATATCGTCTGCGCCGTGGCGCCTGAGAAAGTATAGGGACGTGCCACGTAAGCATAGGGAGGCAGAACGGGTGTATTGCCGGCATACAACGACCCGTTCACCGGATACTTCGGGTCCAGCACCCGGAAAAAATACCAGGCACGCTTCAGCACCGTGTGGACCACTTTGGCTACCAGCACCTGTGGAACAGCGAGGGACGGCGGTGCTACCACGCCGGAGAGTGCATGGCCTTTGCTGTCGCGGCCGGCGCTGTCATATTGGAACGCCTTGCCTTCCTTCTCGCCCAGGGAGGTACGCGTCTCCCATTGAATGGAATAGTCCGCGGCCGTAGCCGACGTGTCGCGTATCTGCAGCGTATAGTACACCTGCCACCCCGACGGTTGGCGTACAGGTTTCATATCAAACGTAAAAAGCTCGAGGGGGCTATAATGGTAGCTGAAGTTGATGTCGCGCAGGGCCTGCCCGTACGCCACCGGGCCGACCAGTAAAAAGAGCAATAAAAATCGTTTCATTGAGCCTAAAATAAGCATTTAAAGTACCAGGTTGGGACTGCAATCGACGTTTTCCAAACTTTTCAGCCAAGCGGTAAACCCTGGACCCGATTCCTCCTTACCTTTGCGCCCCGGCCGGCAGGCCGTAAACGGCAGGACATGAAGATCTACACCACGGAAATTACCAGCGAAGAAATCGCATCCGATAACCCAATCCATCAACGTTTATTCAAGGCCTATGTTGTGGCCAGGGACTATATCCGCGGCCAGGTGCTCGAAGTTGGCTGCGGCGAAGGCCGTGGCATCGACACCCTGCTGCCCCTGGCCGAAAGCTTCACGGCCGTAGACAAGATCCAGCCCGTCATCGCCGGCTTGCAACAACGCTTCCCGACCGGCAAGTTCATGGCCATGAACATTCCCCCGCTCTCCGGCCTGGCCGACAACACCTACGACAGCATCGTCAGCTTCCAGGTTATCGAGCACATCCAGGAAGACGCCCTGTTCCTAAAAGAAATACACCGCGTGCTAAAGCCCGGCGGCATTGCCCTATTGACAACCCCCAACCGCAGCATGTCGCTGTCACGCAACCCGTGGCACATTCGCGAATACCTGCCGCAAGAGCTGGCCAACCTGGCTAAAAAATTCTTTCCCCAAGTAGAAATGAAAGGCATCACTGGAAACAAGAAGGTGATGGAGTACCACGAAGAAAACCGGCGCTCGGTCAATCGCATCATGCGTTTCGATATCTTCAATCTTCAGTATCGTCTGCCAGCTTTCATGCTGCGCCTACCTTACGAAATACTGAACCGCCGAAACCGAAACAAACTTCAGTCAGCTGACAATACGCTGGTAGCGAATATTCATCACGATGATTATATCGTCGTGGATGATGCCACGAATGCGTTGGATTTGTTGTTGATTGTCCGGAAGTAATCGCCATGGGGCAATAAGCGCTTCGGCAGTCTGCACAAAGAAACCATCAACGGTTCAACACACGATTTAATACTATCGTTTCTCGTTTGACACTATGCCCTTCCACCTCCACAAGTGGAGACTTCTCCCTATAATCCGCTTCGCCCAAAAACGAAGAGATCACCACCACCAGATCCTTCTCCTGAATCACCGGCAACCGCGGAAACTCATTCGCCTGCATCTCCGTCACCCACAGCGACACACGCTCTTTCATCTGAGGCTCATATACTTTTGCCAGCCCCTGCAACAGCGCATCCCGCTTCCCCGCCTTAGCATAATAATAGTCAATCACAACAAAGCCATACCGCCCATTCCCCAACACATCCTCTACCCGCCCTTCCGGCCACGGCCGCAACAAATGCACCTGATCTGAGTCGATTATCATACCATTTGCCTCCCGACCATAACCTTTCCACACAGCGCCGCCATAAAAGCCCTGCAGAAAAGAAAGCCGCGATGCCATATCACCAAACCCACGCATCCAGAAAAACCGGTCTGCCTCACCCTGCACTGTAAATATACCGGGCAACATCGCCCCCTGCGCCCGCTGCGTCCCTACGAAATGGTCACTGAAATACTGCGCAAACCGCCCGGTCATGCCGGGTTGCATCAGATAGTTACGCAACTCCAGCACACGTATCGGTTCTTGAAATGTTACCTGTTGAGGCGGCCGCGTAAAATACATATACCAGTTCCACTCCCACGTCTTACCCGCATCATCCGAGAAGGCCTGGCTCCAAACAGGCTTGGCCGGATCAGTTTTATCCCATTGAAACATGACCACAATGTCTTTACCCCCATACGTATCACGACTATAGAACCGGCCAATGTTTCCGTCAAAAGAACCAACGAC
Organism: Dawidia cretensis; assembly: GCF_018598175.1. Classification (GTDB taxonomy): domain Bacteria; phylum Bacteroidota; class Bacteroidia; order Cytophagales; family Cyclobacteriaceae; genus Ohtaekwangia; species Ohtaekwangia cretensis. The sequence goes on from NZ_JAHESE010000022.1 coordinate 81,380, forward strand.
AGGTTTGTCAAGCGTACCCCGGTTAGTATCCGACCAATAGATGCTCCACAACGTTGTACCAGGATCAAAGATCCGCAGTGCCATTCCCTCGAAAGGCTGCCCGTCAAACGTCGTAATAAAGTCGTCAATATTCCCCCGGCCATGCAACACCTTACGCAGGTTGCCCGTAGCCTCGAACGTATCCCATTCGTTGGAGTGGTTCAGACGTGTTTTGAGCTTCCGGTTTTGAATAACCCATCGTCCAATCAAAAAATCAAAGTCGTGGGGTGAGGAAGTCGCAGCGGGTGTAACCGTCAGCGAGCCGTGCGGCGTGAGCGTAAAAGTTGTCATAGAGTGCTTCGTGATCGTTTGTGCTTGTACACCAACAGCCATAAATACGGTGATGTATACAAGTGAATGTACTACGAAACCAGGAATATACATAGCCAGGTGCTTTTAGGTGAACACCCAAAGATGGTGCAAGCTTTGCTAACCGACGGTTTCGTTTCGAATGAATTAGGACGCGTTTACCTTCGTTTCAAAGTTTTTGAACATATTGTACCATGCGAACATTTGACGAACTAAACTGGAAGATCTTACAAGAGCTGCAAAAAAACGCGCGGGTATCAAACGCCGAGATTGGCCGCACGATTGGGCTCTCGGCCCCGGCTGTCGCCGAGCGAATCGTACGCATGGAAGAAGACGGTGTCATTCAGGGCTACCAGCCCGTCATTGATTATGACAAGCTAAACCTTCCCGTAAAAGTATTCATTCATTTTAAAGCCGGCGCGATGAAACACAATGAGATGGTTCGGAAGATCGACAAGATGCCACAGATCGTGGAGTGGCATGCCGTGACCGGCGAAAACTGCATGTTATTAAAAGTGGTCGTGGCATCCACGAAAGAGCTCGAAACATTGCTGGTTGAGCTCGGCCGCTTTGGCGACACGACCACTTCGTTGATCTTATCGGGAAATAGCTTTCCCCGTATCCTGCGAAAATGATCTCACATTACTCGCTTCGCAGCGACTTCACCGGATTGGCCATAGCCGACCGCAGCGCCTGCACCGAGATCGTCAGACATGCCACCATCAGCGCCAATCCGCCGGCCGACGCAAAGATCCACCACGATAAGTCTATACGGAAGGCAAACTGTTGCAGCCATTGCCACATGAAATACCCCGCCACCGGCGCGGCGACGGCAAAGGCAATCAGCACCAGCACCAGGAAGTCGGACGACAACAGGCCGACAATGTGACTCACCCGCGCACCCAATACCTTGCGTATCCCAATCTCTTTCGTGCGCTGCTCGGCCGAGTACATCACCAGCCCCAATAGTCCCAGGCACGAGATGACTATCGCCAGCAAAGCAAAGGTATTGGACAAACGGGTAATGATCTCTTCGCTCTGGTAAAGCTTGGCATACTCCTGATCCAAAAATTGATATGCAAACGGATAATGGGGATTGATGTCATGGTATACTTTCTCCAGGCTGGCAATCGCCTCGCGTGTCTTGCCCGGCTCCGTCCGTACAACAATTACCCCGAAATATTCATACTCCTTCACGTCCATGATCAATGGCTTAATGGGCTCGTGCAGCGAGTGTGTATGATAATCTTTCAGGATGCCGATGATATGCCCTTTCTTCTGCCACGCCGAGACCCACTTGCCCAGCGGGTCTTTCATTTTCATTTGTCGTATGGCCTCCTCATTCACTAAAAAAGCATCGGCCGAGTCGGTAGCATGGCCGCGGGAAAAGTCGCGACCGTCTGCTATCTTCAGGTCCATCAGGCGTATAAAATCAAATCCGACGGAGGTGGGTTTGAATCCCACCTCCTCGCCTTCCAGTTGTCCTTCCCAATGAATCGGCTCCGCGGTTACAAAGCCCATTGCGTGTGGCGCCTCGCTGCTGCGATCTACCATTGCGATGCCCGGCATGCCCAGCGCCTGTGTTTTAAAAGCAGCGTACTTTTCGAACTTGCCCATCTCGCCTTCAATGCGCATATAGAGCAAGTTCTCTTTATTATACCCCAGGTTTATAGTTTGCACATAGTACGTTTGTCGCGATACGACCAGTGTGGCGATCACGAGCATGATCGACAAGGCAAACTGGAAGACTGTCAACCCTTTTCGAAAGCGTGTTGCACCCGGCGAGAAGCGAAGTATACCTTTCAGGATGCGCGCCGGCTTCAGGGATGACAGGAACAACGCCGGATAACTGCCCGCCGCGAGGCCTGTCACCACCATCAAGGCTACCATGAACGCCCACGACGCCGGCGTGCGGAAAGGTGACTCGATATGTTTACCGGTATAGGTATTAAAACCAGGCAACAGCACGTGTACAATCAGCAGCGAACAGGCGAGTGCCAAAAAAGACAAAAGAATGGACTCACCAAAGAACTGCGCAACGAGGTGCGACCGCGAGCTCCCGACCACCTTGCGTACACCCACTTCCTTCGCCCGCTTCATCGAACGGGCCGTGGCGAGATTCATAAAATTAATACAAGCGATCAACAATATAAAGATCGCCACGCCGGTGAAGATGCGCACATACTCGATGCGCCCGCCGCGTGGCACGCCGTTTACAAAATTCGATACGAGGTATTGATCCCGAAACGGCTGCATGCCAAGGGCCACCGTAAACTCCGCCTTCTCCGGCTTTCGGCGCTCAAGAAAATCACGCACCTTCGCTTGCACAGCCGCCGCATCGGCATCGGGCTCCAGTTGCACATACGTGGGCCATTTGTTATCCGAGAATTCAATGCCGCCCATGCTTGCTGCGTCCCAATTAATGAGATAATCAAATTGCAATGAACTCTCCTGAGGCACATCTTCAAACACGGCCGCGATCACAAAGTCACGCACGTCTTCATACCGGATGCTCTTGCCGATCGCAGCCTCGGGACTATCAAAAAACATCCGTGCCATCTTGCGCGACACGGCAATGCTGCTCACGTCACCCAACGGCTTCTCCCGGTCACCGGCTATGATTGGGAAGCTAAACATCTTTAAAAAATCCGATGCCGCCGACGAGCCTTGCAACTTGTGAATCGTCTCTCCCACCTGGAAGGTCATGGGGTGGCCCCACGGCAACTCATACGATGTAGCATAGGGCGTAGCATATTGTATACCGGGTATCTCGGCCAGCAGGCCTTCGGCCAACGACGCCTCGCGTCGCGGCTTCTCACTGTCGGTAAACGTAAAATAAGGAATAGCATAGCCGGCCGTCGTCTCACCGTGGGCGGTCTGGGTATAGTATAGGCTATACAAGCGATCGCCGCTGGTGTGGAAGTTGTCGACGCGGCGCTCGTCCTGCACCCACAGGAAAATGAACAGGCAGCAAGTCATGCCCAGGGCGAGGCCGAGTATATTAATACCCGAAAAGATCTGGTGGCGCAGCAGGTTGCGCAGCGCCACCAGGATGTAGTGTTTGTACAGGCTCATAGTAAAAAGAGAAGCGGATGGTGTAGTTGGTTTTCGTTTGATAGCAAAAGGCCGCATAAAGCCCAGCACGTGGCGTATATAGTCGCGACGCGCACGCCGCACTCCCACGCGCGACACCTGATACATAAATTCCTCCTGCAGGTCGCCTTCAATCTCTTCGAGCTTGTGCGGCGAACAATACCAACGCAGCAAGCGCGTAGCCCAGGCAGGGGGTGATGGAGGATTAGAGGCTTGTTTCATACGGACGGAAGTGTTTTGAGGGAGGGTGGCAGCAGATTCCACAACGTGGTGCGTACCGCCTGTATATCGTGCAGCGTCTGGCGTCCATACGCCGTCACCTGAAAGAGCCGTTTGCGACGCCCACCCCGCTCCGGTGTGGGGTCGCCCATGACCGACGTCACCATGCCTTTTTCTTCCAGGCGCTGCAACGATGCGTGCACCTGGTTCAGTCGTACTGCACGCTGTGTCTGTTGTAGGATCTCATGGGCAATCTGCACGCCATAGGCCTCGCCGTCGAGCATGCCTACGACCAGCAATACAATCTCTTCAAACTCCCCGGGATAAACGCGTTTCATCAGCAAAAACAGGTATTAATTCCATTTTTGCTGACCAAATAGTTTGCCAGTACAAAAACAGCGTTTTTAGCACAGAACGCAACATTTACGACACAATGGCCGGGAGCGCTTGTCCGGATTCATAGCACCTTTTCCCACAACCGACCGCCACCCAGGTATCGTTCAGGTACGGCCACGGGTGCATAAAACTTCACGGGCCCGGAAGATTTAATTAAAGCATAACAAGATTCACGCGTGACGCTGCTGTTGCACAATTCCCCCCGGCTGCCGAAAAAAGACAATAGACCGGTATCGCAACGCAACGTGCTCATTCACATCTACTCCGGGCATTTTTAGACACCGTTAGAGGCGGGTCTACCGCGCGATCACACCTGCATTTCCTATTCCGGTCAGATATAGTAACAGGGACAATAAGTGGCCTCTCCGCACGGAGAACGGCCCATGACAGACCGCCTTAGCTTTTTTTATTCTCCTTTCCTCATTACTTTCACATCAAACGCCCCCTCTCCATAGACACTTTCCGCAATCATATCACAGAAGTTGAGCTGGTCCGACGCCTCCGCGCAAAAGACCGCGCCGCGCTGGAGTATTTATACGACCACTACTCGGCGGCACTGTATGGCGCCATCTTCCGCATCATTCAAAAAGACGCCGTGGCGGAAGAAGTGTTGCAGGATGTCTTCCTGAAGGTTTGGGATAAGTTCGAGCACTACGACGCCTCCAAAGGCAAGCTTTTCACCTGGCTACTCAACGTTGCACGCAATCAAGCCATCGACAAGACGCGCTCCCGCGAAATAAGCAATGACCGGAAAACCAGCGACATCCAAAATGTCGTAAGTAGAATCGACAACGAGGATTACATCGAACAGCGCGTCGACGGCATCGGTGTCAAGGACATTCTGAAAGATCTCCCTAAAGAGCAACACTTTATCGTGGAGTATCTTTATCTGAAAGGATATACGCAATCGGAATTGGCAGAAGAATTTAATATCCCGCTGGGAACGGTCAAGACGCGTCTGCGCCTGGCCATGCAACAGCTACGAACGACACTCGGAGTAACAACGACGTGAACATACACGAATACATATCGTCCGGAATCCTGGAAGCGTACGCTTTGGGGGAGCTCTCTGAGCAGGAGCGCGGCGAGGTGGAACACCACCTGGCCAGCCATCCTGAACTCAGAACAGAGCTTGACCAAATCGAGCAAGTACAGGAAAAGCTGCTGCAGCGCATCGCGGTCCAACCGCGGGACACTGTGAAGACGCAGCTTTTTGCCCGGATTGATGGCCAGGCTCCCGCCGGCAAAGTCGTGTCTATGCCGTCATCCGAACCAACGATATGGAAGCTCGCCGCCGCCGCGTCCGTAACGGTTGCGCTGGTGACATCCTACCTGGCGTACAACTATTACGACAAGTGGAAAAACACGCAAGGCGAATTGACCGAGCTTATCGCGCAAAACGAGCGCGTGGCCAGCGACTACAACCAGGTCAACCAACGGCTCGACAAGATCGAAAGCGACATTCACATCATTCATAACCCCGCCTTCAAACGTGTAGCTCTAAAAGGTACACCCAATGCCCCGGCATCCCTGGCGTACGTGTATTGGAACGAAGACACCCGCGAGGTCTACCTCAGCTTACAGGAAATGAAGCAATTGGCGCAGGAAAACCAGTACCAGTTATGGGCCATCATTGACGGCAAACCGGTAGACGCCGGCGTATTTGACGCTGGAACCCCTGGTGGATTGCTTAAAATGAAGGAAATCGGCACCGGCGCGACACTCTTTGCCGTGACCGTTGAACCCCGCGGCGGCCAGCCCGCTCCCACCCTGGAGACCATGCAAGTGGCCGGGCCTGTCGAAAAAGGCTAAATATCAGCCTTAAAACGCCATTTTTCTGTTTAAAATTATTTGCGAAAATTCTACAAAAGTAGAAATCCGGGAAACTAGCCGGTCTCGTATGTAGTAACATCAATTACGAGCCGATGAAAACTCTTGTGCCATTTTACTCTTATTACGAAAGAGCTCAGGTTCTGGTGTTCCTGCTGGTGGTGAGTGCCGTGATCGCCCTGCTGATGGACCCCGTCGCGTAATTAGTAAGGCCCTCTCTGCATGCCAAAGACCCTCTCTCAGCATTCGGAGACCCTCTCTGAATACAGAGGAAAGACCCTCTCTTTTTTTCTGTATTGCATTTTTTATTACAGAAGCCAGGTGACCCGGTGGAAGGCTGAAACGACGGCCTCATGAATGGCAGGATTTAATAACTTTGTTCTTAGGAACAACTTTTTGAACTACCCCATGAGAGCATTCCAACTGGTCGCCGCGCTTCTGTTAATAAGTCTCACGTCCCTCGCCCAGAAAACCGATTCCCTCCAGCAAGTACAGTGGGAAGCTTCGCTGAAGAAGCTAAAGGCCGGCGACTACAATGACGCCGCCCTGCAATTCACGCAGCTTATCAATAGCAACTTCGCCAACAAGGAAGTATACCTCAAACGGGGTGTGGCTTACTACAACCTCAAGGAACACGATAAGGCCAAAGCCGACTTCGACGAAGCGGTCAAAGCCCGCATCAACACCGTGGAGCTTTTCGAGCTCCGCGGCAACGCACGCTATACCCTCAACGATTATCAAGGCGCTGTCACCGACCTCGAAAAGGCCGTGACCATGGGCGCGAGCAGCTTTGACACGTTTGCCAACCTGGGCAACGCCAAATTCCGCATGGAAAGTTACCAGGATGCCGTCACCAACTATAACAAAGCCATCGCCACCGGCAAGGCCGACGCCATTCTGTACAACAACCGCGGTAAAGCCAGGTTCATCCTGAAAGATTACAAAGGCGCGCTACCCGACTTCGACAAAGCGCTTGAATTACGCGCGGGCTATGACAAGGCCATCGAAAACCGCGCCGAAACACGCTACCTGGTACAAGACTGGAAAGGCGCCATCGCCGACTTTGAAAAGATGCTGACCGCCGGCCGCACCGACACGGAGATCTACCAAAAGGTGGGCACTGCCAAATATACCCTGCAAGACTACAAAGGCACGGTCGAAGCACTGGGCAAAGTCGCTGCCAAAGGTGTAAAAGATAAAGACGTATTTCGTATGCTCGGCCTGAGCGCCGCCGCGACGGGCGATTGCGCGCAAGCAACACAAAGCCTGTCGGCCGCTGTGTCCATGGGTGTAACGGATAAAGATGTCTTCACCCAACTGGGCACATGCCAGTACAAAAACAAAGAATACGCCGGTGCGATCGAATCGCTTAGCCGTGCCGTGAACGCGGGTGCTGCTTCGAAAGAAGTGATGCTTTACAAAGGCCAGTCGGAGTTTGCGCAGAAGGACTATGACAAAGCCATCGTCGACCTGGAGAAGGCCGTATCCCTCGGCGCGCAAGATGCCGATGCCTTTAAAAACCTCGGCGACATCAAATTCCTCAAGAGCGATTTCGGCGGCGCCATTCGTTATTATGACAATGCCGTGAAGCTCGGCACCAACGATGCCATCCTGTATAACAACCGCGGCAAAGCCAAGCTCAACATCAACGACAACGCCGGCGCTATACCCGACTTCGACAAGGCCATTCAGCTGAACGCGAGCTACACCAAAGCATTCCTCAACCGTGGCACGGCCAGGTACGCATTGAAAGATTATGCCGGCGCTGTCGCGGATTTGGAAAAAGCAAAGGCCGATGGTGAAACACCCGAGCTGCTAAAAATGCTCGGCATTGCGAACTATATGGTCGCGAAAAAAGATGCCGCCAGGCCATACCTCGACAAGGCCATACAAGCCGGTATAAAAGATGGCAAAGTATTGCTCTATGCCGGCTACCTGCGCTATGACGCCAACGACTACAAAGGTGCAATCGAAGCGTTTACTGCCGCTGAAATGGCCGGTGAAAAAGAAGACGAGCTATACCTCAAACGCGGCAAAGCTTCGTTCCAGCAAAAAGACTACAACGCCACCACGATAGACCTCGAAAAGTCTGTCGCCAAAGGCAAAGCCGACCTGCCTGCCTACGAGGCCCTCGCGTTGTCGTACATGGCGCAGCAAAAAGATAAAGAGGCTCTGCCCCACCTCGAGAAGGCTGCCAGCCTTGATACGAAGAACAAAGACATCTACTACCAGCTCGGTAACGCCCGCTTCAAACAAAGCAACTACGCCGGTGCCATTGCCGCATACGACAAAGCCATTGTCAACGGCGCCAACGACGAGATCGTCTATAACAATCGGGGTAAGGCCAAGCTCCTGGCAGGCAACGTGCGCGAGTCTATTCCTGACTTCGACCGCGCGTTGGGTTTAAAGAAAGATTATACCACGGCCCTGAAGAACCGCGCCGTCGCACGATACCAGCTGAAAGAATATGCCAGCGTTATTACCGACCTGGCCGTAATCGTAGCACGTAACGAAGCCGGCGTCGACGAGCTTACCATGCTCGGCCTGTCGAAATACGCCATCAAAGACTACGAAGGTGCAGTCCCCGAGCTCACAAAAGCCGAAACAGCCGGCAGCAAAGACGCCGCTATTTATGTCGCCCGCGGTAATGCGCTGTTCGAGCTGAAAGATTACGAAAAGGCAATACCCGATCTGGATAAAGCGATCGCCGGCGGTAGCAACGACACGAATCTTTTCCTCCGCCGCGGTGCTTCTAAATACTATCAGCGCGACTTCAAAGGCGCGCTGCCCGACCTCGAGAAAGCCATCTCGACTGGCAGCGGCACGGCGCTTGCATACGACATGCGCGGCTACTGCAAGTATGACGCCCAAAACACCGAAGGTGCTGTGAGCGACTACAACATGGCCATCGAAAAAGATCCCAAGCTGGCCACCGCCTGGTATCACCGTGGTGACGTAAAGTTCAAATCCAACAATCTGGCCGCCGCCATTCAGGATTATACGCAAGCCATCAGCCTGGGCCTGAAAGACCCGGTTCTGTTTAACAACCGTGGTAAAGCATACTTCAACCAGGAAAATTATCAGCAAGCCATCATTGACTTTACCGAAGCCATCGAGCGCCGCCCCGATTACCTCAAGGCCTACGAAAACCGCGCGCAGTCGTATTACAAGCTCAACCGCTTCGATGCCGGTGTAAAAGACTATCGTGAAGTCGAAAAGCTCACCGAGAAGCCGGGCCCCGATCTCTATAAATTGCTGGCCGACGGCTACTACTCCGCCAACCGCTACGCCCCAGCCCGCGACTACTACGACAAGCTCATCAACGCCGGTGTCAAAGATAAAGACGCCTACCTCCGCCGCGGCCTGATGGAAATGGAAGCGACGGAATACGAAGCCGCTGTCAGCGATTTTGACAACGCCCAAAAGGCCGGCGAGAACTCGGTAACACTATACATCAACAAAGCCCGCGCCCACCTGGCCCTCGAAGATACCAAGTCTGCCGTACTATCGTTGAACAAAGCCATCGACCTCGACCCTAAAAACGTCGATGCTCTCTTCAACCGCGGCTACATCAAAGAAACCATCGACGACTTCGAAGGCGCCGTGCTGGACTATAACAAAGTAATCCAGCTCAAACCCGAAGACGCCATCGCCCACTACAACCGCGGCAACTGCAAAGGAGAGCTCGAAGACTACGGCGCCGGCATCTCCGACCTGGACGAAGCCATCAAGCTCGACCCCAAAAACGCCGCCTACTACAAACAACGTGGCAACTTCCACTACCAGCTCAGCGACAAAGAAAAAGCCTGCTTCGACTGGCGCAAAGCTGTAGAGCTTGGCGATGCGAAGGCACGATTCCAGATAGACCAGTACTGTAAGTAATCGAAGTGTATAAATAAAAAGAGCAGCTTTATCAGCTGCTCTTTTTTATTTATGCTTATGCCTCTCTTACCTGACCTCATACGCCGGCACCTTCGGAACAGTAAATCCTTTCGTCTTCAACTGCGATTGAATCTCGGTGATCCCACGCTCGAGCTGTGTATCCACACCCTTCGCGCCCTGCGTCAAATCCTCCGGCACAGCAATATCAGGATCAACACCGTGCCCTTCTTTAAACCAGGTGCCATCAATATTATACATCCGGAACGTCGGCACGGTCACACCGCCACCATCGATCAACCCGGGCACACCGCTGATACCGATCAGACCACCCCATGTACGGGCGCCAATCAGCGGGCCAAGTCCTGCCTTGCGGAAGTAATCCGGGAAGGCATCGCCCCCGCTACCGCTCCAGCCGTTGATCAGCATCACCTTCGGACCAAAGTTACCCGCGGGAGGCCATGGCCAACTGGCACCATCACGAATCGCCCAGAACACCAGCGGAGGGCGATTCAAAAGCTCAATGAACCGATCCGGAATCTGACCACCGTTGTTAAAACGCTCGTCAATAACCAACGACTTCTTGTCCATCTGCGCATTAAACTGACGGATCAATTCATTCTGTCCATCTACGCCCGTGCTGCGCACATAGATATACCCAGCCGCACCACCGGTAGCATCTTCGACACGCTTACGGTTCTGCTCGATCCACGCCAGGTGACGCAGACGCGCCTCGTCAAACAACGTTTCTACTATTGCAGTCTTTGCACCGGTGAACGATGCCGTAGTGTTATAGGTGATCTCCACCGCTTTACCCGCCAAACCCTGGAAGGCCGCATACGGATCTAATGCCGTGGTGAGCTTCACACCATTTACGGCCAGAATATAGTTACCTTCTTTAATCTCCACACCGGGCAGATCAAGCGGCGAGCGTACTTCTGCATCCCACGCAGCACCACGAATAATCTTTTTCACTTTGTAATAAGAGCCGTCGACTTGCCAGTCGATGCCGAGGTAGCCCACGGAGTAGTGTTTCGAATCCTCTTCAGCCCCACCGCCCTTATAGGTGTGTGATGCATTCAGCTCGCCGATCATTTCGCCGAGTACATAGTTCACCTCCTCACGTGTCAGCGCACCGGTCAGCATCTTGAGGTACTGATCTTTTACCGCTGCCCAGTTTACACCATGCATCGTAGGATCATAGAAATAGTCGCGCTCCAGGCGCCACGCATCTACCAGGATTTGTTTCCATTCTTCGCGCGGGTCAATAAACATTTGCATTTCCGACAGGCGCAACGCTTTATCGGCCGACTGGTTCTCCTCTGCTTTGATGATATACAGGTTGTCATCCTTCCCGATCAGGATCTTTTCTCCGTTGGCGGCGATCTGATACCAGTCAACCTGGTCGCTGAATGTTTTCTGCTCGCGCTTCTCCAGATCGAAATATTTCAGCGGTTTGCGTTGATCTTCTGCACCCGTATTTGGCATTTGGTGGTATACCACTTTGCCTTTCATTGCGCCAAGGTTACCATAGTTGCCCGGATTCATCGGCAACAATACCAGGCGAGACTCCAGGCCGTCCAGGTCGATCTCTACTTTAGCTACTTTGTCGTCCTTCGACTCTTCTTTCTTGTCTTCTTTTCCTTTCTTCTTTTTGTCTTTCTCTTTCGCATCAGAAGCAGCCTCATCGGCCTTCACATCTACCACGTCATTCTTCGGCGCCAGCGGCGAAGGCGTGCTTTTCTTCAATGAGATCGCCGCGATCTTAGTGCTGTTCGGATACACGAAGGTGTTGTCGATGTCGCTGTACACCGGTTGGAAAAACTGGTTGGTAAGCAGGTACAGGTATTTCCCTTCAGGATCGAATACCGGCTTGCGTGCCGTGTAGTAGCCACCCGTTACCTGTGTGAGTTTACGGTTGGTATAATCAAAAAGGAATACACCCTGGTGACCGTTCACCAGGTCGTGGTCGAACGCAAGCCAGCGGCTGTCGGCAGACCAGCTGGCCGCGAAATCTTCCAGGTCATAATGCATCATGCGCAGGCCGTGGTCGGCTTCGACTGTCTGGTTGGTCGCTACGTCGTAGATCTTGATGCGCATGGCCTTGTCGATAAACGCAACCTTCTTGCTATCGGGAGACCAGTATAATTTATAGCGGAAGCCGGCGCCATAGGCCGTCAGCTTGCGCTCGGTGGCATCGCTCTTGGTATCACGCAGCGTCAGCTCGTATTCGCCCGAGCGGTCGCTCCAGTACGCAATATACTTGCCGTCCGGTGACCACGACGGATAACGTTCAGCCACGCCGGGGCTTTGGGTCAGGTTCTTCACAAAGCCATCTTCGGCCGGTACGCTGAAGACTTCACCGCGCGCCTCTACCAACACACGCTTGGCATCGGCCGAGATGAAGGCGTGCTGCGGCTGGCCAACATTCTGGATGGTAGGCTTGAGCGCCAGCCCATCCGTTACAACGGATACTTTTACCTCTTGTGCTTTGCGTGAGGCCAGGTTGAAGAGGAACAATTTGCCGGCCTGCTCGAACACAATATCTTCGGGTCCCAGTGACGGGAAGTGTACGTCGTAGTCCGCATAGTGGGTCAGTTGTTGGAAAGCTTTGGTGGTGGTGTTATACTCCCACAGGTTCATGCGGTTGTCGGGACCACGGTCGGTGAGGAAATAAATGCTGGTGCCGTGCCACATGGGCAGCTCGTCGGCCGCGTCGGTGGTGGCGGAAATATTTTCGGAAGCCAGTGTTTCGAGGTTGAAGAGATGGATCTCGGCGTTCCAGCCACCGCGGTAGCGTTTCCAGTTGCGGCCGATCTGCGAACGGAACGTAAGCGCAACCTGCTTGCCGTCAGGCGACACCGAGCCAAACTCGGCGTAGGGCATGGGCAGTTTTTCGGGCAGCCCCCCATTGGGTTTCAGCTTGAAGAACTGGTTGAACCGTTCGCGGCCGGCTTCGCGACCGGAAGCGAACAGGATGTGCTGGCCATCGGGGAACCAATCGACCACGCGGTCCGTTCCTCCGTGGTATGTCAGGCGGGCCGGAACGCCGCCTAACGTGGGGAGGGTATAGATGTCGTAGTTGCCATCGTAGTTGCCGGTAAAGGCAATGGCCTTACCGTCAGGCGAAAACTTCGGATATACTTCCACGCCGGCCGGCGAGCTGAGGCGACTTGCCACACCGCCGGTTTTCGGCACAACCCACAGGTCGTTGGCGTATGTAAAAACAATGTGCGTCTGCGAAACGTCGGGGTAACGGAACAGGCCGGCGTCGATCTGCGCCATCGCCCCGTGCGACAGCAGCCCGACTAGCATAAGGGTTAACAAATGGATTTTTTTCATGAGGTTTTGGTTAAGACCGGGATTTTAAATGAAAGCATATACGGATTAAGTAAGGTTTAGGATATTTGTACCCTAGTAAGATCGAAAATTACGGCAACAATGAAAATAACAGCGGATAACCGGCTTAAAAAACTCATCGTCGTAGGCGACCGCGTGCTGATCAGACCCACGACCTATACCGATAAGACAGCCAGCGGTTTATACCTGCCTCCCAGCGTGCAAGAAAAGGAAAAGATACAGAGTGGTTATGTCATTAAGGTCGGCCCGGGATACCCCCTACCCCTACCCGCCGACGAGGATGATGTCTGGAAAGGCAAAGAAGATCAGGTGAAGTACCTGCCCCTGCAAGCACAGGAAGGCGACCTGGCCATCTACCTGCAAAAGGGTGCTATCGAAGTACTGTACGAAGAAGAAAAATATTTCATCGTCCCCCAGGCGTCCATCCTGATGCTGGAGCGCGAAGAAGATCTATAACCATTCAATACACGACAACCATGGCCGGCCTCCATTTAGACGTGCTCCGCGTAGGGAAAAAATACCGCCTCACAAACTTTGGCGAGCAACATGATTTTATCATCGAAGCCACCCTGCCCGGAGGCGACTTTCGGGTAAAAGACCTTAATACCCTCGAGCCTTACAACCTCAAGGAACTGATTGCGTACGGTCAGGGCAAAGACTACATCATCGATGAGCTGTACATGGAGTAAGTCAACCCAACACTTATTTCGTGAATCGCCCTAAATTTGTGTAGCATTACGGCCGCGACCGTTCCCCCAGGTGCGCGAAACCGGACGAAGAACTTTAATTCACGCACATGAAACTTCTCGTCATCGAAGATGAACAGAAAGTAGCGGCCTTCCTCAAAGAAGGCCTGGAGGAGCAAGGCTACGAAGTGGACCTTGCCTACGACGGCTATACCGGCGAGAAGCTCGCGCTGGCCAACACGTACCAGATCATCTTACTCGACGTCATCATCCCCGTCATGAACGGCCTCGAGCTTTGCAAAAAGCTCAAGGCCGCCAAGCCCACCACGCCCATCCTGATGCTGACGGCCCTGGGCACCACCGACGACAAAGTTACCGGCCTCGATGCCGGCGCAGACGACTATCTGCAAAAGCCTTTCGAGTTCAAAGAGCTCCTCGCCCGCATCAAAGCGCTCACGCGCCGCGCACGTCACGACGCAGAAGAAAAAACCAATATGCTTACCGTGGGCGACCTACGCCTGGACCTTGACAAAAAAGTTGCCCTGCGTGGCGACCGCACCATTGCCCTGACGGCAAAAGAATTTGCCTTGCTGGAATACCTCATGCGCAACAAAGGCCGGGTGTTGTCGCGCCCCGACATTGCCGAAAAAGTTTGGGAAGTAACGTTCGACACAGGCACCAACGTGGTAGAAGTATACATGAACATCCTGCGTAAAAAGGTCGACAGGGATTTCCCGAAAAAGCTCATCCACACCCGTATCGGCCTGGGCTACGTCGTCCAGGAAGAAGCATGAACATCCGCAGCCGCCTAACCCTGCGGTTCATCATCAGCGTAGCCATCATCATGGTGATGGCGCTCATGCTGATCTATATATTCTCTGCGGGCTACCGCGAAGAGGACTTTTATAATCGCCTGCACAGCAAAGCCAACAACACCGCCAAGCTACTCATCGACGTAGACGAAGTCGACATCAACCTGCTGCGCAAGATCGAGCACGACAACCCGGTAAGCTTACCCAACGAAAAGATCATCGTCTACGACTTTCACAACGAGATCATCTTTAGCACCGACGAGCAAAGCGTCATTCACATTTCACAAGACTTGCTGGACCGCATTCGCCTGGAAGAAGAGGTGCGTTACTGGCAGGATGACTACGAAGTGCTGGGCTTTCTCTTCAAAGGTCGCTACGATCGTTTTGCCGTAGTCGCCGCCGCAACGGACATTCACGGCTTCAGCCGCCTCAACAACCTGCGCGCGATCTTGCTGGTAGTATTCGCCATCACCATCGTGGCTGTGTCGGTATCGGGTTGGTTCTTTGCCGGCAAGGCCTTACAGCCTATCTCTACCGTGGTGCACCAGGTAGACGAGATCACCATCAGCAGCCTCAACCTGCGGGTAAACGAAGGCAATGGTCAGGATGAGATCGCGCAGCTGGCCCGCACGTTCAACAACATGCTGCAACGCCTCGAGGCATCGTTCATCGTACAAAAAAACTTTATTGCCAACGCCTCGCACGAGCTACGCACACCCCTGACCGCCATCACGGGACAGCTGGAGGTAAGCCTCCTCCACGCACGCACCAACGACGAATACCGCGGCGTGGTCAACTCGGTGTTGGACGACATCAAGAACCTGAACAACCTCGCCAATCGCCTGTTGTTGCTCGCGCAAACCAGCGCCGATGGCACCGACCGCAGCATGACGCACCTGCGCATTGACGAGCTGCTTTGGCTCACCCGCGAGGAGCTCATGAAACGCGACCCTGGCTATAGTATCAACATCGACCTCGCCTCCGACCTCGACGACGAGTCCAGGCTCACCATCAACGGCGACGAGCAGCTTATGAAAGTAGCGCTGTTGAACCTGATCGAGAATGGCTGCAAGTACTCCCCCGACCACCGCATCGAGGTGCTCGTACGTGCTACGCCCAGCCACCTCGTGCTCCAATTCCGCGACCAGGGCATTGGCATTCCCGAGGCCGACCGCACCAACATCTTCGAGCCCTTCTACCGCGGCGAGAATACCCAGGGTATCAAAGGTTATGGCATCGGCCTGTCCGTCGTGCAGCGCATCGTCATCTTACACAAAGGCACTATTACCCTTGTTGCCAACCCTGAAGGTGGTACGACCTTTACGGTTACGTTGCCGTTTTAATGGCCTTTTGCCACTTCGTTTTTCATGTTAAAATGGATTATAATGTTAAATATTATTGCCAAAAACGTTACATTTGTTAAAAATATTTAACGTTATGCGTGAAAAAAAACTTACCGTATTGCCCAAATTGGAAAAAATGCTTGTCCAGATGGGCGAAAACATAAAATTGGCCAGACTTCGTAGAAAGCTGAGCACAGAACAAGTGGCCGAGCGCGCAAATATTAGTAGACCTACCCTGTGGAGCATCGAAAAGGGAGCTGGCGGTGTCTCCATGGCTGCTTACGCACAAGTCTTATTTGTTTTAGGCCTCGAAAAGGATTTGCTGAAACTCGCTGGAGATGATCCCCTGGGCAGAAAACTTCAGGATGCCGAACTCATTGTGAAAGGGCGAGCACCTAAAACTCCCCAATAACCATGGCTAAGAAAGGCGCCCACCGGACGATCTACGTCTTTGCCCACTGGGCGGGTCTCGATGACCCTACTTTAATGGGCCTGCTCCATTCGACGCTCCTTCGCGGTAAAGAGATATTTTCATTCGAGTATGACAACAGCTGGCTGAAATCAAGAGTCGCGCAAACTTTAGATCCTGACTTAGGACTATTCAGTGGGATACAATATCTCAACGACGAGAAACCTAATTTCGGACTATTCCTTGACTCATCTCCAGACCGTTGGGGAAGAACACTCATGGATAGACGAGAAGCAGTGATAGCAAGAAGCGAAAGCAGACCACCTAAAAATCTTTTTGAAACTGACTATCTTCTTGGAGTATATGATGGCCACCGAATGGGTGCCATTCGATTTAAAGATTCAATCGATGGCTCGTTCTTAAATAGTAATACTTACATGGCTACACCCCCTTGGACGTCGATTCGCGAATTGGAACATGCCAGTCTGAAACTAGAGGAGAGCACAGAAAATGATACTGAAAATTTAAAGTGGTTAAATTTGCTTCTCACTCCAGGTTCTTCCCTTGGTGGAGCGCGGCCAAAAGCAAGTGTTCTTGACGAGAATGGCGAACTCTGGATTGCCAAATTTCCTAGCCTTCGGGATGATCGCGACATAGGGGGCTGGGAAAAAGTTGCTCATGACCTTGCGAGAGGTGCGGGCATAAAAGTTCCACAATCAGAGACAGGCAAATTCTACAGCAAAAAACATACATTCATAACTAAAAGATTTGACAGAACGTCACGAGGCGCACGTATTCATTTTGCCTCTGCAATGACTTTGCTAGGCTATACAGACGGCACGAATCATTCGTCAGGTGTAAGTTATCTTGATCTTGCTGAATTTATTATGCAAAACGGAGCGAATCCAGATGCAGATCTTCAGGAGCTCTGGACGAGGATTGTTTTCTCTATCTCGATTAGCAATACAGACGATCACCTCAGAAATCATGGATTCCTTTTGACTGAAAAGGGATGGACACTTTCCCCAGCGTATGACATGAATCCGGTTTCCACCGGCACAGGACTTAGTTTGAATATATCAACCAAAGACAATGCACTATCAATAGCTCTTGCGCTGGAAGTGGCCTCTTACTTTAGGGTTTCTGACAAAAAAGCGAAAGAAATCATTATGACTGTTCAGTCTGTAGTTTCTCAATGGGAATCGATAGCCGAAAAAATTGGAATACCGAAGTGGGAGCGTAGCGCGATGGCAAGGGCATTTAATAATAAAATCTGATGGACTAAAGCGACAATCAACGGTCCGGTTATTACAAACAAAATATCTAATATTTATCCTTTTTCACATTCCAGCTTTTGGCGGCGCTAGCCAGGGCTTCCGGCCACCGTATAATTCGCTGGATATTCCAGTCCTACAAAGTAGTTTCCCCAATAAGAACGAGATACCTGGCAATTTGAGGTCGTAAGTCTTCTAAAAGCTGGTCTTCTGCCAGAATATTAAATATTTCAGTAGAGATGTAGTAAGAGATTTATAACAGATATTCAATACCTATTTAAGTATTGGATATCTATTCTTTATTTATCCTTTAACTATTGCTTATATATTGGATATCCTGTCTTTTGCCAGTCTTTTGGCCCCCAAACGAGGCAAATTGGCCAGGGACTTTCCCGTCAGCCAGTTCACGCCAGGCCAGGCTCCGGGCTTCACCCCGGAATCGCTGCCGCCCGCCTCCGGACCGCCTCTTTTAACCCCCTTTTAATTTGCTTTTAAGTCGGCCTTTACCTGTGTCAGCCAATTTGGCGTCATGAAAAAGGTATCTGTCATCATCACTACTTACAACGCCGAGAAGACGATCGCGCGCACGCTGAATTCGGTGTTGCGCCAGGAGGGCATTGGAAAAGCGTTTACGTTGGAGCTGATCGTCATTGACGACTGCTCGACCGATGACACGCTCGGGATCCTCGAGACGTTCAACCTGGACATCCAGCAGTTTTTCTCGACACCCGCCAACAGCGGCGGTCCCAACAAAGGTCGCAACATCGGCCTGCGGCACGCCACGGGCGACTATATCTGTTTCCTCGACCACGACGACCTGTGGCAACCTCATAAAATCCGGCTCCAGCTGAAAGCAGCAGAGCATGTACCGATTGTCACCGGCAGCTATAGCACGACCAATACCTACACCGGTGTACACACCCAGGCCGAAAATCTGGAAATGACGCGGTTCTTCGAACCCAACGAGACCTTTCTAAAGAAGCTTTGCAAAGAAAAGATCGATGTGCAGAATACGTATCTCGGCACAGTCATGATACACCGCGACCTGAAGCATGTTTTATTTGAGGAGCACTTCGGCATGCTGGACTTCGACTGGACGCTGCGGTTGTTTGAGCACCGCGCTTCCGCGGAAATCTCCGCGCACGTTGTCACGCGGGTTGTTGATGGCAGCAATCTGTCACTCAACGCAGAGTATCGAAAGAAAGATTATTACTACTCCCTGATGTGCCTGGAGAGCTTTGAGAAGCGCTATCCGCGCGAGGTGGCGCTGGCATTGAAGCGTATTAATGGCAGCCGTGCACGGTATTGCTATTTGCAGGGCAATATGCCTGAGGCGCGCAAGTATTTGCGGAAGGCCATGCCAGGCATGAAAGAGACCTTGTATTACATCACGTCGTATGCCGGCAGCCAGTGGGTGCGGCGAAACTTCCCGGTGTTCGGATAAATTTTAATGCCGTTTTAATCCCGGTTTAATGTACTCTTTAACCTCTTTGTTCTACTTTGATGCCTGCAGCGACCATGTCCGTTATGCGTAAAAATAGAGTTTTCGGAATAGCGGCAATGGTCGCCATCCTGCTCCTGACGGGTACGGTAGCCTATATGGCTTCGGAAGGTATCAGCGTCCGATTGTTGGAGGCGAGCCTGCGGGAGGAGAAGCTGAAGGCTGAAACGATGCTGTCGGAAAAGCTGCAGCTGGAAAAAGAGATTGTCAAGCAGGAAGCGGCGTTGTCGACGCTGCGGGAGACGAACGGCGCGTTGCAATACAACGTGGACCGTATGGCACGGGAAGTAAATGATCGCGATGCACGGATCAGGGCTATGCGCCGGGAGTATGCGGGGGCTACACGTCTGAAGCAACAGCACGAAGCCTTGCAGACCGAGCACGAAGCGCAAGCGGTGGACCTGGCCGATGCCCGGCGATCGCAGAAAGGTATGCTACGTGTACAAGAGGACCTGGAGCAAACCATCGCCCTGCTGTTGCAACAAAATAAGAACCTGACCGGCGAGCTGCACGCATGGCGGCTGTCGGCGGTGAAAGATGTGCGGGTGGAGCCATATCGTAAGAACGAACGGCTGACGCTTCGCGCGCGAAAAACACGCAAGCTGGTCGTGCACGTGGATGTGGCCTCGCGCGTAGAAGACCTGCAGTTTCGCATCACGGACCCGGCGGGACGGGTGCTGTCGGCGGAGGCCGGCAAAATTTCGACCACGGTGGTGAATGACGGCATTCCCCCAAAGTACGTGGCCTCGACCCGCCAAACGGTACTGAAAGAATATCCTTACAAGCGGGTGGCGATGGTATTCACCCCTTCGGAACGACTCGAAGCCGGCATTTACCAAATCGACATCCTCAACGATACTGAATCAATAGGTAGTTTACAGGTGAAGTTTAGGTAATAAATTACCTTTTTTGGTAGGCCCGGCGTAAGCAACCGGGCCTTTTTTATGCCCTTCCGCCACTCAAACTATTTCCTTTCCCGCATATTGAAGAGGGTGACGGTGATCTTGTAGTTTTTTTCGAGATTTACGGTCAGACCTCATTGACCATGAAAAAAACACTAACCTTACTCCTATCATTAGCCCTGACTGCTACGGTCTTCGCCCAGAATGAAGACTTGCCGAGCGACTTCCTGAAGTCGACCTTCCACAAAGAGCGCCGCGCCAAGCTGCGCGAAAAACTGCCCGCCAACTCCGTGGCCGTGTTCTTTGCCAACCCCGTGCGCAACCGCGCCAACGACGTGGAGTACGTATACCACCAGGACCCCGATTTCTTTTACATGACCGGGTACAAAGAGCCGCATGCCGTATTGCTGGTATTTAAAGACAAACAGACCGCTGCCAATGGCTCGCAGTACGACGAGATCATCTTCGTACAGCCGCGTAACCCCATTCATGAAATGTGGACCGGCCGCCGCCTGGGCGACGTGAAGACACGCGAGCAATTGGGCCTCGAGCAAGCTTTTAACAACAGCGAGTTTGATAAGTATAGCCTCGACTTTTCGAAGTTTGCCAAGATCCTGTTCTTCGACTTTCAAAACGACGTGCGCGACGAGCAGGACGATACGTCGGATCTGTATGATCTGATCGCCCAGTTCAAAAAGAAAACCAACTACCCTACTCCGGGCACCTCGTTAACTGTATCGCGTGAGGCGCAGAAGAACAACCTTGACAAAGATGCGCTGGCGCCGATTATGGACGAGCTGCGTGGCACCAAGACAAAAGAAGAAATCGACCTGCTGCGCAAGGCAGTCATGGTTTCGTGCGTAGGCCAGGTGGAAGTCATGAAGGCGATCAAGCCCGGCATGTCTGAGCGCGAAGTGCAGGGAATTCACGAATTGGTATTTAAGAAATATCAGGCTGAAGACCTGGGCTATCCGTCCATCGTGGGAGGTGGCCACAACGGTTGTATTTTGCACTATATCGACAACTATAAACCGTCCCTGACAAACAAGGAGCTCATCCTGATGGACCTGGGTGCAGAATACCATGGTTATACCGCCGACATTACCCGCACCATTCCGGTGAACGGCAAGTTTTCTACTGAGCAAAAGCAGATCTACGACCTGGTGTTGAAGGCGCAGGAAGAAGCGATGAAGATCGCCAAGCCGGGCCTGCCCATGAATCAGCTGACGGTGGTATGCCGCGACATTATTAACAAAGGTCTGGCCGACCTGGGCGTTATCAAATCGCCTACCGACAAACACCTTTACTTCCCGCACGGGGTGTCGCACCACATTGGTTTGGATGTGCACGACCGCGGTGTTTATGTGCTGGCAGAAAACAGCGTGGTGACGATCGAGCCCGGCATTTATATACCTGACAACAGCGCCTGCGACAAGAAATGGTGGGGTATTGCCGTCCGTATTGAGGACGACTACCTCATTACCAAGACGGGCTACGAACTACTCTCCAGCTATGCGCCGCGCACGACCGACGATATCGAGGCGGTGATGAAGCAACCAAGTCCCCTGGACGACTTTGTGCTTCCAAACATTAACAAAACCAATTAACCCAAGTCGAAGCAAGGCTGTTTTCTCAAGAAGACAGCCTTCTTTATTTTTTCTTCCCTGCCCTGCATTATTTTTTGCAGGTCTTACGTCTCCTCCTGTAAGACCTATGTTATGATTTTTGTCAAGAAACATTTTACCCTCCAAAATCGTTATGTTTACCGCAACGAATACATGCCCTTGACACGCTTCCGATTGCCTTTTGTTCTGACACTCTGCTTCGCCCTTTCGAGCCTGGCTGTATGGGCGCAGCAGGAAAACGCGGACGAAGCTTTTCAGCAAGCGGCCGAGCATCACCGGCCGGTGTTGCTGGTCTTTGCCGGCTCGGACTGGTGTGCGCCCTGCATTCATTTTGAAAAAAAGATTCTGGCCGAGCATTCTTTCCAGGAGTTTGCCGGTGCCAACCTGGTCTTGTTAAAGGCCGATTTCCCGCAGCGTACGCGCCAACCGGATTCGCTCCGGAAACAAAACGAAGCGCTGGCCGAGAAGTATAATCCCACGGGCATCTTTCCCTACATTCTGGTGCTGCGCGACAACGGTAACGTTGTGAAGATATTGAACTATCACAACGAGTCGCCGGCGCAGTTTATCGACGAGATCAAACCGTTGTTGTTGCCATGATGGTGGCGCCGTTAACGGAGCATCGTAAGCAAGCCCGGTTGATGGGTTCTGCCTTCGAGTTCGTCACGGTGACAGAGGCAAGCGACCCCGAAGATCATATCGGCACCGCGATCGCGGAGGTGCGGCGTATGGAGGCTCTGCTGACGGAGTTCTCGGACACCTCTCAAACCGCCCAGCTGAACCGCGCAGCCGGTATCCATGCCGTGGAAGTAGATCCGGAAGTATACGCCATCCTCCACCGCAGCCGCGAGATTGCACGGTTGACGCAAGGCGCCTTTGACATCACGGCCGGGGTATTAAAAAAGCTATATGACTTTCGAAACAAACCCGCCACGCTACCCAGTCGCGCAGCGATCGATGCTGCGCTGCAACGTGTGGGGTGGGACAAGATCGTGTTGACAGCGCCGGGGCAGGTATATTTGTCGATGCCGGGCATGCACGTGGGGTTTGGGGCGATTGGCAAGGGTTATGCGGCCGACAAGGTGAAGAACGTGCTGCAACAGAAAGGTATACGCAGTGGTGTGATCAACGCCAGCGGCGACCTGACGGCGTGGGGCACGCGTCCCGATGGCACACCCTGGAAGGTGGGCATTGCCGATCCAAATGCACCTGACCGTGTTATTGCCTGGATACCGGTGCATCAGGCATCGGTGGCAACGTCGGGCAACTACGAACAATATTTTGAGCTGAATGGCGTGCGGTATTCGCACAACATTGACCCGAAGACGGGCTTGCCCGTGCAGGGAATAAAAAGCGCGACGGTGGTGAGCCCGAGTGCCGAGCTTTCAGATGCGTTGGCTACTGCCATTACCGTCATGGGCCCATCGGTAGGGGTACACTTCATCAATCAACTGCCCAACACACATTGCCTGATCATTGACGACCAGAACCGTCTGCACACATCGCGTCACCTATCCATAACTTTGAACTCTGCCACATGAAACGTTTACTCTACTGTCTGTCGCTCGGCGTTACGCTGTTGGCCTGCGAAAGTGTGAAGCCTTACCAGCGCGCTTACCTGAACGATCACGAGATGCAACCGGGCCAGCCGGGTGCGCGCGGCATGGAGGAAAACGTGCAGGCATACCGTGAGGGTGCTACCGGCGGCGGCAGCACCAAGAACAGTGGGGGATGTGGATGTAACTAACCAGGACTTTGAAGAAACGTTACCTCACCGCAGCCCTTCTGGCAGCAACCATTACTTCCTTCGGCCAGCAAACAACGCCTTATGCAAAGAAGCGTATTGCGCGTACCGATGTGCAGGCGCTGTTTTCTTTTTATACACAAGACAACGACCACTCGGCCGTGACGGGTGGGCAAGGCACGGAAGACCTGCAAGTTTATACCAGCCAGGTATCCATCGATGTGAACAAGGATTCCATCAATACATTCCACCTCGATGGCGGTGTGGATGTGATCAGCTCGGCGTCTACCGATCGCATCGACTTTGAGATGTCGTCGGCGTCGAAGGTTGATGCCCGCAGTCACGCCCGTATAGGCTACAGCCGGTTGTTATCCGCGCAGGGTATGAATGTAGGCGCGACGGCTTCATTTTCCATCGAGTCGGATTATCTTTCGATTGGCGGTGGGCTTTCGTGGAATTATACCAACCCATCGCAGCAGCGCGAGGTGTCGCTCGCGGTGCAGGCATACTTCGATGACTTGCGTTGGGGGCGTTTGGAGAATGGCCATCCGCAGAAACTGGTATATCCGGAAGAGCTTCGGTATAAAAACTGGTTTGATGAATACCGGCGTAATTCCATTAACATCGAAGCGGGTTTTCTACAGACTATTAACCGGCGCATGACGTTGGGCCTCTATCCGGGTATTACGTATCAGCAGGGATTACTCTCGACACCGTTTCACCGCATTTATTTTACCGATGGTTCGAAGGGCATCGAAAAGCTTCCCAGCGGCCGGCTGAAAATACCGGTAGGCCTGCAGTTAAATACCTTCCTGGGCAGCCGGTGGGTGCTGCGCACATCGTACCGTTACTTTTACGACGACTTCGGCATTGTCGCGCATGCGTTGAATGTGGAGTCGGCGGTGAAGATCAGTCGCGTATTTACGATTACACCGTTCATTCGACTTTATACACAACGAGGTGCCGATTACTTCAAGCCCTATAATAAACACGATGTCTCGGAGTCATACTATACTTCTGACTATGATCTTTCTTCGTTCGAAAGTATCAAGCCGGGTGTAGGTATTCGCTATGCGCCGTTTACACGCGGTAAAGCCATTACGTTTAATGACATTGAAATGCGGTATGCGCTGTACCATCGCACCGATGGTATGCAGGCACACATGATCACGGTATTTTTTAATTATACTGTCGAGCGTGAAAAGACACATCCGTTGTCTGAAAGGTAACCACCTGCCTGTATAAATATTTTTATATACATACTATAGGTATAGTTTATGTCAGACCGGGCGCTAAAACGGCTAGTTGCGGTGGCGTTGCGGTGTTTTACTGACATTTTGATGAGGATAGAACTCCCCATTCTGTCAGGTTTTTCTACAGCCATTTTGGCCGTTTCCACATGTCAGTTTTTTGCCAAAATGTAACTTTTTTTGTGGCAAAACGTACAATTCAACCGTTTACCTGATATATCGGGTATTAATAACGGGTGAAATGACATTTTTTGGCATGGAAGTTTCTCAGTAGCCCGTGAATGTTTGAAAACGTCTAAGTATGAAAATTTCAAAAATTGTTGTGTTTTTGGTTGCTTTCATGATGATGCCGATAATCGGCTCATACACAAAGGGTATCAGCCATAAAACCACTTTATTGGGCCATAACGAGGTAACTGTGACGCTGGAAACACTAACCGTGTACAATCCGGAGAAACGTCAGTGTGACAGAACACCCCTGATTACGGCTAGCAACGCACGAATTGACACGGATAAGCTGTTAAAGCAAGAAATTCGCTGGATGGCCCTGTCAAGAGACCTGTTAAAACGCTGGAAAGGCAAGTTCCACTATGGTGATACCGTACGGTTGCAGTCGGGAGACCCCGAGATCGACGGCCTTTGGGTGATCCAGGATAACCTGAATAAGCGCTTTAAGAGCGCAGGAGACCTGTTATTTGACGGCCGGGTACGTAAGCTCGGAAAATGGAAGAACGTCACTATAACGCGCCAGGATGAGTACATCATTAACAGCGCCCCGGACGTAAACAGCTAACATCAAAAAAGTCCACGGCTTATGCGTTAAACGCGGCCGTGGACTTACCGTATATTTTTTTATGCCTGCTGTTAGAGCGGCACGTTGCGATTCAGGGCATTGAGCTCCTGGAAGGCCTGTGTCAGGCGTTCTTTGAAGGTAGTTTCGCCATCGCGCAACCATACGCGCGGATCGTAGTACTTTTTATTCGGGGCATCGATGCCTGACGGGTTGCCGAGCTGTCCTTGCAGATAGTCGCCGTTCTTTTTGTAGTACTTCAGAATACCGTCCCAGAATGCCCACTGCAAATCTGTGTCGATGTTCATCTTAATGACACCGTAGCCGATTGCTTCCTGGATTTTCTCTGCTTCAGAACCTGAACCGCCGTGGAACACGAAGTTTACAGGGTTCTTGCCCGTGCTGAATTTCTTCTGGATGAAGTCCTGTGAGTTGCGCAAAATAGTAGGATCCAGCTTTACGTTACCGGGCTTGTATACACCGTGCACGTTGCCGAACGATGCCGCGATCACGAAGTTCGGGCTTATTTTTGACAGCTCTTCGTACGCATAGGCTACTTCTTCAGGCTGTGTGTACAGCTTGGAGGCTTCTACGTGCGAGTTGTCCACGCCGTCTTCTTCACCACCGGTTACGCCAAGCTCGATCTCGAGGAACATGTTGAGCTTGGTCATTTTTTCGAGGTAGCGTTTGCTGGTCTCGATGTTTTCTTTCAGCGGCTCTTCCGACAGGTCGAGCATGTGCGATGAAAATAGAGGCTTTCCGGTTTGTTTGAAGAATTTTTCGCCTTCTGCCAGCATGCCGTCAACCCACGGAATGAGCTTCTTTGCAGCGTGGTCGGTGTTGAGCAGCACCGGCACGCCGTAAGCATCGCTCACTTCGTGTACGTATTTTGCAGCCGCGATAGCACCCAGGATGGAAGCTTCTTGCTGCTTGTTCGGCAATGACTTGCCGGCGTAGAACGACGAGCCGCCGTTCGAGAATTGAATAATAACAGGTGAACCTACACTCTTAGCCGTTTCCAGGCTGGCGTTGATGGTGTTGGAGTTCGAAATGTTGATGGCGGGTAGTGCATACTGATTGGCCTTGGCATGATCGAATACGATCTTTGCCTGTGAGTATCCAAGTACGGTCGACATAGTGTTATGGTATGTTTAGTAAAAATTTCCAGCGTTGGTTTCCCGTGGCGGCCTACAAAAGTATCAGAAAATTTTAAAGAAGGGGAAATTCACACATGAATTACGTAGTCGCACCCCGCGAAAACCAAATATATACCGTGTGCGACGACAATATAATTTAAATCACGCTGTGCCTAACTAACGCATAATAGCTTCTGGCGCCGGCACGAGTGAAAATTGCTCTGCTAATAAAGTGTACGAGCGCAGACGATCTTCGTGATGGTCGGCAAATGTAGCTATCATTACTTCGTCTACTGCAAACTGCTCCGCGAGCTTCGTGATCTTTTCTTTTACCACGTCAGGCGTACCGGTTACCGTCCGCATACGATTGTATTGCACCCTGGCCCACTCTTCACGGCTATACTCATAGTCTTTGATCGCTTCGTACGAAGGTGCCTCGTCTATCTTTCCGCGTTCGATACTCAACAAGCGATAGTCCATTACCGCTTGTACTTGCGCTGCTTTTTCCTCTGTGTCACCACAGAAAGCAAAGATGCTGACGGACGCCTGCGGCGTTTGTGACCCGTCACCTTTAAATAATTTGCGATAAGCAGCAACGGCTTCCGGTCCACCAACGGGATTTATAAACTGTGCAAACGATAGCGACATACCAAAATGGGCAGCCAGGTAGGCACTCTCGCCACTCGACGTGAGCATCCACAAGTCGGGTATGGTCTCTACGCGGGGAATGGCTTTTACTTTTTCGTGTACGGTGCCGGGCCGGACATCTTCGGAAAGAAATGCTTTGAGGTCGATGATCTGGGTTAAATATTCCTGCGGATCAAATGTGTTGGAGGGATTCAGCAAGGAGGCCGTCAGGCGGTCGCCACCCGGGGCGCGGCCGATGCCCAGGTCGATGCGCCCCGGGTAGAGGGCTTCGAGCAAGCGAAAGTTCTCGGCTACTTTTAATGTGCTATGGTTCGGCAGCATGATGCCGCCGGAGCCAAAGCGTATGTGTTTGGTCTCGGCAGCAAGTCGTGCGATCAGGACTTCAGGCGCGGCGCCGGCCAGCGTGGTGATGTTGTGGTGTTCGGATAGCCAATAGCGTGTATAGCCCAGCTTGTCGGCCAGGCGTGCCAGGGCTACGCTTTCCTGTAAGGCCTCTACGGCCGTGCTTCCCCGCCGGATGGGTGTCTGATCCAGCACACTTAATTTCAATTGCATACCGATTGGATTGTCGTCTGGTGTTGACAACAGCACCTACGGCAAACAAGTGCGGGGATTCGCTACTTTTTACTGCGTGATTTTTTAGAGGTCGTCGGTACTGAAGGTGTCCCCTTGACTGATGTCACCCGTTTCAAAGCCCTTTTTGAACCAGCGTACGCGTTGCGCCGACGTGCCGTGGGTGAACGAGTCGGGTACGACCTCACCGGTGGCTTGTTTCTGCAGGCGATCGTCACCGATGGCTGAAGCGGCGCCGAGCGCTTCTTCGATGTCACCCGCTTCGAGTATATTCTGCATCTTCTGGGCGTGGTGTGCCCATACGCCTGCAAAGAAGTCGGCTTGCAGCTCGAGGCGTACGGATTGTTTGTTATACTCTGCTTCGCTGACCTGGCCACGCATGCTGTGTACGCGGTCGGTTGTGCCCATGAGGTGTTGTATGTGGTGGCCTACTTCGTGCGCAATGACATAGGCTTGTGCAAAGTCGCCGGGGGCCTGGAAGCGCGAGCGGAGGTCTTCATAGAAGCTGAGGTCGATGTATAGTTTCTCGTCGGCCGAGCAATAGAACGGGCCGGTTGCGGAACTGGCGTTGCCACAGCCGGAGGCTACCTGGTCGGTAAAGAGTACGAGGGTGGGCTCGCGGTAGTCGCTCTTGAGCTTGTGCCAGACGTCTTCGGTGTCGGCCAGCACCGTGGCGACAAACTGGCCCATCTTTTCTTCCTCGGCAGTGAGAGGGGCACGTTCTTCGGTGGTCGTGCCGCCGGTGCCAACGCCGGTCTGTTGGAGAACCTCCAGGGGGTTCTTTTTCATTACCAGGCTAATGACCACGACGATCAGAATTCCGCCAATGCCGAGGCCGCCTTTGAGCATGCCGCCACCGCCGCTACCGCGACGGTCTTCTACGTTTGAGCTTTGTCTTCTGCCTGTCCAGCGCATATCTGTAGTTGTTTAGAGTTTTACTATAAAATATTGGGCCTTACGTGCAGGCTCTCGCCAGTCTAAAGACTGGCATTAGGGTCAGGTCCCCCGATAAGATCGGGACTTAACGCAAGTCGCCTCCCTTCGGTCGGAAGACTTGAACCAGTTGTTACTTTGGCAGCGTCTTTAACCACGCATTTATAGCGGTGCGGTCGGCTTCTGTGATTTCGGCTTCGTGGTGGATCCAAAGGTAGGAGTCCAGGGGCATCCAGCCTTCGTTTACGGCTTCGCCTAGTTCTTCGAGCTTGTGGGCTGCTTTCTTGTCAGGATATGTTTTAAAGGTGGAGAAGTTTAGCTCTTCTTTGCCTTCTTCGATGTGGTGCGCCATCCACCAGGCTATCGGCTGAATGTTGTAGTACCACGGGTATGCGGTGTTGTTGCTGTGGCAGTCGTAGCATTTTTTTATCAGGATCTGGTGGACATCCTCGGGTATGGCGTACTTCTTCGAAATGTCGTCGTCCGTGATCAGCGGAAGAGCAATATTTTTGGAGGGTTGGATAAATTGCATGATCACCAGGATGGCCACCACTGCCAGTAGAATTTTCTTTCTTGTACTCATGGGAAGGTTGGTAATTCTAAAATACGAACAGTTTGGGAGATACGAAAGACCCGCCGGCAGGCATGCCTTAATAGCTGCCCCAGTAGCGACGTGAGAACCACTCGACGGTCACCAGCACCAGCAGCACAAAGAATACCCACTTGAGGTTGACCAGCGACTCGAACGATTCTTCGGTGTGGATCACACTTGTGGCCTCGGTCTTGCGTAGGTCGGCTTGTAGTTTGTCCAGTTGGGCGACGTTGTAGAATGTGCCCCCGCTATTGGCCGAGATGCGGCGGAGCAGGTCGAAGTCGGCCGTCAGGTTTTGCAGCTCAGTTTGGCGGTGCACGACGGCAAACTCGCCGCGTACTTCTTCTGCCTTTTGATTGACCGTGGTGCGCGCGCTATACCGGTATACTCCTTCTTTCAATCCGCCGATGGAATACTGGCTGTTGCCCTGGCTAAGTACATACGAGTAATCATACTTCTTGCCTTTTTCATCGGTCAATGACAAGGCGATGGTGTTACCATAGACCGGTTCAAAGAGATCGTTGTATACCTGGCTTTCAAAGACCACGGCTTCCGTATCGGAAAACTCTTGCTGCAGCGGATAGCTGCGGAACTTGCGTTTGTCGTCCGTGGTGCTGAGGAATTGGATCAGCTTGCCAAACAGCTCGTCAAAGGCTTCGGTATGTTCCGTGCGGTCAAACTCGTTCAGGCGCCAGCGCCAGATGCCGGCGCCCAACAATATACCGGTCTTACGTGCATCTTGTACACTTACCGCCAGCAGCGGTTTTTGCGTGGCCAGGTTGCCGATGCGTTGGTATAACAACGGTGCCGCTTGCAACGGCACGTTGATCTTGCCGAAGTGTACCGACAGCGGCGGATAGTCTGTCAGCAGCGACGTGGCACTGGCCGACAGCTCAAAGTTTGGAAAGGCGGGATTGACTACAGGCGTTACGTCGTCGAACTCGCGGGGCATGCCGTCGAGCTTCAGCGGCATGTTCTGCTGCGCGATCAGGCGCAGATCCGACAGCTCACCGAGGATGAGGAAGACCGAGGCTTTCGTCTTCAGCAAGCGCAGGAAGAGCTCGCGGGTGGTGCCGCGCAGGTCGGGTGCCTGGTGGAAGATGACGAGGTCTGTTTGATCTGATTGCAATACACTGGCCGGTTGTTCATCGAGGCCGGGTATGTGCAATACATATTCGTAGTTGGCGTTCTGCTCGATTACTTCGCGCAGCGCTTTCAAGTCAGGGTGTGGGGCGGGGGCAACAACCAATATCTTTTTCTTGCCTTCTACTACCTCCACAAAGATCGATGCGCGGTTGTTACGCGTGTTGAACTCGCCGGGCAGGACGGTTACTTCTACGTCGAGCTTTTGGATACCCTGGTCGTTGGCGGCGGCGAGAAAGTCGTATACCAATAGCTGATCGCCGTTGGCGGATTTGGTTTGCTGCGACAACACCCGGCCGCGTTGCTGCAGCGACACTTGCACCGGGCGATTGCCTGCGTTGCGCGCCATGACTTCCACCCGCACGGGGAACTGGTTGCCCTGGTAGGCAATTTTGTTATAGGCCACGTTCTTGATGGCAATGTCCATGCGCTGCAGCGTATCACCCACGCCCAGTGTATGGACGGGAAAGCCGTAGGCTGCGTAGAGCGGCGAAAGCCCCGTGTTATAGATCCCATCGGAGGCCAGCAGTACGCCGGCAATCTTTTTCCCTTCATAGCGGTTGGCTACTTTCTTTAATGCGCCCGTCAGGTCGGTGGTCGGCGCGGTATACGCCACGTTGTCAAGGGGCGTACCGGCCAGGCCGGTGCGTACTACCTGGTAGCCCTGTTCTTCGAGCGCTTGCTGCGTGGCTTGCAATTTTTGTTCTACGTTGCGCAATACGGTAGAGTCGGTTGCTTCCCGCACCGAGGCAGAGTCGTCATATAACATGACGAACACGGGCTTCTCGAACAGGTTGTTGATCTGCCGTATGATCGGTCCCAGCAGCAGGAAGAGCAGCAGGAAGAGCAGCAGCGCGCGCAGGCCGAGCAGGATGCGGTTCCACGTTTTGCTCCACGGGTGGCTGGCGCGATACATAAGGTACGCCAGCGCTGCGGCCAGTACGAGGCACAGTAGCAGGTAAGCGGGCGATGAGTCGAAGAGTATCTGTTGCATGGCGGCCGGCCGGGGTTAGTATCGATATTTATCTTTCCACAGGTTACGCAGGTACTTGCGCAGCTCTTCTTCGCGTGGGTTGTTGCCTGGTTCGTAGAACTTCGTGCCTTTGATCTTGTCGGGCAAAAACTCCATGGAGACGAAGTTGTTTTCAAAGTCGTGCGCGTATTGGTAGCCTTTGCCGTAGTCCATGTTTTTCATGAGCCTGGTGGGCGCATTGCGAATCTGCAGCGGCACGGGCAGGTCGCCGGTCTCGGCCACCACCTGGAGCGCTTTGCCAATGCCCATATAGCTTGCGTTGCTCTTGGGCGAGCTGGCCAGGTATACTACACATTGTGCCAGAATGATGCGCGCCTCCGGGTAGCCAATGATGTTCACGGCCTGAAAGGTATTGGTGGCCAGAATAAGCGCTGTCGGGTTTGCGTTGCCTATATCTTCCGACGACAGTATGACTAATCGGCGGGCGATGAACTTTACATCTTCGCCGCCTTCTACCATGCGCGCCAGGTAATACAAGGCGGCATTGGGATCGCTGCCACGGATAGATTTGATAAAGGCGGAGATGATGTCGTAGTGCGCCTCGCCGTTCTTGTCGTAGATGGCGATGTGTTTCTGCGCCAGGTCCATCACCAGCTCGTCGGTGATGACGATATCGCCGGGCACGGCATCTGTAATAAGCTCGACCAGGTTGAGGAGCTTGCGGCCATCGCCGCCGCTGATGTTGAGCAGGGCCTGGTGCTCGCGTATTTCAACGTTGCGCGTCCTGATCTCTTCGTCGCGGGTCAGGGCCTGGTGTACAAGCTCCAGCAGCTTGTCTTCCGTCAGGGCGCGTAAAGTATATACCTGACAACGCGACAGCAAGGCGTTGTTTACTTCAAAGGAAGGGTTTTCGGTGGTGGCACCGATCAATGTGATCGTTCCTTTCTCGACGGCACCGAGCAGGGCGTCCTGCTGGCTTTTATTGAAACGGTGGATCTCGTCGATGAACAGGATGGAACGCTGCGAGTGTTTGGCTTTTTCAATCACGTCGCGTACGTCTTTGACGCCGGCATTGATGGCGCTGAGGGTATAAAAGGGTTTCTTTACTTCGTGGGCAATGATGTTGGCCAGGGTGGTCTTGCCGACGCCGGGCGGACCCCAGAAGATCATGGAGGGGATACTCCCCATTTGTATGGCCCGGCGGATGACGCCATTCGGGCCTGTAAGATGTTCTTGTCCTATCAGCTCATCGAGCTTTGCCGGGCGCATGCGCTCCGCCAACGGGGGACGTGAATTCAACAGCACGATCGGTTATCACTAAAGCTTTGAAATTACGAAAACCCCCAGGAAGTAAAACTACCGGGCAAAATATTGGTCGATTTTTTCGGGCAACGTACGCCAGTCGAGGGGCTTGGGAATGTAGCCGGTAAAACCCTCTTTCAGAAACCGTTCTTCGTCGTGGGCAAAGGCATAGGCGGTTATCGCCACCACCGGTATGCCGGCTGTCGCGGGCTCGCTGCGGATGGCCCGCAGCGCGTCGACGCCGGTCATCTGGCCGGGACCCAGGTTGATATCCATCAGTATCAGGTCGAAGTTTTTCCGGGCGAGGGTCTCCAGGCAACGTTCACCGCTCTCCACGTGCGTAATCTGAAACGTTTCTTTAAAAAGTTTCTCCATGACCAACGCGTTGATCAGGTCGTCTTCGACGTATAGGATGCGTTTCATGGTGCAGGTGTATGGGCGGGTAGCAGGATGGTAAATACACTGCCTTTGCCTTTTTCTGATTGGGCGCGTATTTCGCCCTTCAGTGACTGAATGTACTTCTTCGCCAGGGCAAGTCCTAATCCGGTGCCTTCGTGGCTGCGGCTGCGGCCGGTGCTTTCCTGCTCGAAGGGTTTGTACATGCGGGCCATAAACTCGGGGGCGATGCCAATGCCGGTATCGGTTACGCGAATCATGATCATGCCGGGGTCGGCCTCCGCCAGGCGGGTCTCTACGAGTATACTGCCTTTGTCGGTAAACTTTACTGCATTGCCCAGGACGTGGGCAATGACCTGTCGCAGCATGTGCTCGTCTGATAGTCCTTGCGGGGCGTTGGGACAGGGCCGGAAGGTAATGTCGAGTCTTTTCTCGCGGGCGCGTCCCTCGACAGCGGCCAGGCATTGTTCCACCAGGGGGTTAACGGCTACGGACTTGCGTTTGGGGTCTTCCTGCTCGGCCTCGAGACGCGACAGCTCGAGTATGCTCGTCATGGTGTCGAGCAGGCGACGGCCGCTTTGCTGTTGCATCGCTACATACTTGCGGGTGTCTTCCTCCTTCGATTCGAGGGCGATCACCTGGCTAAGGCCTAGAATGCCGTTGATGGGTGTTCGGATCTCGTGCGACATGTTGGACAGGAAATTCGCCTTGAGCTTATTCATGGCGTTGGCGATCGCGCGTGCCTTTTCCAGATCCTCGACATGCTGTAAAATGGCGCGGCGCGCCAGCTCGTACGCCTGGTGGTAATGATAGATGAGGTAGACGATGATAAAGAAAACGAGGAGTAGCATAAGGATGCCTTCCGTATAGGCCAGCTGTTGCGGCGGCCCGGGATTCAGGTGAATGCCCGCATGACTGATCATGAAGTGCGCCAAAATGGGTAGAAAGTGCAACAGCGAGTAGATCAAACCCGCGCGACTACCCAAGGTGTGAAAGGCAAAGATGATATCTGCCACGGTCAACAGCGCTACAATGAAGTTAAAATCATCGAAGAGGTAGATGTTGATGTTGTTGTTCAACCATGAAACGATGACGAGGAAATGACATACAAACCGGATTGATCCGGTATACTTGATGTAGAAAAGTGTGCCGATAAACAGGGCGAAGATGATCAGGTTCTTGATGAGCTGGGCATCGTACCGCTTGATGATGTAGATGGTAAAGAAAAATACCAGCGAAATAATGGCGGCCATGAGGATGTGATACACCAGCCGGATGCTTGCCTGCTTTAATAGGTCAGGTTCGCGGCGTAGGTTATCGCCGATGAAATAATCGCATAGCAAATTCACGCGTTCAATATAAGCGGACGGAGCTTAACATAAAAGCATTGACACCACTGGTGTAACAGTGGTGCCATGTACGGTATTGCGATGCTGATTACTCCTGGCCCTTCGCTCTCATCTTGATGAACTCGCGGAAGCGACGCACCATGGCGATGCCAAAGCCGAACATCAGTACGAGGGTACCGATCCACAGGATGTTGATGAACGGTTTCTCCATGGCTTTGATAATGACCCAATCCTTTTGCCGGGTGTTGACACCCACGGTAAAGGTGTTGTTCTCGGGGTGGATGCTGAGTAATGTAAAGCGCAGGCCCAGGTCGTTGATTTCGTCGGAGATGCGGCCCACCATTTTGTCTTTGATGACAAAGAGCGGCTCGGCCACATATACGCCACGTTCGCCCTGTACTTTGATATGCGCCTTCACGGCTACGTCCTCATCACCGAGGGTAACACCTTCTACGGTGTGGACCCGCTCGACCGATTCGAGTACGGTGACATAGTCGTTGGCAAAAAACTGCTGGCCCTGACGAACGGTATCTTCTTGCAGCGGGCTCCACTCCTTCTCTTCGGTGGTATTCATGACCGACGACACGTGCGTGTACAGATCGGCGCTGACGGTGCGGTAGATGTCGGGTGATGCCAGCATGCCGCCCATCTCCTGATTGATCTGCGCCCGCGGATAGAGGGCATAGGTCTTACCGTTTTTACGAAGCTGTATTTCGTAGTAGGTATCTTCACCTTTGACGCCGATGGTATCGCCGGCTTGATACGCGATGCCACCCAGGTTCTGAGCAATTTTGGTAATAACCAAATCTTTGTCCAGGGTCTCGACCACATCGCTACGGCGTACATAGCCAGCGTGGTAACGCGGTGATAGGCGCTCGCCCATGTATTCGATGTCGTAGCCCCACATGGTGCGGGGTTCATTGATAAACAGAATGAGGTTGTCGCGGTTAAACTCGTCGCTGAAATCTTTGGAGATCATCATGCCCGTGTTGTTCAGGGAGACAATTTTTGAGTAGCCGGCCGAGAACATGACACCGATCAGCATCAGGCCGACGCCGATGTGCGCCACGGCGCCACCCGACAGACCGGCACTTGTGCGGAGGAGCTGGATAAGAATTTTTGTATTGGCACAGATGGTAAACAACCCCGTCAGCAACATCAGCACGTACCGAATGTCAAATACCTTGCGGACGTTG
Organism: Dawidia cretensis; assembly: GCF_018598175.1. GTDB lineage: Bacteria > Bacteroidota > Bacteroidia > Cytophagales > Cyclobacteriaceae > Ohtaekwangia > Ohtaekwangia cretensis. Next base: position 117,082 of record NZ_JAHESE010000022.1, read on the forward strand.
ACAATGATGAGCGTTGCCAGCAGCGCTACCACAAAAGGTATAAAGAGCTGCTGCATCCAGGTCTTCAGGTCGATCTTTTTCCACCAGAGAAACTGTACGGCGCCCGAGAGGGTGGCAATGACGATCGCAAACCACAACTGAAATTTAGAATAGAAGGCGATCTGATCGCCGGGAGGAGCCAGCGAAGATTTGATGCCGAACAATCCAACAAATTGATTCCACACCGGGAACGACGTGGGGATCAACACCTGGAAGGCCATGAAGCATAGCGTGATCACACCGATGAAGATCCAGAACTCGCGGGAGTATACTGCTGCCTCTTCTTTGCTGGACGGTATTTCGCGCCAGCGTACAATGGCCAACACAATCGCCGCGACGGCAAAGAACAGCAGGTAGGTGAGCAACTGGCCTGACAGGCCCAGGTCGGTAAAAGAGTGTACCGACGTGTCGCCCAGCACGCCACTGCGCGTCAGGAAGGTAGAGTATAAGATCAGGACAAACGTCGCGATCACCAGTATGACAGAAGCCTTTAGCGAGGTCTCACTATTCTTGTACGAGATCATGGTATGGATAGAACCGACCAGCACAAGCCAGGGTACATATACTCCGTTTTCCACGGGGTCCCAGTTCCAATAGCCGCCGAAGTTGAGTGTCTCATAGGCCCAGTAGCCACCCATTAGAATGCCAAGGCCGAGTATGGCGGCGCTAAACAACGTCCATGGCAGCGCGGGGCGAATCCACTCGCGATATTTCTTAAACCACAGGCCGGCGATACAAAACGAGAAGGGCACCAACGTCGTGGCAAAACCGAGGAACAAGGTGGGCGGGTGAATGACCATCCAGTAGTTTTGCAGCAGCGGGTTGAGGCCGGTGCCGTCTTCGGGAATGAAGTTGGGATTGGTCTTAAAGATGGGCGCGTCGTGCATTACTTCACGCAGAAGAATAAACGGCGAGCTACCGATCTTTACCGCGATGCCTGGCAGCACGACGCCGAGGATCATTGACGCCAGGAAGGCCTGCACGAGTGCAAACACGGTCATGACGGGGGCTTCCCAGAATTTGTTGGTATGGATCAATATAATGCCGAGCAGCGCCTGCCAGAACATCCACAGCAGAAAGCTTCCTTCCTGCCCGTTCCAGAAGGTGGAGATGAGGTAGTCGGTCGCCAGCTTTTTATCGGAGTGGCTGTACGCGTAGTGGTATTCAAAGTAATGCCTGGAGATTATCACAAACAACATCACGCAAATGCCGACGGTGGCCAGGGCGTGCAGGTAGTAGCCTATGCGGCCGTTGATGACCCAGGCGTTTTTGTTGTGGAGATCTTCTATGCCCGCGGCGCGGAAGTAGGAGAAGGCCGCGGCGATGGCCGTGACAAATGACGTAATGACAAAGAAGTGACCGAGGTTACCAACCCAATAGTGCATCATGATATTGCCGTAGCGATTTGACAAAAAAAGAAAATAATAGTGCGGCCCAACCGGAAGCTATGCCGCGTGCCCTTATGCATTGATACTTTGCTCCTGGTATTTGGAGGGGCATTTCAGAATGATCTTGCTGGCTTTAAAGCGTTCGCCTGCATAACTGCCGACAATCACCACTTTTTCAGATTTAAGCATGTCGGCCGGCATGGGCTCGTTGTATTCCACGCGTTGTTCTTTGCCGGCATCGTCTACCAGGACGAACGAGAACGATACCCGGTCAGCACCTTCTTCAATGCCTACGATGTGACCGCCGGCATCTTTTTTCAGCTGGCCGACCACGTGTATGTCTTTTGTCTTACCGGTGGATGCCAGTTTGTACGCCTCGTCGAAATTCACGTATGTGCTGGCATCGCCGGCAGTGCCTACCATGATACCGATGGCGACGGCGATGACCACAATGATTAAAATGTGCGATTTCTTCATAATTCCCTCCTCCCTTTCAAAGGCAGCGCAAAATTAGACACAAAAGCCTAGAATGTAAGGGAATTTCAACTGAAAAAAGTCAGTCGGGGAATAGCGATGTTGTGCGGTTTTAGCGCTGTCTATCAGAAAGTTGCTTTTCGAGGCGCGATACTTTGCGGTCCATCAGTACGAGGTATACAATCAGGCCGACGAGTACGATCAGAATAATGCCGACGACCACATAGATCTTTCCTTCCGACCGCATGGTGTCGGCCATCTCAACCTCTGCCTGGGCCTGGGCCGTCAGGATGGTAAATAAAGACAGGAGGGCGGTCATGAGCTTATTTTTCATCTTCTATGTCTATTATCGTTTCTTCCACGGTTTTGAGTCGGATGCGCAGGGAGGTGATCCAGAGGCCAATCAGGATCCAGCCTGCCACGGCGGGGTAAAAGACCATCCGCATGCGGTAGTCCAGCTCGTAGGCGTTAAAGCCGGGGTTGCCACCGCTGCCGGGGTGCATGGAGCTTGTCATGCGGGGGATCACAAATATGAGCGGGACCATGGCCGCAAAGGCAAAGATATTATAGACAGCGCTGAGGCGGGCGCGCTGCTCCTGGTTGTCGAGTGAGCCGCGGAGTACAAAGTAGGCCAGGTATACCAGCAGGGCGATGGCGGCGCCGTTTTGCTTGGGGTCGCCGTGCCACGGTGAGCCCCACGTGTAGTTGGCCCACAGCATGCCGGTGAAAATGCCCAATATGCCGAATACGGTGCCTACGTTGGCATATTCCAGCACTTTGCGATCGAGCTCGGGTGAGGGGTTGCGCAGGTAGCGGACGGCATAGTAGACCGACATGGTAAATAAGAAGGTCATGCCAAACCACATGGGTACGTGGAAGTACAAGGCCCGGACGGTTTCGTTCAGAATGTTCAGCCGGGGAACCTCGGCCAGGAGGCCTGCCGTGTGCACATATAGCAATAAGCAGATTCCCAGTATTTTAACCCAATTCTTCATGCCCGCGTTTCAAAGGTCTGTTAGCTGCGCCAAATATACGGGAAGAGCAAATACGCCAGTGCGGTGAGGATACAATTAATTGCCAGCAGGTTGAGCAGCTCGTCCAGGCTGGCACTGCGGTCGATGCCGTCCAGCACGTTTTTGGTCAGGCGAATGGCCATCAGCAGGATGGCAATGACCACGGGAAAGCTGAGCACGGCCATCAGGATGTGGCTGTTGTTCGCCTTGGCGGCAATGCCCGAGATGAGTGTCAGCGCCGAGGAAAACCCCATCGACGTCAATACCAACGTCAGTAAAAAGTAGAGCGTGTCTTGTACCGGGTTGTCGATGAACAGGGCAAACAGCCCATAACCCGTAAGCGAGAGCACCAGGCAGAGCAGTGTGTTGTACAGAATCTTCGAGAGGATTACAACGTAGGGACTGGCCAATGTGTAATAGTAGATGGAGACGCCCCGCTTCTCGCCAATGAAGCTTTTGGCAACGCTATTCACGACCGAGAAGAGAATGGCCAGCCAGAACAGCGCCGACCAGGTGGCTTCGTTGATGGAGTTCTGCCGCAGGCTGAAGGTGAGGTAGCAAATAAAGATGAGACTGAACATGTACAGGCCTATGCCCGAGATCACGGCCTTGCGGCGCAGCTCGAGCATAAATTCCTTTCGTATGAGTGTCAGCAGCATGCCGGCTTATTCGTTCAGTGAGCGGTTGTACTGATTGAAGTACTGTACAAACATAATGAGCGCGAACAGGAAAAAGCCGCCAATAATGCCCATGATGCAGGTGACGGTGCGCGACAGCCTGGAGTCTTTCATGAGCGAGCCAAAACCTTTGGTCAGGTGCACGTTGGCTACGTCTTGTAAACGAAGCTCACGCTGTGTGCGGTCTTCGTATAGCTCTACCGTTTTGGAGAACAGCGACGCCGGGTTGATGTACCCTGCCATGGCTCTGCTGTCCGATTGCCGGCGGATGCCATCGAGCGTGACAATCTCCGAATCGAGCTTAGCAATCATTTTTTGATGTAAGACCTCCTGCCGCTTGCGGTTTTGCACGACGGGGTCGATGGAGTTCATGTAACGCATCAACTTCTTTTCCAGCGACGGGAAGATGGAAGGGTCTGTCACGTCGGCTGTGATCTTTAGAAAAACCACTTCCCGGTCAATGACGACTTCGTTGCGAACCGGAATTCGTTCGGTCCTGCTGTCCACCGTGAACTTCAGGTTTATGAGGCGCCTGGCCTCCTCGATCGTGAGTCCCGGCATAATAGAGTCTGCCGCCTCGAGCTCCTTTACGATAAACTCCGTCTCGTTCTTACTGATCAGGTCGGTGGAGAGCATCATGCTGGACGAATATTTGTCCTGTGCATTAAAAGAGATGAGTAGTGCCAGGGCCGCGCCCGCCAGGGGCAGCGCAATGAAGAGCGCCAGGTGTCGTTTTATGCTTCGATAAGCTTTGGCCAAAAGCTCCATCAGGTCAATCTCGTCAGACAGGTTTTTATCCATAGGGATGTAATGAGGGTGCAAGTTTAGCAGATTTTTAATATTACCTCAAATTCGCTTACCTTGGCGCTGTTTTAACGAAAATTAATGACGTCTACACATAAGGTACTGGTAACAGGCGCAGCCGGATTTATTGGATTCCACTTATCGCAAAAACTTGTAAACCGGGGCTTCCAGGTGATCGGGATTGACAATGTCAACGATTATTACGATGTAACCCTGAAGCATTCCCGTCTTGACATACTCAAGAAACTGCCTGCTTTTACATTTATTCAAGCTGAGCTGGCCGACGCAAAAGGCATTAATAAAATCTTTTCAGAGCAAAAACCGGACTATGTCGTCAACCTGGCCGCACAAGCCGGTGTACGGTATTCGCTGGTGAATCCCCACGCATACCTGGAAAGCAATCTGCACGGTTTTCTGAATATCCTGGAGGCATGCCGTCACAACCAGGTCAAGCACCTGGTGTACGCTTCGTCCAGCTCCGTCTATGGCGCCAACACGAAGATGCCATTCTCGGTACACGACAACGTGGATCACCCCATTTCGCTGTATGCGGCTTCCAAAAAGTCGAACGAGCTTATGGCCCACACCTATTCGGTGCTGTTCAACCTACCCACTACTGGTCTTCGCTTCTTTACGGTATACGGTCCGTATGGCCGTCCGGACATGGCGTTGTTCATCTTTACCAAAGCCATCATCGAAGGCAAGCCCATCGACGTGTATAACCAGGGCAAGATGCGCCGCGACTTTACGTACGTGGACGACATCGTGGAGAGCATCAGCCGCCTGACAACGCATATCCCTACTCCTAACCCGGAATGGAACGGCATGCAGCCCGACCCGGCGACAAGCTTTGCTCCTTACCGCATCTACAACATCGGCAATAACCGCCCGACGGAGCTGATGTATTTCATTGAAGTGATCGAACAGAAATTAGGCAAGAAAGCGATCAAAAACCTGATGCCGATCCAGGATGGCGACGTGCCGGCAACCTTTGCCGACGTAGACGACCTGATGCGGGCCGTAGATTTTAAACCGTCTACCCCGATCGAAGACGGCATTGGCAAATTCATCGACTGGTATAAAGAATATTACAAAATCAGCCTGTAATCGGCTTATAATAAAAGACATGGAGAAGATCAGCATCATTGGGCTTGGTTATGTAGGATTACCGTTGGCTGTAGAGTTTGGCAAGAAGTTGCAGGTAGTGGGTTTTGATATCAATCAGGACCGCATCGCCGAGCTGCGCAAGGGCCATGATCGCACGCTGGAAGTAGAACCGGAAGAGCTGAAGAGCTCGGCGGGCCTCACCTTCTCGTCCGAGACAAACGACCTGAAAGACGTCAACTATTTCATTATCACGGTGCCCACGCCGGTAGACGAGTTTAAGACACCCGACCTCCGTCCGTTGCAAAGCGCCAGCAAGACCGTTGGCAGCGTGTTGAAAAAAGGCGATATCGTGATTTACGAGTCTACTGTATATCCC
>NZ_JAHESE010000228.1 GCF_018598175.1 Dawidia cretensis
TGACTACGAATGGTACGTACCAATCCATTGTCAACATCGCCGTGGGCGATGCCACGAAGGGATGGCTCCGCGACGTAGTCATCGACGATGCGAACGGACTTCGTAAGAGCGCCACCAAGACGGCGTATATCGAAGGCGGTTTCTCCTGCGATTAACCCCCTGCTTAAAAGACTCAACCTCTCCCTCCATGCTGTTTGTATCAATATTACCCGGCCACCGGCCGGGCCGGGTATGGCTATCCCTATTCGT
>NZ_JAHESE010000229.1 GCF_018598175.1 Dawidia cretensis
ATTCTACATAAAGAACAAGTCCTTTAAGATATTCGCCTTCAGGATGGAAAATAGAAACCGGATGGTCCGCTGGTTGCGACAGATGATGAAGTACTTTTATTTGTCGCCCGGCCTGAATAGCCGCAGACACGATGGAGTCATAGAACAATTGGCGGTCAACAACCTGCGAACATGAAAACGTAAATAGTATGCCTCCTGGTTTAATCACTCGCATAGCCTCTGAGTTGAGTCTTTGATAACCCTTCACAG
>NZ_JAHESE010000230.1 GCF_018598175.1 Dawidia cretensis
GTATTAATTACATAAACCTTAGCACAGCGCAATCATTTACTAGAATAAAAGAGATCAGTATTCGCAAGGTACTTGGGTCAATGAAGTACCAGCTCATAAGTCAGTTTATGGCCGAAAGCTTTTTGTTTGCCTTTATAGCCATGATTTTGTCCTATGGAGTATTCTATCTGATGTTGCCAATGTTAAATGAATTAACTGGCAAGACTCTGGCATTCTCTGAGCAAATCGATACGATGTTGGTACTGAGT
>NZ_JAHESE010000231.1 GCF_018598175.1 Dawidia cretensis
GTTAACTCTATGTAAAGTACTAACTTCAATTGATGAAGTATATATCGTAAAAACAATTACTATTTAGTACTTCAAAACTATTGACATTTAAAAATAAAGATGTTAATATAATACTTGTCTTATAAATAGGCAATATGTGGTTATAATAGCAAAGAGGATACACCTGTTCCCATTCCGAACACAGAAGTTAAGCTCTTTAGCGCTGATGGTACTTGGTGGGAAACTGCCTGGGAGAGTAGGACGTAGC
>NZ_JAHESE010000232.1 GCF_018598175.1 Dawidia cretensis
TCAATCAGCAGTTGAAACATTTTATACACAACATAAACCAGATTATGTATTTCTAGCTGCTGCTAAAGTTGGTGGAATATTAGCAAATAACACCTATCGTGCAGAATTTCTTTACGACAATCTAATGATTGAATCTAATGTGATTCATCAAAGCTATGTACATGGAGTTAAAAAATTATTGTTTTTAGGATCATCTTGTATTTATCCAAAATTAGCTCCTCAGCCGTTACGAGAAGAAACCTTATTA
>NZ_JAHESE010000233.1 GCF_018598175.1 Dawidia cretensis
TCCCAACGGCGACGTGCCCACCGTTAACTTCCGTGCAGCCTACGCCTCCAACAAGGGTGTAAACAACTACGACGTATTGCTGGACGAGCAGGGCGAAGTAAAAAGCAAAGTAACAGCCGAAGAGCTGGCGGAGGTGAGCAACACCATGATGAAGATGTCGGCGCTATATGCCGGCAACAATGCCAACAAGTATCTTAAAAAGAACTACAAAGGCCCCACCGATAACTTCGCGGTGGCCAAGGCCGG
>NZ_JAHESE010000234.1 GCF_018598175.1 Dawidia cretensis
TAAGTATACAGATTGTTCGAAGTCCATTGAACGGACTTCATGTATTCCCATGACTCGCCAGAAAGAACAATATCAAAGTCAATGTGTGAATTGTGTGGTGGATTCTTCGCTATACCAGTAACTTCCGATGCCCTGCGCTCAGAACCGCGTAGCATAATTTTTCCAATGGGATTCTCATCTCCAAAGTATCGTTTTGCGACCGCTTCGGTGATCACTATTTTATCAGGTCCCTTCAGTGCAGTGTTT
>NZ_JAHESE010000235.1 GCF_018598175.1 Dawidia cretensis
TATTTGGGGTGCTCGATCAATTCTCCGGCTTTAGATAATCTTCTAAAAAGAATATTCGGTTTTGTCAATGGGGTATCCATCATTTCGAATTATAAAATTCAAGCTATCTTCAAAACGGAGGTTGAGCCCAGTACAGAATTGTTCGGTTTTCGCTGACGTTAATTCTTCGGACGTCAAAAGTCGCTTGCCAATGAGCCGGTTAAATTGCTGATGTGTATGTTGAATTGCTGTTAGATAATATTTGAC
>NZ_JAHESE010000236.1 GCF_018598175.1 Dawidia cretensis
GGCCAGCATCGGGTCGACGAGGATAACTTCCCGGCCCGTCAGCGCCGGGGTCGTGATGTATTCCGTGCGTACAGTCAGTTCGTGGGCAAACTCGTCGCGGTAGGCACCGACGAACGCGGCGTCGGCCCGGTCGAAGACATTGATGAATCCCTGGAAATAAGGCAGGCCTGCACGCAGGATCGTTACCAGGAGTGGCTCTTGTTTCAGCACGTTGATTCGGGTTTTGTCCAGCGGGCCCTCCACGAT
>NZ_JAHESE010000237.1 GCF_018598175.1 Dawidia cretensis
CATTTTAATATCCATTATTTACCAAATTTTCTGTCTTCCAAGATCCATCGGCCTCTTGTTGGTCAAGAAGAATGCTTACATATTTTTTGAGTGTGCCGATAACGAACTCACTGTCGTCTAAGATGTCTAATGTTTCAATTAGCACCAACCCCTGCCCAGCAATCCCGTTCGATATTTCCGGAGTTAGTGCGGGATCGGCGAAGATTCGCTTTAGCTGTTGCTTTATGGGCGAAATCTGTTTAAGGA
>NZ_JAHESE010000023.1 GCF_018598175.1 Dawidia cretensis
GCGTACCTCCAACGAGCTGAAAAGCTTGCAGCAAAAGTGGAAGGAAGTCGGCCCGGTACCTGAGAAGTTTCGTGAGAAAGTGTTTGCCGAGTTTAAAGAGGCCTGTGATCATTTCTTCGAACAACGTCGTACGCAACACGGCAAAGTGGAAAACGAGCAGGTCGAAAACCTGCACGCCAAAGAACAGGTTTGTCAGCAATTAGAAACACATACGGCCAACGGCACCGCGTCGGCAGATGCGTTGAAGGAACTGCAAGATCAATTCAATGCAATTGGCTTTGTTCCCAAGAAAGATATTACGGCCATTCGGAATCGCTATCACGAAGCTGTCGATAAGTTTGTCGAAGCCATCCAGGGATTCAGCGAAGAGGATAAGAATAAGCTCTTGTTAGAGAACGAGTTAAGCGACCTGAGGAACGACCCGATGGCTGATCGCAAGATTTTCCAGAAGGAGCAGGCAATCCGCAAGAAGATTGGCAAGATTGAAAACGATATCTCACTGTGGAAAAATAACCTCGAGTTCTTTTCGCGGTCGCAAAACGCGGACAGTGTTCGCAGCGAGTTCAACGAGAAGATTAAAGAAGCGACGGATCACCTCAAACAACTGAAGGATCAGTTGAAGCTGTTGAGGACCGTATAACGCCACGAGTAGGCGCTATTGTTTCTCGGTTAGATAGCGCCAATAGCGCGTGGGTACATGGCGTAGGTGTAGTTTCTTATTTTTACGCACGGCAATCGATATGGTTTGGAAATACGTTTTCCAAAGCGTTTGGTATGCAGCTTCATGATCGTGTACAGTGCTGGACGCAATATCTTGATCATCGTTAGAGGTTGTAGGTTCGCCGGCCTCTCCGGTCACTTCCATTACTTGCCCTGCTTTCTCATCATATAAAATTCCGTAATTGCGCTTGTCATCGTAGATGAGCCATGACTGATCGGCGTACCGGTCTTTAAAATGTCCGGCGATAAGCGGGAGCACATTGAAGTCGGGTTCAACGGTTGCAACGTACAGACCGTCAGTGGTCTGCTGGAACCGAACGAAGGCCTCCATGCGGTGCTTTTCGCGATGAACTTTCTTACTCAATTGCATGACAGTCAACACAGCAGGGTGCGCAAAGTTTCGTTCTGCTCCTGACGGCGCGGATAGAACATAGCGCGTAAAAGCCAGGAGTGTATCTTCAATATCCCGTTCCTCCGAGAGAAAGCTTTTATAAAAGTGATCTGAGGATTCTGTGGTAAGTTTTTTCTGAAGCCCTTGCCATACGCGCGCGGCTTTCTGTGCATCGCGGGTGATGGCCTGTACCGTCGCATATAAATGGGGGTGATAGAGATTCTCTCGAACGATCGAGACGTCTATCAGCTTGCGTTCATAGACTTCGAAGATCACAGAAAGCAGACCTGCAAAACTTCCATCATACACCAATAGGTCCTTCATGAGAACAAATCCAGTTGAGTCGTAAGCGTCTGCTGGTATTTACTCTGATGTAGAATCTGCTGGCGAAGCACGGCGGCAACAACGTCCCGCGGACGATTGTCGGAAGTACAGATGAAGTGCTTAGCGCGGTTGAAAGCGACGCCCAGCGTACGCAAGTCCGTCAGATCTAGTTTCTTAAAGCGCCGCGCCTCAACGATCTTCAGAGCAGAGTTGATACCAACGCCCGGTACACGAAGAATCATTTCATAATCCGCCTTATTAATGTCAACCGGAAATTGGTCGAGGTTCCGAAACGCCCAGCTCAGCTTGGGATCGATGTCGAGATCAAGTTGAGGATTTTGGGAATTGAGCACCTCGTGCAATGAAAACTTATAAAATCGCAGCAGCCAGTCGGCTTGATACAATCGATTTTCCCGAATCATGGGAACGGGCGTACCCGGTGCCGGCAGGCGGTGGTCGGACAAAACAGGGACATAGCCAGAATAGTAAACTCGCCGCAGTCCAAATTTTTTATAGAGAGAGTCCGCAATGGTCATGACCTGGAGGTCATTTTCAGGGCTGGCGCCAACAACCATTTGCGTGCTTTGTCCTGCAGGGGCGAAAGTAGGAGTGTGGCGTATCACCTTACGTTCATCCGCCAGCGCTGTAATGCGGTCGTGTAGAAACGACATGGGCCTAATGATCGACTCCTTGCTCTTCTCCGGCGCCAGGTGGCGCAGGCTTTGCTCCGAAGGCATCTCGATGTTCACACTCAAACGGTCGGCATACAATGCGGCCTCATGAATAAGCTCCTCGCTGCATCCGGGGATGGTCTTCAGATGAATGTACCCATTGAATCGATGCAGTGTGCGGAGCGTCTTGGCTACGCGCACCAAACGCTCCATGGTGTAATCGGGGTTCTTGAAAATACCGGAACTGAGGAAGAGTCCCTCAATGTAGTTCCGACGATAGAAGTTAATGGTGAGAGCCACCACTTCATTCACCGTAAAACCCGCGCGTTGAATGTCATTGCTCCGGCGCGACACACAGTAGGCGCAGTCATACAGACAATAATTGGTCAGCAGAATCTTCAATAACGACACGCACCGTCCGTCTTCCGTATAACTGTGGCAAATGCCTGTGCCCGTCGTATTCCCGATGCCCTTGTTGGCGTTAGCCCGCTTGCTGCCGCTGGACGAGCAAGAAACATCGTATTTAGCGGCGTCGGCTAAAATTTCGAGCTTCTCTTGAATTCTTTCCCACATCCCTACAAAATTTCCTTTAAACTAATTAAAATAGATTTTATAAACTAATTTAATTGGTTGCGATGACTGCATTGTGAGGAGTCACGTCGAGATCACATGTAGGTCACATGATGTATAAGATATGACAGGATGGAAAGAGAATTTTTGCGTTGTTTTAACGCGGTGAGGGTGGGGAAAAAAATTTCGCGGCAGGTCGAAAAATTGGTGTTGGAAGGCCACCCAAAGACCCCCTTCCTTCGAGTCTGCTACAGCGTTCCTCCATAGATGTTCCATGGTTGAACCACGGATCATCTATTACTATATAGGGTGAAACATCCCCGGATCAAGCGTGAACCCAGGTTGTTGGGAGTATGGAGCAGACTGGCACCCGGCTACATTCTTAAAACAAAATGGCGGCTATCGGGTTGTCTCGTCTTTCATTTCTTCTTCTCCAGTTACCGGAGGAACCATCAGGTGTGTGATGTCCGTATTGGAACGCAACGTCAACGAGAATTCTTTAACCCATGGCTTTGGATTGACGAAAGCAAAAAAATATGTCTTAATACCTCAGTTCAGGGAGCGGGTATATCTGGGCGCTCTCTTGCGCGAAGGGATTTAACGGTTGAAGATTTTTATTGATTTTCATACGCTACACGGCATAACTCAACTGCGCTTATAAAGCAAAAAAAGGCAGCTACATTTCATGTAACTGCCTGATTGTTAGGAGAGCCCCCTGTCGGAATCGAACCAACGACCTACTGATTACAAGTCAGTTGCTCTACCAGCTGAGCTAAGGAGGCCTGTTTAAACTTCGTTGAAGTGCTAAACGAGGCTGCAAAAATAATGGAAGAATGTATTTCCGCAAACGTCCAGAGAAAATTAAGTGCGATTTTCTGATTTTTTTCGAAAAACCAGGGAGTCTGGTGCCCAAAAAGGAGCCTGGTACGCTTTTGTAGTAACACCTCGTGAGGCTCCCGGAATCGCCCAATGCGTTTCGTGTTGCCGTTGGATAGGCTCAATTTCAAAATCCTTTTAGGTATGCAACAAGGTATCACGGACGACAAGCTTCATTGGTACAAGGACGCCGTATTGTACGAAGTACACATCAAAGCCTTTCGCGATGGAAATGGCGATGGCATAGGCGATTTCAAAGGACTGCTTCAGAAACTGGACTACCTCCAGGACCTCGGCGTAACGGCCATTTGGATATTGCCATTTTATCCGTCGCCATTGCGCGACGATGGGTATGACATCGCCGACTACTATAGTGTTAATCCGGCGTACGGTACCCTGGCGGATTTCCAGGAATTCCTGGACGAAGCCCATAATCGAAACCTGAAAGTTATTACGGAGCTGGTCATCAACCATACGTCCGACCAACACCCCTGGTTCCAGCGCGCCCGGAAGGAACCGATCGGTTCGCCGTTACGCGACTTTTACGTTTGGACCGACGATGCGAACAAATATCGTGACGTACGTATTATCTTTCAGGATACCGAGACTTCCAACTGGACGTGGGACCCGGTCGCCGGCCAATATTATTGGCATCGGTTCTTTCACCATCAACCTGATCTAAACTTCGATAACCCGCTGGTACAAGCGGAGATATTCAAAATCCTCGACTTCTGGTGTAGCATGGGTGTTGACGGCTTCCGACTGGATGCCGTGCCTTATTTGTTCGAACGCGAGGGGACTAATGGCGAAAATCTTCCCGAGACGCATGTCTTTTTAAAGAAGCTTCGGAAACATGTTGACGATCACTATCCGGGCACTATGTTATTGGCCGAAGCCAACATGTGGCCTGAAGACGCTGCATCTTATTTTGGCGATGGTGATGAGTGCCACATGAATTATCATTTCCCTGTCATGCCGCGCATGTATATGGCGCTGCAAATGGAAGATCGGTACCCGCTCACGGACATCTTTGATCAAACCCCCGAAATTCCCGCAAACTGTCAGTGGGCCATTTTCCTGCGCAACCACGATGAGCTTACGCTTGAGATGGTAACCGACGAAGAACGCGACTACATGTACAAGGCGTATGTCAAAGATCCGCGCGCGCGTATAAACCTCGGCATTCGCCACCGCCTGGCACCCCTCATGAGCAACAACCGGCAAAAAATCGAGCTGTTGAATTACCTGCTGTTCTCGTTGCCAGGTACCCCGGTATTGTATTATGGAGACGAGATAGGCATGGGCGACAATTACTACCTGGGTGATCGCGACGGGGTTCGCACACCTATGCAATGGAGCTCCGATCGTAATGCGGGTTTTTCGGAAGCTCACCCCCATAAACTATACTTGCCCATCATCCTCGATCCCCAATATCACTATGAGTCGGTTAATGTGGATATGCAATCCAGCAATACATCGTCGTTACTGTGGTGGATGAAACGCGTGCTCAGTAAACGTAAGCAATACAAAGCTTTGGGGCGTGGTGATTTAAAGTTTGTATCGGTGGAGAATGCCAAAATCCTGGCGTTCACAAGAACTTACGAAGAGGAGACTGTATTGGTCATCGTAAACCTGTCGCGCTATACGCAAGCAGCGGAGCTCAATCTGGATTCTTTTGCAGGCTATGTACCCATTGAAGTCTTCAGCCAGAATCGATTCCCATCTATTAAAGAAAACAACCCCTACTTCTTCACGCTGGGCGCGTATGATTGTGAATGGTTTGTACTGCACAAAGTGGAATCGATGCTGACGGAGAGCAAGGCATTGCCCGTGTTGAACATTGCTCAGTGGGACAAGTTCGCGCAACGCGCTGTAGTTAACGAGCTTGAGAACTATATTTTACCAATCTATTTACGCAAGTTGCGCTGGTTTGGAGGTAAGAGCCGCGTAGTCGAAAGCATAAAGATCGTCGACCATGCCGCAGTCCCACTGACGGCTGCGAAGACGACGGCCTATATTCTGCTCCTCGAAATTAATTATGCCAGTGGATTACCCGATACGTACCAACTGCCGGTCGCGTTTGGTGAAGATGCTTTTGCGGCCAAGCTAAAAGAGAATTGTCCACAGTCTGTCATTGCCCAGGTACGAACCAGCGAAGGAACCGAAGGCATCTTATATGATGCGATCTATGGCCTGGCTTTCCAGGAGGAGATACTGTTTAAAATGGCGCGGCAGGAACGTGTAAAGGTGGCACACGGCGAAGTTATATTTACCGGCAACGAAGCACTGGCGGCCCATGTACAGCAACAAGAGAAGATTAAACCGAAAGTATTGGGAGGAGAACAAAGTAATACTTCCATCACCTTCGATAACAAATTCTTTTTAAAGCTTTTTCGAAAAGTCGATAAAGCCATTAATCCAGATGTAGAGATAACACATTTCCTGACGGAGTATACAAACTTTGCGCATGTGCCGGGATTTATTGGAACAATCGAATGGAAGTCCGCCGGCGGTTCCATCGTGTTGGGCATGATGCAGCAAATGGTAGAAAGCAGCACTGACACCTGGTCGTATATGTTAGACCGGCTGGATCACTTCAACGAGCGTATCCTGACGCATACAGACATCGCCGCACCACCACCGCCGATGGGAAACCTTTTGCGCCCCGTCACCTACGATCATATTCCGGCCGTCATGAAGGACCTGCTGGAAAGTGTTGTAGCAGACAACGCAGCCCTGCTGGGTAAGCGTACGTCTGAGATGCACCTGGCCCTGTTATCGCGACCTGATATTGCTGACTTTAGATTCGAAGAATACTCATTGCATTATCAGCGTTCGCTATTCTCAGGACTCCAGTCGCTTGTGCGGAGTACCTTCCAGAACTTGAGCCGTTCTTTGGATAAGCTTGATCCGGAAGTTCGCCAGGAGGCCGAAGAAGTGTTGGCTATGAAAGGAGAGATTCTTCAAGTATTAAAACGGATTTATAAGGATAAGATTGACGTCGTTAAAATCCGTATTCACGGAGACTATCACCTGGGGCAGGTGCTCTATACAGGCAAAGACTTTATCCTTACCGACTTCGAAGGTGAGCCCGCCCGGAGTTATAGCGAACGCAGGCTGAAACGATCGCCGTTGCGGGATGTGGCCGGTATCATACGCTCATTTCACTATGCCGCATACGCAAGTTTATTCCTCGACAATCAAATTCGGAAGGAGGATTTTCCGCGGCTGATCCCGTACGTGGAGCAATGGTATCACTACATGAGTAGCTTTTTTATGGATGCCTACCTCAAGTATTCACAAGGCGCTGCCTATATTCCGCAAAACAACGAGAGCTTTGAAATCATGATGACCACCTTTCTGTTGGAAAAAGCAATCTATGAGGTGAACTATGAGTTGAACAATCGTCCGGATTGGGTGATCATTCCGTTGCGCGGTATAAAAATGCTGATGAAGAAGAATGAACCAGCGGTAGAGCCAACGAAGCTCGAGAGCGTCCTGACCGGCGTCCAATAGAAGTTGTAGAGCATTTTGCACGTGCGCGGTGAATAGAATGTACAGCCAGAAAAGTCGCCTTCGGGCAACGGATCGGGCATAGTATTTACAACACTGGCTGAACACAAAACAACTAATCTTATGTTACGCTGGGCTGCAATCTTCTTCATCATCGCCATTGTGGCGGCAATCTTTGGCTTTGGAGGCATCGCAGAAGGTGCCGCTACCATCGCACAAATACTGTTCTTCGTATTCATCGTACTTTTTGTCCTTGTGCTCGCATTTGGTGCGAGTATCTTTAAAAAGTGAGATGAGCGACATAACACCAAAGGCGCGGCAACGATTGCCGCGCCTTACACTTTTGTTGCTGGCCGCCATGTATCAGACCACTGTGTTTGGTCAGCACGATTCTCTTCCGCCGCCACATGCTACGAAGTCCTCGCTGAACTTCAGTAACGTGCTAGGCTGGGAGGGAAGCCGTACCCCGAAAGCACCGGAGGGTTTTAAAGTTTTGCCATACGCCACGGGATTTGATAATCCGCGGTGGATGTATATCACACCCAACGGTGACGTCCTCGTAGCCGAGAGTAACACCTACCATCCCTGGTGGGAGAAACTTGGCGCTCATTTTATCGGCGCCTCAAAATCCAATAGCATGCGCAGCAGCGCTGATCGCATCACGTTGTTACGCGATACTAATCAAGATGGCACGCCGGACACACGCGAAACCTTTCTTGATGAATTAAACCAGCCATTTGGAATGTTAGTGCTAGGGGAGTGGTTTTATGTAGCAAACACAGATGCGCTGCTGCGGTATCCCTACAAGCCTGGACAAATACATATCGATAAATCAAAAGGACAGATGGTTGTCGACTTGCCCGCCGGCAAAGTAAACCGCCATTGGACACGCAACATCATTGCCAATAAAGAGGGTACAAAGATCTTTATAGCAGTGGGCTCAGGGAGCAATATTGCTGAGAAGGGCATCGACAAGGAACTCTTACGCGCGACTATTCTCGAAATCAATCCTGATGGTTCAGGCCTGCGCGTGTATGCCGGTGGATTGAGAAATCCGGTTGGTATGGACTGGGCTGTAGGTACAAATACATTATGGACTTCCGTCAATGAACGCGACGAGCTGGGAGATAACCTTGTCCCCGATTACCTTACCAGCGTGGCCGAGGGGGACTTTTATGGATGGCCCTACGTCTACCACGGTCACCATCGTGACAACCGCGTAAAGCTCCTTCATCCAGCCCAGGTCAAAGACACACGCGTACCCGACGTCGACTTGGGATCGCATACAGCATCACTTGGATTGGCCTTCTATAATAAAGACGCCTTTCCCAGCAAATACCGCGAAGGCGCCTTTGTTGCACAACACGGCTCGTGGAATCGATCGCAACTGGCGGGCTATTGTGTAGTCTTTGTACCATTTAAAAATGGAAAGCCAAACGGCAAACCCGAAGAATTCCTGGGCGGCTTTATTGCCGACCTGGATAAGGAAAAGGTATACGGTCGCCCGGTAGGCGTCGTGGTTACCCCATCGGGAGGGTTGTTGATAACCGATGACGTCAGCAATACGATTTGGAAAGTAAGTTATGAAAAGGGGAACTAGTCCCCTTTTTTATTTCTGTAACAGCTCAAGCTTTGTATCTAACTTCTCTCCACCGCCAATTTCTACCACGGACGAACCAAACACCTGAATAGTCGACTTCATAAAGTCGCCGGCCTCTGCCTTATAGATGTTGTCAACATACTTCTGCGGATTCCGATCGATGTAGGGGAACCATGTGCTATGAATCTGGATCATAACACGATGTCCTTTTTTAAAGGTGTGCAGGATATCCTGAAGCCGGAAATTCACATCGGCAGGCTCTTGCGGTTTAAAGGGAGCCGGCTTTTCAAAGCTATTCCGGAATCTCCCGCGAAATACTTCGTGGCGTACCAGCTGTTGATAGCCGCCCATTACAATGTTCGCTGGATTGTGTTTATACTGCGGGTGATCAGGCGGATACACATCAATTACTTTGACAATAAAGTCGGCATCCGAACCGCTCATAGCAACTTTCAACTTGGCCATGATCTCACCACCGACTAATACATCCTCGGTAAGCGTCTCTGTTTGAAACGTCAGTACATCTGGACGGCGGCTTGCAGCCCGCTGGTCATCGCTCATGAACGAACGCGGCGTAAAGACCATGCCTTCTGTCTGAGATGTATAGGGCACCGGCTTTTCCGGGTCGCTCACATACTCAAATACAGCTTTATCGTTCAAAGGCTTATTGATCGACAGTTGCCCATGCTCGCCAAAATACAAACGCACAGGCGGGATCTCTTTTGGCGGCCAGGCGTCAAATTTCCTCCATTCCTTTCTACCTGTGTCAAACATTAGTGCCTCTGGAAAGGTACCAGCCCCTTCGCCTTTTAAGTAATAAGCAAAGAATCGACGCTCTACATCGCGCTGGTAGAAGGTGTTAATACTATCGCCAAAGTCGATATGGTTGTGGATCGTGGCTCCCTGATCGGGGCGCGACCATTGACCGTGTGCCCAGGGTCCCATCACAAGGACGTTGCGCGCTGCGGGGCTGGATTTCTCGATCGATTTATAGATGTTTAGCGGACCGTACAGATCTTCAGCATCAAACCAGCCACCCACCGTCATGACCGCATGGTTAACATTTTTGAGGTGGGGGAGTATATTCCGTTTTTTCCAGAAATCATCATAGTTCGGATGGTCGACGATCTGTTTCCAGAAGAAATTGTCATTGTGATAAACTTCGGTAGCATTTTTCAGCGGACCAAGCGCCAGGTTAAAGTCATAACCATCCGCCACCGGCTTGCTTCTGAAACGGTTCAGTTGTTCTTCGTACCAGGCTTTGTCGGTGGGCTTATCGTGTTGATAACCAAATACGGCGAACGCCGCCAGGTAACTTTGCAGAAACGCACCATTGTGGTGGAAGTCATCAAAGAAGAAGTCGGCGATAGGGGCCTGCGGCGATGATGCTTTCAGGGCAGGGTGTGCATCCGGAATGCCGGCCGCGGTATAATAACCCGGGTAAGAAATCCCCCATTGACCAGCCTTACCGTTGTTTCCTTTAATGTTCTTGAGCAGCCATTCGATTGTATCCCAGGTATCAGAAGCCTCATCGGTGGCCGTTCTATTTTTCCGGTCGTTGCCGGGAATGTTGGGAGTCATGTTATCAAACACACCTTCCGACATCCATCGGCCCCGTACATCCTGGTAGACGAAGATGTACTTGTCGTACAATTCATATTTGGAGGGCCCAAGCATTTTCCGGTACCGGTCTTTGCCGTAGGGTGCTACGCTGTAACATGTGCGCTGCATCAAAAAGGGGTAGGTGTTTGACTTGTCCTTGGGAATATAAATGGAGGTAAAGAGCTTGACGCCGTCGCGCATCGGAATCTGAACTTCCAATTTATCGTAGTTTCGTTTCACGTACACAGAATCATGCAGCTGGGCCGAAGCGATTCCGCTAAACATTAGGATGGCCAACAAGAATAATAGGCGATTCATGCTATCTAGGTTTCAGGTTTAGAGTTAATGGAATCTAATAATAGCCAATTGTAAAAGGTCAACCAAACACTTCGGTGTTGGCTTCACGGTAATGGGCTGCTCAGAATTAACAAGGGCGAACTGCAAATAGGATTAGGGACCATACGAGCCAGCTTTAAAGCTGTGATTTATTATTTAACATAATGTAAATTATGTAACTGAAGATTGACGGAGATATCCGGATATGACTGTAATCCGTTGAATTACAGTATTATGTCGTTATCGACCCTAATGGCTAAACCTTTGGCTCTATCCAGACAACCTGACCAACGTTCCAGTCACATCGCTCGGATCGTGCCAAATACGTCATTCCTGATACAGCAATTTCTAACTCACAAAAGCCCCCGAAGAACAACGATTTTACGATAACACCTTTTCGAGTACCTGGGATCTCAGTAACAGACAAACTAAAATCCTCCGGACGCAAAAAAAGCACGGTTTGATCCCGCACAGTCACAGCTGTGTACGTACCAAACAATCCAGCCACGTATTCGTTCACCGGCTGTTTATAAACGGTCTGCGGCGATCCTTGTTGCACAAGCTGACCATCTCGCAGCACCAAAATCTTATCCGCCCACGGCAACGTATCCGCTGGATCATGGGACACCATCGTAAATGTCATGTCAAGCTGGTCGCCGAGATCCTGAATAACGCTTTTCAAGATGTTTTTGTGACCCAGATCCAGGTTGGAAAACGGCTCGTCCAGCAGGAGCAGGCGCGGCTTGGTAATCAGCAATTTGGCCAGGGCAATACGCTGGCGCTCCCCTCCTGACAGTTGATCTGTCCGGCGCTTCAGCAGATGCTCGATGCGGCAAATCGCGTATAAAACGTT
Source organism: Dawidia cretensis (assembly GCF_018598175.1). Taxonomy (GTDB): domain Bacteria; phylum Bacteroidota; class Bacteroidia; order Cytophagales; family Cyclobacteriaceae; genus Ohtaekwangia; species Ohtaekwangia cretensis. The sequence goes on from NZ_JAHESE010000023.1 coordinate 11,457, forward strand.
TGCATCATCTTCTGGAAGAACATTGGCATATCCCAGCACTTGTTCCACCCGCAGGAATTTGGGCAACTCAAAATGCTGCGACAAATACGCAACACCCTCCTGACCGGGCACCAATACGTCACGGGGATCTTTAATTCTGAATCCTTCAAAAATGACTTCACCGGCGTCGGAAGCCACCAATCCAGCCACGATCTTGAGCAGCGTGCTTTTGCCTGAGCCTGTTTCGCCAGCAATAGCAATCTTTTCGTGCTTTTGTTGTGAAAAACTGATCGGCTGTAGTACGGCGCCTTCGTTGCTGTCTTTACGTACGCCGGACACCTGGAGGAAAGTCATACACAAACGTACCTCCTAACTTTTATTCTCCCAAGGTGATGTATGTCAGGGACGACAAATTAAAGTATCTTTGCGGCTTATTTTTATAAGCATGATTTCTGTCGACGCGGTTAGTGTAGAGTTTAATGGCTCAGCCCTGTTTAGTAACGTCACCTTTAACATCAACGAAAACGATCGGATTGCTCTCATGGGCAAAAACGGTGCAGGGAAGTCTACCCTCCTGAAGATCATTGCAGGCGCGAACAAGCCGACACGGGGCAAAGTATCCGCGCCGAAAGATGCCATAATCGCCTACCTGCCACAGCATTTGCTTACTGAAGATAACGCGACTGTATTTGAGGAAGCCTCCAAGGCGTTTTCCAAGATCCTGAATATGAAGAAGCGTATGGATGAACTAAACGTTGAGTTGGAGACCCGTACAGACTATGAATCAGATGCTTATTCTAAAATAATTGAAGAGGTTTCTGAACTGAGCGAAAAGTACTATTCAATTGAAGAGATCAACTTTGACGCAGAGGTCGAGAAGACGCTCATGGGCCTGGGGTTCGTGCGTTCCGACTTTACGCGCCCTACGGGTGAGTTCAGCGGCGGCTGGCGTATGCGCATCGAGTTGGCGAAGATCCTGTTGCAAAAGCCCGACCTGATCCTGCTGGATGAGCCGACGAACCACATGGACATCGAATCCATTCAGTGGTTGGAAGACTTCCTGGTTAACAATGCTAAGGCCGTCATTGTAATCTCCCACGACAAAGCATTTGTAGACAACATCACCAACCGTACCATCGAGGTGACGATGGGCCGTATTTACGACTATAAGGTAAACTACACCCAATATTTACAGTTGCGCAAGGAACGTCGCGAGCAGCAGCAAAAGCAATTTGATGATCAGCAAAAGGAAATCGCTGATATTACGGAGTTTATCGAACGTTTTAAAGGAACGTACTCGAAGACGCTGCAAGTACAGTCGCGTGTGAAAATGCTGGAGAAGATCAAGATTGTAGAAGTTGACGAGGTAGATACCTCCCATTTGAACCTCAAATTCCCTCCGGCGCCTCGTTCGGGTAACTATCCCGTGATCGCCGAAGGATTGACCAAACGCTACGGCGACCACGTTGTCTTTAACGATGCGAACGTCACAATTGCTCGTGGCGAGCGCATAGCTCTGGTGGGTAAGAACGGCGAAGGTAAATCGACGTTTGTAAAAGCCGTCATGGGTGAGATCGATTTTGATGGCAAACTCCAGGTTGGTCATAATAGCTTGATCGGCTACTTTGCGCAGAACCAAGCTGCCCTTCTGGAAGAAGATCTGACCGTTTTCCAGACGATCGATCAGATTGCGGAAGGCGACGTCCGCTCTAAGATTAAAGACATTCTAGGTGCCTTTATGTTCAGTGGCGAAGCCATTGATAAGAAGGTAAAAAACCTGTCGGGTGGTGAAAAGACCCGCCTGGCCATGATCAAGTTACTGCTACAGCCAGTTAACCTGTTGATTCTCGACGAACCTACTAACCACCTCGATATCAAGACGAAAGACATCTTGAAAGATGCGCTAAAGGCCTTTGACGGAACGCTCATTCTAGTATCTCACGACCGTGATTTTCTAGAAGGTTTGGCCACCAAAGTGTTTGAGTTCGGGAACAAGCGAATTCGTGAGCACTTCGAAGGCATCAGCGGCTTCCTGCGCAATAAGAAAATGGAAAACTTGCGCGAAATAGAGCGTACGGCCAAATAAAATGGTAGGGGTCTCCCCTCCCACCGGCATGTAGTGCGAGAGCGATGAAAGAACGTCGTAAACCGTCTTCGCGCTCATGCTCACCCTCGCGCTGTTTTCTACATGTGGCGTAAATCCTCGGTGAAAGAAATTTGGCCCGTTCTCAAGGACTGTATCTTTGGTATCAATCATCTAAGATCGATAGTCCTATGAAAGGTTGTTTTACACTCTTTGCATTCCTGTTCTGCCTCACACTGCTGGCCCAGACTGACAACAGCGCGAAGCGCATTCGAAACTTTAACCTCACCGACAACGGCGTCGCACTACGCGACTTTGACCCGGTTAGCTATTTTAAGGGATACCCCGCTAAAGGCAATGACAGCTTTAAGTATAGCTATAAAGGCATCACGTATTATTTCGCCAACACCGAGAACCAGGAAGAGTTTAAAAAAACGCCCGAGAAATATGAACCTGCTTGCGGCGGGTGGGATGCATATTCCATGGCCATCGATGGTCAACGCGTAAAGATCGATCCATCTACCTATAAGATCGTAGACGGCAAGCTCTATCTTTTCTATAACTTCAATGGCAGCAACAACCGCCTGAAGTGGGAAAAGGATGAAAAGAAATATGCGCGTGCAGCCCACGACAACTGGCTGAGCAAACAGCGCTAAGCCAGTCGTTACATCCGTTCAATGTTCGCTTGCGGGATTGCCTCTTGTTGCTTGTCAAACGGCTGGTTATAGAACCGCTTGCCCGTGGCAGCAAAGAAAGCGTTGGCAACAGCGCCACCCGTCGGCGGCAACGCTGGTTCTCCTAACCCCGTTGGATCTATACCGTTATTGACAAAGTGAACATCGACCTCCGGCACGTCCTTTATGCGGATCAGCTTGTAGGTGTTGAAATTCTTTTGCTCTGCTGCTCCTCCGTTGAAGGTCAGGTTTCCAAAGAATGCATGCCCGAGCCCATCGACAATACCACCCCGCACCTGCTGATATGCACCACTAAGGTTAACAACAATACCACAGTCGGCGGCAGCATAGATCTTTTGCAACACCGGCTTGCCGCTCTTCATGCTGACCTCAGCTACCTGCGCCACATATGAGCGGTGTGAAAAGTACACACTGAAACCCTGGAATACCTTTGGTTTCTTGCTCCACCCCGACTTCTCTGCCGCCAGTTGAATGACAGTCTTCATGCGGTCCGTATCATATTTGATCGCACCCGTGGGCGTACGTTTGGCTTTGTCTAATAAGCCCAGACGAAACTCTACTGCGTCTTTCTTTGCGGCATGCGCCACTTCATCGATGAATGCCTGCTCGGCAAACGCCAGGAAATTTGTGATCGGTGCCCGCCAGGCACCTGTAGTAATAGGCGATTTATGTTCGACTGAATCGATCAGCAAGTTATCCACCGCGCCCGAAGGAAAGTTATCCTCCCGTGTACAGTTGCCGGCGTTGATGCCAACACCGCGCAGTTTATAGCCGATCATCTCACCCTGGCTATTCAAGGCAGCGCTGAACCGGTACCGCACGGCGGGCCGGTAACTTCCACCCGTCATATCGTCTTCACGCATCCAGACTACTTTTACCGGAGCTTTGATAATGCTTGAGAGCTCGGCAGCCTCCAGTACATAGTCGGCTTTCAACCGGCGACCAAAGCCGCCGCCCAGGCGGGTGAGCTCAAGTGTTATCTTTTCGGCAGGAATGCCCAATAGCTTCGCGGTTTCATTACGCGCCATCTCCGGCGTCTGCGATGGGCCAACAAGTTCCACACCGTCCTCACGCACGTGGGCAAAGAAATTCATTGGCTCCAGCGGCGCGTGTGGCAGGAACGGACATTGATATTCACGCGTAATAACAGTGGCGGCTTGTTTGAATGCAGCGTCTACATCGCCGTCCTTACGGCGTACAGTTGCCTCCGAGCTGTCAAGTAATGTCTTGAAAAGCTTATCGTGATCTGTCGTGCTTTCGGACGCTCCGTCCTGTTCGTATTCAATCTTAAGTGCTTTGCGCGCCTTGTTTACCTGCCAGGTAGATTTACCAACCACGGCCACGTTATTCTTAAATGTAACGACGTCGACAATGCCAGGCATCGCTTTCGCCGCCGCAGCGTCGACCGATTTGATCTTTGTACCAAACGCCTGCGGCCGTTGGATCACGGCAAAGAGCATTCCCTCCCGGTAAAAATCGAGTCCAAAGAGCGGCTTGCCTGTGACAATCTCGTGGTTATCCACATTGCGGATGGCCTGGCCGATCAGTTTAAAATCCTTTTTATCCTTTAGCGCTACCGTGGCAGGCACGGGTAACGTAGCGGCTTCGGCCGCCAGCTCACCATACGTGGCCGTGCGTTTGCTGGCCGCGTGGGTTACCACACTTTGTGATGTTGTTAGCGAGTCCGTTGTAACCTGCCAGCGTTTTGCGGCAGCTTCCAACAGCATTTGTCGCGCCGAGGCTCCTGCTTTGCGCAGGCGCTCCCAGGAATGGGGAATGGCGCCGCTTCCACCGGTCACCTGGCGTTCAAATTTCTGCGTGTCGAGCGCTGCTTGCAGCACGTGAACTTTCGACCAATCCGCATCGAGCTCTTCCGCAACGATCATGGGGAACGAGGTCTTTATATTCTGACCCAACTCGGGATTGGGCGAAAGGATCGTAACAATACCATCGGGCGCGATGGACAGGTAGCTGTTAAATGTAATGTCATCGGGTGTCAACGACACATTGCCCACGACATTGGGCGCACCCGCAGTGGTATCGTTCCAATAGAAACCCAGTAGCAGGCCACCGCTGGCAGCCGTGGCAAGCTTCAGAAAATCACGACGACTCGTTTTTGGTAGGATCGACATGGGCTTACGATTTAAGTTTAGAGGCAGCCAACGTAACAGCTTCACGAATGCGATGGTATGTACCACAGCGGCAAATGTTCCCTTGCATGGCGGTGTCAATCTGCTCAGCAGTAGGCCTGGGATTCTTACCCAGAAATGCCGCCGCCGACATAATCTGGCCGGCTTGACAATAGCCACATTGTGCTACGTCTATCTCGCTCCACGCCGCTTGCACGGGGTGGTCGCCTTTCTCAGACAGGCCTTCGATCGTCACGACGTTGCTGGTCCGCACCGCCGATACCGGCAGTGTACATGACCTGACGGCGTTGCCGTTCAGGTGTACCGTGCAGGCACCGCACTGAGCAATGCCGCAACCATACTTTGTCCCTACCAACCCTAGCGTGTCGCGCAGCACCCACAGTAACGGGGTGTCCGCATCGACGTCGGCCTGATAGCTTTTGCCGTTGATGTTTAATGTGTATTGTGCCATAACCGGATGAATAAGCATTGTAAGGTACCGAATTTTGCCGCGTCATGCAGGCATTTTTGATCGGGGGACACCCCGTTTCTCCAAACGGCAGGATACAGCCGATGTACGGACGTCTCCGGCTGCTTGAGGAACTCAGCGACGATTGCTATTTTCACATATCATGATATCGATCAAAAACGATAAGCTCTCGCACCACCACCGCTGGCAGCTGGCATTCAGCCTGCTCGTGTTGTATTATCCCGTACTATTATACCTCGACTTTCCCGTCTATAGCGTCGACTTGGCATTCACCCTTCCGATTCTATATTATCAGGTTATTACCGGCATTGTAATACTGCTTATTCTTTTCGTCTGGATTAATATATCAGAGTGGTGCCTGGATAGACTCGCGCATTACTTTGGCAACGACTTTATTCTGGAGTTTAAACTCCCCGTCCAATTGATGACCTTCGTCCTGGCAGTACTGTTGTCATTTGCCTTTATCGTCGTCACGGGCGAGCTAATGGATGGGCTAAACAACCTGGCACTTCATTTCTTTCACACCCCGCTGATTATTCCTTTCCCGGGAGATCGCACCACGCCGTTCTGGGATTTATACAAACGCGCCAACTCCGGCTTTTTTGTCTTGCTGATGCTCTCGGCCTTCTATCTCATTGCCAACCGTAAGGCGACACTCCGCATAAAAGATATCTTTACCCGCACGGAGACATTGGAAAAAGAGAATGTAAAAGCACAGCTCACGGCGCTGAAAAGCCAGGTGAACCCACACTTTTTATTCAACAGCCTCAGCATCCTCTCCTCGCTGGTACAAGAAGATCCTGTACTGGCGGAGAAATTTATTCAGGAGCTGGCAAAAACTTACCGGTATATCCTCGAGCAGAAGGCGGTCGATACTGTCCTTCTAAAAGAAGAGCTGGTCTTTCTGGAGTCTTATATCTTTCTGTTGACCATCCGTTTTCAGCGCAAGCTTCAGATGACCCTCGCGATATCCGACGAAGAAGCCCGTAAGTACCGGATCGTGCCGATGACCCTCCAGCTGCTTATTGAGAATGCCGTGAAGCACAATCAGATGTCCGATAAGGCTCCCCTGCAAATTCATGTAGACATCCACCTTGGCCGGCTCCGGGTTAGCAACACCCTGCACGCGCGCCTCCGCCGGTCAGAGGCAGGTGGAACAGGTTTACAAAACATCATTGCCCGGTATCACCTCCTGACCGCGCAGTTTGTTCAAATTGAAGATTCTGACACTATCTTTCGCGTAAACGTGCCACTTTTAACCGAGTGACGACTTGGTAGCCGACTATACATATATGAAGGTTCTTATTCTTGAAGATGAAGAGATTATCGCTCGCCACTTAGAGGGGCTGGTCAAACAATATCCGCAGCCCGCAGAAGTGTTGTCGGTCATACCTTCCGTACAGGATGCGCTGCACTGGCTTGGAATACACCCGTCGCCCGACCTGATATTGATGGACATTCACCTGGAGGACGATCTCGTTTTCGCACTGTTTGATTCGATCGACCTGACAGTGCCGGTAATCTTTACCACCGCATACGACGAATATGTCATTCAGGCATTTAAGGTTAATAGCATCGACTATCTACTGAAGCCCATTCAATACGAGGCTCTGGCAGCTGCGCTCGATAAGTACTACACACTTGAAAGACACTTCACACGCACGTCGCCCGCCGATATGGCGTCCTTGCTCGCACAACTGAAGGTCAAAGAATATAAAGATCGTTTTATGGTAACGCTCGGCAATAAGATCCAGAGTATTCCCACGAATGACATCGCTTACTTTTTCCTGGAAGAGAAGATGACATTTCTTGTGACGGATAAAGGCGCCAGGCTGCCTATTAATTATAGTTTGGATCTGCTATCACAAGTGCTTGATCCTCATGACTTTTTTCGGGTGAATCGTCAGTATTACATTGCGCACAGGGCAATCCGGGCGGCGCATCATTATTCCACAGGAAAGCTTAAGCTCGAGTTACAGCCGTTGCCGAAGGAAATGGTATTTGTCAGTGGCGACCGGTTGACACCCTTTAAAGAATGGTTAGGAAAATAAGCAGATTCGCTCATGTGCTGGGACATCAAAATGACCGGTTGAGCCCGTTTGATTCGTCATTCAGCCTGAAGGCCTTTCCCGAACAGGCATTAACAAACATATTGCTTTATGGAAAAGACATTATCCGCCACACATCGCATCCCGTCGATTGATATATTACGTGGCCTGATCATGGTAGTAATGGCCCTCGATCACGTTCGCGACTTCTTTAGTGCCACCCCCTTCCGCCCCGAAGACCTGACGCAGACTTCCGTACCGTTGTTCTTCACCCGTTGGATAACGCACTTTTGCGCACCGACGTTTGTCTTCTTGTCAGGCATAAGCATTTTCTTATTCCAACAACGAAGGTCCATCCGGGGCGAGGTAAGCTTGTTCCTCCTGACACGGGGACTGTGGCTTGTCGTATTGGAGGTTGTGGTGATCACCTTCTTTGTGCAGTTTGGTTATCAGCTCATTTTACTCACTGTGTTTTGGGTGATCGGTTGGTCGATGGTGTTTATGGCTGCTTTGATCTGGCTTCCACGGTGGCTGTTGATAACGCTGGCCGTTGTGATCATTGGCGGGCATAACGCTGTGCCCGATATCACCACCGTAACGCCTCAAAACGCGCTGGCTGCGGTTCTGCATAACACTCCTTTTGTATTGCAGCTGGGCAAACAGCCTGTGTTGGTGGCCTATACTATTTTCCCCTGGGTGGGTGTGATGCTGGCGGGATACCTCATCGGCTCTTGGTTTTTATATGAGCCGGCCCGGCGCGACAAGCTGCTGGTAACGGCCGGTATAGCGTTACTGGTATTGTTTGTAGTATTACGCGGAATAAATCTATACGGCGATCCTGTGCGGTGGAGTATACAGTCCCGTGGCGCTGGATACACGGTGCTGTCATTTATAAACGTCTCTAAATATCCGCCGTCGTTACTGTTCATTAGTCTTACAGTAGGCGTCGGGTTATTGCTGCTCTATGTATTTAATCATTGGACAAACCGCATAACATCGTTTTTCCAGGTATATGGTCAGGTTCCGTTCTTCTATTATTTGCTTCATCTTCCGCTCATGAACATCAGTGCACTCCTCTGGACGTATCTGGCCTTCGGGAAACCCAGTAACTTGTCGTTCATGATGCCGGAATGCCCAGCCGGGTACCATCCTAACTTACTCCGTGCTTACCTGGCTTGGGTATTAGTGGTTGCTGTATTGTATTTCCCCTGTCGTTGGTTTGGCCGCTACCGGAAAGAGAATGGCTATTGGTGGTTGTCATACATGTAAGTCATTGACCACAGCGTAAAACAAAGAAGCCAGTGAAAACTGGCTTCTTTGTTTTATAATCTTTTGTATCCGGAGTTATCGTGTCAGGGCAGCAGGCAGGCCATGTTTGTTGAGAAAGGCCTCGGCTTCTTTTACCTTCTTGAGGATAAAAGGATCTTGCGCACGGCTTTTTATCCTTTTGCTGACGCTAACGCCGGAATAGTTAGTACTTTCTTTTTTACTAAGAATCGCCATATTTCGGTTGATTGCTTATCCAAAGATATTCATTATTTCTTGGATTTCAAACCCCCACCACCTCCGCCTTGCGTCGCGCCAGCAGTCCGATATACCGTCGGTTAGGCCGGAACAACTCCCACTCCTCGTCAATGTTTCCCCAAATGTCAAACCCCTTTAATGTGCCGTCCAGGTGTGTGGCCACGCCCATGGTATAGTAACGCATGCGCACCGGTGTATTTCCCTGAACGAAAACCAGTACCTCCGGATGGCGCTCGGTAAACGCCAGCACTGCTGCCGCTACCGTAAGCAAGACCTGGTTAGGGTCCTTGTTATCGGTAATGATATCGTCGTCAATTGTATTGCCGACTTTGTCGTAATCACCAAAGGCAAGGTTGTAGATGTCCAACGATGTATCGGCAACTTCCATCCTGGTAAAACGTACAAGTTTACGAATCTTCCCTTTCGGACCTATGCTCAAAAACTCATAATCCAGAAATTCGGGGTTCGTCTCTAACGGGTAATGGGTTAAGGTCAAATCACAGCTTGTTTTGCCCTAAACTACCCGATCTAAGAGTAAGTTCAAAGGATTACGACGCCTCCTTCTTCCGGTAGGAGAAGAACAAGTTGATCCATCCGGCACGGGATATACGAAAGTTAAACGGAAGGATCAGAATAGACGCCGCGATCATCGCCCACACATAGGTCCAGGTATCCGGATTAATCGTATACCGCAGTCCCAGATACACCGCTACAAACACGGCCACCTGCATACCGTAGCTGATGTACATGGCACCGAAGTAGTAAGAAGGCTCCTGGATAAAGTCAAAGCCACATACCTCGCATTGCTTGTTCATTTTGGCAAATTTGGTGCTCCATACGGGATGGGAAAACATGTCGCCTTCGTGACAGCGCGGGCATTTCAGATTGACCACACTGTACAATTTTGTTCCTTTTCGTAACATACTGATGCCTGTTTTATACCACTAATAACGGCGTTCAAGGCACACACGATAGCGCACAATTCGCGCTTTATAGCGGACGATTTATCTGTTCACGAAATTGCTCCGGCGTCAGGCCCGTGTGTTTCTTAAAGAAACGGATAAAGTATGACGGGTCCGCAAAATTGAGTCTCACCGCTACCTGGCTGATGGTCAGATCGGCATACGAGAAAAAGCGCTTGGCTTCGAGAATGATCCGCGCATGAATAAGATCACTCAGGGTTTTACCCACGACGGCTTTGCATACGTTGTTTAAATAAGAGGCTGACAGGTTCATCAGCTCCGCGTATTCATGCGGTTGTTTCAACTCTCGATAGTGATGGTTGATGAGCTCTTCCAGCTTGCGAAGCTTATGCGTAGCGTTCGGGGTGCTATCCCCTCCTACCGATACATCGCGTTCCCGGGCCAGCTTGCGCAGGACCACTTCCAGGTAGCTGCGCAGCAACGGCAGGTCGGGCCTGGCCTGGGCGGGTGTTTTGTACTCCTTCAACATTTCCTGAATAATCAAATCGATAACCGAGTCGCAACCAGGAAGTTGAATGTAAGGACTCGGATGAAATGATTGAAAGAACGGAAAAGCCGTCAAATCGGATTCCTGCTGGCCCATTTGGTAAAAGGCCGGAACAAAGAAGAAGAAGTACCCATCTGTTTCTGGTGAGAGATTCCAGGCGTGCACCTGTCCAGGGGTCATCAGGTAAAACGAATTGGATTTAACGGGATAATCGACAAAATCGATCGTATGCGTGCCGATGCCTCGACTGACGTACAAACCCAGGTAGAAGTCGTGACGGTGGGATTTACTGACAAAAGGGTGCTTTTGCAGGTGTTCTTTTAAGGTTTCGATGTAAAACAGGCTCTGTTCGGCTCTTTCTCCAAAAGCATCTAAACAGTAAAGCGGTGTGTCGTTTAACGCGGCCGTGCGTTTCATAATCTGAAAGTTAGCGTTCCCTTGGTGGAAACAAAAAAGCCGTCCCAATTACTTGAAACGGCCTTTTCTATATTTTCTGGAAACTAGCCCAGGTATCCTTTCAATGTTTTGCTACGAGCGTGATGCTGCAAACGGCGGGTAGCCTTTTCTTTAATCTGCCGTACGCGTTCGCGGGTCAGATTAAACTTCTCACCGATTTCTTCCAGCGTCAGCGCATTCTCGCCATTCAGGCCGAAATACAACTCAATAACGTTGGCTTCACGTTGTGTCAGGGTTGCCAGGGCACGTTGTACCTCGCGGCGCAGGGAATCAACGATCAGGCCCGAATCTGGGGTTTCTTCGCTATCGCTGGCCAAAACGTCCAACAGGCTGTTCTCTTCGCCTTGCACAAACGGGGCATCCATCGATACGTGACGGCCAGAGATCTTCAGGGTGTCCGAAACCTCTTCTGAGCTGATTTCAAGCACTTCCGCCAGCTCTTCCGGGGAAGGCTCACGCTGGAATTTTTGCTCCAGGTCCGAGAAGGTCTTCGAAATTTTGTTCAGTGAGCCTACGCGGTTCAGCGGCAGACGCACAATGCGCGACTGCTCTGCCAGCGCTTGCATAATGGATTGACGAATCCACCATACAGCATAGGAAATGAATTTAAAACCACGAGTCTCATCAAAGCGCTGGGCGGCTTTGATCAGGCCCAGGTTGCCTTCGTTGATCAGGTCGCCCAACGTCAAACCGTTGTTCTGATATTGTTTGGCCACCGAGACCACAAACCTGAGGTTTGCTTTGGTCAGCTTTTCCAGCGCCAACGGATCGCCTTCGCGAATTCTTTTGGCAAGCTCTACCTCCATGTCTGATGTAATCAGATCCACCTTCCCAATTTCCTGTAAATACTTGTCGAGCGACTGGCTTTCACGGTTCGTGATTTGTTTGCTGATCTTTAATTGTCTCATTGCAGCCTGTGTAGTATGTTGTTTATTTCGTTGAATTTAAATAAAATGACTCGTTCATAAGAACGGTGGTTCAATAAAAAGGTTTACTCCGTGGATTGCCGACACCTGTCGAATAGGCCGTAGCGCGGTAAAGGTGGGTAGTATGAGAATGAATAATTGGCCCAAGAAGTTCCGAATGTTGAAAACTTTTCTGAGCAAAGGTACAATTTTTTCTTATTTAATGCACACCCCATAAGCTTGGTCGCTGGGTGGATCAAAATGAAGGGCAAACGGCTTGTATCCTTGATGGGGTTATGGCCGTTTGCCCTTTGTCCAGGGGCTAAGTCCTGTTATTTCTTTACCAGATATTTCTTTAGCCAGATCTTTTGTTCAGTCTGAACACGTACTACGTATAAACCCGCAGGTAATGCCGGCAATTCAACCGTGTGCAAGTACTGACGTACTATGCCTGGCTCGAAGTCCGCCATCGCACGACCGTTCATGTCTTTTAAGGTTATACGTGTATGACCCGGTATGGCGTCAAAGCTTAGCGTCAACAATTGGCGCCCGCCTTCCACTGCAGGATTCGGTGCCAGGATAAGCCCGGCTGCGTCCGTGTCGGAAACGGCCACCGTTACATCGTTAGCAACAGATGCAGTCCGTGCGCCGCCACCGCAGCTTCCTTTCAAAATCCAGGCGTCAGTCCAGTACGTGCCGGTGCCCGGGGCATATGCCCAGGCCGCGCCGTTACACCAACCGGAGAATGGATATTCCTTGCACTCATACTGCGCGCCGGCATTCTTCACTTTGCTGCCCGCAACATACCCACCGTTTTCCGTGTATTGTGGAAGCGATGCACAGTTATCCGTGCCACCCGTTACTGTAACGGGAATCGACGATGATGTTCCGCCGGCCCCGCCGTTGTCGAAAGCTTTTGTCGAAAGCGTGTAGGAGCCTGCAGCGACATTTGTCCACGTAAAGCTATACGGGCTGCTATTGTCCGTGCCGAGCAGTGTGGCGCCGTTATAAAACTCCACGCGGTTGATCGTACCATCGTTATCCGTGGCGGTTGCCGTAATGGTGATCGATGCCGGAGCGGTAAACGATGCTCCTTGCGCCGGAGCCGTGATCGCTGTCACGGGCGGAGTATTGGTTTGTGTGCCGTTGACAGTAATACTCACGGCGGCAGAGGTTGTCACACCACCGGCATTGTCGGTAGCGCGTGTTGTAAGCGAGTAAGTACCCGCTGCTACGGTTGTCCACGAGAATGTATATGGAGCAGAGGCGTCCTCGCCCAGTTTTACCGAACCCTGGAAGAACTCTACGTTTGTAATGGTACCGTCAGAATCACTGGCCGAGGCCGCAATAGACACCGTAGCGGGTGCCGTAAAGCTAGCGTTAGCCGTCGGAGCGGTGATGGCAACAGTCGGGCTGACGTTGGTCGAACCACAAGGGCCCAGCAGTTTCCACACATCATCCGGTCCGCTTTTCAACGCCGGGTCATCTCCCTGCGTCCACCAACGGGCCTGGTACCGGTTGCCGTTGCGCGATACTTCGGAGTTACCGCTGTATGCGGTAGTCGCTACCCATGCGGGCACGGTACAGGTATTAACAGATGAAACAGTAATGTTGATGCCAGTGGAAGTCCCGACACCGCCTGCATTATCATACGCTTTTGCTGTCAGGGCATAGCTACCAGCCGTAACACTCGCCCATGTATAAGTGTAAGGTGAGGTAGCATCTTCTCCTAACAACGTTGTGCCTTGATAAAACGCTATTTTGCTAATCGTGCCGTCAGCATCCGTTGCCGTAGCTGTGATGGTCACGGAAGCCGGTGCAGTGTACGTTGCGTTGTTTGCAGGAGCAGTGATGCTCACCGAAGGATTGGCATTGCCCACGCCGATCAATACACCAGTCGACGTACCTACACCGCCTTTGTCGTCGGTACCTTTAGCCGTCAGCGTGTACGAACCTTGTGGAACGCTGTTCCAGGTATACGAATACGGAGCAGTAGCGTCTTCACCCAGCAGCGTGCCGCCCTGGAAGAACTGCACCTTCGTCACGGTACCGTTGTCCGAAGCGTTCGCCGTGATAGTAATGGTCGCGCCGGGGGCAAACGTAGCGTTGTTCGCAGGGCTGGTAATGCTTACCGTCGGCGCCGGGTCGACCACAACACCGCCTGCATCATTAATGGCCTTTAGCAAGCTTGTGCCGCTGTGGTAGCCCGTGTCACCGGTAAGCTCCCAGATGATAACGCCCTGGTGACCAAATCGCTTGGTATACTTAATCTTCTCGGCTGCGCCTTTCGGCGTTTCATAATAAATCTTCTTGCCGTTGGCACCAATATAGCCACCCAGCTGACGAGAGTCCTGCGGATCGAAGCTGGTGGCAGCGTTCGGATAGGCTGCGACAATCTCTTTCCACTTCGGCGCAACAAAACCGTTGGCATTGTCGGGCTTGCGGGTGGCAAGGTCATATCCATAGAAAGGTACACCAATACACAGCTTGGCCTTCTGTACGTTAAAGCCACCATCGTGGTTCCAGGCGGCGGGCGCCATGCCCATCCAATATTCGAGCGCGTCTTCGGCCGAGTAGATCGGGTTGTCAGCTGTCTGGCCCTGGTATGTTCCCAGTGGTACTTTGTACAGGGCCGCGTGCGGACCGATCGGCGACGTATTCCACGAACCCGTGAAGTCGTATGTCATAAGACCAACCCAGTTAAGGTATTGCGCCAGCGCATCGTCATAGTTGTTACCGTAGTAGGAAGTGCCAAACACCGCAGCCGACAGCAATTTGCTCGGCATCTTCTGGCGCAGCTTCTGGGCCAGACGTGTTAAGCCTACCGCCGCTGGGTGTGGCCCTTGGTCGGGTCCACCCCACTTGTCGCCGCGTACACGTCCACCCTGCTCGGTTGTACCCGAGATGGTTGCATCGGGCCACCAGCATTCCAGGTCGAGGTCTACACCGTCGATGCCCTTGGCATTGACATAATTCGTAATAAAGGTGGCCATCTCTTCCAGCTTGGCGTCGTTGTTATAATACTGCGTCAACAGCCACAGGAATGCAAAGTCGGTAGCACCGCCGATGGCAACAGACACCGTGGTGCCTTTCGCGTGCGCGCGCGCCAGTACACCGTTGTCAAACAGGATCGAGTCCACCTTGCGGTTGTGAAACGAACCCCACGCAATGGAAGCGAAGTTGCTGCTATTGTAGTTATTGTTGTTTTGTTGAAACAGGTTGAAGGCAATGTTGATGTGATTGACAGTACCCGGATCATAGGTCTTGAAATCAAAGTCGGGTACCCAATACGGTAAATAGCCGATGATGCGCTGCGGGCCAGTATAGTCACCGCCGATACCACCATCTCCACACTTGCTCACTAATGTCCAGTCGCCCGTGGTACCGGGTTCGGTAATAGTCGACCATTTTGCTTGATAGTTACCACTCTTGTGCGACACCTGCGTGCCTCCGGGGTAGCCCGCGGCGTTTGGTGTCCAGGGGGTCCAGCAATTCGGGAACGAATACTGCCCATAGGCCAGCACCGTCACCAGCAGGCACCAGCATACCAGTAAAATTTTACGTTTCATAGATGTTGTGGGGTTTATGTGTTTATAAAAAAAAGAAGAGGAATAATCCCTCTTCTTTTTAGTGAATGTTATTCGATGATGTATTTTTTCGTCCAGACTCGCTGGCTTGATTTTATGTGGAAGATGTAGAGGCCTCTTGGCAGCGGCGGCAGGGCCACCGTTACCTGGCTGTTACCCTTGTCGCCGAAGTGCTGGCGGTGTACATCGGTGCCGTTTACATTCTTCAGCGTAACCTGTACTGCACCAGGTGCCGATTCGAACGTGAACGAAGCCGTTGCGCTTTCGCCCGCCTTGCCCGGGTTCGGATACAGCGTTAAACCTTTCTCTTCCGTTACCGTCAGGGTTGCGGCAGAAGCATCTGCCGTACGCGCGGCTGCGCCGCAGCTTCCCTTCAGTACCCATGCGTCCGACCAGTAAGTGCCGGTGCCCGGAGCATAGGCCCACGCAGCGCCATTACACCAACCCGAGAACGGATAAGGCTTACATTCATACTGGCTGCCTTGGTTTTGTACGATACTGCCGGCAACATAACCGCCATTCTCTACATACTGTACTACACCGCCACAACCGGATGTGCCACCGGTGACGGTGAGACTAACAGCGGCAGATGTAGTAGACGCGCCCTGGTTGTCGGTAGCGACTGCGGTCAGCGTATATGTACCCGCTGCAATACCGCTCCAGGTATACGCGTATGGAGAGGATGTGTCTTCACCCAATTTCGTACCATTGCGGAAGAACTCGACTTTCGTAACAGATCCGTTATCCGAAGCGGTTGCCTGGATGGTTACAGTAGCCGGGGCTGCGGCAGACGTACCATTGGCCGGAGCCGTGATGCTGACCGTCGGCGGTGTGTTATTGTTGTTGCCACCGTTGCGGACATCGATCACCTGACGGATAGCCGTCAATAGCGAGTTGTTGCCCGTAGCGTCTTGCGACAGTTCCCAGATCATCATACCGCCCAGGTTGCGATCAAACGCCAGGTTTGTCTTTTGCTTGATGGTATTGATACCGTTATAGTAGTCGCCGTTGAAAACATCCAGGTTCGGGTTCGCACCCTGGGCCACCAGGTCGCGGAACGTCTTCCAGTTAGGACGGGAATAGAACGGAACACCCAATACGGTCTTTGCAGCCGGCAGGCCGCGACCCGCCCAGTAGTCAAGCGAAGAAACCGCGTAGCTATACGGAGAGTGATCAGCACCGTTGCCGCCGTCGTATACCATGATGTTCAGGAAGTCAACGGCTGTGAATACTGCCGGCAGAACACCGTTTGCGTAATATCCAGATGCCGATACTGCTGCCGTCAGGAACTTGCCTTGCGCGTGCAGGGCACTACCCAGCTCGGTCATCAGCGTAGCGAAGTTTGCGGGATCCTGTCCGTCAATCGGATATTCCCAGTCGATATCGACACCGTCCAACTGGTACGTATTCAGGAGTGCCAGAAGGTTGTTTTTGAATGTATTGCGTGTTGAAGCGCTGGCCGCCATTACCTGGAAGTCAGTGTTGTTCAGGTCGCTCCAGCCACCTACGGCAATCCCTACTTTTGCACCCGCGGCATGTGCGCGCGATACGATCTGAGACAGTTTACCAGGTTGGTCAACGGCTGTTAAACCACCGCTGGTGGTCGGACGAATAAACGAGTAGTTGATGTGTGTAACTTTATCGTACTGGATATCATCCGCCGTACCTTGCCAGGACGGCATGTAGCCTACTACTTTGAAGGAACCGTTGTTGCTGGTACCGCCCGTAACTGTAATGGACACGGAAGATGAAGTACCTGTACCGCCAGCGTTGTCGGTTGCCTTGGCCGAAAGTGTATACGTGCCGGCTACAACATTTGACCAGGTTACACTATACGGACTGCTCGTGGCCGTGCCAATCAGGCTTGAGCCGTTGTAGAATTCTACTTTGCTGATGGTGCCGTCGCTGTCTGTAGCCGTAGCCGTCAGCGTAACGGTTGCAGGTGCTGTATACGAGGTACCGTTGTTCGGTGCTGTCAGTGTAGCAACCGGGTTAGCGTTGGTAGGACCACCACCGCAAGGGCCGATCAGTTTCCACACGTCATCCGGACCGCTCTTCAGCGCAGGGTCCTCCCCTTGTGTCCACCAGCGCGCCTGATATTTGTTCCCATTGCGTGATACTTCCGCGCTACCATTGTACGCCGTAGCAGCCACCCACTCAGGAGTGGAGCAGCTTGAGCCGGTAACCGTGATGTTTACGGCAGAAGAGGTAGTCGAAAGACCGCTGTTGTCAGTAGCCTTCGCTGTCAATGAATACGTGCCGGCACCCACGCCGGCCCAGGTATAGCTGTATGGCTGTGTAGTCGCTTCACCAAGTTTGGTTGCTCCCTGGAAGAATTCAACACGGGCAATGCTACCGTCCGCGTCGGTGGCCGATGCCGTGATGGTAACAGATGCACCTGCAGTATAGCTCGAGCCCGAAGTCGGCGATTGGATCGACACCGTCGGAGCAGTCGCTGTGCCGGCAATAACCGATACAGAGGCAGTGGCTGTATTGCCGCTATTGTCTGTTGCTTTCGCCTGGATGGTATGTGTCCCTGCTGCCAGTGAGCTAATGGTAAAGCTGTACGGTGAGGTTGCATCCTCTCCTACTTTCGTACCGTCTAACAGGAATTCTACTTTCGTGATGCTGCCATTCGAGTCATTTGCCGTAGCATTTACAACAACTGATGAACCGGGTGCTACCACCGCATTGTTCGTAGGCGCAGTGATAGAAACGGTAGGCATGCCGGTGTTACCCAGCGCAAATACTTCGTTGATCTTGTTGACCAGCGGCGATTTCACAGAGGAGTAGCGCGCCAGTTTCGGACCGAAGGCCGTGGCAGAGCCACTGATCTCGAGGTCTTCGTACACAGTCCATACAATTACACCACTGAGTCCTTTGTCTACCACGTATTGGGCTTTCAGACCAATAGACTGCTCATTGTCGTAGCTCAGGAAGTAATTTCCTTTGGTGAGGTACGGTACCTTGGCGTTGTCATCCCAGTGCTCGGTCCAGCCGGCTTTATTTTGACGGATGTATTCGTAATACGGAGTTCCTTCGTGTGCAGACCAATTGGTGAAGTCTGCTGCTGAGCTGATCGGACCATCGGGATCAACTGTGCGTTGTACTTTCTGTGTAGGTGCGTTCAGAGCAGCAGTGCCTTGTGTTACAACACCACGACCATAGAAAGCGGCACCCATGTTGATCTTGTTCGCGGGTACACCCAGCCCTACCAGGGCACGGTAACAGGCATCCCAGCTAAAGTTGGCAAACTCCTGATTCGGGTAGTCATACAACGGCGAGTTGTGACCAGCTTTACCTGACCAGCCGCCGTTGTAGTCGTACGTCATCATATTGAAGTAGCTCATGACGTTGGCCAGCGTTGACCACTGAAGGCCTGCTAGCTTAGCGGGATCAGCCGTAAACGCAGCCGTGATCAACTTATCCGGGCCAATGGCAGAGCGGATCTGCTGTACGAGTGTCGTGAAATTAGCGAAGTCAGCCTGGCTTCCGGTAAAGTTCATGCCAGAATACGGACCCGGGTATTCCCAGTCCAGGTCGATACCGTCAAAGCCTAACCCGATCAGGCGCTGGCAGTTTGCTACAAAGCGCGCACGCTTTGTGGCATCGGCTGCCATTTCAGGAAAGTGCTTACACATGCTCCAGCCACCGATAGACGCTACAACCCTAACGTTGCGTTCGTGCGCCATTTCGATGATGCCTTTTGCACCGCCTTCTTTCTTCAGCGGTACCGGCATCGGGCCGGTCAGTGTAGTTTTGGTATTTCTCCAGCCGGCACCATCCGCCACAAAACCTGCGGCGGCAACACGAGCGTCGGCGAAGTCGTATTTGTACTCCAGCTCACCAAACATCAGGTGCATGTCCCAGCTGTCATACACGCCACCGTGCAGGATGGGCGCGGGCTCTTGCACAGCACCTTGCTGGTAGATAAGCTTGTTACGGTAGTCGCCGCTATGCAGCGAGCCGTCTTTGGCCACACCAAAGAACGAGAAGTTCAGAATGGTGTACTTGGAGTAGTCAATGTTGAGGTGCGTGTAGGCACCCGCGCCGGGCACACCGTGTGCCGAGCTTTTCCAGGCATCCCAGTTGGTAATGTACCCCACGATTTGCTTTTGGTGATTGGCTGTTGTAGCACTGCCTCCGGTATTGACCTGACCGAAGACCGCCGCTACACTCGCCAGCAACAACAGCAGCAGGATATATACCCGCCGGCATGTGTTGCCGAAGCTAATGCTAGTTAGCGTAAAAGTTGACATAGTAATTGGTTATTGGTTTGAACATTTGCCACAGCCTGGCCCTGAGAACTAGGGCTGACTGCATCGCGGGCTAAATGTTGGGATAACCAATAGGAAAAAGAAAAGTAGTTATTGAATGGCCGTGTGCACTTATTAAAAGGTGCAGAAACGTAGCGTGTGTCTTGTGTGCGCGCAGGCTCAGGAATGTACGGCTGTCGACCGAACGGAAAGTCGGCTTACGACTTCTTCTTTGCGCCGCCGCGAGATTGGCACCGATGAGCTGTCTTTCAGGACTAACAGCCCTTCGCTTTTGAATTTTAATACATAGTCCAGATTCACCAGGTGCGAACGGTGTATGCGTAGAAAATTGTTGTGGACCGTCAACAGGTCTTCATACTCCTTCAGCGTTTTAGATGACACAAATGTTTTATTGTCTGTTAGCACAAAACGTGTGTAATTCAGATCCGCTTCACAGCGAATGATTGTGTCGACCTCCAGAAACACCACACCATCATAGGTCGTAATGGCGAGGTTGCGTTCTTTATGTTCAAAGAAGTTCTCGATCTGGCGACTGTAGACGTCTTTCCTGCCCCGGTGTGATTGATAGCGCTCCACGGCTTCTTTCAGCTCAATAGGATTGATCGGTTTGAGCAGATAGTCCAACGCATTGTACCGAATGGCACGGATCGCATACTGATCGTGCGCGGTGGTGAAGATCACCTTGCAATCTATTTCAGGTATGGCTGCCAGAAAATCGAAGCCGTTCATCATCGGCATCTCGATATCGAGAAATAGCAGATCGGGTTTGAAGTAATGAATCTTTAACAACCCGTCTTCGCTGTCGTCTGCTGTCTCCAGCAAAAACTGACCTGGAAAGATTCGCTCCATCGTTACCTTAAGTAGGTTCCGGGCTTTACTTTCATCATCGATAATCAACGCTCTAATCATTGTTAAAACTTCGGTGAACCAGTATTAACGTCTCTGCTAGTGTGTACTGCCATGAGATAGGTGGGTAGCGAAATACCTTATTTTTAAGGTATTAGCGTTGCCTGCATCTATAGCAGCACGCGGTCAAGGTATAACAAAGTACAAAAAATAAAGATACTTACTGGTCCAACCCTCTGATTAATATGATAACCTGTCCTTTTACCCGACTTGCTACAAAGAGCACTTTTATACATCAGTTATGAGCAAAGGACGCACGATATACACGATGCAGAAAGGGAACTTTAAATGTTACACTTCTAGCGTTCCAACGCACGCCGCATAGAAGTCATACCTGTTTTTTCCGGTATGAATTCTGTCCTACCAAGAGGCACGCGAACAATCACCGTGGTACCCGCAGCCGTGCCGTCCGGATGCACGCGATCAACGATGCGAAGGTCGAATACATCATTTTGTTTTTTCATCAACGCCATGCGCTCACGAATGATCTTCATGCCCATCGAGCGATATGTCTTTTTAATGCTGCTCTTCCGGATCAGTGTGCCTTGCTTGCGTCCAATGCCATCGTCGGCAATGCTGCACAGCAACACGTCTTCCGATTCCAGGTTAAACGCAATGCGCAGGTTGCGCTCGCCCTTCTTATGCATCAGCCCGTGCCACAAAGCATTCTCTACAAAAGGCTGCAACAAGAACGAAGGAATAATCACTTCCTCCGGATCAATGTCGCTGTCTACATGGATCTCGTAATGGAATTGTTTGTCAAAGCGCATGGACTCCAGCTCGAGGTATAGCTCCAGCAACGTGAGCTCCTGATCGAGCGAGATGAAGTTCTTTTCAGAGCTCTGCAACACCGTGCGGAGCAACTTCGAGAACTGATGCAGGTAATGCATGGCCTCGTCTTGTTTATGCACAATGATCAATTCCTGAATAGACGTCAGACAGTTGAAGATAAAGTGCGGGTTCATCTGGGCAATCAGCGCTTTAAGCTCAAGCTCAGCAATAAGCTTGGCGATTCGGATCTTCTCGCGGAAGCGATTGCGTACGACGTTCGCGATCAACCCGATAAACAGGATAGCGGTCATACCCAGCATCGCCGAGAACCACCATGTCTGCCAAAATGGGGGCAGAATAACAATCCTTAAGGCAACACCCTGGTCGTTCCATACGCCATCGTTGTTCGATGCGTTCACCTGGAAGGTATACTCTCCCGGCTCCAGGTTGGTGTAGGTAGCGGAGCGCTTTCCGTTCACCATGTTCCATTCGTCTTCAAAGCCGGCCAGGCGATAAGAATACTGGTTCTTCTCCGGCTGGATAAAATTCAACGCCGCGAACTCCAACGTGATGACCGATTGATCGTGCGACAACACCACGGTTTTAGTCTCGTTCAGTTGCGCCTTGAGCAGCGCATTGCGCGGATGCGGCAACACTTCCTTATTGAGGATCTTCAAGCTGGTAAAGGCAATCGGCGGCGGAAATTGATTGTTCTTCACCTCCCGTATCACCTCGGGTATAAACGATGTGAAGCCGTTGGTACCCCCAAACAAAAACTCACCTCGTCGCGTCTCATAACTGGCGTTGATGTTGAACTGATAATCTTGCAGACCGTCGTGTGTCGAATAACTTTTAAAGACGCGGTTCTTCAGGCTCAGATACGCAAGCCCGCGCCCCGTACTCATCCATACGTGCCCATGTTTATCAGACAGAATACCCGAAACGATGTTGTCCGGCAAGCCGTCCGATTCATGGAAGGAAGTAAACGTACCAGAGGCTTCATTGTATAAGTTGAGTCCCCCCGCAAATGTACCGATCCACAAGTTACCTTCATGATCCTGGTTGATGCACCGTATCCAATGGTTGCTCAGGCTGTTTTTGTTTTGCTGATCGCTCTTGATCACGGTGAAATGGGTGTACGGTTCTTCCAGCAGGTTGAGCCCCTCTTGCGTCCCGATCCAAAGACGTCGTTTGGTGTCTTCGTACAGGCAGCGAATCATGTTGTTGCTGAGGTTCGAGTTATTGATGTTGATGCAGGCAAACGTATTCGTACGCGGATCATACCGGTTGATGCCGTTATTGGTACCCACCCAAATTCGCCGCTGACTGTCTTCCAGTAACACCCACACCACATTGTCGCTCAGGCCTGAGCCGTCACCATACATATACCGCGTGAATTTCTTGCGGGCAGGGTCATACCGGCAGAGCCCGCCCAGATACGTGCCGATCCAAAGTTGACCTTGATGATCAAGCATCAGCGATAGGATACGGTTGTCGCTAATGCTGTTGGTGTTTTGCTCGTCGTTGTAAAAGTTCGCAAACTGTCCGGTGGCCCGGTCAAAATAACACAGTCCGCCACCGTCGGTGCCAATCCACAGGTTGCCGTTCTTTTCTTCGGCAAACGATGTGACCGAGCTGTTGCCGTTGAGCGTCGGCACTTTGTAATGGAAAAACGATTCGGCATTCTGGTTAAAGAAGTTCACGCCACCATTATAAGTTCCCACCCAGATGCCCCCGCGCTCGTCGCTGCTAATGGACCGCACTACGTTGTTATTGAGACTCTTGGAGTTATACGGTGAATGTACAATATGCTGAAATTCGTGGGTCTCAGGGTTAAAGATGTCAATGCCCCGGCCGTCAGTGCCGATCCAGATCTTGCCGTTGTCCTGTACCCATAGCGTTGGTAACAAATCGCTCGAGATGCCTGCCGTGCTGCCGAATACGTGGCGAAAGCTTTTGAAAGTTTTCTCGTTCGGCTGGTATAAATTCAGCCCGCCACCATACGTAGCAATCCAGATACGTCCCGACGGGTCCTCCACGATCTTCCGGACATTATTCCCGCTTAACGAGCCTACCTGATTTTTCCGGTATACGAAGTGCAGGAAGTTGCCGGTGCTGTCCTCTAATACATGGATACCGTTGGATGTGCCCACCCACAGATTTCCGTGCCGGTCTTCCAGGATCGATGGAATAGTATTGTACACTATCTCGTGTGCGTCGAAGATTCGCGCATACGGCTTGATAAACGTGCCGCTTGTTTCCTGGTACAGGTACAGTCCCTGGTCACTGCCGACCCACAGTCTGCCCTTGCGGTCCTGGTAGATGGCGCGGACGGGAATGCCTTTAAAAAAATGTTTGTCAAATCGGTCCAGCTCGCGGTTGTAAAGGTCCAATCCTTTTTCTGAGCCAATCCAAAGACGCTGCCGGGTGTCCTCCAGCAATGTATAGGTGATATTACTACTGATGCTAATGGTGTCATTTTCCTTCGCACGGAAGCTGACAAAGGAATAG
The DNA here is from genome assembly GCF_018598175.1 of Dawidia cretensis. GTDB lineage: Bacteria > Bacteroidota > Bacteroidia > Cytophagales > Cyclobacteriaceae > Ohtaekwangia > Ohtaekwangia cretensis. Next base: position 35,288 of record NZ_JAHESE010000023.1, read on the forward strand.
GCATCGTAACGGGCCACACCATTCTCCGTAGCGATCCAGATAAACCCCCGGCTGTCGCGAATCACTCCATTGACCGTATTGCTGGGCAATCCTTCTTCGGCTGTCAGATGGTGAAACTTAACATCAAGTTCCTGCGCCCCGCACCAGTTTACGCCGGCCAGACAACAACATAGCAGTGAGAACAGACGGGTAACGCATGACATATGTTGGCTCAGGGTTTATACCCGAAGATACAACGTTTGCGCGCGGGTTACATCCGCACAGAAGCCAGGATGCCGGGGAATACGAAAAGTGGATGAACTTCTCGACGATTACGATTAGGGAAGCCTGGCCACCAGTTGTTCAGGCAGCAGCCGGAGGATGTGGTAGATCATTTTCCACTTGAATCCCGGTACGATGATAAACGCGCGTCGTACACCGACGGCCGCCCGGGCGATAAACAATGGTTCCAACATCAGCGACTCGGGCAGTTCTAAGCCTGCGGTCATTTTACTACGGATGTAGCCAGCAACGACAACGTGCACGCGGATGCCCCGGTCAAAAAGATACTGCCGCATGCCTGCCAGATATTGTGTAAAAGCAGACTTGGTACTGCCATAGATGAAATTGCTTTTTCGACCACGTACACCCGAAAGCGAAGATAGTCCGATGACACGTTCCAGCGCTTTGTTGTTGGTGTCCATCACAATGATGTTGAGGATCGACACGGCGCCGCAGTAATGAACATTCATCATCTGGTATGCCCCCTCCCAGTCCAGCAAGGCTTCTTCATTGTTCTTCAGAAATCCAGCAGCGTACACCACGATTGCCGGCTTCGTGGGCAGCGATTCATAAAAGCTCCGGTGTGTGGCAAAGGCGGTAGCATCAAAGTATGCCACCTGCACGCTGTCGCCGCCGATGTTGTGCGCGCGCAGAAAGTCTTGCAGCGCGGTCGTGCTTCGTGACGCTGCTACGACATTATACCCTTGTTGAATATATAATATGATCATCTCCTTAGCGACATCCGAATTTGCGCCGAGGATGAGAACAGTTTTTTTATCGAACATCTGACTATACGAATATTATTGCCTGTACTTACTGGCTGTTCGCTTGCCGGGATGTTGACGTCGCGGTTTCAATCAGCTTATCGAGTGCGGATTTGGAAACGCCCAGCTTGTCCGCGACAATGTTGATCAGCTCGCGTTCCGCCGGGGCAAACTCGCCGTCGGCCAGGGCCAGCTCGATCATGTCCTCCAGCTGCTGTTCCTTTTCGGAGTCGTCCAGTGGAATCAGATACTTATACTCATCTGCACGGTCGAGCATAAGATTGAGCCGGTCGAGTGGAATACCTTTTTCATAGGCGATCTTAGCCAGGGCAACCCGCTCCAACTCTTCAATCTTACCGTCTGCTGCACTCAACGAAATGAGGTTCCGGAAATGCGCCAATTTGATGTGGTCTAACATAGGTCTAGGGGTTCAGACAGGATAACAAGTGTTTTAAAGATACTAGAATCACGCAGAAAACAGGCTGTAAGTACTTGTAAAAGAAACAATTTATTGCCTGGCCTCCGGTGCGTCGGCTTGTAAAGCGTAGTCCTTAATTTTCTGATACAGCGTTGTCAACCCAATACCTAACAGTTTTGCCGCCTGCGTCTTGTTTCCCCGAGCGAATGCCAGTACCTGCCGGATGTGTTTTTTCTCTGCCGCCGCCAGCGTCCAAACGCCTTCTTCCAGGCCGGTAGAATCGTAGGCATTAAAATCGTAGGGCAGCATGTCGGCTTCCAGGACGTTCAGATCGTTCAGGATGACACAACGCTCCACGACGTTCTTCAACTCGCGGATGTTTCCTTTCCAGGGGTGTACGCGCAACGCTTGCAGAAAGGCGGGGGACATGGCGGCCACCGGTTTCTTCGTCTTCTGCGAAAACTGACGCACAAAGTATTCGGCGAGCGCTTGAATATCTTCTCTCCGCTCCCGCAGCGGCGGCAGCGGAATGCTAAATACCGATAGGCGGTAAAAAAGATCCTTGCGGAAGTTACCTGCCTCCGACTCTTTTTCAGGGTTACGGTTGGTGGCGGCAATAAAACGCACGTTTACCCGCCGTGCCTTGCTCTCTCCCACCCGGTAAAATTCACCGGTTTCCAATACCCGCAACAGCTTGGCCTGCAAGTCAATGGGCATCTCGCCGATCTCGTCGAGAAACAGCGTTCCCTCCTGTGCTTCTTCCAAATAGCCTTTCTTGGCTTTTGTCGCACCGGTAAACGCACCTTCTGCATGGCCGAAGAGCTCGCTCTCAAGCAGGTCCTTTGGAAAAGCACTGCAGTTGACAGCAACGAAGGGCTTAGCCTTCCGATCGCTCTCGTAGTGAATGGCCTGTGAAAATATCTCTTTACCCGTGCCGGTCTCGCCCAGGAGTAGTATCGTAGTGTCCGTGGGCGCTACTTTTCTGGCCAACGCGATGCTTTCCTGGATGCGTTTACTTTGACCCAGAATGTGGCCAAAACCAAAACGGTCTTGTAACCGGGCTTCCAGGTGCTGCACCTTCTGTTGCAGCAGGGCTTTCTCCGATGCTTTACTAAGCAAGGGAATGATCTTCTCCTGGTGGTCGCCCTTGGTCAGGTAGTCAAATGCGCCGTTCTTAATCGCCGTGACACCATCCTGAATCGTTCCATAGGCCGTAAGGACAATGACTTCCACCGCAGGATACTGTTTCTTCAACATCGCCGTCAGCTCGATGCCGTTCCCATCCGGTAGCTTAACGTCCGATACCACCACGTTGATGGGCTCGCGTTCCATCACTTGTAGGCCTTCTTTCATCGTGGCGGCCTGCTGTACAGTATATCCTTCCAGGCTGATAACCCGCGCAATCAGCTTGCGCAGGTTTTCTTCGTCGTCAATGATTAGTACTCTGCTCACAGATATGTTCCATAGATCCAGGCAAATGTACTAACGATCAGCACAACGCCATACACCTGTGCCTGCCGGTACTCCTGCAGGTAGGTTTTCAGCTCTTCGATCTTGGCCCGGTAACGCTTGCGAACGAACCACAGCATGGCACCGGTAAAGACAACGCTGAGCGCAAAGGCCGTGACTACATCCGGCGCCCGGAGTCCCGACAGGCCCTTGCCGTAAAAGAACCGTCCGACAAACACAATGCCCAGCAACAAAGACACAATAAATATGATCTCCGTGCGCAAACCCCGGCGGAACATGGTCAGAAGCTGCTCCAGCCGTTCGGGAATGCTATCGCTTAATGTCAGGTGGTTGACGGTTCGTAGTTTGGCCCAATAGAACAGGACGATCAGTTGATAAAGGAACATCATCTTCACAAAACCCTGTGGCGATCCCGGATAGGTAAAGCCATCTGTCAGCAGCGGCATGGCCAGGGTGGCGACCACCATGCTGCCCAGCAACACGGTAATGACACGTTCGTATTGCCGCCGGGTAACGGTAATCATGTCCGTCGTCTTGCCTTGCAACAATGCAGGCAGACGATCGAAGTGGGACTGCTCTTCCGCCGAAAGGCCGCTGGTCTTTTTCCAGCCGGCTTTTAATGCATCTATATCCATAATCAGGGTGTTAAAAGTTCTTTCAGTTTGTTTCGGATACGGGTCAGCTTGACACCGATATAATTTTCCGAGATGTCCAGGATTTGTGCCATCTCGCCATAGCTCTTTTCTTCCAGGTAAAGCATCAGCAGCGCCCGGTCGAACTTGTTCAGCGCCTGGATAGCCCGTTGTAGTTCCTGAGCATACACGCGGTCGACACGGTTGTCGGTAACCTCTGCCTGGTTATGATGAAAGGCCTGTAAGGGATGTTGATCGGGACGTCGCTTGCGCTTCCGCAGACTGGTGATAGCGGTGTTCAACGCCACGCGGTACATCCACGTACTGACCAACGACTCGCCGCGGAAAGATGAATATGACTTCCAGAGTTGTAGGATGATCTCCTGAAACAGGTCATCGAAGTCGTCACGATCATCGCTATAGATCCGGCATACCTTCAGGATCACACCGCGGTGATCCTGGATGTTTTGTATAAAGGCATTTTCTAAACCAGTCCCCATGATTCTGATTAGTCAGGAAGGCCGGGAATTTCTTACAACGAAGTACGATATTTTTATGCAGGTGGGCGCAGAGCCCGGGATTACAGACTGTAGTGAACCTTTTCCGCCATGGCGTTAGCCTTCGCGCGCGCTGCCTCGATGCTATCGGCTTTGGCTAAACATACGCCCATGCGGCGCTCGCCTTGTACTTCGGGTTTACCAAAGAGGCGCAGTTGTGTGTCGGGTTCGGCCAGCGCTTCGGCAACGCCCGAGAATACGACATTTGTTGAGTGACCTTGTACCAGCAACACGCGTGACGCCGACGGTCCTACCTGACGGATCACGGGAATGGGAAGGCCGAGGATGGCGCGTACGTGTAAAGCAAACTCCGACAAATCCTGCGAGATCATCGTTACCATGCCTGTGTCATGCGGGCGCGGCGATACCTCGCTAAAGTATACGGTGTCTCCTTTGATAAAGAACTCTACGCCGAACAGACCATACCCGCCGAGGGCGTCAACAACCTGGCGCGCGATGGTTTGTGACTGCTCCAATGCTCTGGCCGACATCGGATGCGGCTGCCACGACTCCTGGTAGTCGCCGTGCTCCTGCCGGTGACCAATAGGCGCGCAGAACGAAACACCATCCTTGTGGCGGATCGTTAGTAGGGTAATCTCGTAATCGAAGTCGATGAACCCTTCTACGATCACCTTGCCTTTGCCGGCGCGACCACCCGCCTGCGCATACTGCCAGGCTTCTTCTACCTGGTCGGCCTGTCGCACAATGCTTTGCCCTTTACCCGACGAGCTCATGATCGGCTTCACAACACATGGGAAACTCAATGCCTGCACCGCCGCCAGGAATTCTTCTTTTGTTTCAGCAAACGCATAAGGAGAGGTCTTTACCTGTAAAGTCTTGGCCGCCAGGGTACGAATACCTTCGCGGTTCATGGTGAGTCGTGCCGCCTGGGCGGTAGGAACAACGTTAAAACCTTGCTGCTCAAGTTCTACCAGCGTCGCGGTATCAATTGCTTCTACCTCGGGTACTATAAAGGTTGGTTTCTCCTGCTCGATGATGGTGCGCAGTGCCTGGCCGTCCAGCATCGGGATGACATACGCCCGGTGAGCCACTTGCATGGCAGGGGCGTGCTCGTAGCGGTCCACAGCAACTACCTCGACACCATAACGTTGCAACTCAATTACAACTTCTTTGCCCAGCTCGCCAGAGCCGAGCAGCATGACTTTAATGGCAGAGGAAGCGAAGGGTGTTCCAAAGCGAATGGGGTGAACGGGCGTAGTATTCATACGGGTGCAATTATCGCACACCCGTCGGTAAGGCGCAAATCGGCGGTGGTGTAGCCGTCAGCCTTATTCTTTGGGAAGTCTGACAAAAAAAGCAGTGCCCCGGTTCTCGACACTTTCAAACCATAGCTCGCCGCCCATGAGGTCGACAAGCTTCTTCGCTACGGGCAGTCCCATTCCGACCGACCTCTCTCCTTTTAATCCGATCCGGCCCTTGCCGGTATTCTTTTGGAACAGGAAAGCCTTCAGATCGTCAGGTATGCCGATGCCACTGTCTTTTACGGTAATCGTGAAGTGATCTTCCAGTTCTTCTACCATAATATCGATTTGCCCACCTTCGGGTGTGAACTTAATCGAATTGGAGACCAGATTGTGCAGCGCCTGAAAGAACTTCACGCCATCGATATTGATATAGAGGTTCTCCAGTTTGGTGATCAGGCGGAATTGTTTGTCTTTGTTCGTTTCGACCAGCTTTTCCAATGTAGAACCGATCTTTTCCAGGATGTCGAAGCGCCCTTTTTTAACAAAAATGTGCTCCGATTCCAGGTGTTCTTCCCGCAGCAGGTTGTTGACGATCTCGATACACTCGCGGGTGACGTCCTGAATCATGCGCAGGTGGTTGTGTATCGCGTCATATTGTTGACCCTGATAGGATTTCTGTGCGTTCTGAATGAGATTCTCCGACAGGCTCAGCGGCCCGTGCAGGTTGTGTGTAATCATATCCAGCAACGTATCTTTCTTGGCCCCGTAGTTTATCATGTAGTTCTCATGCTCTTTCATGCGGCTCACGTCTTTCACAAAACCAGCCACATATTCGCCTTCCTCTAATAAATACGCATCACACGAAATGTGTTTGACTATACCGCTGGAAAGGCGGATACGGAACTCGGTGTTGGTTATACAGCCTGTCGAGATGAGGTCGGCAAAGCGCTGTTGCAGGTAGTGCCGGTCTTCCGACATGACAAAGTCCAGCAGCAACCGCGATTGCGCCATCACATTGTCTCGTGTTACACCAAAAATGCCGGTGAATGCCGCGTTGAGATAGTCGAATGAACCTTCCGGAAGCTTGTAAACAAAAACGCCGTCCTGTGAAAGACCGCCGATGCGTTTAATGTCGTAAAACCGCTCCGCCTGTTGTGTCTCGGGTGATACTTGCATAGAATTAATTCATTAGACTTTCAAAAAACCACGGGCAGAAGCGTGCGCAATAAGCTCAGCCGTATTCTTCACTTTGGCTTTCAACACCATGTTCTTTCGGTGCGACTCCACCGTCTTCTCGGTGATGAAAAGCTGCTCGGCAATCCGCCGGGACGAAAGGCCTTTTGCGATTAATTCCAACACCTCGCGCTCGCGCTTGGAGAAGAACTCGTCCTCACCGCGTAAGGTATCTTCAATACCTGCTAGGAATTTATTAATATTTTTGAGCTTCCGGGAGGTTTCAGTGCAAATATATTTCTTGTCCGCATGCACGACTTTGATTGCCTTGATCAGCTCTTCATATCCTGCCTTCTTCGATACAAAACCCATGGCGCCGGCTTTCATGATTTTGGCCACCCGGTCGGCATCGTCATATACGGAGTGCGCTACGATCCTGATCTTGGGGTATTTCTTGCTGACGATCTCGCAGATCTCAAATCCGTCTATGGTTCGTACTTCCTGCATCCCATCCAGGTAAATATCCAGGAGCAGGATGTCGATATCTTTTTCGTCAATTACTTTCAGAAGCTCTTCTCCTTGTTTTGCTTCTCCTACTACCTCCAGCTCACTATCTTGATTTAACAAAAACCGGACACCGTCCCGGATAATTTTATAATCTTCTAGATGGAATACTTTGATCTTTTCGGGCATCGTACTGTTTGTTACAACCTTAAAGGTAGAATCGTAGAGATAATTCGATCAAGCGATAGATCAAATAGTTGTAAAAATCAGGGAAATCCCTGATAGAATGTCAGAGGGTAACCGTCTAATATTGGAAGTATTTACCGACGACTTCACAACATACATAAATTGTTCGTGCATTGAATTATAGAATAGTAGTGCTACCGTTTTTTATATGTAAAAATTGTGCCATCAACCCAGCTTGTCCGAAGCGCCGCTACAGCGCACGTATATGTCAACAATACATGTCATGAAATCGTTCTATAGTATCAGGCATGTTTACTATGCCGATGACGATCCTGACGATCGTTTTCTTTTCCAGGAAGTACTCAACGAGATCGATATTTCACTACAACTTACGCTCGCCGACAGTGGGCATGCGTTGCTCGCTACTTTACGCACTACGCCGACGCTTCCAGATGTTATTTTTCTCGACTGGAACATGCCTGTTAAGAATGGCTTTCAATGCTTGCAGGAGATTAAACAGCATCCACGTCTAAAAGACATTCCGGTGGTCATGATCTCCACTTCGTCTGAGAACAGTGTAAGCCGGGCAACACTCGATGGCGGGGCTTTTCGGTATATTCAGAAGCCTGTGTATTTCACCCAGCTCAAGATACTTATTTACGAATGTCTGCAGAGCATTGTCGCATTGCGTCACGAAGAGGGATAAGTATTACCAGCTCAACGACGTCGGTAAATTTTCATCATAGTATAGCGTAATATTTTGTTCGCGTAGCCGGGCTTCTGTCTTTTTAACCAGGGCTTGTGCGGAGGAGGACCGCCGCGCCTTCCGAATTAATATATATCGGATGTTATCCGGGTATTTCTCCGAGGCAGTCAGATAGATCGGGAGATCCAGTTGCGTGTTGTCACCGACCAAGGCAAATTGTTTATCGGGAAACAATGCCAGAATTTGATCTAACATCTTCAACTTGTGAATGCCGGGCACACCTACCTTCCGGTATAGAAACACGTCCCGGAGCTTGCGCAACTGTTTTAGGAATAACGGCCCCGCCGGAAATTTGTTGTGCAATAGAAACCGGTATATCAACGGATATAAATTTTGTTCACTGTTGGAAAGGTATAAAACCGTTCCGCCTTGCTGTACGGCATCGAACATTAACTCACGCATGTTTTTAACCGCCCCACGTTTTTCGACAGGCGTAAAAAGCAATGTTCGAAGCTTTCGGAGCTTGTTACGGATGAACGAGTGTAGCAGCGTATCATCAATGTCCGACACCATTACCATGGGACTGACGACATGATGTATGGTGCGCAGGTATAAGCCTTCTAATAGTGTCACTTCTCCCCCGGCGTCCAACGTAACGCGTTGCAACGTACCTAATACTTGTTCTACCGGATGTTTAAAGAAAAACGCCCCCGTAGCATCGGTCTTTGCCGGTATCGAGACCGAGCCGAAGTGTAACCTGACCGATATGTGCGCCACCGGGCGCGTACGGTATAAGGCAAACAATGTGCGGAACGTTCGTCGTGGGCTGTACGCCGCAAAGCTCAGGTCGTTTAACCGTGTTGTGGCGATTTGACCAAACATCAGCGCTTCCTTTCCATTCGAAAGCGCATAGAAACTCAGTAGTACGGGTATCTTTTTAGTACTCATGATGGAATCAGCAGAGGAATGGCCGAGGCCAGTATCCGGACGGTCAAATGATCCGTCATGCCCATGTATTCGCCATCGATCTGAAAATGGACCTTTTCACTAATACGTATGTCGGCCTCGCGGCAACAGATAACATCGGCAAACATATCCTTGTCGATAAACATGTTCAAGGCGGTGAGTCCGGCTTTGATTGCGGAGTCCAGTGCGATGCGTTCTACATTGCAGATCTCAAACTTACCATCCGATACCGATCCTTCTGAGATGTGAATACCCGTACCATATTTGTGCGCGTTGGCAAACGCCAGCATATATCCCTCCTTATTATACTCCTGCTCGGGTGTTTTAATGGTGTAATGCAACAGCGGCGTGGCCTGCGTAGAGGCAATCAAGTGTTTGGCATATCCCAACATACCACGCGATTCATCCTCGGAATATTCTTTTACCATCAACGCATTGATACCGATATCACCCAAATGTATGCACAGGTGTTTGTCGTTGAACTTTAACAAGTCCAGGGGATGTGTGCGCTCGGCGCGAACGACCGCCTCGACTGCATCGACGGGGTTCGTTGGAATACCGATCGCCGTGGCGAAGCCGTTGGCCGATCCAAACGGAAGTATCCCAAACGGAATCTTCCGATCGAGTATGTTGCGCGCGACCATCTGCAAGGTGCCATCACCGCCCCCGGCTATGATTCGGTCGGGTTTATACGCGTTGAGTTGCTCTTGAATAGCGTTGTCGTCATCCACACCGGTGGTATACATAAATTTAAAGTCGAACCCCAGCTCCACGGCCAGCGCATGGATGCGCAAGATGGCCTTGTCAATATTTTTGTTTCCGGAGGCAGGATTGATTACAAAAAGTATTTTCATGGATTTTTGAGAACAGTCGGCTGACGAATAGAAGAAGTAAAAAACTATGCCAGTGCTTTATTGAAATATGCGTGCCGCAGCTTCCCGGCAGGCGAACCGGATCGCGTCGCGCATGGCTTCGGTTATCGGCAAGCTTTTACCCGACGTTAACGTGTATAATAGGTCCTCTACATCGCGGTCCGTTTCGCGTTGCCAGTCGGTATTCGTTTTCCAATCCCGGATGATGCGTTGCCGGTATACGGCCTGGATCCCCTCCCCGGCAGCCGCAGCAAAGACGTCTGAAATGTAGGGAATAGCGTGACGTATCGCCGCACAAAAGGAATGTTCCGGCGTCATATCGTAAGCGGCAAGAGCGTCTTCGAAGACGTCACTCGTTGGTGGATATGTGTACGGCACGGTTCGTGCATCGGTATCGTTGTTACTATCCTGTAGCGCCTGCAGAAGCGTGTCTAGGGTAACACGTGTTTGACGCAGTGCGTGGTTCAACTGGTCGATTTCTTGTCGTAGCAATGCCACGTCGGCACGCCCCGCCGGTGCGGCGCGACGGATATAGGGAGCTACGGAGAGGTTGAAGCTGTTCCGGGCAATCTCTTCCCGGGGAATACAAACCGCCAGCTCCTCCAGGTTTTCGTAGCAGGCATAGGCAGCGGTAATGCGGGTGATATCTTGCGGGCGTAACAGGTGTTGCTTTCGTCCCGATTGATAATATTGCCGGGCATCGATAAAAAGTACTTCGTTACGTGTGCGTGATGGCCGAAGGATCAGGACTGCTGTCGATGCTGCCGTATCAGCGAAAAGATTCGCCGGCAAGGCAATCACCGCATCGATCACATTGGCTTCTACCAGCGCCTGCCGGATCTTCGCCTCGGTGCCCTGCCGCGACAGCGCGTTCAGCGCCATCAGGATCACGGCCCGGCCACCGGGCGCCAGCGTGGCCAGTATATGCTGCACATAGGCATAGTCACCTTTGCCCCGGGGTGGAAGCCCGTGCCGGAACCGTTGGTGTTGATCCGCCAGTGCCCCGGTGTAGCCCCAATGTTCCAGGGATATCATCAGGTTGGCTACCGCCACGTCAAACTTCATCAACGTACCGTCTTCTTCGAGAAAGCGCGGATCGGTAATACTGCTGGCGACCTCCAGCCGTACGCCGGCCAGCCCATAGAGGTGCGTGTGTATACGTGCCAGCCGGAAGCCGCCGTCGTGATGCTCCTGGCCAAACGCCGAGAAGTCGGGCGATAGACGCGCGTTCCGGGCGCGCGTATGCAGGACAGTGGGAACCAGCAGTGCGCCACAGCCGCATACGGGGTCGCCTATGCGTTCTCCGGCGCGTGGTGCGGCCAATAACGCCACCAGGTGGCTGATGGCCGGTGGCACAAACAACGCCTTATAATGGTTCTCACGTGCGTTCGCCAGTTTCTCCAACAGATAGTGAAACGCCGCACCTGCTTCGGTGTCAAACGCCGCACGCGACAGGTATTTCAACGATTGCCGGATCGTCTCGGACGCACCACCCGTTGCACCAGGTTTACAGTTGTCGAAATCGACGTCCCGAAATATACTCTGCAACGTGTCGGGGTTACATGCATCCAGTTGTCGCAATGCCCGGGTTGCACGCGCAGCGATGTCGTTTTTTTCGCGGTGTAGCAACAGGTATTCAAATGAACATTTCTCAGGCAGTTGAAAACGGTGGAACATCATCATGCGCGCCACCTGGGGGCTGCCGGCACCGTACCGCTGTTTATACACCTCCCATTGTGTGTGCCAACCGGTGCTGATCGTACGCAGTAACAAAAGCCCTGCTGTATACTGCAGGCTGTCGGCAAAGGTGTAGGTTCGCGCCATCATTTTATACACATGCCAGAGTAGCCGGTGGCGCTTCACCGTATCGGGCGTGAGCTCATGCGTAAGGTTCATACAGGGCGGGTGTTGGCACAACGGTTAATAGTTGCCGGGCGATAAGCTCGGCGCGTCGTTCCTGGATCGTACGCAACAGGCGCATTTCCTCCCGGCGCAGCCGGTCGATGGTGGCAATGGCTTGTTGCCGTGCCAGGGGTGGCACCGGCAGCGTGATCCGTTCGATGACGTTTTTATTGATATTCGGTGTATGTTTTCCCGCAGCGTGCGTTTTCAGGTAATGTTGTACGGGGGCCTGGTTGATATACCAGGCCAGGTAGCCGGGGTCGATCTTTTGGATGTTGGGGCGGAGAATAAAGAACGCCGAGGCCGGTACCACGCGGGGCAAGACCGGGGTATACGCCGTCGCATAGTTGTTCGCACCCTTCGCCAGGAACAGTACATCGCCGGCCTGCAGCAGGAATTTCTCCGGCATAGTATCAAAGCAGATACAGGTGAGCGACGAGCCAATGGCGGTATAGTGCTCTTCCAGGTCTTTCATTTGCAGCACGTGCAGAGTGCCGCCGGGGGTGTGCGAAAGCTTGCTGCGGAAGGAGTAGCCGGCCCATATACCGGATAAAACAGCGGGGAGTTCTTCTACGGGGATCATACCAATAACGATTAACGGTTTAACCAAAGTACTTGCATAATCGTTACGATGCAAATTTTCTGGAAATGTATTTTTAAGGTATTCTGCTGACGCTCACGTGGGTATACTATATTCCGGGCATTCGTTGTGAGACTGATAAAAACAACAGAATTTTACCATCACTGTTAGCAATTTATGTATAATTTATGGCGTCTGAAAAAGAAGAACCCATTCACCACGGCAGAAATTTAAAGCGCTTTCGCGAGATGGTAGGAGTCAAACAAGAATCCCTGGCTGAGCAGCTCGGGCCGGGCTGGTCTCAGAAAAGAATATCGTTGTTAGAAGGGAAAGAGCTCATTGATGACCCCACCCTGCGCGAGGTGTCATTCAAATTAAAAGTGTCTCCCGAGATCATCCGGCTGTTCAGCGAGCGGGTTGCACGCGAGTGTGTTTTGCAGTCGTTTGAGCAACGGCCCGAAGGACCGGTCGTCGCGCCGTCGGCAGCCTCCGCCCCCAGCGATACCGTAACAAACGCCTCGCTGCGTTCGTTCTTAGATCACTGCATGGCGATGGCCCATGAAAACAAACGGCTCTACGAAGAGCTCCTGCGCTGCGAGCGCATGCGCTCGGCCGCCCTGGAAATGCTCGTGAGCGGCAGTAGAGATACGCCCCTGGCGGGCGTCTAGCCGCTCTAATAGCATTTTAATCCGCTTCTTAAACTGTTTTAATCGGGTCACCTCAGCTTTGGGGAAGACAACGAGGTAGAAAGTATTTTTCACTTTAACAGAAAAGAAGATGATCAAGCATGTTCTCATTCCCACCGACTTTACCGTAAAGTCCTTACAAGTAGTCCGCTACGCGTTGGAAGACGCAGGGACAGCCAAGCTGAACATTCTTTTGTTCCACATGGTCGACATTCCGCATTCGATTACGGATCTGCTATTCTTTTCTAAGGAGCAGCTTCGGAAAAAGCTCATCAACCAGGATTTTAAAGACGCCTGCGCCGTACTCCGGAATAAATATGCATCATCGGTTGCTGATATCCAATGCGAGGTCTTTTATGGCAGTACCGCGGCGGTCTTTGAAAACTATGTAGACGCCCGCAACGTCGACGTCATCATGTATAATAAGTCACTGGTACTGAAAAAGATCGATGCCCGTAGCGTAGATCCGTATGCACTGATCCGCCGCTGTCACAAGCCGCTTATGGACATCAGCCAGACAGCCACACAACATGAAGGGCAGGTCGACCTGTTCACCATTTTGTCGGGCACGTAGCCTATACCCGTTCGATGGAACATTATTATTAACGAAAACAGGATCAGATGCTGCTGAAGAATAAAATACCGCTTACGTATGCCTTGGGGAAAATCCGCAAAGAGATCGTTCTCGTCACGGCATACGCTGTACTCATTGCACTGATATACGACAAGTTTCACTTTACGCGCATTTCCATACCCCTGTCGGTACCGATGGTCATGGTCACTGTACTGTCATTGTTGTTGGCTTTCAAATCCAACCAGGCCTACGATCGCTGGTGGGAAGCCCGTACCATCTGGGGCGCGATTGTAAACGAATCGCGTACGCTGGCACGACAGATCACCACTATGACGTATACCGAATACGATACAGAAGCGCTCGACATCTTTCGCGATCGCTTCGTCAAACGACAGATTGCCTGGGCATACGTGTTGGGACAATCCTTACGGGGTGCGCGTGCCTTTAAAGGATTAGAGGACTTACTCGTTGACACAGAGCGCCATTACATCGAACGCTACGATAACAAATCCTTCGCCCTGTTGGAGCTGCACGGGCGCGATCTGAACTTTGCCATGCGGAAGAAATGGCTGAACAAATATCAGCAGGTAGAGATCGATGGCACCGTCACACGGCTGTGTAATGCCATGGGCCAATGTGAGCGGATCAAGAACACGGTATTCCCGTCTACGTACAGTTTGTACATACGCTTTGCCATGTACTTTTTCATTATATTGCTTCCGTTTGCCTTGATCGAGATGTTCGGCCTGATGGAGATACCCATGGTCGTGGGGATTGCCTCTTCGTATCTGCTGATCGAAAAGATGGCTATCCACCTCCAGGATCCGTTTGAGAACCGGCCGACCGACACGCCCGTCACCGCGATTGCGGCAACCATCGAACGGGATCTGCGGCAGGCGTTGAACGATCTGCACTCCGACCACCACCAATCTTTGGCGGACCAGGGCAAGGAGCACGACTATTACATTATGTAGTCGGGCCCGCCCCGCCCTGGCAAACGCTTCGCTTGAAACTGTCCATAGAAGGTGACTAACTTTGCAGGTATGAGGATTCTTTTGGTTGAGGATGAGCTGAATGTCGTGTCGTTCATCAAACGTGGGTTGGAAGAAGAAAACCATGTCGTCAGTGTAGCCATGGATGGCCTCTCCGCTTCCGAGATGCTCAGGCAGAACGTCTTCGATCTGGTGCTGCTCGATATCATGCTGCCCGGCAAAAGTGGCATAGAGATTTGCAAGGAGCTGCGCCAGGAAGGTAAAACCATGCCGGTGATTATGCTCACGGCGCTGGGCTCAGCTGAAAACACCGTGACCGGTTTGGATAGTGGTGCGGACGACTACATCGTAAAGCCGTTTAACTTCAACGAGCTCATGGCCCGTATACGGTCCGTTTCGCGGCGTGCAAATCCCCGGGCATCCGACAGCCAGGTCCTCTCGCTGGCAGATCTTTCCGTCGACATCGAAAGCAAAACCGTGACGCGCCAGGGCATTCACATCCAGCTCACGGCGACCGAGTTCCGCCTGTTGGAATACCTCCTGCGCAACCGCCGGCGTGTCTTGTCACGTGTCGATATACTCGAGAATGTGTGGGATATTACCTTTAACCTGGGCACCAACGTCGTGGATGTCTACGTCAACTACCTACGAAAAAAGGTTGATAAGGAATTTGAGCCCAAACTTATTCATACCGTTATCGGCATGGGCTATGTATTGAAAGAGGCGCATGAAAATACAAACTAAGATCGCACTGCTGTTCAGCTTGCTGACGGCATCTTTTATCGCCCTGCTGAGCCTGCTTGCATATTACTTTGCCAGCCAGCACGCATTCCAGGACTTTTACCGCCGCCTCGATATCCGCGCCATTATCGCCGCAAAGGCCGCCTTTGAAGAGGGCGAGTCCGATACCCGCACCTACGAAGAGATCCGGCAAAAACACCTGGAGAAATTACCCACCGAGGAAGAATTTTTTCTACAGGTAGACGACGAAGGGATGGTTATATCCAATCCGAAATATACCTTGCCCCTGTCCTCTGAATTTTACCGCGATGTCATCAGAGAGCGGTATGGTACATTCCGGCATGGCAATCGTTTCTATACCGGTATATTTTATACCGGCCACGCTGGCCGCTACGTCGTGATCGTATCGGCCACGAACGAATACAGCGACGCCTACACACAAAACCTGCGCAACATCTTTTTTGTCGGCACATCGCTGTCGGTGCTGGTGGCCTTCACCGTCGGCATGTTGTTCTCCAAACAAGTGCTGGCGCCGATCCGCCGCATTACCACCAAGGTGCAAAACATCAGCTCTACCAACCTTCACATGCGTCTCGACGATCACGACGGAACCGATGAGATTGCGCAGCTTTCGAGTACCTTTAACAACATGCTTGACCGCCTCGAAACGTCGTTCGAATCGCAAAAGAATTTTATCAGCAATGCCTCGCACGAGCTGGGCACACCGCTTACCGCGATCATCGGTGAAGCCGAATACGCCCTGCGCAAGTCACGCGACGAAGAGGCCTATCGCAATTCGATCAAGGTCATGCTCGACGAAGCCAACCGGCTCAAACACATCACCGTCAGCCTGCTCAGCCTGGCGCAGACCGGCTTTGATGGCAAGAAAGTCAACTGGGAGCGTATCCGCATTGACGAGCTTCTCTTTACGGTTTTTAATACCATCCATAACATTCACGCCGATAGCCAGATATGCATTGACCATAAGCTGTTTCCGGAAGACGAGTCGTTACTCACCATCGAGGGCAACCAGCAACTGCTACACATGGCGTTTGGCAACATCATTATGAATGCTTGCAAATATTCGGACAACCGCCCGGTGTCCGTAGCGATTGGCGCCAGCGACCGCGAAGTGATCGTGTCGGTTGCCGACCAGGGCATTGGTATTCCAGAAAATGAATTGAAGTATATCTACGATCCCTTCTTCCGCGCCTCGAATACACGCAGTTATAAAGGATATGGTATCGGCCTGCCGCTTTCGCGCAACATCATTCGCCTCCACAACGGGCAGCTTACCGTCAGTGCACAGGAAGGCAAAGGCACACAGGTACAAGTGCGACTGCCCATCGCCAAAGAGTATACACCCCAGCCGATGATGTGACCCGGTCCAACCACCCTACCCCACAAATATAACACGTTTTTGTTATTTCTTCTTAAAAATAGAAACATATCTTTGCTCCCACACGTACACCGCATATATGAAAGGCTACCTGGGAGAATTTGAAGAACTGGTCTTGCTGACCATCGCTGCCTTACAAGAGGGCGCCTACGGCGTCGGTATAAAAGAGGACATCGAACAGCGCACGGACCGGGATATCAGTATCGGCGCGCTGCATGCAACGATCACGCGGTTGGAAGAGAAAGGTTTTATTGAATCGTGGCTGGGCGACCCTACGCTCGAACGCGGCGGTCGCCGCAAGCGATTCTTCCGGCTGACAGCAGAAGGCAAGGTAGCGCTGCACCATGTCAAGGCGCTACGCGACGAACTCTGGCGTATTTCCAAAGTCAACCTGGCGCTGCCCAAATGAAGACTCCTCCACGCCCACCGCGTTTGCCGGAGCGTATCTTCCGGTGGTATAGCGCCAGTGCCCAGGTAGAAGACCTGCTGGGCGACCTCGAGGAAATATACCAGCAACACCTCACCTGTATGCCCGTACGAAAGGCCCGGCGCTTGTATTGGCGCAACGCCCTGGTGTTGTTATTCTCCTACGCTGTCAAGCGGCGCAAACAACATGCAGCCCATCATCCCCTATCGTCTAATGCTTACCCTTTTATAATGTTAAAAAGTTATTTCACCATTGCGGCGCGCAGCCTGGCACAGCAGCGATTTTTTACGATACTGAACGTTGCCGGCCTCGCCATTGGCATGTCCATCAGCTTGCTCTTTATTGCCATGCTGACGTATGTCAGCGGGTACGATACCTTTCATGCACGCCGCGACGGAATTTACCGTGTCACCACACAGGTGCTGGACGGCGACAACAACCGCACGTACGCATCCGCGCCCGCACCCCTGGCCGAAAAGCTTCAGCACGAGTGTGCCGCGGCGGGCACCATCGTGCGCATTCAAAACCGTCTGACCAGTAACGCGCGCTATAAAGAGAACGAAGTGCCCCTGGCAGGATATTTTGCCGATCCAACATTCCTGCAAGTCTTTACCTTCCCGCTGCTCAAGGGAAATCCGGCCACGGCGCTGCAGAAACTCAATAGCCTGCTGATTACCGAAAAAGCCGCGCATAAGCTTTTTCGCGACGAAGATCCGCTTGGCAAAATCATTACCTTAAAGGAATACGGTGACTTCGAGATTACCGGTGTACTAAAAGATCATCCCAAGAACTCACACATGCAGTTTGAGGTCATCACCTCGTATGAAACCCTGCTTGCCTGGCAGAAGGTACATCCACAGCCCATCACCGACGCCTGGCAGGACTTTCGCGGCAACTATATATATTTTCTGCTGGCCGACCATGCACCCTCCACCGACGTCGAGGCGTATCTTCAAAAGGCAACACCGTCTATCTATACTCAACCCGATAAATTTCAGGCAGTGTTCCACCTGCAGGCGCTGAACGATATCGTGCCGGGGCCAGAGCACTTCAACGAAATCGGCCCCGAGTGGGGTTACGCCTCGCTCTATATCTTTGGTGCGCTGTGCCTCCTGATCTTGCTGCCCGCTTGCTTTAACTATACCAACCTGTCCATCTCCCGTGCGTTGAAACGTGCCAGGGAGATCGGGTTGCGCAAAGCCATGGGCGGCCAGCGCGCACAGATCTTCCAACAGTTCATTACCGAAACCGTACTCATCGCGTTGTTGGCGCTGATAGGCGCTTTCGGACTTTTTCTGCTCATGCGCCAGGAGTTCCTTTCGATGCTGGTATCCTCCGACGCCCTCGAGCTGAATGCCGATCTGCCCACAATCCTATGTTTCCTGATCTTTGCGACCAGTGTCGGTTTCGTGGCAGGGATACTGCCCGCTGCGTATTTCTCCAGGCTCAACCCGGTGCAAGCCTTGCGCAACACCATACCCCACGGGGCCTGGGGTAGTATGTGGATACAAAAGTGCCTCATGGTATTTCAGTTCGCGCTGTCGCTGGGCTTTATCATGAGCGTGGCCATCGTGCTGAAACAATACCGGTCGTCGCTAACCTTCGATTTCGGTTTCGACAAAGCCAACATTGTCGATGTAAACCTGCAAGGCGTCGACCCGCAGCGTTTTCGCAACGAGTTCTTGAAGCTCTCGGCCGTACAAACGATATCCCTGTCGTCGAATGTGCTCGGCACCTCCTACCCGGAAGAGACCTGGGTCAAACAACCCGACCAGGCCGACTCGACGCAGGTGTTTGCGATGTCGATCGATCAACATTACCTCGGCAACCTGGGGCTAACCCTTGTCGCGGGCGAGAATTTCGGTGACGCCCCCGGTGAGCAGGCACACCACATCCTGGTCAACGAAGAGTTCCTGCGCGTATTTAAGCTCGGCACCGCCACCGGGGCAGTAGGCAAAACGCTGATCCTGCCGGGCCAGGGCATGGTATCCATACGCGGTGTGGTAAAGGACTTTTATTACCTGCTGTTAACGGAACGCGTTCAGAGTTTCTTCTTTCGTTATAGTATGCAAGACGTTGCCTATGCAAATCTTAAGATCGCCTCGAATGATATCTTCCAGACCTTTACCGACATGGAAAGCTCATGGAAACGACTAGGCACCGATGCTCCGTTCGAAGCCCGGTTCTTTGAAGATGAAATCGAGGACAGCTACGTCGGGTATTTCTCGATGGTAAAGATCTGTTCAGCATTGGGCGTACTGGCCATTTCTATTTCTTGCCTGGGGTTGCTGGGCATGGTGGTCTATGCAACCGAAAACCGGATCAAAGAAGTAGGCGTCCGCAAGATCATGGGCGCATCCACGGTACAGCTGGTGGTGCTGTTGTCGAAGTCGTACTTCCGTCTGCTGGCGGTCGCCATCATGATTGCTGTACCCATCACCTACCTGCTGTTTGACAAGGTGTTTCTACGCATTCAATATTACCACATCGATATTGGCGTAGCCGAGATCGTCATCAGCATTGGGCTCCTGCTTCTCCTGGGATTAGTCACCACGCTGTCACAAACGTGGCGCGCGGCACGCGCCAACCCCGCAGACACTGTGCGTCACGAATAAATAACGGGCTACGCGCTAGGGTTCAATCGTCATCGTCAGCAACGGAATTACCTTCACATACCCATGCTGGTCCTTCCGGAATTTATACGTGTAGTTGTAGTGCGTCTCCAGCTTGCTCTCGTTCGGCAGACCGTTGATCAGGCAGATGTTGCGCTCTTCGGCAAAGTTGATCAGCTCCTTAAGGTAGGCCGCGGAGATCTGCCCTACTTCGTCGATGATACAGTGTACGGAGAAATTCCGGGCTGTCTTCTCGGTCGATTCTTTGATAAACACGTTTAGCAGCGTGATATAGATTACCGCTTTCACAAGCATATCCGTACCGGTAGAGCCCACCTTGTCGATCTTTTCGATCCAGCCGGTGTCGTTCTTGCCTTCCTTGATCCGAAAGCGCAGCTCGAACAGGTCCTGCACGCGTATCTCTTCGTATTTCTCCTCGCTGATGGTTCGTTGCAGATCGTTCAGCAGCTCCACCGAGCGCTTATCGATCTCCGCCTTGGCTTTGTTCGACTGGTTAAACAGGTTTACTTCGCCATACAGGAACGGGTTCTGCTCACGGAATTCTGCAATCTTCTGGAGCTTGCGCAATACCTTGTTCTCGCTATCCTCCGATTTGAGCTTGATATATTCGATCAGCTTCGAGCTTTCAAATGAGGCGCGTCCGAAGTCCGCTTCCATTTTGCTGATCATTTTTGTAATCCGGCCCTTGTGCTCTGCCAATGCCTTCATCTTGCTCGAGATGGCATCGATCAACATACCGTGACTCTTGGCCACCTCGGCAATGGAGGTCTGGATCTTATTCTCGTTGTAAAACTCTTGCAGGTAGGCTGCAAAACGCTCGTACTCACCTTCCCCCGCCTGCGGGTTGACCTTAAAGTTCAGGTGGTTATCCGGACGGAAGCGGCCCGCAAATTCGGTTACGTTGTTCCGGAATTTCTCAAACTGGTTGTGATACTCGGTGTCGTTGGCCAGCAGCTGTGAGCACAGCCCAACAATACCGGCGTCCGAATGCGCTGCCTGTGCGGGCTCGACGATGTGGCGTAGCCTGTCGAAGAGCGCCCGCTCGCGGAAGTGCCGCTCGAAGTGCTCCATTCCCTCTGTATACCGTTTCAACTCCTCGGCCAGCGAGCGGATGTCCACCTCCAACTGGCTCTTCTTTTTCGCAAAAGCCTGCTTGACGGCGGCGAACTCTTTCTCGGATTGCTGTACACGCTCTTCGAAACGCTCCTTCTCTCGCTTAAACTCGTCTACTTTGTCAAATAGCTCGCGTTTGTCTTTGCGGTAGTCGTTGACCAGCTCCGCGTGTTTGTCGATGGTTTGTACCGCCTTGCGTGCTGTCTCGATCTCGTCTTTAAGCTTTTTAATACGGCTGTCGTCAATGCCTTTATTCTTCAGCACCTTGCTTTTCTCTTTCTGCAGCTTCGCTTTGTGGTCGGCATACGACGAGAGCTTTTCATCGCGTACATCCTTCAAGCGTGCAGACTCTTGCTCGAACGTAGCCGTGAGGGCGGCGTGTCGTTCGTTAAAACGGCCCTCGAGCTTCTTCCGGTTCCTGGCAAAGACAGCATCCAGGTTGGCCATGCTTTCGGTCAGCCCGGCAATCTCCTTCTTGATGGCATCTTGCAACTGGTAGCTTTCCAGCAAGTCTTTCTCGCGCAGGGCTTCGCCTTTTGCTTTCCACTCGTTCAGGTCGAGAGTGTATTGTTTCTCTTTGTGCTCGTCCTGACCGGCTTCGTATTCCAGTTGCGACAGCTCGTTCTTCAGGTGCGCCGACTTTTTACTGATCGATGCCAGCTTATTCTGTTCATCGCGGGCCTGCGTTTCCCGGAATTCTAAAAACGCCAGGTTCAACGCGGCGATCTTGTCGATATACCCCTGCTTCTCCAGCTCGTATTGCTCCAGCGTTTTGGAGAGTACCTGCACCTGGCTGAGGTCGAGTTGGATGCCGTAGAGCGTGTCCAGGTTTTTCTTGATGACCTTTGGGTTGAGCGCTTTGTTAAAGAGGATCTCTTCATTACACACCTTGCCGATGGTGCTATACCAGTCCGGGTAGTTCTCTTGTAAAAAACCGAACAGCGTATGCTGGTGTACTGACAGCTTCTGCTCGATTGCCTTGATCTTCTCTTCCAGCGCCGATACCTCGTCGTTGTTGCGGGCGATGTATTGCTCGGACGTGAGCTTGTTCTTTTCACGAATGTGGTCGCCTTCTTTCTTCAGTGACTCGATCTGGCTGTTCTTGACGGTAAACGCCGACGACCGCTCCAGCTTTCGCCGGCTGATCTCTTCCAGGTTGGCGCGCAGTTGTGTCGACTCCTTTTCAAAATAGCGCTTGCGATGGATTTCCTTTTCGCGAAAGTCTTCGTCTTTCTTTTCCAGCTCCTTTTGATTCAATGCTTGCCGGAGGCGGCCTACCTCTGCCTGGTGCTGTTCTTTAAGCTCGCTTTCTTCTTTGCGGAAATCGTCGCGCAACACATTCCGGTCGTCCTGGTACTTACGGTCCAGCTGCAGGCCTTCGGCACGCAGCACGTTCTCAAATTCACGGCGTTCGTTTTCCAGGCCGTCAAACAACGTCTTGAACTGGAGCTCTACATCGCTAAAGCCCGCTGTCAGCGTGGCATATTCGTTCTCGCGGGCCTGTACTTCCAACGCCAGCTGGGCACGCTCGTCCATTTGCCTGAGCGCATCGGCAATGCCGCGCTCGTCGTACTCGCGCTGCTTCTTATCCGCCTCCCGGATCTTTGATTTGAAGGCACCGATCTCCTGGTTGATCTCCCGGTTAGCTTCCTGTTGGCCTTGCTCCTGTTTCCGGAATTCGCTCTCCTGCCATTCGATCTCTTCGCGGTGACGTGATACCTGCTGTCCTAATACCTGTTGTTGCTCGTTGGCATATTTTAACGCGCCCCCCAGCTCGGTGGCCAGTGCGCGCTGCTTCAACTTCAGGTTTTTGATCTGCGTAAAGTTGTCTTTGATCAGGTCGCCCCGCGTGGCATTTTCCTTGCGGAAAAACATCTCGATATCCTGGTATCGCTCGCTGAACTGGCGCAACTGGCGCTCTACTGTCTTCAGCTCGATGTTGGTATGTTTCGTGCCGATGGAGTTGGCAATACATTCCTTCACAAACTCCGCGCGGATCACCGACTCCGAGCTGAGGAAGATCGACGTAATGGCCAGCGGGATATTGTGATAGTTCGCGTTGCCCTTCATCAGGGAAAACTTTTTATACCGCTTATCAGGGTCCGCCCCGTAGATGATATTCCGATACCGCTCAAAGGTCTCGATCTGATCGCTGTAGTTGATCTTGTGCTCATTCAGCCGCGTCAGAAGCGCTTTTGGCAACAGCGCTTCGCTGTCGACGATGTAGTGATCCTGGTCGAACGCATGGTCTACAAACCGGTAAAAGATCTTCTCCCGGCGGTAGAGCATCACGTGAAAGAATCCATCCTCCGTCGCGATCTCGTATACGATGTACGAGTTGGGATATTGAAAGTAATAATCTTCAAACGACTTCTGCGAGCTGGAGATACCCAGCCCCCGCGTATTGGCGCTATAGAAGAACAGGATCGCGCGTTGCAGCGTGGTCTTGCCCATGTTGTTGGTGCCCACAAAGCAGGTATTGCCCGCAATCTCGATGCTGGCATAATCGGTATTACCGATGTTGATAAATATAATCCGGTTAAGAATCCGCCTGTTCTCCATCTTCTTCCTCAATTGTTATGAGCGTGATCACTTGCTCCAGGTAATGGATCGCATCCATGACCTTGTACGTGTCCTCGTCCTCCTGTTCAAAAAAACCTCCTGCCGTCAGGTCGTTGGCGATCTCGGCCACCTTGTCCACCATCTTCTCCCGTCGCGATAGCGCATAGAGCTTTTGCTTCAGCCGCTCGTTGGCATAACACTCCTCGGCAATCTGCGTCACGCGATACCGCGTGCCCACCACGGGCTTTACGTCCATGGAAGAAAAAAAGTCCATCACGTCGATGTAATAGGCAAATTGCTCCAGCTTCTTTTCCATGATCGTGTTCGTCTCTTCCTGCTGGCTGAAGTAATAGTAATTATGTCCTTTTTCCAGGTGGTAGCCGGTGTGGGCAAAGAACTCTTTTAGCGTTTGGAAGTTGTCCTCGAAGTTGATGACATCAAACAACTTACCGCGACTGCCATTTGAGCTGATAAAGTTGCCCTTGCTCAGGATGCTAAAGATCTCCGATGTCTGCTTGGGAATGTTCATGATGTTGCTGCCTCCTCCTTCGACGGTTGCTTCGCGGCGCGTTGTTTCGTGTTTGCTTTCACGATCGCGTAGCCTACCCGCTGCTTTTGTTTCTTCTCGTTGATAAAATTCATTGACCCGAACTTGCCCGAGAAGGTCAGCTGCGTGTCATAGTCGATGGTAATGCCCACATAGAGCGATATGCGTTTCTCGAATGTAAGATCGCCGGCTTTCTCCGGAAATTTGTAGTCCAGCACAAACTGAAACAAATCGGTTTGGCTCTCCATAAACTTTTCCACCAGTCCCGCGATGTTCAGACTCGACGATTCCTCCTGGTTCAGGTCGTCAAAACCGGCCACCATCCGGCCGGCCGGCTTGCGATGCGAATTGCGCAGCAGGTGTAGTTTACCGGCAACCTTTTGCGTCAGCTGATAGCCGTGGTCGGTATGCAGGAAGTCGAGCGACAACCGCGACTTGAGCGGTATACGCTTGTGGAAGAACATCGCCTGGATGCCGGCCACCACATCGACGTAGTTTGTTTTATACTTCAGCTCTTCATAATCTTTCAATTCTTTGAGGCGCTGGATCTTTTTATAGATCGCGGACTGGTGCTGGATCCGGTTGATGTAGTCGATGATCTGCGACTGGATCTCGTTCAGGTAATCGCGGTTGCGCACCAGCGTATACCGTAGCTCCAGTACGATCGAGCTCAGCTCGGCATCGACAATGGTATTAAAAAATCCCTGGGCATCGGAAACGATCTGTTCCGATTCGCGGATCAGGTTGATGATGTCGTCACGCTTGCGTTTATACTTCTCTAGCTCCTGCAGCTTGATGACATAGTTATCCTGGTTCTTATAGGTATCGTCAATGTTCTTGTGCAGCTTCATCACCTCGCGCGAGGTGGTGGAGTTGATCCTCTTCAACGACCGCTTGATGTTGCGTAGAAACTTGATGTTGTTGTCAATGTGGTAATAACGCAGGCCTTCGTTCAACGCCTGGATATTATCATTGATGAAGCTGGTCGTTACCTCGCCGATCTCGAGAAACTCTTCAATGAAGGTCATGATCCGGTCGTCGAGGCTGATGATGTTGTTGTTCTCGTGGATCAGCTCGTTGACCACCAGCTTCTCGAGCTTCTCGTCCGTCATGTCCTCCCGGGCCAGGATCTCCGACTTGTTGACGGAATCCTTATTACCAAAAAGCATCTCGATCACCTCCTTGTTTTGGTACAAGAGGTTGACAAGGTCTTTGATGCTTAGCGGGTTCTTCACGTACGTCTATTCGGTGGTTGCCGGTCGATGCCAGGGACAAAAAACAGAGTCTTGCTGTCGCTTTGTTCCAGGATGTCGCGGGCCGGTTGAAAAATCGTGCAAGATAGGAAATTCGGCGCGTATGGAAAGACGCCTGTCAAAACCTAAATCACTGAATGTGAACGGACTGTAAGATTTTCGCTAAACGACGCTTCCAAGCGGCTGCGGCAGCGTAAACACAAACACCGACCCTTTGCCAGGCTCGCTTTCTACCCAGAGGCGGCCGCCGTTCTTTTCGATAAAGTCCTTGCACAAAATGAGCCCCAGGCCCGTGCCTTTTTCGTTGGCCGTGCCTTTGGTGGAGTGTTTGGTATCGATCCGGAAGAGCTTTTGCACCACTTCGGAACTCATGCCCACCCCGTTGTCGGCAATAGCCACCTGTATCTGCCCTTGCCGTGCTTCGGCCGTCAGCCAGATGCTGCCCCCTTCCGGGGTAAATTTAATGGCGTTTGACAGTAGGTTGCGCACCACCGTCGTTACAGAATTCTTATGCGCGTTCACGATGCGCACACCTTCGCTTTTATAGGCGATCTCGATCTTTTTGGCCTGCGCCTGTGCGGTCAACAGGGCTTTGTTCTCTTCCATCACTGTGGCAATGTCAAAGACCTCCGGCTTAAATTCGATGTTGCCCGTCTGCGAGCGTGACCACTCCAGCAGGTTTTCCAGCAAGGCAAACAGGTTCTTCACCGACTTGTCGAGGTCTTGCGCCAGCATGCGAATCTCGTCTTTGCTGAGGCTGTCGGTGTGATTGATCAGCAGTCCCGAAAACGACGTCAGCGAATTCAACGGTCCTTTTAAGTCGTGGCTGATGATGGAGAAGAATTTGTCCTTGGTGGCGTTCAGGTCTTGCAATGCCAGGTTCTGTTGTTGAATGGTGGTATTTGTTTGCTCCAACATGCGGTTGGTGCGGCGCTTGATCATGTACTGGTATAACACCAGCAGAATGATGACGCCCGCCAGCGCAATGAAGGCATAGAGGTATAGTTGTCGTTCTTCCTGTTGCTGGAGCTGCTGCGCGCGCAGGAGCGATTCCTGTTTCAGGTTCTTGATCTGCTCCTTCCGCAACTTTGTGTCGGTTTCCGACGGGCGCCGGTCCGTGCGTTCAGGTTGCATCATGTCGTTCAGGGCCAGTAACAAATTACTATACTTTAGTGCCTGTTGATGGTCGCCCAACTCGGTATAACAGTCCCGCAGGGACTCATAGCTGCTGGAAAGCTCCCGTAGTGCTTCGACTTCACGTGCAGCGTCAAGCGCCGGCAAAAGATTGGCAATGGCCTTCTCATATTGTTTCTGCCGGAGATAGAGCATACCGATGTTGTTATACGACTGCGCAATGCCGCTTTTGTCTTTCAGGCCCTGCCGGATCTTAAGCGCCGCCATGTGGTTGGCTAGTGTACGGTCATCGTTCCTCGTTAAGGTATATAATTCCCCGATGTCATTAAGCGAGATAGCTTCGTTTTTGCGGTCACCCAGTGCGCGCCATACTGTCAAGGCTTCCTTGTGCCGCTTCAATGCCTCCTGATAGTTGTTCATGGACGCATACAGGCGGCCGAGGTAAAACATCGCCTGTGCTACTACCTTGGTCTGCCCCAGGTCATCAGCCTTGTGGATTACCTGTTCAAAGTTTTGCGACGCCTGGTCGTGATTCCCCATGGCAGTATATACTTTGCCCAGCTCGATACGAATGCGCGCTTCCAGGTGCGGGTTATTAAATGCGGTGCTCATCTGCAGCACGAGCATCAGACGTTCAAGGCTGTTCTGGTAGTCGCCCGTCATTTCCGACGCCCTGGCCATCGCCAGGTACGTAAATAACTTGCGTTGGTCCAAGCCAAGGGAATCTTCGAGTGTCAGGGCCTGCTCGAAGAAGTCAAATGCTTGAAAGTCGTAATAGGATAAATAGATCAGCCCGGTCTCCGTCAGCGCCTTGGCTTGCCCCGCGGCATCGCCTGTCTGCCGTGCTTGCTGGAATCTTGTGTCTGCTTCTTTGAGTAACCGCTCCGCCTGTACCTTCTCCCCGGCTTCCGGAAAGCTGTCGTACCAGGTCAGGTCGGCATTGATATCCTGACTATGGGCCTTCGTACAGCAGAACAGCAAAAAAATGGATACGATTAAAAAATACTTCCCCCGGATTGGCATCCCTCAAATTTCCTCAAAAGTGAAGAAAAAGCAGTGAGATATTCAATGGAAGTTTGCCGTAAAACTTACGTAGTCGGCCAACGCTCGCCGCACCCGATTAACGTTGCCCTGGCCGCGCCGTTGCAAACTATATCCGGGCGTTAAAACGTCGCCGGTACTTCGACTAAAAAGCTGTCGAGCCAGGCAATGGCCTCCTGTCGGTTATTGAACAGCTTGGTCTGTATAGGAAACTTATTAACAGTGGAAAGGATCAGGTTGATGTAGTAAAGCTTGAAGGCATTTCCGTTGGTGACAATGGCCCCGCGCTTGAGCCCCGCCGCAACTGCCAGGGGCATCATTTCTTTTTCAAACCACTTCCGGTTGTCGGGGTTGATCACCCCCTGGTTGGAGATGTCCGACAGCATACCGTCGACCGGAACCTTACGGCCGAATTCGATCATGGTCAGAAATGGTTTCTTGTATTCTTCGGTGCTGGGGCTGCCGTTCCAGATCAGGATCATGGAACGTTTCTCCGGAAAATAGGTCACCGTGGCGTAGGGGGCGTCAAAAACGATGGTATTCATGAGGGGTTAGATTCGCTCGTATAAGATACGGAAAAACAAGGCAGCACAGTGCGGCCGTTTGTCGCTTTTTATGCGCGCTAGTGTCTGTTTAACACTGATTTAATATGCGACCGAACACCCCGGTGGCACTTTCGGAAAAAAAATCCGTTAAAAAGGGTGATCTTATGCCGGTTAAAGACACATACTGCTAAACAACACTGTATGATCACAACGGAACCCGTTCTGTGTGCACCCGATACGGCTGCCGATGAGGTATTCTTCGAACAGATGTACCGGCAGGCTTTTCCGGTCGTTGCCAGCTTTGTGAGCCGCACGCGCGGTACCTTCCAGGGTGCGAAAGATATCTTTCACGACGCCCTGGTGATCTATCTTGAAAAACGCGCCGCCGGCACGTTACAGGTAGCAAATACCCCCGAGGCCTACGTGGTGGGGATCGCTAAGCACCTCTGGCTGCGCGCCGTCAAGCGGGATCTGCACGAGCTGTCACTCGATACATTCGAGGCCGGCCTGTCCATTGCCGAGCATACCACCGCCGTGCCCGACGCTACCCGGCTGCTACGCTTCCTGGAAGTGACGGGAAAAAAATGCATGGACTTGCTGCGTGCCTGGTATTACGACGGCCTCAACGGCAAGCGCGTGGCTGAATCCCTGGGCTATGCCAACGAGCACGCTGCCGCCGTACAGAAGTATAAATGCCTGGAGAAGGTACGGAATGTAGTCAAACAAAAATCGATGGACTATGATGACTTCCTGCACGGACACACAGCAAATTGAGCGCTATCTGCACCGGCAGTTGTCGACGGGCGAGCGGCTGCTGTTTGAAGCGCGGATGCTGACCAACGGCACGCTCCGCGCCAACGTGCGTGCCCAGCAACGGGTATACGAGCTGGTACGGCTATACCAACGCAAGCAGGTATTGCAGCAGGCCGAGGCAATACACCGGCAATTGTTTACCGATCCGGTACATGCCGATTTTCAACAATCGATTCATCAACTTTTTCACTAGCAGCATATGGTACAAGCAAATCTTATCCCCATGGTCATTGACGGCCGTGGCGAACGGGCCTATGATATTTATAGTCTCCTGCTGAAGGAGCGCATTGTCTTCCTGGGCACAGGTATCAACGACGCCGTGGCCAATGTCATCGTGGCGCAGCTGTTGTACCTCAACAGCCTGGACCAACGGCAGCCCATCAGCCTATATATCAACAGCCCCGGCGGCAGTGTCTACGCCGGTCTGGCCATTTACGATGCCATGCAGATGATCCAGGCGCCGGTGTCGACGGTGGCGGTAGGCGTGTCGGCCAGCATGGGTACAGCCCTGCTTGCTTCCGGCGCCAAAGGCAAGCGTTATGCGCTGCCCCACGCCACCATTCACATGCATCCCACCAGCGCCGGCTCGCAGGGCTATACCGAAGACGTGCGCATCGCCACGCGTGAGCAAGAGCGCATTCAGACACAGCTCTTTCATCTCATGGGAAAACATTCCGGCCACACGTGGCAGGAGATCGAAGAGTACTTTTTACGTGACCGGTATTTAACCGCTCCGGAGGCACGGGATTTTGGTTTGATCGACGAAGTGCTCGGTGATACCAGCGATGTTGTTCAGCTGGACACTCCGTCTTTTGGCATGCGCCTGCTCGGCGACCAGCTTAAACAGCCCGTGCTAACATAAGTGTGGAAACCAATCGGTGTCTAATAATTTAGCGGCGGTTTTTAGCAATTATTCAATTGAAGGCTTTATTTGCAGAAAAAATTGCCCGTGAAGATATTGGTCGTCGACGATGAGCAGCTGGACCTGTTTGTAACCAAAAAGCTGCTAGGCCTTGAATTTGAGGCGGAAGGTTTTACTTCCGTAGAGGAGGCGCTGCGCTGGGCCAGGGATAATCATTTCGACGTGGTGCTGATCGACTATTACCTCACCCCTACGATATTGGCCCACCATGTGCTGAAAGATCTGCGGGCCATTAAAGGCGATACATTCAAGGCGTTTGTGCTCTCCAATTATGTGGACGACCAGCAGGCGCGCGAGCTACGCAGCGCCGGCTTTGCCGACATCATCTATAAACCGATTACCCTGGAGAAATTCCGGGAGCATGTGAAGGCAGAGTGAGAGTAAGAGCGAACATACTTACGCTGTATTTCTTCGCGCTCACACTCACGCTGTTTCTATTGGTACGAGCCGACCTCTTTGTTTGTCACCATCGTGGCCATCTTTAAGATCCGTAACGGATTTTGTTTATGGTCGCGGATCACCGAGTAGCTGCCGCGCAGCAACACTTCTTCCCCCTTCTTCGACACGCGCTCGTATTCGCCCGGTTGAGCAATACCCTGGCGCAGATCGTTCCAGAATTTACGATAGGCATCGGTCATGGTATATTCAGGTTTGACAAAGATGCGATGGTGCTTGCCCTGGATCTCGTGCAACGCATAGCCCATCATTTCGAGGAAGGGCACATTGGCGTCGATGATGGTGCCATCCAGCGCGAACTCGATCGAAGCAATGCCGCAGTCGGCGATCGCCTGAATGCGATTCTCTAACTCGGTGGCACGTCTCCGCATTTCCTCTTCCTGCTGGCTCACCATCTGCATTTGTACTTTTGCCTCGGTAATGTCGGTGGCTAGTTTCAGGATTTTAGTAGCGTTACCATTCTGGTCGGTGATGATCGAGTAACTACCGTTGATGTAGATCTTGGCGCCATTCTTCTTCACTCGCTCATACTCCCCGGGCTGCGGTATACCGGCTCCGAGCAATTCCCAGAATTTACGATACTCGGTTGTCTGGGCATATTCCTTGTCGACAAAGATGCGGTGGTGCTTACCTTGAATCTCCTCCAATGTGTAGCCCATGAGCTTCAGGAATGTGTTGTTCGCCGTTAGGATGGTGCCGTCCAGTTCGAACTCGATTGCCGCGATACCACTATTGTTGATCGCATCGACGCGGCTTTCCATCTCGATGGAGTTGCGGCGCATTTCTTCCTGCGTTGCCGACAGCTCCTCCATGTTCTGGCGCATCTCTTCTTCCTGTGCACGCATCTCTTCTTCGCGCTGTTGTGAATCGGTCAGCAGGCTCTTGATTCGCTCCGTCGTTTTTACCGACAGTAATGAAATCGCGATGGCTTCGCTGGCTTTCTTAAAGAACTCAACCTGTCCTTCGGTATAGTTGGTGAACGAAGCGAACTCCAGTACACCGGTCACTTCTTCGTTGGCCAACAGCGGAATGATAATCACGCAAGAAGGTGTCGCGAGGCCCAGGCCGGAGGTAATTTTTACGTAATCTTTCGGCACCTGGGTTAGCATGATTATCTGTTTTTCCAGGAAACACTGTCCTACCAGCGAGTCGCCTATTTCCACGCGACCCTCCATAAACTTCCTGCGGTCGTATGCATAGGCGGCGGTTATCTTCAGGTATGGCTCGCCGTTCTCATCCTCTTCGCGCAGGAACATACAGCCCTGGTTCGATTGCGTATAGCGTGTGAGGTCGCTGATCAGCTCATTGGATAATATTTCGACATTGTCGGCGTGACGGCGCAGAATCTCGCCGATCGATGCAACACCTTGCGTGATGTATTTGTCAGCGCGCTCACGCTCGGTTGCCTGGACAATGTTGTGCTGCATTTTGAGCAGTGATTTGCCCAGTTCATCGTCGTTTTCCGTCACGACATACTGCGTATTCAGATTGCCTTTGCTGATCTCGTCGGCGAAGGCGATGTTGCGGCCTATGTGTTTCAGCTGATCACCCAGTTGCTCGGCAACCGCCGCCGTATTCCGGGTGCGTTTACCCAGACTATAGCCCCAGAGCGCATTGATATAGAGAATGAGCGTGGCGATGGTGGCGTGAAATAGAAAGGTCTCCAGGTCCATAAACTCCAGCTGCGTGAAGTACACATCTTTCATGCCTGTAAATTGCAAATAGGCAAAAATTCCGTGGTGCAGCACGATAAAGACCAGCAGCGGTATTTGCAAGCGCCAGTTTTGGTAGGTGATCAACAGGGCCGAGCCTACAAAGAACATAAAGTGCATTTCAAACATGCCGTGCATCTGGTAGATATACTGCGCCGAGAACACACCGACAACCACTGCCAGCACATAGCGGTATAGCGGCGAGTGCGGTAGTAGCAGCTTGGTGCCATAATAGCTAGCCAGACAGAGCGTACCAACACCAATCGCGATCAGGTAGGTATCGTAAAAGAATGCCAGCACGATGCCGACCACGAAGTACACCGACAGGGCGATGTTGATCTTTACGTCGGACTTCGCATTAATATCCGCGAAAGCTTGGGGTGTAAACTTCACGGGCGTTTTTTCAGACGGGTTCATTTAATATTGGAGGTTTGACGAGTTCAAGGTGATGTTACTGGAAGAGGCTAACAAAGAGGTTCGGCTTTTCCGCGTCCGGCAACTGGCAACCGTAGGGTTGCGTAGCCCGTGGTCCGAACTGTGGCGAAGCCTTACCGGCCACGAGCGCGGTTAACGCAATCTCAGCATAGTTGCTGTCTTTCGTTGTACAGTAGCGGGATTTGTTATAGTTGCCGCGATAGAACAGCCGGCGCTCAGCGTCGATCACCACCGCTTGAGGGGTTGCGTATACGCCGCAGGCCGAGGCCAACGAGTCGGCATGGTCCTGCACAATTACCACGGAGGGGTTATCGGTTCCGATCATGTCCTGCGCACGCGCGAGGTCAGCGTACGCCGGTATAACGGCAAATACCTGCACCTGGTTGCCAAACTGACTGGCCAGCGAATGAAAGTGTTTCAGGTTGAAGCGAGAGCATGGGCAGTCGGGGTTGAAGAAGTGTATATACACAGGTTTGCCCGCGCGGTAACCTGCGAGCAGTGTAAAATCTACTTTACTTGTGAGAGCTTGCGACACAAAATGCGGAGGGACGGGAGTCGGCATCACGTACTTCATCTCTTGGGACCAGAACAATAACGCGATGGATACGGACGCAGTCCCAAGCAGCAAACTGACCAACACTTTTCTCATGTACTCAGGAGTTAAATACGATAAATCATATACGACTAAACTTCGCCCGAAGGATTTTAATACGTATGGATTTTCATGAAGTATACATACATGGGCTATTCGAAAAACAATGCCATATTCGGATTGTTCAGGTAAGTGGGAAAAGTAAGCGATTTTCTGGCCTGATTTTCTTTTCAACCGATTGAAATGCGCACGAAGTGTTTCCCAAACACCATATTATCGTCTCAATTCTGGAATAGAATAAACACATCGTGCAATTGACATCAGCGGCAATCTTTATGGCATGCGAGGTACTTATACAGTAGCTCCCTTCTGTACAACGGTGTTTTTACAAATAGCGGTACATGCCGCAACCGCCCATTTTGAGAAAGTTGAAAGTGAAAAATCAAAACAACGTCAACTGATCCGCTGGATCATCAGGCTCTGCCGTCCCGAAATTAGAGACAGAAATGCCCAGCAGCCGGATGCGCTTCTCTTGCCGGTCCACCGCGTTGAGCAACTGGCAGGCTACTGTAAACAGCGTCTCCTTTTCGTTCACCCCCTGCGCAAACGACTGGCTACGCGTAATTTGCTTAAAATCGTGGTATTTTATCTTGAGCGTTACCGTCCTGCCCCGCAGGTTGCGTTTATACAGCCGGACATGTACAACCTCGGCGAGATGCTCCAGCTCCACATACATATCGTCTACTACGGCCAGGTCTTCCGCGAAGGTGTCTTCCGCGCCCACCGACTTGATCTCCCGGTCGGGCTGTACGCGCCGCTCGTCGCGGCCGCGTACGATCTGGTAAAAGAAACGGCCGGTCTTGCCAAAGTGTTGCACCAGCTGTGCCTCCGTTAGTTTCTTGAGGTCGGCGCCCGTATGCAGGCCCATATTTTTCATCTTCGTCGCTGTCACGCGTCCCACGCCAAAGAACTTTTCCACCGGCAAATTCTCCATGAACGTCTCGATCCGCGACGGCCCGATAAATGTCAGCCCATCGGGCTTCTGCATGTCCGACGCGATCTTGGCCACAAACTTATTCACCGACACCCCCGCCGACGCCGTCAGGTGCAGCTCGTCCCGGATCGCATCTTTAATCCTCTGAGCAATATCCAATGCCGAGCCGATGCCCTGTTTATCCTCGGTCACATCCAGGTATGCCTCGTCCAGGGAGAGTGGCTCGATCAGGTCTGTATAGCGCGAAAAGATCTCCCGCAGGTGCGCAGACACGCCGCGGTAAACGTCAAACCGGGGGAACACAAAGATCGCCTCCGGACAAAGCTGCCGCGCCTGCCGCGACGACATCGCCGACCGCACCCCAAACTTCCGCGCCTCATAGCTCGCCGTCGCCACCACGCCCCGCCCCTCGGGCGGCCCGCCGACAACGAGCGGCTTTCCCCGCAGCTCCGGATAGTCGCGTTGCTCGATCGACGCATAGAAAGCGTCCATGTCGATGTGAATGATCTTTCGCACAGCGGGAGCAAATATAAGGTGCGGAGTGACAGCAGTGTGTCAGTTGGATGCAGATGCGTGGCCGCCCACTAGCGTAACCGACAGGTTTCCTATATCCGTAGCATTTAAACTATATTTACGCCATGAGCATTACCCTTCGCAGAGACGTTTTTCAAGCGATTGCCGACCCCACCCGCCGCGAGATCATTCACTTGTTAGCCAACAAAACCCTGACTTTAAACGGGGTCGCGGAGAACTTTAAGATCAGCCGCCCGGCGATCTCAAAACACATTCGTATCCTGTCGGAATGCGGGCTGGTTGTCGTACATCAGCAGGGACGTGAGCGCTACTGCGAAGCCCACCTCAACGCACTGCGCGAAGTATCGGAATGGACGGCTCAATACCAAAAGTTCTGGGCCGCCCGGCTGGACGCCCTGGGCGAGTTCCTCGAATCCGGCGGCAGGGCTCGTAAAACGCGAAAGCGCTAGCATACTTTTGTACACCCGCGCTTCCGGTCAAAACAACAAAGATTTCTATTTCGCGGCGTTATAAACGCGCACCATAAAGACATATTCCCGCCACTTCTTCACTTGCTGTACCTTGCCCAGGTTCTTGAGCGTATTGATACGCGGCAGGGCCAGGGGTACATTCACGGTGTCGATCGGCATGTCCATAATAGCGTGCAGCAGGATTGTCGACTTGGTAGCAAAGGCCGCACCCGATGTTTCGGTCTGCAAACCGCTAATGATACCTACCAGCTCGCCCTTGGCGTTAAACAGCGGGCCACCACTGTTGCCGGGGTTAACCGGTACGGATACCTGGTAGGCATTGGGGTTTTGTTTGTAGCCAGTGGCGGCGCTCACGGAGCCTTCGCCAAAGACGATGTCTTCGCGCGGAAAACCCAGCGTAAAGACTTCTTCGCCGAGATTGGCTTCTGACGGGCTGACCGTGTATGGCAGTGACCTGACCGGCGTCAGCAGCTCGGGCGCGATCTTGAGGATCGAAATATCGTTTTCTTTGTCACTGAAGAGAATATCTACTTTCAGACGGCCAAAGGTCTCATTTTCAATGTAAACCGAGTCAGCACCTTTAATGACGTGGTAGCTGGTGGCGACGTAGCCGTTGGCGGAGATCATGAAGCCCGTGCCGGCATAGGTCTCGGGCACGGGGCCTGTCTTTTCTTTGTTGGATTCGGCAATGTCGGCCATGAGGCGGCTCTGGGACTTGCGGATCTGCTCCACGTTCCGGCGCAATTCCTTATAATAGGCGGTTTGTTTGGTTTCCAGCGACTGGGTCATTTGCAGAGTGCCCAGAATACTAATTAGTGCGACGGAAGCTGCCACGGCCGTCATCGGCCAGTACTTGCGCCACAGGTTGGTACGGGTTACGGTCATTACCGGTGGACGTTGCTCGTGCTGAACAGAGGTCGTCATGGTGTCGTGTATCTCGTCCAGGGAGGCTTTCAGGTCGTGGCGCCGTCCGTAAAAACGCATGGATTCGATCAGATTCAGGTGTTCCTGGACCTGTTGCGAAAGCACCGGGTCGCCTTCCATACGCTGTTCCAGGGCTGCCTTTTCGTCGGGTGGCAGCGCGTTCTTGGCGTAGCGGTCCAGCAAATCGATCAAAGCGCGGTCAGGATTCATGAGGGGGTTGGTTGTGCAGCGTAAAAAAAAGCTTTTTCAAGCGTTGTAAACATTTGTATTTCTGGTTCTTAGCCGTGTCCGTGTTACTATACCCAAAGGTATCGCGGATACTCTCCATCGAGCTTTCCTGCAGGTAAAAGGCCTCCAGAAGACTCTTGCAGGGGTCGCCGAGCTCATCCAGCGAAGCTGCCATCTTGTGAAAGATCTGCTCTTTGGCTTCGATGTCGACCATCTCCTCGTCAATTCCTGCTAAGGGCTCTCCTTCTTCAATTTGCCCACGGTACCGTTTTTTCTCCCACAGGCGCTTTAGCCACAGCCTGCGGCTTACAGCATAAAGAAAGGTTTTTACCTTGCAGTGTAGGACAAAGTCCGGTTGCTGAACCTTTTCATAGAACGCGATCACCGCCTCCTGGTAAATGTCCTTTGCCTCCTGCTCCGTGCCGCTGTTTGAACAAATAAGGTGTAAAACCATTGGGTAATGCGCCTTGTACAGCTCCTGCAGCACGATCCGGTTATTCTTTCTGATCTCCGAGACAATCAGCTCATCAAAATAATACACTGCTTATGCTAATAAGGTGGACTTTATACAAACGAACCCCCAAGGTAACCCATGGAAAAAACTTTTCAAACCTGAAAAATATTGGGTTACCGGGGGGACCTTTTTGTATGAAGGGAAAATTTTAACCATTTGACTATGAAAATCAAGATCGCATCATTTTTCGCAGTAGCTGTAGTAATTGTAGCCGCTGCTTGCTCTTCAAAACCTGCTGAAACTGCAACTGAAGTAGACACCACAGCAACTGAAACTGTTGCTCCCGAGCCGATGGCACCAGCTGCTGCTGATACAACAGCGACTGACACAACGGCGACTGCTGCTCCAGCACACTAATTCGAAACGACTATTATCCTGTAAACTACACCTTTGTGAGCACCACGGACCCTGTCCGGCTCACAAAGGTTTCCCTCTCTCCTTTTCTCTTTCCCCGTCCCTACAGTAAATCGTACTAGCTTGTTATAAACGCTGATCGTGCACAGATCAGCAGTGAATAAGTCTGTCCGGACGGTAACGATCGCTTCACTTTATTATATCTGTAACCATGCAAAAGCTCATCGCCGTCCTTTGCGTTGTGGGACTATGTTCCTGCTCGTCTAAAAAATCTGAAATGTCCAGTGCCGATGCCATTGGCGTCGAGTCGGTTGCAGAAGCGGCCATGACCGAGACTGCCGCTTCGGCAGGCAAGGCCGCGAATCCACAGCAAGCTTCGCCCGCAATGGCGTTCAAAGATCCTTACCAGGGTAATTCCAAGCTGATCAAAACGCTGCACTACCGTTTCGAAGTGGCCAACATAAAAAAGAGCACCGAAGCCATCGAAGCAGCACTCAAAAAGTACCCCGCCTATATGGAGTCTTCCAACCTGCGTACAGAGTATCAGTTGGTGGAGAACCATGTGATCCTGCGTGTGCAAAACGAATACTTCCACGAACTGCTCACCGACATCGACGCCCAGGCCCTCGCGGTGGAGTTCCGTAACGTAAGCACCGAAGATGTTGCCAAAGATTTCGTCGACCTGGAATCACGCCTGCGCACCAAACGCGAGGTCGAAGAACGCTATCGCGACATCCTGCGCAAAAAAGCGGGCACGATCGAGGAACTGCTCGAGACTGAAAAGCAGATCGGCATCTTACACGAAGAGATCGAAGCCACTATCAGCCGCGTCAACTATCTCCGCGAACAAGTAAATTATAGCACGCTCAAGCTCGAATTATACCAGCACATACAACCCACCGTTGCCATCGAAGAAACACCCGCCTGGGGCGAACGCTTCTCCGACGCTTTCTCAACCGGACTGCAAGGTGTCGCCAGACTGTTGCTGGGACTTGTCTATATCTGGCCTTTGTTGCTCGTTGTGGCTACCGCCACCGGCATCGTGATGTTTCTGAAACGCAAGGGACGCGTGAGCTTCTAACGTTCGATTATCGGGCGTAGGTCTTAGCCCCATCTCTCGATTACGTTCAAATAAAGACGATACTTCCGTTATTATGAGCTCTTCCGATTTTTCGGGAGAGCTTTTTATTTCGGCTCGCGACGCCGGCGCGGTTCACATCTTTCACCACATCATCCTCCATCGGCGAACCATACCGTACACCCACCGTCAGCATCAGGCTATACGATTCATCCGCAGACAGTGGCAGTCACCCCGATAAGATCGGAACTAACGCAAGTTCCTCCCGACTTGTCGGGATTAAACTTGCGCCAGCTGCACGTTTGATCACATTATTTGGCCAATGCTCTTAAGACCTGCGACGTGGTTTTTTACGCGTCAGGAGATTCTTAATCAATTTAGACAATATCGTGAAACCACCCGCGCAAAACCCGGGCGCTGGCATACGGGCACCATTTTTTTTCTACTGTATCAGACAACTCTCTTTAAATCATGAAAACGAAACGTGTTCCTCACGGGAAAAGTCGCCGCATCTGGAAAATTCTGCTAGCGGTTGTAATCGTACTGGTGGTGGTACGGCTTATCCTCCCCTACGTCGTGTTGCGCTATGCCAACAAGACCCTCGCCAATATGAAAGGCTACTATGGTCATATTACCGATATTGACCTGGCGCTGATCCGCGGTGCGTACCGTATGGATAGTATTTACCTCAACCAGGTGGACACCGTTACCCAAAAACAAACGGAGTTCTTCGCGGCTTCCGCTATCGACCTGTCCATTGAATGGAAAGCGCTGCTGCATGGATCGGTTGTCGGCGAGCTGGTCTTTGAGAATCCGATGATACGTTTCACCAAGGACAAGGTGGAGCCTACGGATGTGCGGAACGATTCCACGGATTTCCGGCAACTGTTGGACGACTTCATGCCGCTGCAGGTGAACCGTTTTGAAGTAAACAATGGGCGTATTCGCTATATAGATCAACACTCCAGTCCCCCGGTGGATATTGCGATGACCAACACCAACATCCTGGCGCTGAACCTGCGTAACAGCTACGACTCTGCAGCTTTACTGCCTGCGACTGTCAAGGCCAGTGCCGATATATATGAAGGATCGTTGGACTTTAATATGAAGATTAATCCCCTGGCGGACGATCCCACCTTTGATATGAATGCCGAGGTAAAAAACACCAATCTTGTGAAGCTAAACGAGTTCTTTCAGGCGTATGCGAAAATCGATGTGAACAAAGGTCGGTTTGGACTTTATACCGAGGTGGCGGCGAAAGAAGGACAGTTTAACGGCTACGTAAAACCGTTGATTCAAGACCTCGATGTATTGGGCAAAGAAGATCGCGATGATAACGTCTTTCGCAAAATGTGGGAGGCGGTCGCGGGCGGCGTCGGTGAGATCTTTGAAAACCAACGCAAGGACCAGGTGGCGACCAAGCTCCAATTCCGGGGCGACTTAAAAAATCCGCGCACCAATACCTGGTCAGCGATTATCAATGTATTGCAAAACGCCTTTATCCAGGCCATTCAGCCTTCGATCGACTACGAGATCAACCTGGCATCGGTAGATTCGCCGGAGAATAAAGAGAAGAAAGGGTTTCTGGCAAAAGCATTTGACTCGGACAAGTCTGATAAGGATGACAAGTCCAGGGACGAGAAGAGGGCCGAGCGTAAAAAGAAACGTGATGAAAAGAAACGCGAGCGTGAGGAGAGACGCGAGGCAAAAAAGCAGGAGAAAGATAGTGGGCGCGCCATTTGACGGATTAGCGCCGGCGCCAACTTGGCTGGCATAATTTTTTCGTATAGACCTCACATATCTGGGATATAGACCCTGGGGATTAATTTCCTCAGGGTTTTTCCGTTTATAGAAATCTTTGTTTTCAATAGCATTTTTCCGGTTTTCGCTGTATTATTTTATCCCACCTTCTCGCTACCTTGAACACATAAACTCTAACCATGGCTAAAAAGATTCCTATTGCCAAAGCTTCCACCGAAGCCGTTACCCTCGCACGCCCTAAGACCAAGACCCCGGCCAAGAAGTCGAAGACCCCACCGGTGCGCAATGTCACTGCTCCGAACGCTACTGATGCTGCGGGTAGCGCTGACGATATGCTTGACAACCGTGAGCTTCTGCGCGTCTTAACCGAGATGCGCAACGGCAACTTTTCTGTTCGGATGCCTTTTGATAAGGTAGGCCTGCCGGGTAAGGTTTGTGATACGCTCAATGAAATTATAGCGCTGAACGAGAAGATGATGCAGGAATTTACCCGTGCCGGTAATACCATCGGTAAACAGGGTAAGCTGACACAACGCATCGAAGTGCCGAGCGCGCAAGGTTCGTGGGCGACGGGCGTTTCTTCGTTGAACGCGCTGATCTCCGACCTGGTACACCCGACAATCGAGATCGCGCACGTAATCAGCTCGGTGGCAAAGGGTAATCTTTCGCAGGAGATGCCGCTGGAAATTGGTGGCTACACCTTGCAAGGTGAGTTTGCGCGTATTGCCCGCGAGGTAAACGACATGGTGAAACAGCTGAACCTGTTCTCGATGGAAGTAACGCGCGTGGCGCGGGAGGTGGGTTCGGAAGGGAAGCTCGGTGGTCAGGCGAAAGTAAAGGGTGTCGCAGGGGTGTGGAAAGATCTTACCGATTCGGTAAACCAGATGGGGAGTAACCTGACGGCCCAGGTGCGGAACATTGCCGAAGTAACAACGGCCGTGGCGAAGGGTGACCTTTCGAAGAAGATCACGGTGGATGTGAAGGGTGAGATTCTCGAGCTGAAAAACACC
Source organism: Dawidia cretensis (assembly GCF_018598175.1). Lineage (GTDB taxonomy): Bacteria > Bacteroidota > Bacteroidia > Cytophagales > Cyclobacteriaceae > Ohtaekwangia > Ohtaekwangia cretensis. The sequence goes on from NZ_JAHESE010000023.1 coordinate 75,928, forward strand.
ATCAACACGATGGTGGATCAGCTGAACTCCTTCTCGTCGGAGGTAACGCGGGTGGCGCTCGAAGTGGGTACAGAAGGGAAGCTCGGTGGCCAGGCACAAGTAAAAGGCGTAGCCGGCACGTGGAAAGATTTGACTGACTCCGTAAACCAGATGGCCTCGAACCTCACGGGCCAGGTACGTAATATCGCGGAAGTAACAACGGCCGTGGCGAAGGGCGACCTTTCGCGCCAGATCACGGTGGACGTGAAGGGTGAGATCCTCGAGCTGAAAAACACCATCAACACGATGGTGGATCAGCTCAACTCCTTCTCGTCGGAAGTAACGCGTGTGGCGCTGGAAGTGGGCTCGGAAGGGAAGCTCGGTGGCCAGGCGACGGTGAAAGGTGGCGGTGGCGTGTGGAAAGATCTGACCGATTCGGTAAACCAGATGGCGTCCAACCTGACGGGCCAGGTGCGGAACATTGCGCAGGTAACAACGGCCGTGGCGAAAGGCGACTTGTCGCGTAAGATCACGGTGGACGTGCGGGGTGAGATTCGCGAGCTGAAAGATACGATCAACACGATGGTGGATCAGCTCAACTCCTTTGGTTCCGAAGTAACGCGCGTGGCGCGGGAAGTGGGTTCGGAAGGTAAGTTGGGGGGGCAGGCGACGGTGGAAGGTGTCGGTGGTGTCTGGAAAGATCTGACCGACTCCGTAAACCAGATGGCGTCGAACCTGACGGGCCAGGTGCGGAACATTGCGCAGGTAACAACAGCCGTGGCGAAGGGTGACTTGTCGCGTAAGATCACAGTGGATGTGAAGGGTGAGATCCTCGAGCTGAAAGATACGATCAACACGATGGTGGATCAGCTCAACTCGTTTGCATCCGAAGTAACGCGTGTGGCGCGGGAAGTAGGCTCGGAAGGTATGCTTGGTGGCCAGGCGGACGTGCCCGGTGTAGGCGGTACGTGGAAAGATTTGACGGACTCGGTAAATAAAATGGCGGGTAACCTTACCAGCCAGGTGCGGAATATTGCGGAAGTAACAACGGCCGTGGCGAATGGGGACTTGTCGCGTAAGATCACGGTGGATGTGAAGGGCGAGATCCTCGAGCTGAAGAACACCATCAACACGATGGTGGATCAGTTGAATTCGTTCGGCTCGGAAGTAACGCGCGTGGCGCGGGAAGTGGGCTCGGAAGGCAAGCTCGGGGGCCAGGCGACGGTGGAAGGTGTCGGTGGTGTGTGGAAAGACCTGACCGACTCGGTAAACCAGATGGCGTCGAACCTGACAGGCCAGGTGCGGAACATTGCCGAAGTAACAACGGCCGTGGCGAAGGGTGACTTGTCGTGGAAGATCACGGTGGATGTGAAGGGTGAGATCCTCGAGTTAAAAAACACTATCAACACGATGGTGGATCAGCTGCGGGGTTTTGCGTCGGAAGTAACGCGTGTGGCGCTGGAGGTGGGCTCGGAAGGTAAGCTCGGCGGCCAGGCCGACGTACAGGGTGTGGGTGGTACATGGAAAGATTTGACAAGCTCCGTAAACCTGATGGCGTCGAACCTGACGAGCCAGGTACGGAACATTGCCGAAGTAACAACGGCGGTGGCGAACGGAGACTTGTCGCGCAAGATCGACGTGGATGTGAAAGGCGAGATCCTGGAGCTGAAGAATACGATCAACACCATGGTGGACCAGCTGCGGGGCTTTGCCTCGGAAGTAACGCGTGTGGCGCGGGAAGTGGGTACCGACGGTAAGCTCGGTGGCCAGGCGAACGTGCCGGGTGTAGGCGGCACGTGGAAAGATTTGACGGACTCCGTAAACCAGATGGCGTCCAACCTGACAGGCCAGGTGCGGAACATTGCCGAAGTGGCGATTGCCGTGGCGAACGGCGATATGTCGAAGAAGATCACGGTGGACGTGCGCGGAGAGATTCTCCAGCTGAAGGAGACCCTCAACACGATGGTGGATCAGTTGCGCGCGTTTGCGTCGGAAGTAACGCGTGTGGCGCGGGAAGTGGGTACGGACGGTAAGCTCGGGGGTCAGGCATTCGTGCCCGGTGTAGCCGGTACGTGGAAGGACTTGACGGACTCGGTGAACCAGATGACGGGTAACCTCACGGCGCAGGTGCGGAACATCGCCCAGGTGACGAAGGCCGTGGCGTCTGGTGACCTTTCGAAAACGGTGGCCATCGACGTGAAGGGTGAGATCCTGGATTTGAAGAATACAATCAATACGATGGTGGAGCAGCTTAACTCCTTCGCCTTCGAAGTAACGCGTGTGGCGCGGGAAGTAGGAACGGAAGGAAAGCTCGGGGGTCAGGCCGAGGTGCGGGGTGTAGCCGGTACGTGGAAAGATTTGACGGACTCCGTAAACATGATGGCGTCGAACCTGACCAGCCAGGTGCGCGGTATCGCGAAGGTTGTGACCTCGGTGGCGACGGGTAACCTTCGCCAAAAGCTGTCGATCAACGCGAAGGGCGAAGTGGCGCAGCTGACGGATACAATCAACGAGATGATCGAGACGCTGGCGGTGTTTGCCGACCAGGTAACAAACGTGGCGCGCGAAGTAGGTGTCGACGGGCGACTCGGTGGCCAGGCGAACGTGCCGGGTGCGTCGGGTATCTGGAAGAATCTTACGGAGAACGTGAACCAGCTGGCGCAGAACCTGACCACGCAGGTGCGTGCGATCTCGGAGGTGGCGTCGGCGGTAACGAAGGGTGACCTTACCCGTACAATCCGCGTGGAAGCGCAGGGCGAAGTGGAAGCCTTGAAAGATACCATCAACCAGATGATCTCCAACCTGCGCGCGACGACGCTGCGGAACCAGGAGCAAGACTGGCTGAAGTCGAATTTCGCGAAGTTTACGCAAATGCTTCAGGGGCAGCGTGACCTGGATACCGTGAGCCGGCGCATTCTCTCTGAGCTTGCCCAGGTGGTCAAGGCGCACTATGGTGCGTTCTATATCCTCAAGCACAATGAAGAGACCTCGCACGTCAACCTGCAGTTGTTTGCGGCATATGCCTATAAAGAGGAAAAAAATATACCACGCGAGTTTTCCATTGGCGAAGGGCTGGTGGGGCAATGCGCGCTGGAGAAAGAACGCATCTTGTTAACCAACGTGCCGCAGGGGTATATCAAGATCAACTCTGCGCTGGGCAAAATCCGTCCGGCGAACCTCATCATTCTGCCCGTGTTGTTTGAGAACGACGTGAAGGCGGTGATCGAGCTGGCCTCGCTGGAGATCTTTAACGAGACTCACCTTGACTTCCTCAACCAGGTGACGGAAAGTATCGGTATCGTGTTGAACACGATCGAAGCCAACACCCGTACGGAGGAGTTGCTGTCGCAGTCGCAGTCGCTGGCGGGCGAGCTTAAGAGTCAGCAGGAAGAGCTGCGCCGCACCAACGACGAGCTGCAAGACAAGGCGCTGTTGCTGGTGAAGCAGAAGGACGAAGTGGAAGCCAAGAACAACGAGGTGGAAGAAGCGCGTCGTTCACTGGAAGAAAAAGCCGAGCAGCTGACGCTTACTTCGAAGTATAAATCAGAGTTCCTGGCGAACATGTCGCACGAGCTGCGCACACCGCTCAACAGCTTGCTCATTCTTGCGCAACAGCTGTATGAGAATGCGGAAGGCAACCTCAACGACAAACAGATCAGGTATGCCAAGACGATTCACTCGTGTGGCGACGACTTGATCCAGCTGATCAACGACATCCTCGACCTGTCGAAGATCGAGTCGGGTTTTATCTCGACCAACATTTCACTGGTATCTATTTCGGAGATCGCGTCGTTTGTGGAGACTACCTTCAAACCGATCTCGGAAGCCCGCAGCCTCAAGTTCCGGATCGAAACGGAAGCATCGCTGCCGGCGTCTATGGATACCGATATTCAGCGTCTCAACCAGATCCTCAAGAACCTGTTGTCAAACGCTTTCAAGTTCACGGAGAAGGGCGAAGTAAGCCTGAACATCTTCGAAGCGAAGAAGACGTGGAAGACCGGCAACCCGGGACTGGAAGCCGCACGCAGAGTGATCGGCTTCTCCATTACCGATACAGGGATTGGCATCCCGCAAGAGAAACAACTTATCATTTTTGAGGCCTTCCAGCAGGCGGAAGGTTCGACCAGCCGGAAATATGGTGGCACGGGCCTCGGCCTCTCTATCAGTCGGGGTCTGGCGGAATTGCTGGGCGGTACGATCGAGCTCGAGAGCGAGCCGGGCCAGGGCAGCACGTTTACGCTGTACCTGCCGGTGAACGCCGTGTCAAGCGCCTTCGCGCGCGAGAAGCCGGAGAGCATCAAAACCATCGATCAGCTACAGCTGACTGACGACACGGGCGGGATCGATTCACTGCTGAACACACTGCGCGTAACGAAGGACGGCGTCGAGGCCCGGGGCCTGGAAATCGTGAACGAGCTGACGAACGACGCAGGCGACGACCGCACGAACATATCGGCTACCGACAAGGTGATCGTTGTTGTCGAAGATGATTACCGCTTTGGTAAGATCATCTTGGAGAAAGCACACTCCCACGGGCTGAAAGTAGTGATTGCTTCTACCTATGTCGAAGTGTTCGAGTTCATCAACCGCTTCACTCCTATCGCGATCACGCTGGACGTGAAGTTGCCGTCGACGAGCGGCTGGAAGGTGCTCGACCTGCTGCGCAACGACCTCAACTATCGCCACATTCCGATCTATGTAATCTCGGGTGAAGAGAACCGCGCGCTGGCGATGCGCCGGGGCGCCCGCGACTTCCTGCTGAAGCCGATCGACAACGCGGCGTTGGACGAGCTGTTCCGCGATGTCCTCTCCTACAACCATCGTCCGTCGCGTACGGTACTGATCGTGGAAGACAACGAGATCGATTCGTCGCAAATCGCCAAGGTAATGGAAGATACGCATGTGATGGTATCGATTGCCACCACCGGTAAAGAAGCCTTTGACTTTCTGGAGGCGGAAGACCCGGATTGTATAATTCTCGATTATACACTGCCCGATATTTCCGGATCGGACCTGGTGAGCAAGGTAAGCCTGCTGAAAAAGAAGCTGACGCCGGTGATTGTATACTCGGCGCGTGACTTCGACAAGGGCGAGCTGGCGCACCTCGGCCAAAGCTCGAGCGCGGTGATCCTCAAGAATGCCAACTCCATTGAACAGCTATTGGAAGAGACGATCTCCCACCTGCACATCAATCACAAGGATCTCTCGCAACAGAAGCGTCGCATTATCGAGACGATCCGCAGCAAGGAGGATATCCTGAGTGGTAAGAATATCCTGGTGGTGGATGACGACGTACGAAACCTGTTTGCGTTGACGACGGTGTTCGAGCGGTATAATATCAACGTTATTACCGCAGAAAGCGGACGGGATGCTATTCAGATCCTGAACGACGATCCGAAGATCGATATGGTATTGATGGATATCATGATGCCCGAAATGGACGGGTATGAAACGACACAGAAGATCCGCCGTGAGCATAAGAACAGCTCGTTGCCGATCATTGCCGTGACGGCCAAGGCCATGAAGGGCGATCGCCAGAAATGCATTGAAGCAGGTGCTTCGGATTATATCACCAAGCCTGTTAAAATAGATCAACTGTTGTCGCTGATGCGCTTCTGGTTCTGTAAATAAAATTGTTTTTTGGATGCGACCTAAGATTTTATTAGTGGATGACCGTGAGGATAACCTCCTTTCCATCGAAACCATTCTGGAACCCAGTGGCTACCAGTTTGTGAAAGCTCAGTCGGGACGGCAGGCACTGAAGATTTTGCTGAACGAGTACGACTTCGCCATGATCCTCATGGACGTGAAGATGCCGAACCTGAATGGCTTTGAGACTGCCTCGCTGATCTACGAACGCGACAAGCTCAAGCACATTCCCATCATCTTCATCACGGCCAACAACTTCGGCGACGAAAACATGTTCCGCGGCTATCAGGCCGGTGCGGTGGATTACATCTTTAAGCCCATCAATGCCGATGTCTTGCGGGCCAAAGTATCCGTGCTGGTGGATCTTTACCGTAAGAACCATCAACTGAAGATCCAGGAGCAAAAGCTGATCTCCATTAACCAAAGCCTGCAACTGGAAATCAAAGAACGCATTGCGTCCGAAGAACGCGTGCGTCAGCTCAACAGCCAGTTGTTGGAGAACATCGAGCGTCTGGAAGCTGTCAACAAGGAGCTGGACCGGTTTGCTTTTATGGCCTCGCACGACTTGCAAGAGCCGTTGCGCAAGATCCGCTTGTTCTGTAACAAGCTCTTCATTCGGTATAAGGATATGCTGGATGATAGCGGTACGGACGATTTCAACCGCATTCAACGATCGGCCGAACGGATGCAGACGTTGATTCGTGACATCCTCACCTTCTCCCGTATTTCCGACGACGCCGGGGAGTTTATTCCGACGGACCTCTCGGTGCTGCTGAACGAGGTGCTGTCGGAGATGGACGACGAGGTTGATATTAAAGAGGCAGACATCGTGATCGAAAACCTGCCGATATACCGTGTGAACGCGGGGCTGATCAAGTTATTGTTTCACAATCTGATCACCAACGCGCTCAAGTATCGTAAGAAGGAATTGCGACCGGCCATTCAGATCACTACGATCTTCCCGAATACGGAAGTGTTGCCGGTGAATGGAAAGGAGTACCTGCGTATCTCGATTAAGGACAATGGGCTGGGCTTTGATCAGAAGTATGCCGAGGAGATCTTCGGCATGTTTAAGCGGCTGCATCACAACAGTGAGTTTAAAGGGACGGGTATAGGGCTTGCGCTGTGTAAGAAGATCGTGGAGCACCACAAGGGTTTTATCTCGGCATTGAGTACGGCGGGTGAAGGGTCTACGTTTACGATCTCGCTGCCGATACAGCAGGGGGAATTGGTGGATCAGACACGCACGGGGTCTAATCACGTATAATTATTACAACCCAATAATGACGAGGCCCGACCGGTTTGTGGTCGGGCTTATTTTGTTACTGCCTCTCCTGATTCAGAGCGTCTTGGTATAACATGGAGACATCTTCATAAAATACGCTGTCGAACAGGTTGTGGTGAAATTTATAGGACAATGTCTTGCGGACGTCCATGGTTTGTAGGTCGTGTAGGTTGATTTTAAGCCTGAATAGTGAGTCCTGTACTTCTTCGAAACCAGTGGTGGTCATGAGAATTCCCTGAGCGGGATCGATGTAGAAGGTGCTGCTCCAGGTGTGAATCCCATGGTCGATTACCGTATGGCTTTTAAGTGATACCTGGTAAAGATTTAGATTGTGATTGACGCCAATTACTCCCAGATAAAATTCATGGTCATTTAGAAAATAAACCGCGCCTCGTTGCTGTTGACCGTCGCCAAGCCTGGTTCGAACGGATACCTGCGGTAAAACTATGTCCGAGATCGAAACGTTTTTAAAACTTAGTATTTGTTTGACTTCGGCGCAATTCGGTCCTTCTTTTATGTAGATTGAATCGCTTCCCGGTAGGTGGGCGATGAGCAGAACTCCCCCGCCGGGTTTATCTACACAGATCTTTTCCACCGGCTGCTGCAATAGGTATGGCGAGAGCCAATAGAGAGAGTCCGGAAATTCATATCCGTAGTAGGCAAATTCACCTGGTGTTATGAGGATGTCACTCCGGTCGGAGTTGCTGCGAGAAATGAGCAGCGGGAACCATCTGCCGTTCAACTTGCTGTGGTCTGGCTCATAGATACCGTCGATCTTTTCACCTACCTTTAGAAATTCACGACCATTCAGAGTATAAAAGTAGTCGACTTCCCAACGTCCACTGCTTTCACCCTGTGACCGGTATAATGCGTGTTTGACCCTGGCCGGTATCAATATCGCACTCTTTTGCCGTTCTGTTAACAGGCTTTCCCGAGGGTCTCGTTGGAAAATTGTAAAAATGGCCATCACCGAGAATATAATTATCGTGAGGAAAATTTTTCGTATTCGTTTTTTAGGTGAATCCTGTTTTAAAATTTCTGCACTCATTCTACAATATCTAATTCACGCCTTGTCAAGGTAGTGTATGGGCCATCAACCACCGATGCTTGTGCTCACCTGGAACATTGGTAAATACATGGCCAGGAGAATAAATCCTACTACGAGCCCTAGGAAGATAATCATGACTGGTTCCAGAAAGGTGTTGAGCAGGCCGGTCTGGTGCTCGACGTCGGCGCTGAATTGTTGCGAGAGCTTTTCGAAGAAGACGTCGAGCTTGTTCACTTCCTCTCCTACTTTTAATAGTGAGACCATTTTGCGGCTGTACACGGGAAAATGGCTCATGCTTTCGTGCAGGCTGACACCGTTGAGGATGTCGGCGGCCATGGATTCCAGTGTGATCTGAATGGGATAGAACGTGATCATCTGGCTGATGAGGTTGATCGAGCGGATGATCGGAACCTTGGAGCCGAGCAGCAATGCCATCGAGCTGCAGAAGCGTGCCAGTTGCACAGCGTATATGATTCGGCCAATGACGGGAATGCGGCGTATTACCTGCGACGAGAATTTGCGCATCCCGGGTTTTTCACGGTTGCGGTACAGGATGTACCCCGTGCCGCCGAATAGAGCGACGACTAGCAGAATGTAGCTCTTGATGAAACCCGAGAAGTTGATGATGATGCGCGTCATGTACGGCAGCTCACCCCCGAAACGTTTGAATATATCGTTGAACATCGGGACGATGAACAGCAGCATGAATGCGACGGCTCCTATCGATGTGAGTAATATAATGACCGGGTACGACAGCGCGCCGATAAACTGCCGGCGCTGTTTAAGCTTGCTGTGGTAGAATTGGTAGAGCTGGTTTAATACTTCGCCGATACGCCCTGTCTCCTCCCCGATCTGGATGCTGAAGTATTCGTAGGGTGTAAACTCGCCTGTGCGTTGCATAGCCTCCCAGAGCATGTCGCCGTTTACGAGGTTGTCTTTGATGTTGCGCATGATGGCGGCGCGCTGTGGTTTGTCTTGTTCGGCTTCGAGCAGCTCCAGCGCCGACTTCATGTCCAGTCCTGACGTCAGCAACGTCGACAGTTCGAGATAAAACTCCTCCTTGGTTTTGTCGGTGAACTTTACCGGGAAGATACTGATGTCAGTCTCGAGCAGGTCGCGCAGGCTCTTGCCGCCGGGCTTGGGAGTGCCGGCGGTAGTTTGTGGGCGACGCAGGTCGTTGATGTTAATTCCGCTCACGCAGGGTATCGGGTTGAGTTAATTTTATGAGTGAGGCCGCGTCGTACAGTTTGTGTACTTGCATTGTCAGCGGTGGGTCGAAGTCTGTCAGGGTTACTTGCAGGGCGTCGAGTGTTTGCATTGAGTCTGCAGGTTCGAGCACTTTGCCTTGCCAGGAGATGACGGGTGTTAACGCCTTGCAGTGGAAGGTGTCGATGCGTGTTGTTTGCCGGCGCAGGCAGTAGTCTGCGGTAAAGGTATATTGCACGGTTTGTCCGGTGAGCTGGCAGCGCACCTCCCGGGTGGCGGTGGACTGGACGGATTCGCTGCGGTCCACATCTCGTTTCAGCGAGAAATAGAGTCCGTGTACATCTTCCAGGTGGCTGAGCTTTCTGGTGAGTGCAAGCTGGTAGGCTGTGACGGTGTAGTATGCGAAGTACAGCGATCCCAACAGGATGCCACTGATCACCAGTACGACCAGCATCTCGACGAGCGAGAACGACGGAAGCTCAGCGTGTCGTAGCCGGCGCATAGACCATGTGTTTTTGGGTGACGACTAGTTTTCCAGCAGGGTCACGTCCTTCCAGGATCACGACCGTCAACCCAGCAGAGTCCTGCTTCACTTCCTGGTATACCGTCAGATCATCGTATTGCCATTCGCGGGAAGTGTAGTTGCGTTGTTGTTCAGTTTCTGCAAAGGCTGCTTCGAGGCGTACCAGGCAGGTCAGCTTGCGTGCCGAGACGCCGGAGCGCTGGACGTTGAGGTAGATCACAATCGCCAGGCCGAATACCATCGAGAGGATCAGCATCGCGGCAATGACCTCGATCAGGGACGAGGCCCGGAGGCGCCGTACGATGAAGCAATATCGTTTTAGGGTAGCCATTGCGTGATCACTCGTTGGTTGGTATTTCCCCAAAGTAAGGTCGCAGGCATGTAGTCCGACCGATTGCGGCCGTTGATCTCGCCGTCGAGTATGGTGTTGCCATAGACGGATTCTTTTACCCGCGCTTGCGTGGTGCGTGTCATGATGTGGCCCCACACGGTACCTTGTATATCGGTGGCGCCGTTTATGTAGGCCATGCCGTGGAAGAATGCTTTCTCTTCTACCCGGAACACTCCCCTGCTGCCGATGGTCTGGTCGTAGCCTGGAATGATCACGACGCCAGACACTCTTGCATCGCGTTTCACAACGATGGTACTGTCGCGTTCACCGCCTAATAGCACTAACGCGCTCGGGTATCGCAGCTCGCTTTCGGCGCCTACGGTGATGGTCCGTTCTGCGAAACACTGCACGGTGCCGCGAAAGCCGTTGTCGATATCTATGTCGGGGGCGATTAGGATCACGCCGTTCAATACGGCATAAGCGGTCACGCGGATGCGAAAGGCGGAGTGGATGATTACCTGACCTTGTACAGAGTCGTCGAGGTCGATGACTTGCTGGCTGTAGTAATAAGGGGTTTCCGGCGTGTCAAACGGAACGGCGCTTCCCGCGGGAAGTCTGTCGGAGATCTTTAGCCGGTAGGCGCCAGGTTGCTGGTGTTGCAGCTTGCGGATTTCGTGCAGCAAGATTGTGTCGGGCAGTGGCATGGCGGGCGCGCTCTTTCTTACGGTGCCGTCTACAAACCGGGGGCGTGAATAGCCTTTGCCGTCGACGTAGCCGCTGGAGAACTTTCGCTCGGAGGCATAGACGGTTCCTACCAGTTTGGCATGGCCAGCCAGGTAGACCGGAGCATTGTTGTCTGGGGTGTAGAAGGCTGACTTTCCGACCGAGTCGGGCACGGCTCCCAATATCGCGGTGCGCGATGCATGGTGGCGACCGCGTTGTGCCCGAGCAACAGCGATTTCAAATATGCCCCAGGGCTTGCGCATGACCATAACAGTGTCTATGCCTTCGCCGAACAGGTCTCTTTGTCCGGGTTCGTTGAAGGGCAACGACTGACGGTGCGCCATGACGTATTGGATGCCGGATAAGGTATTATCGCGTAAAGTGAGGTCGATGTTTTGCTGAAGAAAGGATAACCGACTGTAATACGCCAACAAGATCATGGCGGCGCAGAGTAGCGCAATGACCACGGCGATGCCTAATGTCAACTGCAGAATGCCGGCGTTGGCTTTTTTACGCAGTAGACCACGCCAACCTTCGGCCAGATGGTGTAGGCAATGGGGCATATCAGCGTTCTTTCTTTTCTTTCTCTCTTCTCTTCCTCGTCTTTTCAGGCTGTGACGAAGCCGGGGTAGCAGTAGAGGTATCGGCCTTCTTTATCTTCTTTTCCTTTGGAGGCTTGGACTCTTTGGCCTTTCTCTTTTTGTCCTTTTCATGAGCAGATGTAGTCGTTATCGTCGTGGCGCTTTTATCTTTCTTCTTAAGCCAGCTGAACAAGCCTTTCTTCTTTGGTTCTGACGTTGTTCCTGGCGCGGTTTGCTGTTGGACTACGGTCGTACCGGCTGAGGTTGTAGCGCCCGGCTGATCTTCGCCTTTTTTCTTACCCTTGACCTTTTTCTCTTTAATTCTCTTTTCTTTTTCCTTTACAAGTTCCCCACGGCGATACTTTTCCTCGCGGGTGGTTTCCCCGCCTGGGGCGTAATAGCAGACCTTGCCATGGAGTTTGTTTTGCCGGTAGTAGCCTTTCCGTAGCAGTGATCCATCATCTGCAAACTCCTGAAAGTCGCCGACCCGCCAGCCGTTGTTCCAACGGTACTGGCTACTGATGTTGCCATTGGTGTGCCAGCGCATCCATTCCCCTTCTTTCAGGCCATTCTTGAAGATACCCTTTTCAATGAGCCGGCCTTTGCGGTCGAATTTTTCCAGGGTGCCATGAAGCAACTTGCCGCTGTAGTTGCCTTGGGTGCTGGTCATAGCCCCTTGGTGGAACCAGTAATAGCGTTTGGTTGAAACCGGTTCTGGGCGCTCGTCCTGCATATTTACGTGAAAAGTGAACGTGCTGTCGCCGTAGGCTTTTGTGACGGCGTTGGTGACCTGAAGATCGTCGAATAAGGGGCCGCGGAGCGCTTTTTCCTGCGAAAAAGCAGCGGTGGCCACAGAGGTCAGGACAAATAAGACGAAAAAGCGGTTTACGGACATAGTGATGAAATCTGAGCGAAGTTACGAATTGGAATAGTGCACAGTATTCTTATGTAACATAAGTCTGGCTATTGCACACAAACGCAGCAGGAGCATTTGGTTCACCACCTATTGAAAATCATCAGTGTTAATATTGTAATTAAGCGAATCGCGACCTTCTACATTAAAATTGATCAAGCTATTTCCCGGATTGCCCCTCTCATAAATTACGACAAAACGCAATCCCTTACAGGGCGCTGAATCAACATCTTCGCAAACGGGGATTGCCATACTTGTATGCAATCCCCGTGAATATACTTTAGTGTCGACTGTGTATTCGTATGTGATTGAGCGTCCCCTACCTTCCACCGATGGATCGCTGTTATAATAACCAACTATCCTACCGGTGGTTTTAAGATAATCCAGCGCAACTTTTTTCTCTCTATAAATAGCACGAATCCAAAAGAATCCAAGTAAAATCAAAAGGCCTATGATTACGATCATACCCCCCCTCCCTATACGCATCATTCGCGACTTGCCGTAGATATTTTCGAACAGCAAAACAACCTTCATGAGGGGACTGCAAAACTGAAAACTTGGGCATATTATATTGCTACTCTCTTGTTTACAATCCATCTTATATATGTTGGGCAAATCACAAGTAGGTCATGATATTTAACTAGCTTCACTCAATATTACCGGATGAGCTATCAAAAAACATCCCAAACTCGTTCCATTCTCCATACAGTACACCAAAGCCACCATCTGCGATTGCGACAAAATCAGCTCCGTCGTCATGTATCAGCGTTTCCCGCTCGCCATTTGTTACCTGACAACTAATAGACATCTGGGCATTTGTCCAGCGAAAAGGACCTTTAATATGTCGACATTGAGCGACAACAATAACGGCCACATTAGTGGTAAGATCAAGTTTTGACAACCGTATTGCTAAACGCTGATGTCCAACGCTTATACCAAATAACTCGGCTTTACCGCCCATATATTTGTTCAGAAGACTATTGGCTTCGTTTATATCAGTGATTGTTATCATGTTCATCTATTCTACTTTTGGAACAAAATTGGAGCCATCCCAAGTTACCGTTTTTCCATCTTTAATAAATGTCGTCTTTTTTAATAGTTCAGGTTTCCTTAAAATAGTTTGAAATTCCATTTGGGTAAATCCTTTCATTGCTGGATTAAAATTGGTTACATCGAATCTGATTGCACTTACACGTTCTGCAACTTGTTCAAAAGTTGTACTAAAGTAATAACTATCGTATACTCCCTTCCAATAGTCACGCACAGTCAAGCCGGCATTTTGCCATCCTCCGTCTAAATGAGTTATTGCTCCTGTGCCTCGATGGTTATACAAGTCGTCAAAAATTCCTAAGCCTATTGTAGTCCCTTTTTCAGCAGATGCGCTCGCTGCAGCGACCTCCTCTACGGCCATAGATACCGGTGCCGCACCCGGAGGTTCGGGGAGAGTGGCAATCGCCGTTCTTTCGGCTATTGCTGCAGGACGCACGGTAGCGGCCTTTAGCTCTGGGATAGCAATCAACGCAATATCAGTTGTTAAGTGGGCCTTAATCGCATAATCTCGTACGCTGGGCGGTAAATCGCGATATCGACTCCATAATGATGAGAAATATCTGTGCCCGGGTACCATTGATGGAGGCGCTGCAATACCCTTTAAACTCTCAATAGGGTGACTTACCAGCATAACCGCCCCCTCAGGTATCGCCCATATTGCCCCACCAACTCCTGCGGCAATACCATACGCTTTCGCTTTCGCACTATTAGGGTTTTCACTCATGGTGATTGCTGCGTCTTGTATTATAAAATCCATCAAGGGATTAAGAATCTCCGCTCCGTCCAGGTCTATAAAGTTTATAGGACTGTTCCCCGCAAACTGGTATGGACTCCAATGAGCAAATGACTTTGCCAACGGGTCTACGCTTAAAAACTTTCCGATGGCAGGGTTGTAAATTCGAAGCCCATAGTCATAGCTTATGCTCCCCCATTCACCGGATTGATCTTTCTCCTTGCCATTAAACCCATAGCGATATTTTGCTGCCTTCTCCCATGTTCTGCCGGGCATGTCCAACCCGAAGGGATAGTAGTTATAAACTCCCACGACTTCAGGTTGATAATCAGTAGCGGATGTTCCTGCCCACGTGCTTAGTTTAATATCCGTTATTGCAGTTCTTACGTTCCCCAGAATATCGTGCAATTCATAACGCCGGCTATTTAGGGTTCGGGTATAGATGTCGTTCTGAGGCCATTCAGAATCACCCTCGTCACTGGCTACTCTGATATGAAACGTATTTCCTGCATCTGTAGCTGAATTGTAACTAAAGCCAGATGCGATAGTCAGCTCGCTGCCAGAATTGACAAGATAAGAAACTTCTTCATAGTGATTTTTAGTCACATTTTCGGAAATTCGCCATTCATTGGGTTCAAGCTCTGTTTCGTTTTCAAGACCATTGGTTGGTAACGTGCGGATATGTGCTCCCATTCGGTCTTTGCCATAAATGAAAAGCTCAGATAGCCTCGTTTCCGGTGGCAAGCCCGACTGCGTTCTTCTTTCATACACTGCCATAATCTGGCCACTGGCGTCTCGTATATAGTAGTTCGTCGTTGATAGACCACTTGGGTTAACCTGCGTCTTTACGACACGATTGCCATCTGCGTCATAGGAGAAAAAGGTCTTATAAGCATTCGCTCCGTCTTGCCGCTGTATTTCTTCGACCTTGCCGGCAGAATTCCAATAAATGGATGTGCTCTGCTCCTTGTCACGTACAAGATTTCCAATAGCATCGTACTGATAATTATATGCGACCTGAGCGTTAGTCGAGTTCAGCCTGTTATTTGTGCCCTTTTGATATTTATATGTCAGGGTGCTAACTGGCGTAGACGTATTTGCACGATTGGTTGCAGATTCGATATTGCCGTTACCATCGTAGGAGTATATATTCCCGTATTCAGCAGAACCTTCAAAATTGGCGCCATTATATACCTGGAGATCGTTGCTTAACAAACGTTTTAGCTTATCATACCTGTAGTGATGGCCGGTAAGCTGTGGATATGATGTGACGCTGTTGGCTGGATACAACATATTCGACGTTCCACTGGAAGCATGACCGGTGTACAAGTCACGCCCCGCGTTGGGGGCAAGATTACCAGCACCTGAAAATGATGAATTTTCATACGTGTAATCTCCGTTGTAATAGGAAAATCCCATACCGAAGGCGTCTCGGGCCACCAACGATGTTCCTTCAGCATCCTTTCCGGGATCGCTGATTTTATTGAGTAAACCATGATTAATCCCCTTCAGCCAACTATGAATCGTATAGGTATAGTCTACTCCCTGAAGTAAATCCTCTCCCAGAACCATACGTTTAAGCGGACCATGCAAGTAATAGTAGTATGCGGCATCTGTCTCCCAGAGGTGCCCGTCACGAGAGGTTTGAACCTTTCTTAATTGATTACGGCCATCATATTCATATCGGTGATAGAAGGACGTATTCTGGTTCTCTGGAGTATATTGAACTGCCGTTACCTTTTGGCTTAATAGATCGTAGTCGTACCGCATACCTACCGGATCCAGACCCGAAAGGATCTGAACTAACCATTGTATGTTGCCGTGTACGTCATAGTCGTATACGGAGTAAGTCCTATCTTCCGTTGTTCCATCCTGCGCATCTTTGTCCGTAAATGTATAACTTATACGATTTCGAAGATTAGCTCCTTGCTGTTGATACCCTTGCGGCCACTCAATGCTGCCAGGGATCTCAAACAATATGTCGTAGACTGTACGCGTAATAAACCGGGTGGATTGTTTAGGGTATGCATCCAATCCGATTTCATTTCGACTGGCCAGAAGAGCGGCGGCGTCGTATGTCGTGCCCTCTCCTGCTTCTATAATACGCCCAAGCGCATCATATTTGGCATATGAGTATGAGCCATCAACTTTTTGCTTAGCATCTCGTGTGAAGCGGATTTGCCCCTTGTCGTTATAAATAAGGGTGTTGTAGTACTTGGAGGCATTTAATGCAGTTTCGTCGTTTACTGCTGGCTTGGTAAAGCCAGGGGCAAGCTCTCCCGTCGTGCCTGGCTCATTGTGTAACAATAGATAATTTCCATCGGGACTATGCTCGCGGATGAGCTGTCCAAGCGTATTGTACTGGTATTCTGTCACCATTTTATGGTCGGGCAACACTTTTCTCGAAGCTTCGATATCAGTAGCGTTTCCTACCGGGAGCGGTTTTGCAACGCCCTCAGGGGGAACAGTGCGGACGAGGTTGCCCGCTCGATCGTAGTAGTACAGTGTATAATGATATTGTCCATCGTTCTTCAGGATAGTGAGCTTGTCGTCGATCCTGGATGGATTACCGCAGGTGCCATAATACTGTTCGCGGTAAGCGGTTGCCCTTGCCGTGATGAGCTGCTCGACCTGTCGATCGATTGCCGTGTGCAGGCGTGAGGCAAGTTCCGCTTCGCAGTCAGGGAATGCCGGAGCATAAGCGTACGCTTCCATGTTCTTAGGGAGCTTTATCTCCTGGATACGCGGACCTGTAAATTTAAAGCAGAGGTTCTTTGAAATCGGGCAACGGCTGTAGCTCAGCGTATATTTCAAGCATAACCGAGTATCGAACGGAGGCTTGGAAAGGCTATTGACAAATGCAGAGCCGTCTTGCGCGACGATGTAGGTGTTCCAGCTGATTTTACCAGGTATAATCTCGGCACTTATAACGCGCCCGTCGGTCGAGTAATTAGCAATGAAGGAATTATATGGTTCATTACCATGTAATAAAAATTCTCCCTCTAGAAAATTGATATCTGTACCAGATGAAAGATAACCGCCAATCACTAAACTATTTGTTTTGGCGTCATATCCAACTTTGCTCAATGAATAACCATTTCCTACTGTGCTATTCCAGATGACGTCTCCCAATGGGCTCAGTTTGATAATATTAAAATCAAATCCACCATTTACATTCCCCGTTATTGCTCCAGTGATATATACATTGTTATTATCCCCAATTGTCAAGTGTGACTGTCTATACCGATATGAATTGAACGTCCTTATCCAATCCAGCGCTCCTTGCGCTGAGAACTTGATAACGGCTGACTTTTCATCGGGAATCATTTCGGATGGAACAAGTAAGTCGCCGGAGGAATTTCGTACGCTAAACGGGCGTCGATAGCCTGTGGCTATAATGGGAGCGCCGGTTTCATCAACCGTTAAAGCTACGAACTCGGAATGCTGATTATCTATCGTGATGTGCCACAGGTATGTCAAGTTAACGTCATACTTCACAAGAACAAAACCGAACGGCACGGTACTTTGGATACTTTTTTCAGTGATTGAGAAGTCCAGGTCTGCGGTTGAATATCCACAAACTATGTATATATTTCCATACTGATCGATATTGATTCTAGGAGCATCAACGTCATTGTGGGTAAATGGCGTACTCTTTGCCATTAATAATTTACCATTAATATCATATATGGCGATCACCAGACTGGAACCGGTGGTATCTCCAAGAGCGGTAATACCGGCCCCTGGGTCAAAGTCAAAGACGTCACCCGCCGCTGTTTTCGCGACGATGATAATTCTACCATTTTTATCTAAAGAGAACGAGAAGCCGGATCTTTGACTTGCATGATCAAACGTTGCAATCCTTCGAATTGCTTTTTTCATAACAATTGATCCATTCGGCGCACGCTTGTATATGTTGATCATTTCTGCGTTGTGTTCTCCGAGGTAAACAAGGTTACCATACGGATCCGCGTTCATGACAAATTGCTCGCTACCGCTGCCAAGACCACTACTACTATTAGATAGAAATTCTAGGGGTTCCATCCATTCAATTCGGGGTGAGGTATTGTTCGAGGCCGATGCTTTTGAAATCAAATCCCATCCAGTATCGCATGTCGGCTCGCCGTCGCTGAGGCTAAGGTCGAAATCATACATGACGGCCTTCTGAATCTTTCTGATCTCTTCGTTCGTGCCATAGGTACGATAGGTGATACTCCTCCCCGCACTGGTTATCACCGTGTCACGCGGCGTTAAAGTAACGTTGCAGTATTTGTTTCTACAGTTTTGCACCAGCGCCGTTGTAAGGGCATCCAGGTCGCACTGGCTGACAGTGTACGACGTAACGTTGCGACTGCTGTCCAGTATTCCTACCCAGGTGTTATTCTGGTATATAGCATCACGATAAACGTTGTAGTGCTGAATTTTCGTGTCGGGTATAGCCATTAACTTACCAATGACGGCCTGTCGGAATTCCGACTCCCTATTCTCACAAGCTTCACCACACTGGTTGCGCAGTGCATTCATCTGCTGCTCCGCCAGAGCTTCCGAATCTTGCGAATCTTGTTGTGAAAATCCGAGATCACCCATACTGGTGGACTGACTCATCTTATATTTATCGCAGGCAAGCAGACCATCAAAATCTTGTAATACGGGCTCACGGGGATGCTGGGGATCGGGATCTCGGATGTTTGCGTAAAAACGCAGCATATCCTTCATGCCGGCTACATCACTGTTGTAATATACCAGGGCATAGGCATGTGCCAGGTCGGGGGCGACGATTGCATCACCCATTTTGCCATACAGCGTGGTACGCTCAATAAACAGAGGCCGTCCTGTTCCTACACACAGATCAGCTTCTTCTTCTGTTGCTTCGCGTTGTAGATGTGCATCCAGTGATGTCAGGAAACTCTGCAACAAAGTATACTTTGCGGGAATAGCCGGCTCCAGGCCGATTGTGTTCTCTTGCGGCTCAGGGGTGTACGTGATACCAGCTTCATAACGCATGACCTCGCTTTTCCATACTTTCCAAACGCTGTCACAGGCGGCTTGACCGGTACCTAGCTGGGGATTGGCTGCTATGAGATTGCGGATCATCGCATTAAGCTCGCCGCGTTTATAATGCTGTTCACGTTCCGCGGCACCAGGATATTGATTGGTGAAGTAAGCATAATTCAGAATCGTTTCCCCGTTGACAACGGTTAAAAGATCTGTGCGATCTTTATAATAGTCTTCAAAATATTGTTCGAACGACGACCCGTCCGGACCGCAGTTGTTGCCTGTCTTAATTTCAACAGGGCATTTTGTCCACTTTGGAATATAAATGATTTGCTGGCAGCCACCGGCCCCGGCGGGCAGCAGTGTCAATATATATTGCTTGTTGGCGGCGTCGTCCGTAGCATTCGTTTTGAGGTACTGCTCCAACAAATCATACTCATGTCGGTTGATGTAACCGTTAATCTCGTCCAGACGACTCTTAGCTTTTGCCCGATAGAACGCTTCCACCTTGGCTGTAGCTGAGTCGATAAACGTAACAGTTGCGCTGTCACGGGTTTTATTATTGAGCGTTAGGTATTTCTCTAGCGTATAGTTCACGCCCCCCTCCAACGTTAAAATAGTGGGCGGCATGACGTACTTGCGGCTTGTCTGCGTGCTGCACGATCCCGCGTTGATAGTGAATGGTTCCGGTAAGGGGGCGCCAGATACGACACTACCATTCTTCAATAGCTTGAAGCTGACAGTATAGTCACACGTGGTGCACAGTGTGCTGCGGTCGCGTAGTTGATTAATCTCCTCAGCGCTGAGCGCCCGGCGATAGATTTGCACATCGTCAAAGATCGCAGCCGTGCCAAAGGTCCCAGTTCGACCAATCTGCAAGGGTAATTCTTTGTTATTGATGCTAACAGGCGTGCTGCCGGTGCTAAGCGTATTTTCCAGACGACCATTCACGTAAATTTTCAAGAGGTTGCCCTGACGTACACCCACCAGGTGATACCAGTTGCCGGCCGTAAGCGGGGCATTGGAAGCGACTACCTTGTGGCGGGTCGTACCACCTTCGATCATAAAGGCAGGGGTATTACCGCCCTCTGAATGTAAAATCAAGGCCCACTCGTTGGTTCCGGGGCTCGGTGCGGTGGTGGCTAAGTTGTTCCACTTGCCTACACCAGGTGCATTCGCCCAGGTGGAGTTGGTATTATTCGACCGTTTTACCCAAAAGGAAACCGTGAAGTCGCGTGCGTCAAACCTCATATCCGGAGTGTGGGGTACCTGGATAAAGCTGGTTGAGCTTCCCGTCAGCGCATAGGCGCTGTTGCGATCCAATATATCCTTGCCGATTGTAGCGCCCTGTCCTACGATGCCGTGGTTGTTATGGCCACTTACATCTTGGGCATTCTCTTCGAAGGGATAATACGCCACGAGGTCGGCGTTACCATTGCCAGTGCAAATTTCCTGTAGCTGCGCAGGTGTAATCTCGTAGTTTACCGAAACATCTCCTGGCATGGTGAGAAATAGTGGTGTGCGGCTTACGACCGTAGCATCGTTAATGCGCAGATTGTTTTTAACTCGTTGGTAGTAGGACGGAAGCGGACTGGGTGCTGTAGAGAGTTCCTCCAGTGGTCCATCCGTGCCGGTGATGGCCAGGCCCGAAGCAATAATCTTCCCATCCTTGGTTTGGAATGCTATGCCGGCGACATTATTGGCATCGTATGTCGTAATCTTCTCCACGCTGGAATCCTGTGGAGCCTCGTTGCCAAATAGCGCAACCAACTCCGCTTCGCTCGCTTGCGTATAGAAAGTACGCATGGTGTGGCCGCCTTTCTTGGAGTGTGCATACCCCACACCCGCCTGCTTACTCACGCGTCCAGTGCCGTCATTTAAAAAGTCAGTTTGCGTAAACGGATATCCCTCGGCAGAAGGCACTCTGTCGTTTTGCGCGTCTTCGACTAACGCGCCGCTGTAGTAGCCACCCCGCGCGGTCGCCATTTTCGGACTTTGCCGACCATCGAAATCGGGAGCACGATAGAGGTTACCGATACTGTCGGTCAGCAATTTGTCCACATACTGTAGCGATCGTACATCGGTCACCGGAATGGGTAAGCTCGAAACGGCGTTTCGTCCTACATAGTCCGGAATAGTTTGCGCGGCGATAATTCTATTTTCGCCCTGAATCTTTGTTATCTGTTGATTGGCCTGGAGCAATCCGTTGGCATAGCCAACCTGTTCGGAAACTTTATTCCCCTCAGTAAAGGAGCGACTATAGATCCAGTTCTTGTCTTCTTCAGGGTGAGTATACGTAAACGACATTACGACAGAAGTATCTCCCAGGTTAACAGGATTGGCCAGACCTCCCTCGTGACTGCCGAGGGGCATCACACGCCAATAGTATTTGCCACTGCCCTCTCCCATCGAGATCGTCACAGACCGGTCGCTGCTTTCTGTACGAATGCGGAGAGCATTTTTCCATAAGGCGGGGCTCTTCAAATTATTGGGAGCAACCTCCCCGTATTGTTTTACCATCAGGAAGAGATAGTCGGTTACGTCCGGGCAGGTCGTGGTCCAGGTAAACGTTTGTTCCCAGCGCTTGTTTGCTTGATCTTGAGTAACTGCGTCCGGATATACGTTTACATTCCAAATATCAACAACATCTTCCTCGGTGCTGGTGACTATCAGACGGATCGCGCTGGCGGCTGATGTGCTGTTGCAAACGTAGCTGTTGCCCTCTCGCTCGATGGTGAAAAAGCGGATTAGTTCAGGGTTGATATCAATGCGCTTGGAGAACATCTGCTCCGGCGCAGTTTGATCAATATGTAAGGGGAAGATCCATTCCTGGTTTTGTGCGGGAGCATCGACATGGGCGACAATCTTCAGCTTGACATCGGCACTGAATGCATGCTTGCCCAGGTTATAATATTTGCCCAGGTCCAGCGTTGCATTGATGGTGACAGGGCCAAGCTGTCCGAAACAACCGTTGTTGCGTTCAGGGGTATGGTTAGGCAAATAGAGATAGCCCAGTGGGGTGCCGGACAGGTCGGGATGATACATCTTCACAGTATCCACTATTTTCTTTGCCTGGCTCAGTACGGTGAAGAGTCGCTTAAACGGAACACCGGGACACGTATTTCGTCGCGGTGTTACCTCGATCTCATACGGCACATCCGATGCCGCACCCGGTCGGAATATCACACGTCGGAAAGAGCCTGTACCGGTGGCATCGGTAAAGGGATTACCGCCTCCGTTTACTTCCCAATGAAAATCGGTTGCATCACCCCCTCCGACAACCTCCAGGACTACGGGATCTCCGCTAAAGCCTTGGGTCAGACCATTGATCTTGGTAATCACCTGGGCGGGATACTCGCTGGCCGCTACCACGCGCGTGTCCTGTCCAATGCAGCCGTCCGAGAACGTTGCAGTTACCTCATAGCTTCCGACCTGACTGATAGATAGTGTGTTGCTAGTGGCGTTGGTAATGGTCACACCATCTTTTTTCCAAACGATCGACTGTGGTGTCAACGTGGACTCTGCTGTAAGCGAAATGGGATCTCCCCCGCAAATCGCACTAGGGCTAGGTTGTTTTATGGCAAAAATGGTAGGCCGACATTTTACAGTTATGGTTCGTTGGAGAGAAAGACCATTCGACGTTTCCCGTCCACAGCGGTTGAATGGCTTACATACTACTAAATGATTCCCTGGCGTAGCAAAGCTGAGATTGACTGGAGTTCCAGTAACATTTTGGATAATACCATCGATATACCAGTTAAAGCCAGCAAGTCCATCAGTTGTGAGTGGTGGTCCGGGCGCACTAAAAGGATACGATATACCGGTTATGATCGACCCCGTAGGAACCACCAGACTTCGTTGTACTGTCGTAGTGGGCGAAAATGTCCAGGCAAAGGAGTCACCATAAATTACCCATGCAGAAGTCTTTGGAACCTGATAGTTGAAGGTAACTTCAGCCCTGATAACTTGATTCGGCAATACAGAAGGAGAGCAAGTGAGGTGTATTATGGTGTGACCTTCGTCTATCACTTCTATAGTGGCAGGTCCTTCAAAGCCATTACTCGGACTAGGGTCCACATCGATATTTTTGATCGGAGAATCCCATAAAATATCGATATAAAGTTCACGGCTGTCAGGACAGGGGGATACGGACTTGGTTATTGTACCCTGAGCAAATGCGGCTCCGCATAGTAAAATACCGGTAAACAGCATGATAATCTTAGTGATAAAACTGCTTCTTAAAAAAATGCACATATTCCGAACTGTCGTTTTCAAAACTATATCGTTAAAATTGCGGTGTGCCCTCGTCAAACTCCAGGAGTCGGACGATTTAGTTTTTAGATGGGCACGCTGAGAATCACTAACCACGCTTATCAATCAACTGATAAGCCTTCCATTGACTTTTGAGCTTGTCCTGCTGCATCGCCTGCTCCAGCGCCGTTCCCTTAAATGGCTCGGTTTCGGTTTGAGCATTCATCTTTTCGATCACCAGCTCATACCGCTTCATGCCATAGCTGGATCCGGGTGCATAGTCCATGGAGATTTTTTTCACCTCGGCAGTTCCGGCGTCGATCCAATACGAAACTGATTTTAAGCCCAGTCGCTCCAGCTTTTTGCCCGGCACGAATACAATTTTGGTGTAACCCACATTCGCCTGCACGGTTCCAAATTCACGCGTACACTGGCGGATAGTAAGATGTTGTTGCAGGGAGTCTTGTAATTTCATCATCTCTGAAAACTGGTTCTGCCGTTGCTTGTCTCCCACGGGGCGAGTCATGAATACACTTTTCTGATCGTGCTGGAGAACAACCATGGTCTTTGCATCCTGGTACAGCTCCATCTGATTTGTTTTATACCGGTATTTGTCACCCAAAGATACCACTTCGATGCGCTCTCGCACAACGACTCCTTTCTCAGGTGTTACGATAACGGAAGCAGTCATTTCAAAAGCGTTCTTTTTTGAGAGTAGACGCAACGATCTGACTTTGTCCGTTGCTTTCGTAAACAATTCCTGGCATTCGGCCTGTGTCTGTGCATGTACGGCTATCGTCGTGCAGAGGCTGCCAAGGATCAGGCAAACAGTTGCCAATAAACTCTTCATATCGTTTTGTTACTATGCTTAATGTGTGTTAAAGGGATTCGGCTTCTCCGGAGTGTTATATTGTGTCTCCTGGATTGTCTTCATTCCCTTTTCGGTCTCCAGCATCTTCCGAACAAGCTTCCCTTCCATGTTGTACTGATAGAAGAGTCCAAAGTGTTGATCGTCGAGAATGGTCAATACCCGTAAAGTGGCGGGATCATATACATAACAAATCATTTCGGCGTCTACTGGTTGAATGCGGATGTCGTCAATCCATGGCGCATCCGTTGTTTTCTTGTCCAGGTTAATGGTAAACGTCTCCTCCGGGTCCAGCGTAAAAGCGCCGGGAGTGATCCTTGCTTCCAGCAGCGCCCACTCGCCCGAACGGGCTACGAACTTGAAGTCAGCCTCATACAAATTTGCCTGGCGTGTATCCGATGCTACAATCAGCCTTATCGCTCCTGTCGGGTTATTGCCCTTGGCCCATACCCGTACAAGAAGGCCCTTGGTCAATAACTGCGGATCCGGGTTAAAGGCGCGGGAAGTAAATCGCTGCGTCAGCCGCAGGCTATAGAGTCCGGAGTGCGAGGTTGTTTTATCCGGCGTGCCGGTCAACGGCGTATTGTCTTCGAGTACTGTTCCGTAGCGATTCTCGAAGCTTTCAAAAAACACGGCATTGTAATCCGCATTTTGTGCCACCAAGTATGGAAGGGTGCCGTTATACCCATACTTCGCCGTACTGGGAATGTCCAGCGCGTTACGTTCCTCGATTACGTCGCCGTTGGGAGAATATCGCGTGAACTCCGCGGTATTCAGCCAGCCAGCCTTTACAGTGGCATCGGGTCTTTGCCAGACGAAGTTCGGCAGGACAAATGTGCCGGAGTTATAGTTTTTATCCACGCTAACACGCCCACCATTATAAACGTATTGTGCCCTGGCTCGCCATTTGCCGGCTTCTCCCCTTTCGAACGCATTACCGCTCATCTGTGCCGACGACAGGTAATCATATTTCCAGGAATCCGAATACGTTGTGGCAGACGCCGCGACAATGTTCGCAGTCTTGGGGAGATCGACCTTTCCATATACACAGTCGAAGGCGATATCCTCTGCACAGGCCTGATTTAATTGCATGACATAGCTTCCAGAGAATTTATCAAGCCGTACATTCGCGACAGGGTTCACGAGGACGATGGTTTCGCATAGTGGAAGGATCGGTTTTACGCGAATCGTAAACATTTCCTTCCGTTGACATTTCTGAGGGCCATGTAAAATGACCACAACCTCGTGTCGCCCTACCGCAGGGTGATTGTTGTCTTGATCGACAAATTTATACTGAAGCGTGGGGTCGGTTGTCACGATCTTTTCTTCTTTCCGCGAAGGTCCCTGCCCATAGTAGAAGTAATAATCGTATGACCGCCCGCTGCCGTGCGTGGCAACCGCGAACGTGACCAACTTACCGTCGAACACTTCGGTCGCCGACACCGTCAGATGCGGATCGGGAAAAGCTTCTTCGCAAGGGTCGAACTGCATGAACCTGGCGATGAAAATATCTTTCGATCCAGCGTAGGACACCTGATAAATAGCATCTCCATAGACTATATTTCCCTTCGCAATACCATTTGTAGATTCCGTGGTACCCACGATGAAGACGCTATTCGATCCGCTGTGTGTGGCAATGCCAGAGGCATAGTCCATCCCCGTCCCGCCATAAAACGTTCCCCATACTCTGCTTCCATTTTGATTGAACTTTGACAAGAAGGCGTTGCCGGTGGCCGATGCGGGTGCATCGGGCTGGTGCGAGCCCGGTGTCGAGAAGTAATCCGGCGAGGTCGTCGATCCGGCGACGTAAACAAACCCATTATATCCTACTGCAAGTGCCAGGCACTGGTCATCGCCACTGCTGCCATGGTAGGTGGCCCATGTTGGGTTCCCGGTCGGACTCATTTTTAGAATAAAGCCATCGTTACCAGCGCTTTTCGTCGTCTGCCACGCGCCCGTGGTCGCGATTCCATCAGTGGAAAGCGTGGTGCCACAAACATACATATTATCCGACCCCTGATCGACTCTAATGCTCGACGCTTTTTCGACAGCAGCACCACCATAATAGGTTCCCCAGGTTTTACCGGGTACATCTATGAGGTTGATCGAAAGTTTCCGCATAAACAGGTCGACGGCATCGTCGCCGCTCCCTGACAGTTGCGTCTTGTAGGCCCCCGATGTGGCAATCCCTGTAGTGGACCTGGTAGTCCCCAGTAACCAAATCACGCTCTCGTTGTGATCCAGGGCTATATCAACACCGTAGTCATTGCCCGGGCCGCCGTAGTATGTACCAAATTGAAATTTCCCACTATTACTATTCTCTTCCATCATAAAAAATCGCCCGATGAATGCGTCGTATCCTTCTGCGCCATCTGTACGATTTCGCTGCACTACGCCGGCATTCATGCTGCCGTCATAAAGTCCAGCTGAATTACTGTATCCAGTGATGTAGAAATAGTTCACGCCATCTGTTTCAATCGCATTTGCTTCGTCCAGCCCGGCACCGCCATAGTAGAAACCCCAACGACGCTCACCGGTCGGTTTGAAGCTCGCTACAAATACATCTTTATTGCCAGAATATGTGCTCCTGGCTGGGCTGCCGGTTGGCTGCGCGGGACTGCTAAAAGCGATTCCGCTACTGGAAGTTGTTGTGCCCACCAAATAGATATTACTATTGTCACCTATCGCGACGTCTACGAAGTAGTCCTCACCCAAACCGCCATAATAGGCAGCCCACAACCGCACCCCCTCTTTATTAAACTTTACGACAAAACCATCGCTGACACCACCGCTGAAATACGCCTGACTACTGCCAGTAGTGGCAATCATGCTAATGGAGCTCGTTGCGCCCGCGACAATAACATTTTCTTGATTGTCGACGGTAACCGACGCATTATCCTCCATTCTGGGACCGCCATAATATGTGGCCCAATCGAGAAAAGGCTCCGGGTCAATGATCAATGTCTCCTTCAGAGACCTCTCCGGTGAAGAGAATCCGACAACCATGCCATCCGACCGTCGGGCGATCTGCTCATACCGAATGTCGACCGGTGTATGGCTCTCTTCCAGGAAGCTCGCCGGAATATGCTCGGTAAGCGTTCCATGCTCTAACGTGCAAGTGAGGTTCTTTCCTGACAGATTGTACTCCAGCGCCCCTGCATAGTGCAGTTTTATCTGGCTGACGTCGGCGCCTGGATGTACCACGAAATTATATTCCATCGGTTTTCCGTCATCTCTCGACTGCGCTACAAACTCGATATCAATACCGGGATATACATTTTTGTACGTCACTTTACCGTAGTGGTTTACCATTACCCCTGCTATCGTGGAGTACTCGATAGGATCCGCCGACGCTTCGCTGCTGACAATTTCCATGGTGGGGCTGGCACCCACAAACGATACGTCCACACGGTGAAATTTATATCGGGCCGAACGGATGCGGGGACCACGTGTAGGAAGATCCTTATTTGTGTTACGAACGGAATCAACCTCCGCTACGCGGTATGTATCGTAGCTGAATCCATTTGCGCGCAGGGTAACATTGTTACCGGGTAACATCAACATGTACAACACCTCACGGTTGCCCTGTTGCTGCTGGTCGATAATCTGCCCTTTATTTTCAATGAAGCCGAAGCTCGTGGCCTTCTCCCGCAGTTGATCGACTTGTTGGGCGGCCACTGGCTCCCATGTCAATACCATCCACGCGAGTAGACCTGCCACTATGCCGTATCGATTCTGTGTTTTCATTTTCATGCAATTCTCCGTACGTGTTATTCCTTCCATCCTTCGGCCTTCACGTGACCGTCTCTTATTCCGGAACAATCCATCCAGAACTCCATCAGCTCGATCTTCGCCTGGCTGTCGTCGCCCACCTCATACCGGAACGTCACTTCTCGGATGGTAATATTCGAGAGATCTTTCGAGCATGTACCAGCCTGCGCAGCAAACGCGCTCATGTCCATTTCGGTATAGGGGCCAGGCAACGTAAAGTCACCTTTTCCGGAAAGCACCTTTGCCGCGTCCCGGAGGTCTTGCGCGAAGCTTTGCGCACCGGCTAGAATTTTATCCGATTCGTCCGAATATCGATTGGCCTGGTCTACCGGGTTCAACGCTGCATTTTCCGCGCGTTCGTAATGCGACTGAATGGTGCCCGCCTGGGCGGTGAGTTGATTAGTGCGCCCCGCACGGATAATTTCAATTTCGGAAACAGAAGCTGTTGCTGCCGTCGCGCCCTGTGCAAGCGCTAACTGAAGTCGATTCCCCAGGTAATCTTTCCCTGTCACATAGTAATACGATTCAGATGACGCATCTCCCAGGCGAACCTGGTCGCCGTCTGTAAAGAAGGCGAGATTACAAGGATCGTCGCCTAGCGTAAGATAATCGTCCGTGAACAGGAAGGTGCCTGTGACGCGTTTACCCTCTGTCTTCCATTTTCCTGCCATCGCCGAATACTCCCAACTGGCCGGTATGGTCTGCGTGAGGTATGCACCCTGGAATTCATCCGAGGCGCGTACGGCAACTGCCTGGCCCGTATGCTCATCAAAGGCCAGATTTTCTTCCGTGTGTTTGATGCCGTTCTGAAAAAGTGTTCTTTTCTTCAGAATCGCCGGATAATGAACCACTTTAGTAGTAGCGTGTGTATTCAACTCGCCGCGTATGTCACTGAATGTCGGAATAGCCGTGGGATATGGAATAACCAGGACAATAAACGCCAGTGGAATGATTGTGATTTGTAAATCCACTTCGGCATTTACATCGTCGGAATCTTCAACGACTTGCCGCTGGGCGAACGTAAGGTCCACTTCGCGTCCCAGCTTCTTGCCAGTGATGCCGCTGTATCGGGACGACATGACCGGTATGTTAGCGCCAGGACTAAAGTATGTGTTGACGAATCCGCTTACCGGCGTAATTCCGCTGAGGTCCTGGCTTGGCGAATACGTACCCTGGTAGTTCAGCACACTCTGCGGCTGACCATGCATGCTATTGACGACAAAGCTAAAGCCCTGAACTGCACTTGTTTTTGTGCGTATCTTCGTATAAAAAGGGAACGCCTGAGGCTTGGGGTTATCGACACTTGCGGCGATCGGTGTCATCGTCTCGCCATCGTCTGGGTTCGCCTGACGGATCGGATACTCACGTGCCGTGTTAAACTGGCTTATACTATATCCCGGTGCGGTATTTCCCGAGTAAATATTCTTGACGACCACGCGCGCGTATCCCACCGAGGGCGCCGGAAGAATCGTTTCACCGATCGGCCCTTCCGACTGCTCTTTGTCCTCACCGGCGACCAGCTTACTTCCAAACTTCTGTACTTTGCGGGCGACAAAGTCTACCAATATATTCTCTTCGCGCATAGACAAGGGCTCGTTCGTGGCGACACCACTGCTGATCATTCCCGCTTCGCCTTTCATTTGATAGATATATTCGTTGCCGTAGAGTACTGCGTCGTTTTCCAATCCTTTGTCAAACATCAGAAGACGCTTGACCCGTACGCCGCCACCTTTTTTTGCGAGCGGTGTCGGAATTCTGAAATACGAGTACTGCTCGTTTAAGTGAACACAGAGGTTGTCGTCTCCCGGGAGGGCGAGTGACAGAACCATATTCGACAGCTGGTTCACCAGGTCGCCCGGATCAGAAGGATCATCCATACCTGACGGGCTACAATCATTGGATGGCACAACCTTACCCAATCGTTGCGACTTTACGAAGTCTATACATGCTTCGCGCGGCAATCGATTATTATCTTCTTTCAGCAATTCGATATACGTACCGATCTCATTCGCACCGCAAGATACTACCGACGCATATCCCGATACTTTTTCGGCGTTGCAGGTGGTCATATTCGGCACGTCGTTGCCTATCAAACTGTAGAGGAATCGAAAATATATTTTCTTTTTTCCCTCGACATACCGCTTTCCGATCATATCTCGCATGTTCTTTAAGGCCATGGCGTCGGAATCGTCAATCCCAATAGATTTCGGGTCGATGTAGTAGCGATGGAATAGTTGGCTTGTAGGTGAATTCTGTTCGTTCGGATCGTATTTTAATGCGACCATGACATGTGCCTCCTGGTTTTGCACATAGCTGTAGTCGTCTTGCTCATATTGTACGTGAATTTCTCCTCCCGACGGCAGCCGTATTACCTTTAACTGCCAGGCTGCCGGATCGAAGGTATCAACCGCCTTCTGATTAAGCCAGGGCCGATCATTTGCGAAACGCTCGCGACCGTTGAATTGGTAATTGCCCCAGGCGTCGGTCATCAACGGATCATAGACAGGATTTTCACTGCCCTTCATGTTGGCGTAGAAGCTTACGACATTGTCCGCGCCATTTTTATAGTGGTCCGGATACAGTCCGTAGGTGTTATCTTTGGGATATGCATATTCGAACTCATACGGGCTTATTTTAGTGGGATTGGTCCCATTGTATTCGAAATGAACGTGTGTCAATGTTAACTTTCCGGTTGTTTCAGTCAGACCATTGGGAATACCCGTTGCCAGGTCATTTGTATAGTCAAAAAGCACGGACTTGATAGGCTTCCTTCCGCTTTTGGGACCTGTAATTTTGCCGTCGGCAACATTACGCTTACAATCTGCTAAAAGATAGAGGTCAATTCGGTCAAGTTTCTCGGTTCGGCCTGGCCCTGGGTTCCTGTTAGTACTAAAAGCATTCGCGCTGGCTCCATATCCATCTTTGCGCTCGGATGTTTCGAAAATAGCTACGTGTGTTTTTGTTTCGATGTATTTCAGGTAGTACAATTCTTTCTGTCCTTCCGCATAGCTTACCATATCATCGAGCGGGTCAGAATGGGAGTTCTTTTGGTACAACATTCCCGCATACGGGGCCCGCCAGGTATACCATTCACTGCCAGATTTGAGGTAGCTGAAATAAGTATAGCCCCCCAGGTCATCCGGGCTGGAGCCCCAATAACCGTTATCCGCTGTGCCGCGGTCTACGTAGTCCGGTGTAGTAATCTCCGTTAGTAGGTATGTGGTCGCATAAGGGCTGAGCTTTTCTTCGCCCACCTTAATATCATCATTGGGCCGTGAGGAAACATCTGCCAGGTAGTCGGCTTCGATATGCCCCACGCCAGACGCAGCGCTATAGCTTAATTTACGCTCGCCTTTAGCATATACGGGTAGCCCGTATACATATCGGTTTCCCGCAGTGTTGGTAACGGACATCTCGCCGACGAGGCCCCTATACTCCTCGGCATTTCTTTGCAGTATGGCGTTAACGCGGTTGTCGCGGCAATAGGCTTCGCGTTTGGGGCGGCCGTCTGCGTATTGCATTTCACCATTTAGGTGATAGCCGATATACGACGATCGTCCAACGCGTTCATCCGATTGATTGTACCGCGCGTAGTTGGGGTCAAGCGAAATATCATGGTCATCCAGCTTCACACGGATGGGCTTGTCTGTATGGTTTGTCCCCCACTCGCCCGCGAGATCACTGCTGAAGCGAAAAAATACCGGTTCGTCGACCTGCTTGTTCGAAGCACTTTGAAACACCGACAAATCGCGATCAGGAGTCCAGTCTCGCGCCGTCAGTGTATGTTTACCTTTGCCAACGTCCGCACCGGGGCCAAACGTCCAACCAGCTCCAATCTCGCCGCCGACGTTATACAACTCGGTTTGGCTTTCGACGTGTCGTGGTCCGAAGTGACCCGCTGTTTTATTATGAAGCCTGAAACCGCCGCCTATGCCTTCGCCGGTGACGATAAAATTATCGGCGTCGTTAAAGGGCACCCCCAGGAATACCTCGCGTTTATTAAAATCACTTTCCTGTTCGACGTGATAATCCATTAACGCAGCCGTGTTCCCGGCACCCTCTGCTGAATACATAAACCCGTATGCAGGCACATCCTGCATTGGAACGTTCTGCTGATACGCATAGCTTCCCGTGATGTTTGTGGTTCCACCAACTGGCAGCGGAATCGGGTTGCCTTCAATTCCAATGGTAACGTTGTACGACTTCCCATTATACTTCCCGACAACGTTCGGTAAGGTTGATTCCGTATAGGAAAACATACCATAGGTGCTGCCGAACATGCCAACGCCTGGCGAATACGCGTGATTATTCTTTCTTTGGTGTCCGCCTTTCTTAAGTATGCGGACCATCCTATCTCCGTTAACGGCCGTGGCCCCCGCGCCATGCACCCAGTTCAAAGCTGCATACGGGTTTACGGACGCTGAAACTCGCTTTTCACCATCGGATTCGCCGTAGCCAAGCGAAACAACCCCTTTACCCAAACTCAATCCAACGCCTGTATTATACCCGAAGCCCCGGTAATTATTATAACGCAACGCGACATTCAAGCTAAGGTCAGCAAGTCCCAGATCCTTTCCAAAAACTTCGAATGCTACCCCCAGGCCAACCGTACCGGTCCAGTTCTTGGGCATCTTGTTGTGAAACGTGATATTCTGACCGTTGTAGTCATCTGGCAGTCCGCGCAACGAGCGATTGATCGCCCCCGCGTTCAGTGTCCAGCCATATCCCACCCAGGAGGCTTCCTCTTCCGGTGAAGCACCGCTGTGATATGACAAGGATACCGGATAACCGCTTCCATTCGGTCCTGGCACTTCGAGCAGTGGTAGATTATAGGTGAAATCTCCGCTGAACTCATCCACCATATTGGTCGTTGCGACGGGCTCGAAGCTGGAGAACTCCGGCTGCGAGGGTCCAGACGTCAACGCGTACGAGGCCGATGGCACAACGATTGAGCTCGCAAACTGAAAAAGAAGATACACAGCAATACCGCGTACAATCCTGGGATTCCGTATCATATAATAGGCTTAAACTAATTCAAAAACACACTGCATTATTTCGCCGTGGCGACTACTGAACTTTGAACTTTGCTAAATTCTTTACCAGGAAAGCACTTACAGGTTCCTGGTTATCCTCCCCTTTTACCTTCACGTGCTCTTTTACCGTGAGCACTGCAGCGGCACCGTCAACGGTGAGGTTGGTGTTCGTACTCGGCGCGATAATCTGAATTGACTTGCACTCGACTTCACCGGTGATGGCAACAGCGTATCCTTTTATCCGCACGTTGTCGCCATATACCGGAGTAATTCCGGATGACGTACCTCCCTCCGACAGCGACCATACATCCGGTCCTGTCCAGTTTCCGTTTTTCACGGCATATAAGGTGCGCGGAACATAATTGAAGGAGGTCAGAACCCGTGGTGCAGACGCTGCCTTAATGGAGACGTCGGCATATAGTTCTTTGTTATTATCTGCGAGTGTCACCGTGCGGAGGATTTGTTCGTTGACGTAGTACCGCACATAAAGATCTTTCCGCTCGATGCGGTAAATATTGTCTTCCTGGTGCAAAAGCGAAATCCCGGGATTGGCAGCTTTTTCGCGTACGGACACAGTGCCATCGTTTAGGAAATAGAAGCAGTAGTCCATGGAATTGTAGGCTGCATCGATGTTGTAAGAAGTGAGACCTACCATAAAAACGTCCGAGGGCGATACCCGGTCTACAGTGAACGAAACATCGCCATTCTCGCCGGCCAGTAGTCGGTTTGCCGATAAGGCACCGGTATCCCACGCGGAGACATTGCTGAGCGTCTTTGTTACAGTAGCATTTTCATTGACCCGTAGGTTTATGCGATTGGTCCATTGAGCAGCATAGCCAAGGTAGAAAGTTTTTGTAGCGGTCTGGCCGAGGTCATCCGTGACCGTAACGGTGTAGGTGCCCTGTCCTTTATTGCTGAGCGTAGCGCTGGTCTCTCCGGTGGTCCACAGGAATTTCGGTGTGCCCAGTGCCCCTTTCACATTTACGGTTACGCTGCCGCCGGTATTGTTATCATTGACCGGCACGAGCGTTGCGCCCAGCGTCAGCTTGGGAGGAAAACTCGCGGTGACCAACGGCAGCGGCCCGGCGGGTGCATGGATCGCTACATCTACGAAGTATTCCGGGGAAGCGGTGACGTTTGTTACTGTACGAAAAGGGATGTCATTCCTGGAATATATAATGCTGGTACCGTTACGGGTGATGCGGAATCTATCGCCTTTAACGACGCTCGTCAGCGAGCCCCGGTCTACGTTGTTTTCAAATACCTTGACATAGCCGAGTGGATGTACATAGATGCTGTACGGAAACGGGGTATACGTGGTGCCCCTGTCCATTGTTGCCAGGCCAATGGCAAAGGCAGTTTTAGTCAGCTCGGGCATTATAAATTCAACCCAGCCGTTTGTATTGGCCGGCAGTACATTGGCGGCGGCAGCCCCCGCTTCCCAGCTGTCTGTACCGGTAACGGCCTGCAGCGTGTTGTTGGCATTGATCTGGGTATTGACGAGGTTCTTCCAGGCCATCTCATATCCTAACTCATACGTAGCCGTCCCCTCGCGTCCGACAGCGTCCGTTACCGTAACGGAATAGATGCCGCGTGGTTTGCCTGAAATCGACGACGTCGGTTGCAGTTCAATAGGAGTCCAGCTGTACGTGAAGGGGGCCTGGCCACCTTCCGGCGTGATCGCGATGACACCGTTATTGTTGGTGTATGTCGGCAACTGTATTGTTGGCTTGGCAAGGACTTTCCTGTCGAATGAGCAATACACTGGCGGCATCGTACCGCTGCGGAGTATGGCTTCTGGTCGCAAGCTGAATTGACTTTGTATGCCATTCAACGTAATGAGCACATCCGCATTCTTGTAGAACGTGACAGATGTACCCACGCGCTCGATCTTGAACACATCGCCTGCTGCGGCAGTCGTTGTTGCTATGGCACCGACGTCATACTGGAAAACACGGGCCTGCGCACCGTCGATCTGTATCGCATATTGACTACTGGTGTAGGAAACCCCTTCTTCCAATATATTGAGGGCCATGAAGAAACGGTTTGATGTGCTGGCCACGTAGGTGACTTGAACAAACCCATTCTGCCCCGCAGGAAGAATGTTGTCGCCGACAGCACCGCCGTTGTACGTCGATGCACCAACGGCTCGGGTTATGGAGAGGTCTGCGTTAATGGTGATGTTGCTGGTCGGGTCGACCCAGTTCGCTTTATAGAGCGTCTGCGCGGCAACTGCTCCGGTTAGAAATGTAAATAGCGCGAGCGCTATGACCTTAAAATATAAAATAGAACGCATAGGTATATCGTGCACAATATTGGAATTGTGTATCATACTATTAAAATTATACTATAACTATAAGAGCCTGACAGAGTTGGGCACTCCGTAATTACACAAAGAGTGATGTTATCTGGTGTATATGCACGTAATCATTGCGCATCAACGGTAAATTATCTCATTGTTATACTTTGTAAGTATACAATAAT
Source organism: Dawidia cretensis (assembly GCF_018598175.1). Lineage (GTDB taxonomy): Bacteria > Bacteroidota > Bacteroidia > Cytophagales > Cyclobacteriaceae > Ohtaekwangia > Ohtaekwangia cretensis. The sequence goes on from NZ_JAHESE010000023.1 coordinate 111,351, forward strand.
TTCAACTCGTCGATCAAATCCCACACTAGACGTACAAAAGTAACATTACCTCGACAACTTCGGAAGGTTCATGATTACTTTTTTTTCAAAACTGAAGTGATTCGTACCCATTTCCCAATATGGATCCTGGAACGTCAATTGCAACGGTTCGCGTACACTATCAAATGTGCCGCAGTGATATTCCGGCAAAACAAATGCCACAATAAAACTTATCTTGTTAGCCAGTGCGTTATATCCCTCGAAATTGGAAAGCACCGGCTCATACGTGGTGCTATCGCTGGTCAGCGTGATAAACTCCTGGATGTTAAAACTCAGAAAACGCATACGATTGGATAGTTCCTGTTGATCCGGTACGTTATAATACATCAAGTCGCTATACGTCACATTACTTTTTTCTGCCTGCAGCGTCACCTGGAACGCCAGCCCACACTTATACGATTGTACCACAGAATCAAACGGCACGCCTTGCTCCGGCCGGTAGGAACGGTAGGCCTGGTATTCAGCGGGAAGAAAACGGGCATCCAGCGTTATACCATTGATCTTCCGCGATTTATACAATCCGTTGTCCGGATCGGCCAGCCAGGCGCCATATTCCTCTGGCGCCAACGTACCGGGTGTGCGATCGCACGACAATAACACGAACAGGCTCAGGGCTGCTATAAGAGACAGTTTTTTCATTTTCCTTTATACTGTTCGTTTAACTCTTTTACGACGGCATCCGTAACATCCAGCGACTTATTGCCAAAAAGCAGGTTTCCGGACAGTGTCGTGCCCAGGATATAGTCATAACCCTCGCGCAAGGCATACATTTCAACAAAACTGTTGACCTGATTTAATACCTGTTGCATCATTTTTTGATCTTCTTCATTTATTTTCCCGTCGATGGCATTTTCGTATTGCATCACCTGTTGTTGTTGCTGTCCCAGCCGGCGTTCCTCTTCGGCCCGTTTCGCAGGACTCATGCCGGCGGCCTGGCTCATGTAACGCGAACCCGCTCGTTGAAAATCCTGACGCAGTGAATCGACATTTGCCATCATCTGTGTTTTCCGCTTCTCAAATTCCGCGCGCGCTTCGATCGTACCGCGGTATTTTTCGATCAGCTCCTGAGAACGGATATAAACAATCGACGGTGCCTGGTGTTGATACACGTAGGCGGCGAGGGCTGCCACTCCCACGATTAGGACAATGATACCGGCCAGGATAATTTTCTGTAAGCGCATAGCGAATGTTTATGGATTAACTTTTTTCTTAATATACTTTGTTTGCGAGTCCATGCCGAACCGGATCGAATCAGCATGAACCTCTAATACTTTGAAACCATCGATCTCCTCTCCTTCTCCGACGATATAATCTTTGCCACTATACTGTACGATCGCAGTTTTCTTTTTACGTGTGGCATTGCTGATCATGCCCCTATATTGCAACAGGCTCCAATTGATCATGACACTCGGCGCAGTTGCCACTACTGGGCGCTGAACCTTCGGCGCAACGGATTTCTTTACGGCTACGACAGGCTTTACCTGTTGCCGGAGAAAAGGATCCGGATACGAGAGTGACAACGTGTACGTATTGGTCTCTGCGACGGTCTGCACCGGCGTACGCGAAGGCCGTACCGCTACAGGTGCATCATCCTGCATCTGGTCGTAGATGCGGTAGCCGATGATGCCCCAGATACCGACCACCAATACGGAAAGGATCAACAGTTTTTTGTTCTTGAGGAACTCCATGCCTTTGTTATTCGATCGTGAGCGTGCGACACACGTAGTCAGTCTCTCCCCCTTCGTGCGTTGCCTTTACACACCACTCGTACTCTCCGGGAGTCAGCTCCCAGAGAACTTTCGTGCCGGTGAGCGCGGAGTCCAGCTTGAGGAGTTGCTGTGATTGACGGTTAGGGAATACGATCAGCAAATTGTATTCGCTGGCATCGACCAGGGGGCTCCATGTAAAGTTTATCTTTTGTGTGCCTTTCAGCGTAACGTTGTTTGCCGGGTACTGAAGCACTACAATTTCTTTTGGCGGTATGGGATCCGTTTCGGTAATGGTAATTGTGCGGCACACAAATTCTGTCTTGTAACCGCTGTTAACTCCGCGCACGCACCACTGGTATTGTCCTGCTGGTAGCGTCATCGAGAACTGCGGCTTTGTAACAAGGGTATCGATCAAGAGGCTTTGCGGATTTGTATTGTCCGGTGATACGACTTGTAGCTCATACGTCGAGGCCCCCTCCAATTCCTCCCACCAGAACAACACCGCGACCGAGTCGGTTTGTGTAACACCGTCGGCGGGCAGACGTAGCGTGACCGTGTCATCGGACAAGTCTGTCTCCAAAATATCATCGCAGCATGTCACCGCCAAAGTCAGTACAAACAGCAAAAGCGACACTAAATATTTATTCATGGATTTCCAGCGGTTTAGCAGACTGAAATACGACACGTGCAATCAACACGGCCTTTTTATTGACTTCTTCCCGGTCGAATTTTAACGAAACGACTTTTACCCGTTTCAATTCTTCGCCTGTGTTATGCAGACAGCCGAGTAGATCTATAAATCTACCCTCGAGGGATACTTGCCAGGTTTGCACGGTTACGCCTTCTTCCTCCGTCTCGCGGGGTGGATCAAAACGTTTTACGATAACGTGGTGCGCCTGCGCAGCCCGGCTTACCGAGGCAAACACATCTTCGGGCGGCCCGTCCCAGGCAATTGCTTGCTTACCCGATGCAACACGTGTCGGCGTGTGTTGCGCCAGTGACCGGCTTAGCTTCTGATGATCCTGCCATAGCGTCCACGTGCTGCGCAACGGTACGAACACCAATAGGCAGACGATCGCAGCGGCTATGCCGTACACAAGTTTCGGATTTTGCTGTAGCGATGTCACGTTCATGGCAACTGCACGTAAAATTCAAACACTCCTTTTTGCGACCGCGCATCATGCTGGTAGCGCTGCTCGGTGATAGCCTTTACCCAGGGACGTTGCATGAATGCCTGGAGCATCCGTTGTAAGGCCAGTGGGTCGCGGGCCAGGCCTTTCACCCGAAGCACGCTGGGACGGTATACATGCTTGCGTAAGCTCTTCAGGATTCCGTCGTCGATCACTCCGATTTCCAGGCTCGTCAGCTCGATGCCATCGCCTGTGAGCTGTCCTACCTGGTCGGCATAATACAACGGCAGGATGTTCGACTCCCAGCCTGCGTGCTCGAGGAAGTTCGTGAGGTTCGTCTGTTGATGCTGCTCCCGGCTATTCTTTTGCTGGCGGTCTGTTACCTGCACCGCGTGTAATTCCATTTCATCATTTGCTCCTTGCAGCCAGAAGTTCACCGCCATGTTGACGAGCAGGAGCACCAACAGTGCTACCAGTGCCCACTTACCGGCAGTATGCAGGTGTGCCTGTCGCTGATAACGATCGTTATTTTCGTGCAGCGCAGGCCAGCCGGCGACGTCCAGGTCGGCATGGCCGAGCAGCAGAGACCAGGCTCCGGCATACGCCAGAAATATATCGGAAGACACACGTTCCTCTCCCAGTGAAAAGGTGGCGACAGCACCCGCTTCACGCGCGTGTACCGCCGTGATTCGATTCTCGCGGCGCTGTAAAGTGTAATACGGCAGCGCTACGAATTCTCCGGGCGGAAGCAACGGGAGCACCGGTGCAACAACAAACGCTCCCAGGGAAAACGATATCAATGAATGCTGCGCAAAAGCCGGCATTAGTGCAGTCAGCACATCCTTGCGCAGGATCAGCAGGAAATGCTCGGCGCCGGAGCGATACCGCTGGGCTACGAAATCCTCCTCGCGGATCATGGGAAAAAGCTGTTTCTGCAACACGTCCAGGCGTATGTCTGCTGCCGGCGTAGCCGACTTCGGGAGTACACCGCGTCCTTCTATATTCAGATGAACGCGCGCCCCTGCCGGTACTTGCTCGTGCAACACCTGGCGGAGTTGCTCCACGGATGTTAGGTCAGCCGTGGTAAAGGTCTGCTTGACGACGTCCTTCTCTTGCTTCAATACCGCGATGCTAATAGCCAGACCGCCGTCGTCCTGTAGACGCACGTTTACCCCGGTCATGACCGGAAGCGCGCTGCCAAAGTTGATAAGCGACCTGATTTGCATAGCCTTAATACACCAGCGTAGGTTTGATAAACACGATCAGCCGGTAGTCTTTTTTATCTTTCTGGCGATAGCTGAATAACCACTTCAATACCGGAATACGCGAGAGTAGCGGAACACCGCTGCCACTTTCCGACCGCGACGATTGCTCCATCCCTCCCAGAATGATCATCTCCTCGTTCTGCACCCGGATTTTCGATTCAAATTTTCGTGTGGTACTTCCCGGAGGCGCATTGGGTTGGCTCGGTGCCGTGAAGTCCGAAAACTCGGAGGAAATGTCGAGTGTAATATGTTCGTTGCCGGAGACTAATGGACTGATCGTAATCGACATGTTCGCGTCAATCTTTATAAATCGTTGTGTGGTGCTGTTGATCGGAGTGACCCCGCCGGTAACATTCTGCGTCTGCTCGGAGTAGTACGTCGAACGCCCGATGACGAGGTTTGCCTTGCTGCCATTCATGGCCGATAGCTTCGGCGTTGACCGGATCTGGATGTTGTTATTTTTCTCAAGCGCCGTCAGGGTGGCGTAAAAACCCGGTGTCACGCGGCCGAGGTTGGCAACCCCTTTCGTATCGAGCTTACTCAGCAGGTTATTGATGGAACCTGAGCCGATCGTCATGTCCAATCCCGGGAACACCGAACCACCCGTCTTCGGCACGGAGTCTGAGAGCACAGCTTTTATGCCGGTCGTCAGGGAGAACCCTTTGTCCACTTCCGCCACAATTACTTCGATGAGGATATTGGGAATAGGCTGGTCGATGAGCTTGACAAAGGCAAAGAGCTCGTCGATCTTGTGTTTGTTACCGGTGACAATAAAGGCGTTCAATTCTTTCACAACCTTCACTTCCATCTCTTTCATCATGTCGGACGGAATCTCCCGCTCGATCCCCTCGATCGTTCGGAAGTTCAGCTTGAGCATTTCTGTTACACGGAAACCCTCTTGTGTACGCTGTCCCATCAGGTAGACGCCATCTCTCTTCTTGTAGGTATAGGTGGTCCCCTGAAACAGGAATGAGAGCATCTCGCTATAGCGCACGCGTCTGACCTTCGCCGTGGTGTTGCCGGTGATTTCGGAAAAAAGGATATAGTTGATCCCCAGGTGCGTAGACACCTGGTGAATAATCTCGAGGATTGGGTAGTTCACCACATCCAGCGTAATCAGCGAATCCTGGAAATTAATGTCGCCCTGCGCCGACAGGCGTTGGATGGATGAAGCTGAGGACGTGCTGGGGATACTGGACGGCGTGTTGCCGCCCTGCGCATTCTCAAGTATAAAGACATCGTCTTTCGACCGCGTCAAACGCAGACCGTTGGTATAGGCCAGCTTATCTAGCGCGCTTTCCAGGGGAAGGTCGCGAATAAAGCCAGTCACAAGTTTGTGCTCAATCTCTATTCCTCCGTTGGCAATCACGTTGCGGTCCGTGAGGCGCGTGAGCTCTTTTACAACAGCACGTAGGCTGTCATTCTGTAAGTCAAACGACACGCGCCGGGTAGCCGGATCGAATTGAATCTTCAGCTTTCGCACCACCGGCGGGGGCGCCGCTACAAAGGGTGCCTGGTATTTTGTAAAAGATAGAATAGTGCCTGTAAAGCGTATATCAAGCCGGTATTCCTCGCACAGGAAATAAATGATATCCCTGACCGGTACACTGGTAAAATTATTGGTCAGCGTGATGTTCAGCGCAGGGTCGATCTGAATGTTCAGCCCGTGACTCTCTGCCAACGTACGCAGAAAGACCTGAATGGATGAGCCCGATACGGAAAAGTTGGCCGGCTCGCGCAACCCGGGTGACAATGAATCGGAAAGCATCTCCAGCTGGCCGCCGATGTAGGCCAGCCGTTGCGCAAACGGATCATCTGTTTGCCCGTGCGCCATCCAGGCCAGGCAACAAAACAACATGCATATCGCCAGTTTCGCGCTAGTAGTTCTCATTCAATAAGAGAGGGTAAATTTCTTCCAGGCTTGTTTCGCCGCTGCGGAGTACATCCAGCGCACCTTCCTGTAACGTTTTGATGCCAAGTGACCGGAAATAATCGCCCACGGCCTTGGCGTTCTCCAGGATAAAGTCGGACACCTGGTTGTCTACCGGTATAATTTCGTAGATCGCTTTTCGTCCGCGGAACCCGGTAAAAAAACACTCCTTGCACCCTTTGGCGACGTAGTGCTCGGTAACGGTATGTTTCTTTGTAAAACCAGCCGGAAATACATGGTCGTTTACCGACGCTTTTTCCTTGCAATGCGGGCACAACACCCGTACGAGCCGTTGGGCCAGCGTGGCGTTGAGCGTATTCGCGAGGAGAAAGGACGGAATGCCCATGTCGATGAGACGTGAGATTGTACCCCAGGCCGAGTTGGTGTGGATCGTGGACAATACGAGGTGACCTGTCAGCGCTGCGCGTATCGCAAGCGTGGCAGTTTCGGCATCGCGGATTTCTCCCACCATGATGATATCCGGGTCCTGGCGCAGGAATGTGCGCAGCGCCCGGGGGAACGTGAACCCAATGTCTTCTTTGACCTGCACCTGGTTGATGCCGTCGAGGGTATACTCGATCGGATCTTCGACGGTCAGGATATTGTCGCTTTCTTTGTTCAGCAGCTTGAGCGTGGCGTAGAGCGTCGTGGTTTTGCCCGAACCGGTCGGGCCGCTGATCAGCACGATACCGTTGGGTTTGCGTATACTCTGGTGATATCGTTCAAAGTCGATTGCCGATAAACCCAACTGCCGGAGATCGATCTCCATCGCGTTATTGCCCAGGATACGCAATACAATTTTCTCCCCGTACAACGTCGGCAGCACCGACACGCGAATGTCGAACTTCAGACCGTTGCGGTTAAAGAAAATACGTCCATCCTGGGGTAACCGGCGTTCGGAGATGTCCATGCCGGCCATGATCTTGATCTTGTTGACCAGCGCCGGGTAGTCGCGCTTATTCAGGGTAATACGCTCGGCCAACTTGCCGTCTACGCGCAGGCGTATGCGGCATTTCTCCTCGTAGATCTCCAGGTGAATATCACTGCTCTTGAGCAGGCGCGCCTCCTGGATCAACTCCGACACAAAGTCCTTCTGACCGATATCGATCTTTACGGCGCCGCCGGCTTCCTGTGTAGAAGTCCCTTTGATATAATAGAGCGCCAACGCCTTTCCGATCAGCTCGGAATCATGTGCCAGCAGCTTTACTTTGCGGCCCAGTACAATCTCCAGCTCCTCTTGCAACGCCTGGCCACTGCGGCTGGCGTCGGCATACAGGTGGAGGGTGTCGCCTGAAACCCGAGCGGGCAGAATGCGGTAGTGCCAGGCCAGGTCGCCGGACACTAATTTCCGTGTCTCCGTGTCGAGTATTATCTCTGTCCCATCTGCGGCAGGTTCCATCAGATAACAGAGGTTAGGAATATGACGAGAAAACACAGGCTTTGCATGCCGGCCAACGGCACGGTTTGATGCCGCCGGTAAAACGAAAATCTTTGTAAGAGAGTATGTGCCACCAGGGCCACGATCAGGCTAAGCGAAATAAAGATGATGAAGCTGGGGGTATCAAACCACATGGCGAGGATCGCAAAAAAAAGAATATCGCCCAAGCCGATGGATGACAACGGTGACACCATCCGCTTGTGACGGACGTAGAGAACCCCTAACGCCACCGATAACAACAGCACCATATATGCGATATTCATCAGAAAAGAAATCCCAAATTCCTCGAAGGTCACATGCGAAAACCGCAGTGGCAACAATGCTGCCGGCAGCAACAAATACCATACTAACTTTACTGTCCGGTGCGCAAAATCCTCATAACCAATGCAAAGCAGTAATACCGCTGCCAGGATCGAAAATGCCAGCATATCGCGGCTACTTTAGTCCTTTACAACCTCGGTGAGATTGCTTTTTTCATCAATCTCCCAAACATTGAACTCGCCGTCGCCGTCAAAATCCACCACCGCGGTCGCGCGGGCCATGAAGCCCCTCACGTCTGCCTGGACAATTTCGAACGTATAGTTTGCTTTTCCGTCCTCTCCTTCCGTTACGAGTTGCTCTTGCTCGAACCCGACCTTTTCCAGGTCGCCGGAGTATTTAGAAAATTCGTAAAAGAATGTTTTTTCTAACGTGTAGATGTGTTTAAGGCCCTGCTTCGCTTCCACACTGCGCGTGCGCGAGATCAACGGCATCAGTACTGGCAAGGCCAGTAGGACCAGGATCCCGATAATAACCAAAACGACCAACAGCTCCGATAGCGTAAACGACGACACGTTTTTTGCCAGGATCCTGTGGACGCGCCGGCAGGTCTTGTTTTTCATGCGGCAAAAATAGACACGTTGTCTATCGATAAAAAATGCACTTTCAACTATTTATTACATTGTTCATCTTTTATTCCTAAACATTTAGTGTCGACACTGCAGCATTATCCAAGAAAAATGTTATACCGCTCATGGTATACGAAGTGTCGCTTGATTCTGAACATGCAACGCCTTGGCTGGCAGTGTATTATTACCAATCCTGATGTCCCGCCTTTCGGTTACGGTCAGATTGCTCTATGCCGTCTGTAGTGACGCTCGTGTTTTTATTCCAGGTATTTTGATTCATACAGCAGGCGTACATTATCAACAGTGATATTGCTATACGTGATCGTATGGCATGGAACCTCGAAAACGTTTGATCGCGCGCAATAGTAACTTTTTTAGCGACAGCTATACAAACAAGGCCACTGCCGCAGTGCGACAGCGGCCTTGTTGTCTCCGATATACATTGGCAATTTCGCACGTAGCGAGAAGTCAATGAGGGTAAAGATGACGCTTCAGCAAACTTATTTGCTGTAGCATCCGGCCTCACCCTTGGGCTACCAGCGGGATTACCTTCGTTCCAATCAATTCAATCGAACGCAGCAGCTTTTCTTGTGGTAAATGCGCATTATCCATTTGGAAGGTAAACCGGCTGACTCCACCAAGTGCTCGCTGTGGCGTAGAATCTTCTCCGCTACCTCTTCAGGGCTGCCGATCACCAGGGCGCCGCGCGGCCCGACCTGGGCATCAAAGTGCGGGCGGGTTACGGGCGGCCAGCCACGCTCACGGCCGATCTTTGTAAAGGTCGTAGCATAACCCGGGAAAAATTCGTCGTGTGCCTCCTGCGTGGTGGCGGCAACGAAGCCCAGTGAATGCAGACCTATCTTTAGTTTCTCCGGGGCATGACCGGCTTTGGCGCCAGCCTCGCGATACAGGTCGATCAGAGGCCGGAAGCGGTGCGTTTCGCCACCGATGACGGCCACCATCAACGGCAGCCCTAACATGCCGGCACGGGCGAACGATGCAGGTGTGCCGCCTACGCCCAGCCATACCGGTATCGGTGATTGTACGGGCCGCGGATAAATAGCCTGTTCTTTTAAGGCCGGCCGGAAACGGCCTGACCATGTAATAACCTCCTGGTCGCGGATCTTTAAAAGCAGATCCAGTTTTTCGGCAAAGAGATCGTCGTAATCTTGTAGCTTGAAGCCGAACAACGGGAACGAGTCCGTGAAGGAGCCCCGTCCTACCACCAATTCTGCCCGCCCTTGCGAGATCAGGTCCAGGGTGGCAAATTCCTGAAATACGCGCACCGGGTCGGCCGCGCTGAGCACGGTCACGGCACTGGTTAGTTTGATGTTTTTTGTGCGGGCCGCGGCGGCGGCCAGGATTACAGCCGGGGCTGAGTCGAGAAATTCCCGGCGGTGGTGTTCGCCAATGCCGAAAACATCGAGCCCCACCCGGTCGGCCGTCTCGATCCGTTGCAGCAGCTGCGCCATCGAATCCATGTTACTTTGATTGCTTCCGATGGTAGCGGCAAAGCTGTCTATTCCAATTTCCATAGGTTTCCTCCTTGATTGATGTTACAACATGCTTTTCAGGAGGATGGTTCCCGGGGAGCTTCCTTAAGAAAACATGTGATGCAGGAATATCATGGGTAACAACAACAGCAGGACATAGGCTGCCTCGAGGTACCAAAGTTTTCGGGGATTCTCCCAGAAGACGTTATAAAGTATGAGCGCATAGACATTATAGACGAACAGGAAGATGAGAGACGCTATCCCGAACGCTCCCAGGGCGTCGCTGTTCTCATCAAAAAGAATAATACGGGCGAGCATGAACAAGATCGCTGCGTTTATAAGGACGATGGATATTCTTCTAAAGGCTTCAAACATAGTAGTTTTAGTTCCATTGGATATACCCGAAAAATCCGGTATAGAGTCTATCAAATGTCGATATATAGAATAGATATCCAATAGTTAATTAAATTTTATCCAATAGATATTCAAATATTATATAGGTATTGAACATCTCCTAATGAAAATCTTTTCCTTAAAATTTAATTTATTCAATTGATTGACAGTCGCCCCCCCTTTCCGTACATTCGATTCAGACACCGTTACTATTTTGACCGTTGTCGAAAAAACCTCTCGTTACTTAAAAACCAATCGATTATGCCCTTTCTCGAAGGACCATTTGCCTTTACCGGCAAGTTTGACATGTTTAGCGCCTATCGCATGCGTGGAATCGACAGGATTGTCGTTCGTCGCAAGGGCGGGCCCAGCGCCGATAAAGTAAAAACAAGCCCCAGTTTTAAAAACACACGTCGTACCATGTCGGAGTTTGGCGGTTGCTCGCGCCACGGCAGTTATGTACGGATGGCAATGCTTCAAATCCGGCATCTGTCAGACTATAACTTCGGCAGTGACATAAACAGTATCATGCGCCAGGTACAACTGCGCGACGGCACCGGCGAATGGGGCCGTCGTCGTATTACGCTCTCCGAACATACGCGCCTGCTC
>NZ_JAHESE010000238.1 GCF_018598175.1 Dawidia cretensis
TCATTTGATCCGGCCGTAAAAGCTCGTCTGATCAAAACATTCTTTGAGGTATACCCCGTACTGGTAGGCGAATACAACAAAGCCTCCATTAAAGAAGTGACATTCTTTGTTGATACCACCTACAAAGCCGTAGCCGAAGCCGGTGGCGGTCGCGTACGGTTTAGCCCCGGTTGGTTCAAGTCACATCCCGGCGACATCGACGTAGTGACGCACGAGGTGATGCACCTGGTGCAGTCATATCCACAC
>NZ_JAHESE010000239.1 GCF_018598175.1 Dawidia cretensis
GATATATAGTGATTTGCTTTCGGTCTAAAGTAAAAACTCTCTCCTTTTTTTACTTTATTTTTCTTTTCGCCTATATGGACATATATTGAACCTGCTAATACATATCCAAATTCTTCACCTTCATGTGGCTTTTCTTCTTTATACTGTCCTCCTGGATACAATGTTATTATTATTGGCTCCATTTCATTTTTTTGTGAATTTGGAATTAACCACTTTAATTTATATTTTAAATCTACATCTTCAGTT
>NZ_JAHESE010000240.1 GCF_018598175.1 Dawidia cretensis
AATCTGGATAACCCTTTTGGTCTTTACAGCACCAGCGGCGTCGCCCCCGGCGAAGGGATGGAGGCCCGCGCCCGTCGTGGTCCCGACGAAATCCTGGACGGCCGCATGCCGGCGCTGCATGCCTCACCGACCCCCCAGGGTGACGATGATATCATCGAGGAAATCATCCACTTCCGTCCCCAACCCGAATTTAAACGCATTTACCTGGTTGCGGCCACCGTCGCGGCGCTGATCGCAGCGATTGCC
>NZ_JAHESE010000241.1 GCF_018598175.1 Dawidia cretensis
TCTCATGACTTGCAAGAGCCACTTAGAAAGATAGCCACCTTCGTGAATTTGCTTCTTGATATGCCAAGAGATAACGAGCGTGAAAGAATGTTGCTAACCAAAATTGCAACATCCTCACAACGTCTAAAGAAACTGGTTAACGATCTCCTGGAGTTTTCCAGCGCAGCGAGGACCGATCATCAATTTGTTCCCACTGATGTATGTCAAATTGTAGCAGACATCACAGAAGAGTTGGAGCTTGTAAT
>NZ_JAHESE010000242.1 GCF_018598175.1 Dawidia cretensis
GTCCAACCGTAGCTTGTCATTGTGGGATTCGTGTGTGAGGGTAAACAGGGCGGCGCCCCGTGTGTAGCCGAGATCAAAACCTTTCGGAAATACACTGCCTTCGCGGTAGTACGTACCGCCGAAGAGAAAGCGCGTGCGATTTTCGCCTCCACTAATCGGCAGGCTGGCATTGGTGACCCGCGCCCGGCCACCGATGAGCTCTTTCTGCCAGTCGGTATACCGTGTCGTGTCCCACCGCACAAGGT
>NZ_JAHESE010000243.1 GCF_018598175.1 Dawidia cretensis
ATAGTTTGCCTGACTTATCTGGCTTTGTTGTTCATAACTTTGGATTTGTATCTGATGAGCATAAAAAAGCTTTAATTTATAGTGCTGCTGATGTTTATGTTTTGCCAACACTTGCTGATAACCTGCCTAACGTTGTAATAGAATCCCTTATGTGCGGAACGCCTGTAATTGGTTTTAAGACAGGTGGCGTTCCTGATATGATTAAGCATGGGCATAACGGAATTTTAGTAGACAACATCAATGT
>NZ_JAHESE010000244.1 GCF_018598175.1 Dawidia cretensis
ATCTTCAACCATCATGGCTACCAGCTCGTCCAGCTCGCGTGACGACTCAGGTTTGAAGATATTCGAGTTCTCGAAGACCTTCACATTATCCATTTCAATGTAGTCGCCTTTCCTCACCCTGGTAAGCTCAAGGGGTATCACAATATCTTGTTCAGCCGCGGCTTTGTAGGTTTTTTCCGCATTAGCGTAAACGAAAACAGTTCCGATGGGCTGGAAACCGATCACCTGGCAAGTCACATACCAA
>NZ_JAHESE010000245.1 GCF_018598175.1 Dawidia cretensis
GTCGATAGTCGCCGCACCGGCTCTACCTTTTTTAGTCGTGACCAATATTACACCGCCGTTGGCTTGCGTGCCATAGATCGCGGCAGCTGAACCATCTTTAAGCACGTCGATAGACTCGATGTCGTCCTGCTGTAGCAGATCGAGGTTGCCACCGGGAATACCATCGATGATGACGAGCGGTGTTCTGGATCCTTCGATGGACGTTACACCACGAATGGACAGCGATACACTACTGTTGGGGTT
>NZ_JAHESE010000246.1 GCF_018598175.1 Dawidia cretensis
TATTAACATTGAAAAGCAACCGAGTTTCTTGTTTGTCTTTCCTTCGGATCTGGTTGATCAATATGACGATGTGAGTGTGCCGAAAGGTCGTAGAAGTGTGAGGGATGTATTGCAATTTGTTATGAATGGAAGCAGATTGGGATATCTACAATCCGGAGAGACTGTCTCTATATTTGAATCAAGAAAGAAGCCTATAAAAGATAATGCCGATGAGGAAACAAAAATAGAAAACACCTTCATTAC
>NZ_JAHESE010000247.1 GCF_018598175.1 Dawidia cretensis
CGTTAGGACCGAGCGATGCCACGGTTTGGTTTAGTGTTTCGGAAGACCTGCCGGTGATGATGACGCGTGCTCCTTCTTTGATTAATTCTTGTGCCGTAGCCAGTCCGATGCCGCTGGTACCGCCGGAAATGAATGCAGTCTTGTTTGTTAACTTTCCCATGTGGATGAAATTTTTTGTAAAGGTCGGTTGGCGGGGAAGATATCACCACCCGAGTCTTGCGGATTGGTCGCGTCAGATTCTGG
>NZ_JAHESE010000024.1 GCF_018598175.1 Dawidia cretensis
ACACCGCACCCCCCAAACCACAACCCCCAATATCAATGCTGCCAACAGAACAAAGCCACTGGCCTGTGCGCGGGAGAAACCAAAAGCGGAACGGAAGCTGTGTTTCAGATGTTTCATGGCAACTAACGGTTAAACGACAATGTTATTTAACTGGCAGGCAGCCCGGACGCAAGAAATACCGTCTTGTGAACACCGCCTGACCGGCGCCGGAAGTGTACGGGAATGCCTGACGGAAATATAATCCGCCAACGTCAAAACCGAAAGCATGCTGGCCCCGTAAAAGACTGATCTGATGAGAGTTCAATCTATTTATACAAATTCTAAATTAATTAACGGGTGACAATTATCATGCTTGGTCTTCATTCAGGTTTTACTTTTGTACTTCGAAAATGACACAGAATTTTAAAGCACTAGTACTGACCTACAAAACCGCTCCGGTTGCCGTGCGCGAGCAGGTTTCGTTGAATGAGGCAGGGGTCAAACAGTTTTTGAATTTCATTCGTGAGTACGCGGTAACGACGGATGTGCTGGTGGTTTCAACCTGCAACCGGACAGAAATCTATTACGTGTCCGAAAAGGACTATTCCACAGAAATTTTCAGAGGACTTGCCCTCATCAAACAAATAGAGGCTGGTTTTGAGCAACACTTCGGCCAACTGGAAGGATTGAATGCTGTGAACCACCTGTTTGAAGTAGCCATCGGCCTGGATGCCCAGGTGGTAGGCGACTTGCAAATCTCCGGTCAGGTGAAAAATGCCTACCAGTGGAGCGCCGACGAAAACATGGCGGGGCCTTTCCTGCACCGCCTCATGCACACCATCTTCTTCCTGAACAAGCGCGTTGTACAGGAGACTTCTTTCCGCGATGGTGCCGCGTCCATCTCCTATGCTGCCAAGGAGCTGGCCGAAGATGTAACGATGTCCCTGCGCGAGCCCAAAGTACTGGTCCTCGGCGTGGGCGAGATCGGTCAGGACTTCTGCCTGAACCTGGTCAACTCGCGCCTGCAAAACGTCATGATCCTGAACCGCACGACGGATAAAGCTGAAAAGCTGGCGCAAAAGTGTGGTTTCCGCGCGGGCCCGATCGATCTCCTGCAAGAGGAGCTGGCCAAGGCCGACGTGATCATAAGCTCTGTCTCGGGTAACGAGCCGCTCGTAACCCGCGAGCTGTTGAAAGACATCAAAATTCTCTCGCACAAATTCTTTATCGACCTCTCCATGCCACGCAGCATCGAGCCTTCGATCGAAGAAATACCTGGTGCGATTGTATACAACCTGGACGACATTCAGGAAAAAACAAACGAAGCCGTTGAAAAACGGAAAGCTTCGATCCCGCGCATTCGCGAGATGATCCGCGAGACCATTGCCGAGTTTGAAGATTGGTCCAAGGAAATGATCGTCTCTCCGACGATTCAAAAGCTGAAAAACACGCTCGAAAAAATCCGCCAGGAAGAACTGGTTCGCTACATGAAAAATGCGAAGCCGGAAGAAGCCGAAAAACTGGAAGAGATGAGCCGCTCGCTGATGCAGAAGATCCTGAAGTATCCGGTGCTTCAATTGAAGGCCGCCTGCAAACGTGGCGATGCCGAGTCGCTGACCGAAATGCTGCACGAGCTCTTTAACCTGGAACGCGTAACCGAAAAGAAATAACCTTGGACGCTGTAGCAACAGAACTGCTCCAGCTAGTGCATGCCTTCGCGGATCACCTCCGCGAGGTTTCCGAACACGACTTTACGCACAAACCCCTCCCGACGAAGTGGAGTAAAAAAGAAATACTGGGTCATCTTTGTGACTCGGCACACAACAACCTGCGTCGTTTTATTTGTGCCCAATACGAAAACATTCCACCCAATATTGTATACGATCAGGACCAGTGGGTGGCCTTGCAGGGCTACCAGCAAGTTCCACAAGAAGAGCTGATCCTGCTATGGAAGTTGCTGAACGACCGCATTGCGCACGTCATCAGCACCATGCCCCCAACACGCTACGCACTGACCTGTAATACCGGCAGAAATACACCTGCCCTGCATACTCTTGAATGGCTGGCGAGCGATTATATACGCCATCTCAAACACCATTTGAACCAGATCTTTCCCGGCGCGTTATAACAGGATATGCAGATGCCCACCGTCCCGGAAATATACCAATGGTTGGAGGAGGTAAAAGACCCTGAGATTCCCGTCTTATCGCTGGTGGACCTGGGCGTGATCACGTCCGTCGCCATACACGACGGGAAAGTGCAAATCGAAATGACGCCCACGTTTGTGGGCTGTCCCGCCCTCGATTTAATGCAGCAGGAAATTACCGAAGCCCTGGCGCGCCACAACGTACAGAATGTACACATTGTGATACAATATCATGCGCCGTGGTCGTCCGATCGCATTACCGAAAAAGGCAGACGCGCATTACAAGAGTTTGGGCTGGCGCCGCCGGTGCCGGGGTTGGTCACCGACCTCGATATACTGGAAAAAGCTACCTGCCCCCGCTGCCAGGGTAGCAATACCGAGCTGCGAAATTTGTTCGGCGCCACACGTTGTCGCTCCATTCATTACTGCTACGATTGCAGAGAGGCATTTGAGCAGTTTAAAACCTTATAAATCAGGCGCCTGAATCGTTCAAAAACGCACGAAATCATACTTATCTACCAAAACGCGCTCATCCTCAACAACATTTTCTTTCTTTGCATCGTATCTCACCCTGAGCCCACTATAACGAGTTATGAGATCTCTCTTTTCTGGTATCATGATTACCGGCTGCGTGCTGACACTGCTGAATTGCGGTGACCGGAACGCGCCGCGCCAGCAAACCACCTTCACCCGGTTGGATTCGCTGACAGATTATTACCTGGGGCTTCAGGATAGTATGCTACTGGCGTGGAATATCATGATCCACGACGACAACCAGAAAGTGAAGGCCATGCACAACCTGCTCCACGAGCTGACAGTGTCGGCATCGGCCGATCCCGAACAACTCGAAGGCTACGAGCAGCGCCTGGAGCAGTTGCTGCGCCTGCGCTATACGCAAAAAACCATGGCCAACGCCGATGTGGTGGAAGAATACGACTTTGCCTCCAACTCGCTCGTCACCGAGCTTATTACCACGGCCGAGTCGCAACCGCAATTTCAGTATAATTCTACGCTGCAAAAACTGGCCGACGAAATTCGCATGGCCGACCAGCGCGTATACATTTATCGCGATGACTACGACGCCATCGTGGCCGCCTACAACAGATTCCTGGAAGAAAATCGCGAAGACATTAGCGCAATAGACATTCAGCCTACCATCGAAAAGAAACCCCTCTTTCAGATGGTAGCCGACGAAAAAGAATAATCTTCCGGCTTAACGACGCAACAAGATTTTGCCATTCCGGCGTACGCCTGTCTTTTCCGTTGCAATCCGTAACCTGTAAATGTAAACACCTACCGGCAACACATTGCCCGCCAGATCACGACCGTCCCACCGTAGGCGATTGACGCCGATGTGAAAATCAGTAAATGCTTCGTGCGGAAAGAGCGCTACCTGCTTGCCGTTGACGTCGATGATCTCCAGTGAAATATCGCCGGGCAACGTCTGCCCTGACAGGACCACGCGAAAGTATACATCGCCATAGGATGGATTAGGATAAGGTTCGGAAACCGTTAAAGCCTCGTCGCTGGTGACGGTAAAGCTCAGCAAATAAGGGTCAGCCCCACTGCTATTACCGCGTGCATCGGTGGCCTCCACCTGCAAGGTGTAATGACCGTCGGGCAGCGTGCGGGGTGTTAGCTGTAACATGAAATCGGTTGTTGCCGTGGCGGGCTGCCACATGACCGAATCGCTTTGCAGGGTGACTTGCACCGGCGTGCAAGGCTCGTCGCTACACGGATACGTCAGGAACATGCGAATGCCATCGGTGTTGGTTTTTAGAATGGTATGGTTCTCGTCCCATATCCGTACCGCGATCAGGGGATTGGCCGAGACGAAGTCGCCGTTCTCGACATAACGGCCATCGATGGTCACGGCCAGCACCGGGTTAAATTGATCCTGTTGTACGTCGAGGTAACGGGGCAGCGCCAGCAGGTTGTTCTCGTAATATTGCTCCGGCAGAATACGCGGGTTTACAAACACGTTGACATCGTTCAGGCCCTGGCGATTGGCCGTGGGAATGTTGACGATAAAATGTGTGGTGTCACCCGGCGTGGGCGGGGCAATCTTCATCGTCGCCTTTTGTGAGAATCGCTGGTCCTGGTTAAACAGCTCGTATTGCACCGTGAGCGAGTCACCAAAGGCTTTGTCGCTGATGTTGACAAAGCTATACGAACCGGGCCAGGCGTCGCCTTCATTTACTACGTGCGGAATGGCGTCGCCGTGGTATACCAACAGTCCCTCGGGTGCCGGCGTGTAGAGCACCAGCCATTGTTGCAGTTGTACGGGCGTCAGGTCGAAATCGTCGCGCGTGCGGTATATAATGCGCAGATACGGATATTCACGGGCGTCTACGCCGGAGAGGTCCTGGTTGGCCGTCAGGTCAGTCCACAGCGATACCGCTTCGCCATTGACCTTCACCCCCAGAATGTCGGCCACGGCGACATCGGCGGCGTCCAGCGCAGCAGGATCGAACACAAAGGAGTTCCAGGCAACGGCGGGGCCAATGAGCGCCGTTTGCATATTGCCCGACGTATAGCCGCCGGTCATGGTACCGTTTACTTCCAATGCTTGCTGATTGGCAGGGGATCCCGCCACCCGGTATACTTTGGCCGTACCCGGCGCCAGGCCTTTGCGCCCTACAGCGATCATCGGCTCTCCCAACTGATAGGCCTCGACTTGTGCCAGCGACAAACCGAGCTCACTGAGCTTGGCCTTCGCCGCCGCGGGCCACAGCTGGTATAACGGATCGCCCATGGTATATAACAGCACGGAATCGCCGATAGGAATATTGTCGATGTATCTGATCAGGTCGCCGTTATTATCGGTGACCATATCGTAATACACAAAACTGTTGATCACCCAGGGCTCACGACCACATGCACGACCGGCACGGTTGCGCCAGGTAAAGGGCACACCCAGGTACGGCACGGTAGAGCGCCGATCGAACGCTATGAGGTTGAGTGTATTCATCCGGCAATAAAACCCTTGTGTAAAAAGATTATACTCCGCGCCACCGATCTTTACACTGACGGTTTGTGCCGTGCCGCCGGGGTAATTGCCACCCATGTTCCGCACGGTAAAAGGCGTGATCGTTTTACGGAAGCCCAGCTGGCGCGCTACGGCATCCGGCACGAGACCTTCCGCCGCGTTTTCCAGGTACTGGGGGAAATCCACCTGTGCCCATCCTTCCGGGCCGTCTTTAATATAGGTAAAGGAGGTCGTGGTCCACGCATCGTTCTCGCCGGCCAGCGGCTCGGCCAGCTTTGTGCGCCAATAATACACCAGCGTGTCGGCCGCCAGCATCGGTACGGCCTGTCGCGCCAGCACCGTGCCTTCTATCGTAAATTGTTTTTTATAGGGGCTGTTAAACGTGTAGGCGGTGTCTACTTCTACAACAAAGGATCGCTTGCCCGAGAGCAGGTCCGTTGCCTGCCACGACAGGTCGACAGCGGCAGTGTGTACAATAGAGAAGTTGCCGGGAAAAAGATTGTGCGTTCCATTCAACGGGATCAGCCATTCGATGGATGCGGTGTTGTTGTTTTCATTCAGCTCCGGTAACACATTCTCCGGGTCTATGGTGACTTCAAAGCGGTTGTTGCCACCGCCTGACTCACGCCCCTTGCGCACCACCAACGTGAGGGTGTCGCTGTACAACGTAGACGGGTATAAGGAATCATAGACAACAACGGAGTTGTCTTGCAGGTAGCGTTTTACTTCAATTCGGATCGTGTCTTGCTGCGCACGGCCAAAGTTGCGCACGATCATATGCACGGCGAAAGAATCTGCCTGCGCCGTGACCGGACCTCCGTCGAAAGACGAGACGAAGAAGTTATTGTTGTTGATCTCCAGATCGGGCTTCGGCGCGCCAAACAGCGGCACCGCCGGGTCACCCAGTAATACCATCTGCTGCACCTGGGTGGTGTTGGCTATATAATCACCGGCATACTCGATATACCGGCGGCAGGCTTCGCGCTGGATGTCGCCGATGCCTTTGTGAATATACGTCGAGTCGCCAAAGCCTACCTCGTAGATTTTCTGGGTATAAAACCGCAGGTTCGACACAAAGCCATACGAGCTGTGCGCGATAAAACCAGTAGCTCCCTTGTTGGGCGCCATGACCCAGTCTTCGCCAAACAATTTTGAATATAGAAAGAAGGCACCGGCGTTACAGCCGTTCATGAGCAACATGGGATACTTACCGGCGTTGTTATAGCCCATGATGGGATCCGTCACAAAACCGATGTCAAAGTCGAGTGTGCTCGGCGACGAGTGCCCGAAAAAAGTCACCAGCCCCAGGCCTTTGTTTACTTCGTTGGCAATGTTGATCAGCTCGATATCGACCGAACGCTTGGCAATGGAGGATACGCGCCCGCCGAGATAATGCTTCTCCGCGATCTTGGCAAAATCCTGCATGAACGCGCGAAAGAGCGCCGGCTCACCTTCTTCAATGCCCCCGCTGAGGTGCAAAAGATGTTTGCGTGTCAGGTCATCGAAAGGACGCGCTTCGGTCTCGATCACCTTTTTGAGATACGCCGCGACATCGTCGGACTTCATGGCCGTCAGGCGCCCCGTGGCAACAGCGTTGCTGTGCGTGGTCCCGCCAAGTCCCACGGTATAATACGCGTCGGAACCCGGCATACCGGAGGAAGGCACCAGGTCTCTAAAGAGCACAAAGGGGGCGGGACCTCGATTGTACCGGTAGCTCGCATCCAACCCCTTGCCGATGAGGAACAGATACCGGGGCAGGTGGCGCTGCGAGAGGTATTTCATAAACTGAAAGATGGCCCGCGGCGACTTCTCGCCATAGTTGAACTGGTTGTATAGTTGCTCGACGTTGACCACGATCGTATCGTAGCCACCGCCTTCCGGCGACGCGCGATAGCCACCATAGGCTTTTACCGGGTCGGCATAACCACCGGCCGGTGTGCGCAGCAAAGGATGGCTGATGATGACAAAATTATTCGAAGTCGGTATGATCTCCCGAAACGATACCGCCCGCAGCGATGCCATAGACGTAAGCGTCGTCGCCAGCAGCTGACGCGATTGGATCGTACCCGGCACAGCGGCTTTTACCGTAGTGCCCGCGGTCGTTGTGCCGATGATCCTAACATTATCCGGATCGGTAATATCGAATAACCGCGTGCCGGCAACAGCACGTTGTATCTCTATATTGGAAACACCTGAGCTTTTGATTGCCAGTCGGAAGATCTTCTCCGTAGCATTGACGGCGTCTATAGTCTGTGGGTAACGCAGTCGAACATACGATACACACAGGCGGTCTGACGCGGTGACGCCGATAACCCGCACCCGCACCGTAAGTGCGTTCGACACGATATCATTCCAATCGATCTCTGTTGTTATCCTATACGCATTAAAAGCCGAGAAGGTCACGGTCGTTAACAAGCGTCCACCGGCGTAGATCTCGGCCCGGTGGTCCATCATACCTCGCCCGACCAGCAATACTTCGAGCTGCGGCTGCCCGGAGGCCATTGCCATGTTTTGAATGCCCGTCAGGGTATAGTCAGCCGACTGTCCCATGTTTATTTGCGAGCCGGTCCAGCCCTCCCCCTGGTCAAAATAGGAGTTCTGCAACTCGACGTCGAAATTGGTCCCCGTCGAATAAAAGTTGGTATTCACCAACAGCTTTTCATCGACATGATGATCGTCGGGCGACAGTCCAGGATCGGCAGGGGTGAGTTGGGCCATGCGCTTGCCCACCAACGTACCGTAGGTCAGGAAGTATGCGGACGTGTCACTGAAAATATTATAGTACGCGTGAGGCTGCAGGGTGGCTGGCTTATACAAGCTGGCGTCGAGCCTGCCATCGTTGCGTTGGCCGTAAAACTCGACGTAGTCGGACGTATTGAGCCGGCCGTCGGTTTCGCCGGCGATGTACAGGGATTGCTCCGTGCCGCGGTGGAAAAGTTGTAGTGTGCGCGGGTCGATAGCGTCTACGGGGATGCCGGCGGCCTGCAAGGCAGTATAGTCCACGCGATAGATGCCGTCTTTGCCGACCAAAATCCGGTAATAAGGTCGACTGAAATTGATCCACTCGTTGCCGATCTGACCATATGCCGAGAGCATAAAAGTCAAAAGCACACCCAATACCGCAATACTCTTTCTCATGCAACCCCTAAAATAACCATGCGCTGGCGGAAACGAAAATGAATACGTTTCAAAGCCAAAACGTAAGTAAAAAATACTAACCCCACCGTACTCCCGCCAGACAGGCCTGAAGGCAAGCTGAAGCAAAGCGTTACGATGGCCAAAACACATGTTACCGGGGCCGAAATTCTGTACGGTTTTATCAGAATTCCTGTACGCTTTTGGACAATTTTTATTGAATTGTGAAGCTTCCCGAAGGATGTCAAAAAAAATTTTATTCGAAATTTGCTCAAAAATACGCTTTTTTAGGTTTTTGCTACAAGTACTTGGCCATACATAGTACCCTTGCGTTAATACTACCATAGTAAACAACAGGATGTATGAACCTTGAAAACACGCAAGTACAAATGAGAAAAGGAATACTGGAGTACTGCATCCTTCACATCATTTCGCGCGGCGAAGTGTATGCGTCAGACATGCTCGATGAGCTCACAGCCGCGCGGATCATTGTTGTAGAGGGAACACTTTATCCCCTCCTCACCCGGCTCAAAAATGCCGGACTACTGGAGTACAAATGGATCGAGTCGAAGTCGGGGCCGCCGCGTAAATATTATACGCTGACGGATCGCGGCAGCAAGTTCCTGGAAAAGCTGACAGACACCTGGGATGAGCTCGTCCACTCTACGCAAACCATCACGAATAAATCTACTAATATCTCACGCCCCGAGACCATATGAAAAAGAACATCAGCATAAACATCAGCGGCATCATTTTCCACATCGAAGAAGACGGGTACGATACCCTGCGCAAATACCTGGATTCCATCACCCGGTATTTCTCTTCGTTCGAAGACAGCAGCGAGATCATGGCCGATATCGAAGGGCGCATTGCCGAGATCTTTCTCTCGAAGCTAAACGAGGGCAAACAGGTGATCACGGCGGAAGACGTAGCGTTCCTGATGACCACCATGGGTAGCGTGAGCGACTTCAAAGCGGCCGAAGAACAAGATGCCCCGCAGGCTAAAAATACATCGGCGTCGACCGGTCCTGCGACAGACGATAGCTCCACGGGAACCAACAGCAGCACCCGCCAGCAAGCGACTTCCGCGCCGCGACCGCTCATGCGCGATCAGCGCCGCAAGATCCTCGGAGGGGTCTGTACCGGGTTGGGAAACTACTTTAATATTGACCCGCTCTGGATCCGGTTGTTGTTTGCCGTGGTAACCTTTGCCTATGGTTTGAGCGTGGTGATCTATCTGGTATTGTGGATCATCCTGCCCGGCTCCTATACACTCGAAGAACCGCAGATCGATAAAAAGATGTTCCGCGATCCCGATAGCAAAGTGCTGGCCGGCGTATCGGGTGGGATCGCTTCGTACCTGGGTATTGACATCCTGATTGTTCGTGTTCTCTTTATTGTGTTCACGATTACCGGCGGCCTGGGGCTCGTAGTATACATTGTCTTGTGGATTGCCGTGCCCGAGGCGAAAAGCCTGACGGAACGTATGCAGATGCAGGGGGAGCCGGTAACGCTCTCGAACATTGAGTCGACCATAAAAAAAAATCTAAAGGAAGATCCTGATAAGGAAGAAAGCGCCTTGGCCAAGATACTCCTGTTGCCATTCCGCTTGCTGGCCATGCTGTTGCTGGCATTGGCAAAAGTAATTGGCCCGCTGGTGGAAGTGTTGCGTGTAGCCGTAGGCATCGTTATCATCCTGTTGGGCGTCGCCCTGGCTTTCGCAACACTGCTCACCGCCGGCATTACGTTTGGCTTCCTGTCGACCGCGACATTTGCGAGTGAGCACTTTACACTGCCGGTGGAAGCTATGACGCGAGCCTTCCCAGGTTGGATTGTGATCGCCGGGTTTGTTGCCTGCTTCATTCCCTGCATCTTTATCATTTTGCTGGGTGCCTCGGCCGTCTCTAAACGCATCACCTTTGGTGGCGCCGCGGGCTGGACCTTGTTCGTATTGTTCTTTGTCAGCATTGTCGCGCTGACGCTGGGTGTACCGAAGCTGATCTTTGACTTCAAGGAAGAAGGCACACACCGTGTGGAGACGGTGTATCCCATCACGGCGAAACGTGCGGTGTTCCGTATGAACGAGACGGGCATGGATGATTACGACGAGATCTGGTTGTCATTGCAAGGCTATCAAGGTAAAGAGATCAAGCTCGTGCAGGAATTTGAGGCCCAGGGCAGCAGCCGCAAGGCGGCGATTGAAAACGCACAGATGGTTGACTACAACGTGGTGGTGGAAGATTCGATCTTTACATTCGACTCGAATATCACTTTTCAGGACGATGCCATCTTCCGTGCACAGCGCCTCAAGATGACCCTGTTCATTCCATACGACTATCCGTTCACGATGACAGAGGATGTAGCACGTTTCATCACACAATTCATCGAAACCGAAGCGCTTGATAACCAAACCTGGCGCATGACGCCCGACGGCCTCTCATGCCTGAGCTGCCCGGCGCCGGTAGAAGCACCCGCAGCCGATGTAATGAATGCCGAGTCCGGCGACGAAATAAAAGACGTGGAGATCGACGGTTTGTTCGACCTGGAAATTACCCGAGGCGATAAATACGCGCTGGAAATTGACGGCTCGGAAAGTGAAAAGGCCAAGTACCGCGTGGAGCATCACGGCAGCACAGTAGTAATCGACTACAACAACGACGGCGAGTTTCATGCGGACGACTTATTAAAAGAAGTGAGAATCCGCCTGACGCTCCCAGCCCTGGAAAGCCTGAGCGCCAGCGGCAAAGGCGAAGTGCGCTTTACCGGTTTCCGTTCAGAGCGCTTGAATATTGAGTTCAGCGGTAAGATCAGCGGCCATGGAGAAATGGAGGCACTGGACCTGACGCTGGAACTTTCCGGCGCCTGCGATCTGGACCTGAAGGGTAACGGCGATACCATGCATGCCGACCTCAGCGGCCTGTCGTCGCTGGAAGCGTACCGCTTTACGACGAAAGATGCCTCCGTGGACGTCAGCGGGGCATCGTCCGCTAAGGTAAACGTGACCGAGACCCTACAAATAGATAAAGATTTTGTCAGTAAGGTGGAATACCGCGGAAATCCGAATGTGACAGAAGATGAATAAAAAATAAAACATGCCGTGCAACCCCCGGCAGTAAAGTTGCATCTTCGTTGTGTACCACTTAAATGGAACTCAAGATCTACCGCGCAAAAGAAGATGAGCTTATCCGGGGGTGTTTAAAGCGTGATGCCAGCGCTCAAAAACACCTGTACGAAACCTTTGCGCCGAAAATGTACGCGCTCTGCTACCGGTACGTCAAGGACTCCATGGAGGCCGAAGACGTACTGGTAACGGCTTTTATGAAGGTTTTTGATAAAATCGGGCAATTCAAACAAGAAGGTAGCTTTGAAGGATGGATTCGCCGCATTGTGGTGAACGAAGCCCTCACCCACCTGCGTCGCAACCGGTCGATGTACCTGGAAACCGACCTGAAGCATGCCTCGCACGAACCCGACTATCACAATCTGTCCGACCACCTCGAAACCGAAGATCTGCTAAACCTCATCCACGAGCTGCCTACGGGGTACCGCATCGTATTTAACCTGTATGCGGTGGATGGGTATTCACATAAAGAGATTGCCGAGCAGCTCGGCATTGCCGAGAACACCTCGAAGTCACAATTAAGCCGCGCACGGGTATACTTGCAAAAGAGATTGACGGAGCACGCGTGGCCGTCTGACCAAAAAGCCAGCAATCATGAATCAACAACCTGACAAATTATTTCGCGATAAGCTGTCCGGTCTTTCGCGGCCGGTACCACCGGCTGCCTGGGACCGTATCAGCCAGGGGCTGCAGCCCCCGGTACGGCGGATAGCTCCCTGGAAGATCGCCGCATCGATCCTGTTGCCGTTGGCAGCCGGCGCGGCAATCTATTTATACTGGCACCATGACACGACCACCGGCCCGACGGCCGATCAGGGCCGTACACCATATATACAAACACCCATACCGACTGCGGTTGACACGGCCTCTACGAAGACACTAGCGCCCGTGGTAGTTCCCGCCCCCGTTCCTGCACAACGCAATACCTATACGGCTAATACCGCAACAACACCTAAGCGCATCGTGACACCCACGCACCCCACGGAGGAAGCTTCGGCATCTGTACCGGCACCGGATAAAGGGATACCCGCACAAACCGATGTACCCTTGACGGCCGATGCACAGACACCTGCAACGATGGTTGATAAAACACCTGCTGCCACTACACCGGCCAATACGGCTGTAGTACCGGAGCGCAGCATGACATTAGTATTTAATGCACGTGAGACAGAAGCATACCTCGATAAAAATAGTTTAGACGAAGCAACCGAAGACGGTAAAGATGCATCTACGTTTAAGAAGCTGTTACAGAAAGCACGCGACCTGAAAACCAATCAGGACCCGATCGGCGATCTGCGGCTGAAGAAGAATGAGATTCTGGCGCTGAATTTCAAGAATGATAAACGTGGACAAAACAAGTAACGAGTGTATGAAAACAACAGCCCTATGCATACTGGCCTGCGTGCTTTCTATGGTAGCACAGGCCCAGAAGCCCGAACAAAAGAATGACACCATTATTGTAGAGCTTGCCAGGACCAGCCGCGTGATCTTCACCATCCGCGACCGCAGCGACATTCAACAGCTGAAGCACTATAACTTCAATCAGCTCTTTCACGATGTCCTCACCAAGCTCGAAGCCAACGACACCTCCGCCCTGGTACGGAACGATACGACGAAATCGACCGACAGTGAAGAAGTATATTGGACACGCAAAGGCGACGGCCGCTACGACGACCATGGCAATCCGCGCGACGGTGGCACGTATAGCGACGGAGGAACCTACAACGACGGCGAGCACGAGCACGTCGACATTCACATCGATGTGCACGGCCGCCGCTGGGGCCGCACCTGGCAGTCGACAAACTTCGATATAGGCATTAACAACTATATCGCTGACGGAAGCTTCTCGGACGCAAGCAACGAAAAGTATGCGGTTCGTCCATGGGGTTCGTGGTACGTCGGTGTGTGGTCTACGCAGCGATCGCGTATGGCCCGTAACTTCTTTCTCGAATGGGCCCTTGGCCTGAGCTGGTATAACTTTAAATTCCAGGACGACGACGTACTCATTACGGAAACGGATCAGGGCGTGACGTTTACAGCCGCAGATATACCCGATGCCAACTACAAAAAAAGTAAACTATCCGCATCGTACGTCATGGCGTCGCTCATACCCATGTTTGACTTCGACGACAACGATCAACGCAGACGTGTATGGGAAGGTGGCAGCGCCTTCCGCATCGGTATCGGCCCCTATATTGGCTATCGCATCGGCAGCCACTCCAAGCTGGTGTACTCGGTGGATGGCGATCGTGAGAAGGAGAAAGAACGCAATAACTTTTACCTCAACAACCTGCGCTATGGCGCGCGGTTACAGCTCGGTTTTCATTCAACAGACCTGTTCTTCAACTACGACATCAATAAGCTCTTTACCGATGGTAAAGGTCCTGACTTGAACGCGTTCAGCTTCGGCGTGATCTTTTGAGGTCCTTATACTCATACGTGTACAAACGCCCCGGCCATACACCCTGTGCCGGGGCGTTGCATTTTTAACTAACAGTCGTTACCTGCTCGTATTCTATTTTTTCGGTTGTTTCTTTCTATGCAACCCTGCAAATCCCTACTTTTAAGAGTTGATATTGTATATCTTTGACATCACATGAGTGACGCTACCACAAACTTATCCAGGAAAGAGCAAGTGATTCGGAAAGCTGCCGAGCTTTTCAAAGATAAAGGCTACGCCGCAGCCTCGATGCGCGACCTCGCGCAACTGCTGGGCATTGAAGCGGCCAGCCTCTACTCACACATCAAATCAAAGGAAGAAATCCTGCGCAGCCTGTGCTTCGACATGGCATCCGAATTCAGGAAATCATTGGACGAAGTTGAAAAGCAAAAGGCATCTGCCAGCGAAAAGCTTCGCAACGGTATTATCGGTCACATTCAGGTGATGGCCAAAGACCTGACGGCATCCGCTGTCTTTATGAACGAGCACCGCCACTTGAGCCAGCCGTACCTGCGCGACTTCTTGCTGATGCGTATCAACTACATTAATCGCTTCAAGAGCATTATCGAGCAAGGGGTGCAAACGGGCGAGTTCAAAGACTCTATCGACAAAAAGCTGGCAGTCATGACCTTGTTCTCGTCGTTGAACTGGATGCCCATGTGGTACGATCCGGGATCTGCCATCGACCCTTCGCAACTCGGCTATCAACTGGCTGACATGCTCATCAACGGTCTCAAAAAGAACTAACCGTCTTCCACTAACAACCGTTTGCCGCAATCGTTTTAAAGTTGTAAATAGTAAGAAATTACAGCTTTATGTACGGAGGGGGAACCACTTTTGATGGCGCCGGTGCCGACACGCTGGCGTCGGAAGATCCCGTGCGGTTGCAGGTCTTTGAGGCTCGTATTGAACGCGGCGAAAAGATTGAACCTGCAGACTGGATGCCGGCCTTATACCGCCGGCAGCTGATCCGCATGATCGAACAACATGCCCACAGCGAGATCATCGGCGCCCTGCCCGAGGGCACCTGGATCACACGTGCGCCCGGCTTTAAGCGCAAGCTGTCGCTCATGGCCAAAGTTCAGGATGAAGTGGGCCACGCCCAGTTATTATACAGCGCCGCCGAAACCCTCGGCAAGACCCGCGAGGAGATGATTACCGACCTGATCAGCGGCAAGTCCAAGTATTCCAACATCTTTAATTACCCGGCCTACACCTGGGCCGACGCGTGCTTTATTTCGTGGCTCGTCGATGCAGGCGCCATTGTAAACCAGTTGGCCAATGCCAAAGGCAGCTACGGTCCCTACTGCCGGGCGCTGGAGCGCATCTGTGCAGAGGAATCATTTCACCTGAAATATGGTCACCACTGTGTCATCTACCTGGCCGCCGGCACGCAACAACAGCGCGCCATGTTCCAGGAGGCTCTGAATCGCTGGTGGCCACCTATGATGCACTTCTTTGGTCCGGCCGACAAGATCTCCGATCATACCCGCATTCTCATGAAGTGGAAAGTGAAAATGGCCACCAACGACGCCATGCGCAACCAATTCCTGGACATGTATGTGCCCAAGATCCGCGAGCTGGGTTTTACCATCCCCGACCCCAAGCTGGCCAAGAACTCCGAGACGGGTGTGTGGGATTATACCGAACCGGACTGGGAAGAATTTAAGCGCGTGATTCAGGGCGATGGTCCTTGCAATCGCGAGCGACTGGATGTACGACGAATAGCCGAAGCACGCGGGCGCTGGGTGCGCGAAGCACTGCGCTCACCGCGCGCGGTATATAACATGCCGCTGGCTTAATTTCGTCGGAAGGGCAGAAAGGTGTCGCTGAGAAGGAGGATCTCTTTCCACACCGCCATCAGTGCATCGTAGGGAGAATTGTAACAGCTCTGGAGGTATATCAGGGTGCTACTATCTTCGGGCAGCTCATTGTTGAACCACTTCAGAATGTCGTCGGCCAGCAACAGCAATTCATTCGAGTGATATTTCGGATAATACCGATACATCATATCCAACGCCCAAAGAAAGTCCAGGTATTTCATAGCTGTGTTTCACAAACACGTATTCAAGTTACTGAAAGTTTCAGAAAAGCGCCATGAAATCAGATCCGATAAAATCACTCGACCCACGCGTCGGTCGGCTTCCCCAAACCGACAACCCAGCCAAGCAACCGTTGGATCAATTCGGCACCTTTGAAGTCTTTGTGCAGCCGGCGCCCGGCAAACCATTTCGCCATGAAGGCCCGGTACATGCACCCGGCCTTGAAATGGCCTACGTGCTCGCCAAGGAAGCTTTTACCCGCCGCTTCACGTGTTCATCACTCTTTGTTGCCGACACGCACGACGTCCATGTCTTCGCACCCGACGAGCAAACGCCCCCCACCGATGACGCTGCCAGCAAAGCAATAACACCATCAACCTTCGAGATATTTCAACTCACCAGGCGTGGCAAACAATCCATGCAGACCGGTGCGATCGACGCCGCGTCGCCGCAACAAGCACTCGCCCTCGCGCATCAGCAATGCACGACCATGCCCTATGCCTTCTGGGCAATTGACCGGCGCGCCATTCGTTTCACCACGGCAGAAGAGCAAGACTTCTGGCAAACATTACCCGATAAAAAATTCCGCGATGCCGCCGCCTATAAAGGCGGCGAGAAACTACAACGTTTTCTCGACGCTTCGCGCTAACCCATCCGCACCATGACTGCCCTGCAAGAGCTTTTGTATAAGATCGCCGACGACCAGCTCATCATCGGTCACCGCAATTCAGAGTGGACCGGGTTCGGTCCTTTGTTGGAAGAAGACATTGCATTCTCCTCGATGGCCCAGGACAAAGTGGGCCAAAGCTATGCGCTCTATCAAATGCTGAACACGCTGGGTGAGCCGCCACCCGATACGGTGGCCTTCATGCGCGAGGCCTCGCTGTTTCGTAATTGCCAGTTGGTAGAGTTGCCGAACGGTGAATATGACTTCAGCCTCGTTCGCCACTTCTTATTTGATACCGCGGAAGCGCTGCGCTTCGAGATGCTCATACAGTCTTCGCACATCCCCCTGGCGGATTTAGCGCGAAAGATCCGCGGCGAGCTTCGGTATCACACCCTCCACGCCAACACGTGGATCCGCCAGCTGGGCTCGGCCACCGAAGAAAGTATTACACGGTTGCAACAGTCATTGGAATTTGCCATCCCCTATGCCCTGGGGATCTTTGAACCTTCTCCTTACGAAGATGAGCTTATCGATCAACGGATCTTTGCCGGCGAGCAAGCGCTGTACACACGCTGGCAGGAAGTAGTGGAAGAAGTACTTCGCCCCACGCAGCTATCGCTTCCCGCCTGGGGAAGTATAACACCACGCCTGGGCGGCAGGCAAGGTCAGCACACCGAGCACCTGACCTCCCTGCTCGATGAGATGTCAGAGGTGTTTCGCATTGATCCGGCGGCGGAGTGGTAGGTCTCAGCCCAGACTGGTTGGCTTCACGCCAAACGTGCGTTTGAAAGCAGTCGAGAAGTGATTGGCATTTTTATACCCCACGAGGTTGGCCACCTGGTGTACATACATTTTCTGATCGGCCAGCAAGTACCGCGCATGCTCCATGCGGCGCATGTGGATATGGTCAAAGACCGTTGTTTGAAATAACTCTTTAAAGCCCCGCTTCAATTTAAACTCATTCAGTCCGAACGTACGCGAAAGGGAGCGTAGCGACAGGTCGCTGGCAAAGTGTATATCGAGATGGTCGCGCAACGCATAAAACGTATCACGGTCTGCGGCACGCAAAGTAGGTGTGCGCGGAGTGTTAGGCGTAACGCTGCCGGCAAATTGTGTCAGCTGCAAGGCCACCAGCTCCAGGATCTTCGCTTCGATCATTAGTTTTCCCAAAGTGCCACGCAGCGGGTTGTTACAAATATGCTGGATCACCTGCGACATTTCCAGTTTCAATTCGGCGTCGCCCTGTACCACCTGTTCTTTGTTTAACAGCCGCTCTTTCAGCTGAGCCATCCAACGCTCATGGTCGCAGAGCAGGCCGGTATAATAAGCGCGATCAATCGAGAGGTGCAACACGTTTACCTTGCCGGGGATCGTCAGGGTATAGGCGGGCTCGCATGAATGTACGACGTGGTGGCGTCGTGTTTGCAGGCCTGTAGAAAAACCGCTACCCGGCAGGTGTAGTCCAATATTACCGTCCAGCGCGGCACAGACGTTCAGGCTGTGGAGCATGTGCTCGTCTTCAAATTGAAAACCCACGGTGCTTGTCAGGTCTGCTTCAATGTTGGTCAAACGATAATGATCGCCCACCAGCAGGCGTTCTTCCCAGCATCCCCATGTATGGTCGCTCGCGACACGGCGCGTAAAACCAAATTCATCGGTCTCCGGTGCCGTGCGCAGGCAGGAAAGGACATCGTTATACGAAAGGGTCTGTTGTGCGGTGAGCATAGGTTCCTCCGTATAACGGAGTATCACCGGCAAGGTTAGGCTAACTCCATCATTATGTAGGCGTGTCAAAAACAGGTATAGCAACGTCGTAAACGCGTTTTAACCAGGATATTCCGTTTCGCGGAGGGATCGCTCCCGCTGCCGTACAACAGCAAGCCCCTCGCTCCGTATATCTTGCAACCCATTCTAAAAACACATACAGACACTATGTTTCGCAAGATCATCAAGATTGCCGGCATTATCCTCGGCGTCATCGTTGTTGTCATCGCAGGTTTTTTCACAAAGGCCTATATCAGCGTAGAAGGCCGCCGTAACAAGCACTACGCCATGGACGTGCAGCAAGTACCGATGTCGACCGACTCCGCCATTCTGGCGCACGGCGCACGACTGGCCAAAGTCAAAGGTTGCACCGAGTGCCACGGTGCCGACCTGGGGGGCAAAGTCTTTATAGACGACCCCGCACTCGGCCACATCGTTGCCACGAACCTGACCAAAGGCAACGGCGGTTTATCCGATTATACAAAGACGGACTGGATCCGCGCCTTGAAACATGGTGTAAACCGCGAAGGCAAACCGCTGCTCATTATGCCCTCGGAAGAATTTACGTTACTCACCGAGCAAGACATGGGCGCCATTATTTCTTACTGCGCGCAAGTGGCGCCGGTGGACCGTGAGTTCCCCGAAGGCAGCAGCCTGGGGCCGCTCGGCTATCTGCTGACCGATCTGGGTAAACTCTCCTTGTTCCCGGTCGAGAAGATCGACCACAACCGCCCGCTGGTAAAAGAAGTAAAAGCAGAAGTATCGTTGGCGTATGGCAAGTACCTCTCGACTTCCTGCCAGGGCTGCCACCGAGAAAATATGAAAGGTGGGGACCCAATCGCGCCGGGCTTTCCACCCGTGATGGACATCTCCTCGAGCGGACGTCCGGGTAAGTGGAACGACGACCAGTTTATCGCTACACTGCGCACCGGTACAACACCTGAAGGCCATACGCTCAACCCGGCAGAAATGCCGTGGACCATGGCGAAGGAGTTCACAGACCTCGAGCTCAAAGCGCTGCACCTGTACCTCAACAGCCTGTAAGAACGCAGATGGCATTCCGGCGCAAAACCATTCACAACCCGGTGACCGGGCAGACCATAACGTTCTTGCAAACGCGACGCGATACCAACGGCACCCTGCTGGAGATGGAAACGAGCTATGCACCGGGCTCACACGAGCCGCCTGCGCATTATCATCCCGGGCAGCAAGAGTATTTTCAAATACAGGCCGGTGAGCTCACGGTGCGGGTACACGGCATCGAAAAAGTATTGCGTACCGGCGACAGCCTGCACATTTCTGCAAACGTGCCGCACGCCATGTGGAATGCGGGGAACATCGAAACAATTGTCAACTGGAAAGTATTGCCGGCCATGCAAACCGAGTATATGCTGGAGACCATCACCGGTCTGGCATGCGACGGAAAGACCAATGCCACCGGCATGCCTTCATGGCCCCAGACCGCATTGATGCTCGGGCATTTCTCGCGTGAGTTCCGGCTCACAAAGCCACCCTATGCCCTACAGTGGATAGTATTTAAAATAGTAGGCAGTATCGCCCGCCTGCGTGGCCTTCGCCCTTTTTACACACAACACCTCGACTGAGTAAGCCGCTTTGATCTGACGTGTTTTACAGCGGCTGAACCTGCTCCCAAGGGCCCCTACGCCTGGCCCCGGAGCGGGTTCTTTTTTTTGCCTCCGGTGTGCTATCTTTACCCAACGACCGAACAGCCTTGGCAAGCGACGACGAAAAAAAATTCATCGACCTGATCAACCAACACCAGGGGCTCATTCATAAGATCTGTTTTATGTATGAGCACGACCCTGAGGTTCGCAATGACCTGTTTCAGGAAATTGTGTTGCAGCTCTGGCGGTCGTTCCCGTCGTTCCGCGGCGAAGCCAAGATCACGACCTGGATGTATCGCATCGCCCTGAACACTGCCATCTCCGGCTTCCGCAAACAAACGCGTTTGCCCCGTACTGAAACCATGCAGGAGGTACACATGAACATCTCCGATGCCTGGAGTGGCGACGACCGTGAAGAAGACTTTCAAAAGCTGCAATGGGCCATCCGGCAGCTCTCGGAGATCGAGCGCGCCATGATCATGATGGCCCTGGAAGAAATACCCTACGATGAGATCGCAGAAACCATCGGCATCACCCAAAACAACGTGCGGGTACGCATGAACCGAATCCGCGAAAAACTCCGAAAACTTATGCTCCCGTAACATGGAAGAACTGGATGAACTAAAAAGTATATGGCGCCACAACGACGCGTCCTTCCAACCCAAGGACGAAGCGGAAATTGCGCGCATGCTCAGAGGCAACAGCCGCTCCATTGTCGACAAGCTAAAACGCAGCGTGTGGTTCGAGCTGATCGTTACCCTGACCACCGGCATTGTATTGTTGTCGTACGCGCTCACGCTGTCCAGCGGTGCGCTGAAGTGGACGTCGGTTTCGATCCTGGCCGTCTTTATGGTGTACACCATCTACTATATCAAAAAGATCACGATACTGAACCGGTTCAACCCGGCCACCGAAAACCTGCGCGAAACACTCGAACGCCTGATCGACAACCTGTCCAGCTACCTCAAAGTATATAAAAGCAGCTATACGATACTCTACCCCATCTACTTCGGCCTGGGATTGCTGTTTGGCGCGCTGGACCGCGGCATGGATAAATTCATTGAGCTGCTGGTACAACCTCGCACGTTGGTATACCTGGCCATCCTGGCGGGCGTCTTTTTCTTTTGCAGCACCTGGCTGGCCAACTGGTACCTCAAAAAACTATACGGCAACCACCTCGAAAAACTAAAAGGCCTGCTCCACGATCTGCAGGAGAAATAGGCAAGACAGGGCTGCCGTTCATGGCGCGCCAATAATGTCAATCAGCTCCTCGACGAGATCAGAAGCATCGATCGTTGAATCGTTCGAGGCAATAATAATAATCGTTTCAGTTTCCGGGAAGTTACAGGCTACTGCTGAAAAAATTCCGTTGCCGCCATCGTGCCAATATACCTTGCCCAGTGTGCCGCTGTCAACAACCCATCCATAGCTATAATAGCCTGATCCTTCATCTTCCTTCACGTATGGGGTCCGATATTTCGTTAAGGCGCGCTCATCCAGAACCTTCTTTCCGTTTAGTGCACTTATCCAATGATACATATCTTCCACGGTCGTGAGGATGCCTCCGTTCGCTCGCAGATGCCAGCCGGGTCCATCGGCCAGCCACGGCTTCTCGGTGGGTTTACCATCAAGGTCCCCCTTCCTGTAACCTACTGCTATTTGGTCCTGGAAAGAATTATCCTTGAGCAGGGTGTACCCGGTTGTCTCCAGGCCCGCCAGGTTAAATAAATGAGCGCGCAAGAACGATTCATATGTCTGCCCGCTAACATCTTCGAGGACAATTCCCAACAGGCTATAGCCTACATTCGAATACGAATAGCCGGAGCCTGGCGCAAACTTCAGTTCGGCCGCTAACGCCAGATCCAGAAATTCGTTTCTGCCGATGAGATCGTAGTCATCTCCCAGCACATCCTCAAAGCCCGCAGAATGCGTCAGCAGCTGATGGAGCGTGATATGGGCTTTGTCTTCCGGGACGTTCGGAAAAAAATCAGATAGTTTTTGCTCTACCGTCAGAAGCCCCAGTGTTTCCGCTTTCACGATGGCAGCACCCGTAAATTGTTTCGTGAGCGATCCGAAATCGAATATGGTTTCGCGAGTATTGGCAATTTGCTTCTGCTTATTCGAAAAGCCATACCCATCACGTAACAACAGATCACCTTTATGCGCCACCAATATACTTCCCGAAAAGCCTTGTTGCTCGTAATGCGCCATCTGATCCTCGAGCTTCTGACGAAGCGAGCGGGATTCGTCGTCCTGGCAGTTCATGACACAGATACCGAAAGCCAGAATAATAATCAATTTTTTCATCTTCAACTATGTTCGTTATACTAATGTTTCACTGTGTAAACCGAAAAGCTATAGCCGGCAAAAGTACCAAGACCATTCTCGATGTTCGTGGCTATCTGAACAGGCTCCGACAAATTACCTTCCTCTTCCAGCTCATGTTGAAAATCCGATGTTCGTAAATATTCGTAGTACTCCCGGGCAATGGACTTTAACACAAATTTTATATTCTGATCCTTGTTCAGATTGATCAGCATGGGTACTATGAAAAATTTCAGTGTAACCAATTCTCCATCAAACCCTTCGTCGCTGAAGTAAATGTATTTTAATCCGTCGATCTGTTGCGGGCCGCCAACGATATCAACATCCGTATTGCCGCTTGTGTTTACTTTGAGCTCTTCCACCAGCACCTCGTTCAGGCTTCCCTGAAGGTCGTCACCCGTACAGCCACTGCTGCAGTTCTGTACGAGAATCTCGAGCGAATAGAAGTTCGCCGTTTCGTGCGGATCGGCCAGCGATATCTCCGCAGGATATCCATATTCGCCCGAGTTGATGTATTGAATCGTTTCCGACATGCGCGCACTGGAGATCCGCACGGGCTCCGGAATGTGACTTGTGGCTGAAAAGCTCCGCTCGCCCACCGCCGTCTCAAAACTATAGCTGTTCTGTTCCGCGGGAACGGTATTGCTCCTGTAGACTCCCTGCTGATCGGCCGTAATTTCCTCCACAAACGCACCGTTCTCCAGAATTCGTATTGTAAGGTCCCTGTTTCGCTGAATCGTTTCTGTTTGTAGCACCGGGACAGTATTAAAGACATCGATTTTTAAGGGGCTTCCCGGTCGAAAGAAGGAATATATTACGAGGCCAGACCCATTATCCGGAAGCCGGGGATCAACCGCGGTTTCGCACGAAAGCAAAATGACGAAAAGTAAAAATATCAGGCTACGCATTTTCTAGAATTTAAACTGATAACTAACATTTGGAATTAAAGGAAAAATCGAGAGCTGCCGGAATTTCTTATTCAAACGATTCTCATCATCGAGCTCAATATAGATCGGATTAAGCCGGTTGTACGAATTATATAAACCAACCACCCACTTTCTTTCGCCCCAGCGTGTTGCTTTCTTAAAGCTGATACTGAGATCAAGCCGATGGTAATCTTTCATCCTCGACGAGTTCCTACCAGGATAATGCTTTATAAAATCTTCATAACCTGCCTGATTCGAATCCCAGACGGCCTTCGGGTACGTGGAGGTCGGCAGTGTAACGGCATTGCCCGTGCTGTACACCCACACTGCGCCAATGTCTATTCTACTATTCACCGCCAGATTGTAAACGACAGACACATTATGCCTTCTATCGTAGCGGTAAGGAAACGGCTTCCCAAAATTCAGATTATCAAATTCTCTATTGGACTTAGACCAGGTATAGGAAAGCCATCCGGTAGAGCGCCCGGATTTCTTTTGAACAAAAAACTCCGCACCATAACTTTTACCAGATCCGAACTCAACCTTATTCTCCCATCTACTATCAATATCCAGAAAGCCTGCACCATCTTTATATTCGATCAGATTGTCCATCCACTTATGGTACCCCTCCACAGAGATTTCAATGCTCTTATACACGGACGATACTCCCAACGCCAACTGATCTGATAACTGAGGCTTAACCCGTTCCGTGGAAGGCACCCATAGATCAGTAGGCAGTCCTATTCCGGAATTCACGAGGAGATGAATGTATTGCGCCATCCGGGAGTAAGACGCCTTTACCGAAAGCGCGGGGCCAAGCCTCTGGTTGAGCGTAAACCGGGGCTGCCATGAAGTATACGTCGTTGACCCTGCCCGTGCGGCAGAATAGTGAACGCCGATATTTGCACGTGTAGAATTTGACAGCGACACTTCGTCTTCAGCATATACATACATTTCATCGAGGGCGATTTTTGGAGACCCAAACGTTGTATCCGTTTGGATATGAGACCGAAAGTTTGAAACACCTGGTCGCAAGGCGTGATGAACAAGATTGGCTCCGAATTTTATCAGGTGATCGTTATTCAGAAAATAATCGAAATCCATTTTCAAACCGACATCACTGATGTTTGAGTAGTATTCATTGTCCCGGTAAATATCAGGCGCATTCAGATCATCAGCGTATTGATAGTTGACCCTCGTCCCAAGCTCAAACTGATACCGGGTATAAGTAGCCGTCACGTTACTAAAAAGCCGATCGGTGTATTGATGGTTCCACCGCAAGGCCGATGTAATGTTTCCCCATTGTATTTCCGCATGCTCATCCTCCTTCACCCCCTCATTATCGTAGCTGTATTCATCATATAACCTGTCCCGTCCCGAATAAAAGCTCACATAAACCCTGTCTTTAGGCGATATGATGTGATTCACTTTTGCATTTACATCCCAGAAACTGCCACCAACAACCCTGTCGCTACCCGAGAGTTTCGCCAGTGGAACAACAAAGGCATCCATGTACGTCCGCCTGGCCGACAGCATGAACGAAGTTTTTCCTTTGTTGATTGGGCCGCTAATAGTGATCTTCGATGCTACCAATCCGACGGCACCTTCGCCCTCCAATTCATGAAGATTTCCTTCTTTCATTTGAATGTCGACGATCGACGAGAGACGGCCTCCATACCTGGCGGGGAAGCCACCTTTAATTAACTCTACGCTCTTAATAGCATCTGCATTGAAGACAGAGAAAAATCCAAAAAGATGATTTGCATTGTAAACAGGTACTCCGTCCAGCAAGATCAGGTTTTGATCCGGACCACCTCCGCGCACGTGGAAGCCTGCAGTACCTTCTGTTCCGGCCTGCACACCCGGTAACAGTTGTAATGTTTTCAACATGTCTGTTTCTCCCATGAAAACAGGCAATTTTTTTATCTGTTCTGGTGAGAGTCTAACGGTACTCATTTCAGCGAGCTCGCGGGTATCCGCTCCGGATATGAGCACCTCCGTCAATATGTTGTTTTCCCTGGAAAGCGCAATCACAAATCCATCTCCTGCATCTTTTACAGCCAGTTTCTGATAGTCATATCCAACAAAGCTGACAGCAATCGAATCACCCGATGTATTCAGACTAAAAAAACCAAATGTATTCGTGGCAACACCTTTACCGGTTGTGACGTCCATGACACTCGCACCAACCAGGCTTTCTCCGGACTCTGCATCACGCACAAAACCGCTTACGTTTTTTACCGTATTATCCCGCTTCCGGAAGATCAAAAGATCGCCTCTTCGTACGACCTCGATTCCATACGGGATAAGCAGCTTTTCCAGTTGCTTTGGATCGTTCAGGTTCACGCTTTCATGCACGGTTAGTGCAATACTGGCCAGCTTCCCCGAATAAGAGAACTTGAATTGCGTATACGTTTCGAGATAGGAGATCAAGTCGCTGAAACGCTCTATTCTTGTTCTATCACTTTGCGAATAAGCCCATGAGGTTGTAAAAAACAATAAAACAAAACCGAAATAGCTAGCAGCCCTTATCGCCATAAATGTATATTCTATTGGATTCAACCTTCCATTCAACGTCAAACGTTACTTCGATAATGACGAGAATATCGTCAATGGTTTCGTACTCTATTTTTCCTGAAAGCGTACAAGAGGCAATCGTAGGAGAAACCTCCACCCTTCTATTAAAAATTTTTGAAAGAATCTCGGCAATTTCCTTAAGCGATTTCTCTTTAAAAATCAACGTCTCGGAATACCATGCAAAATCATTAGCATTCCATTCCACCCTTGACAACTCACCGGCTAAAGAAATAACGCCCTTCTCTCCTGCCTCTAAAATCAGAACCTTATTATCCGCCTGAAGTCTTACCTTCCCGGAACGCACGGTAACTTCAGCAAGGTTCTCCTTATAATTCACATTGAAGGAAGTACCCACAACAATCACTTCATGGCGCCCAATGGCTATAACAAACGGCTTCATCTCATCCCTTTGTACGGTAAAGAACGCCTCCCCGCGCAGCGACACACGCCTGTCTTTCTCACCAAAATCATCAGCCACATCCAACCGGCTTTTATTATTGAGCGTTACCGATGATCCATCCGTTAACCCTATCGTAAGTTTTTCGTGATCACTCGTCCTAAATCCGCTGTCAACAATAGGCCACAACGCTACGCCTATAATGATCAGCACGGACGCTGCAGCCGCCACCCAATACAGATTTTTTATGATGCTTCGTTTATGACTATCTCCTTCAACCGTCAGGAGTATTTCTTTCCAGGATGTTTCTTTCTCTTCCTCGGAAATGAATTTTTTCAGTGGCATTTCCATTTCAAGTATTTTTCTTTCAAAGTCGATGTCTTCCTTATTTTCAGTCATAACTGTCAGGAGTTTTTGTTCACAGATTCTAAAAACAACACTTTATGAGGAGCCAGTTTTTCCTTGAGCTTTTGCAATCCGGTGCTGATATGTTTCTCAACCGTTTTTACCGAAACGTTCAGTGTCTCCGCTATTTCCTCATACGTGAGGCCATCTTGTTTACTGAGTATAAATACTTCCCGGCATTTATCCGGTAAACCAAGGATAGCAGACTCTAATAAATACTTTGGAAAATGCTGATCATGTATGGGATCATTCTGGTTAACCGGTAACTCCGGCACGACTCTCACAAATCTTTTAGTATCTCGTAAATAAGTAATCGATTTGTTTTTTATCGCATGAAATGCAAAGACTTCAAATGACTCGATATGATCAATCCGTTGATCCTTCCACACATTTGCAAAGAAATTTTGAACAATGTCCTTTGACTGCTCCTTATCTTTGGTAATGGTATAAGAATATTTTACCAAAGGGATAAAATGACACTCAAACAATTTCCTGAAATCTGCTATTCTTTCCATACAATTCAGACATAAGACCCATGAAGATCGCTTCTCCCTACTTTTTTTGCCGAAAAAATTTCAATCCCGCTCGAACTCACCAAAATCGCCTATTTGTAATAACCTGCAGCCCAACGTGGTGAGTCAATGATATTTAACACGACGACCATACCAATGAAAAGGCCTGTGCTACAAAGCACAGGCCCTTTCCTCGCCAAAGCTAAATCTCCTCTAAAATCTCAACCTGTATTTCGAAATACCAGGCCTTAAGGCCGGATTACCCGCAACCGCTCCTCCGCATTGACAGCATACTCATCAAGGCCCTGCCGCCACGCCTCCTCGGCGTACGCCTTCAACAACCGGTACGAGTTAGCATTCACCTGGATCGCTTCCGACAGAATGGTATAGGGGCGCGTGTCTTTCGGATTATGGCGACGGTAATAATCGGCTGCCGCCAGAATCCCCTCCTCGTAATACGGGTTATACCGGGCCAGTACTGCATAGTGCTGGCGTGCCTTGGTGGTGTCGCCGCTTGATTCGCTTAGCAGCGCGGTATAGAATATCTTTTCCAGCGGGCGACGGTAGTCGAACGTAACGCCTTTGTTGATCTGGCCGGCCAGTGCACGCAACTCGCGGCGGGCGGCGAGCATGCGAAGCTCAAATTGCTGCACGTCGTCATATAACAGGGCGTCGGTCAGCTCCAACCCGGCAATGCGTTGAAAGAGTTTTATAGCGGGTATAAATTCCTCCGCCTGGTAATAGCGGCGGCTTCTGTCTAACAGGGCTTGCGCCTTGTAGTTTGCATTCTCAAACGTATTGGCCAGCCTGTCGAACAGGGCGGAATCCGGCAGGTCTAACCGGTACCGGCAGAACTGGTACTTCTCAGCGTCGTTTAGCTCCAGGGCGTATTGTACAGGCAACACCAGGATCTTCTGGATGCTGGCGGCAATGGCGCGCTGGTTCTCGTCCGGGCCGGTAGACACAACGTACCACGCGGCCAACGCTTCGGGACTACGCGCTTCGGTCAATGCAATGGCATTATAAAACTTGGCGTCTTTGTAATCGTAGGTATCGGCATACGTAAAATAGCTGGAAGCACGCTCCGGATCGCCCTGATCCAGTGCCCACAGGCCCATGATGTAGTTAAACTTGCCCTGGTGGGCCTGGCTGAGGTATACCTGCTCGGCCAACAGCTGCAGCGCCTGCGCCACATTGCCCTGGTGATAATACCCATACGATAGCGTTGCTTTTAACGCTTCGCTATACGAAGCATTAACCGAATCGGCCGCGAGGCGATAGGCGGCATTCAGGAACGTAGTATCCAGCGACCGCACGTGGTATAATATATAGTTGTTCAACAGCGTCGCCGTTTGAAGATTCAGCACCGTATTCGCCAGGGGGCGGATGTCTTGCCGCAGGGTGTCGCGGTAGAGTGATGCGAGCGCCAACGCATTGGCCTGCGTGCTGGGTGCCTTGGCACCAAACGCGCTAAGCGTAGAGTCGGTCTTAAAGAATGGAATGCGCTCGGCAGCGACCAGGGCAAAGAAGTTGGTCTCCGCGGCGTCTTTTGACACGGCTTTTTCTTTCGCCCGGCTCAGGTATACCAGCGACGAATCGATGTTGTGCGTCGCCGTATACGCACGCCCCAGGTTGTTTAAGATCGGTCCGGAGTTGGCGAACTGCCTGTGTGCGAGCCGTAAAGACTCGATGGCCCCAAATGTATCGCCTTGCCACGAAAGCAAGTTGGCGGCATTTGCCAGCGAGTACGGCGTGGGATTCACCAGGTTGGCAGCGGCGTAGTGCTGTTGCGCACCTTCAAAGTCCAGCTGTGCGGCCTTCATTGTGCCCAGCGCATAGTGGGCGCGGTTGCTGTACGGGGCATAGTGGCTGGACTGCTCGTAAAACGATTGGGCATACTGCTCGTTGCCTAGCTGTGCGTACAAGTCACCCGTGGCATTGTAAAAACCCGCCATGCCGTTGTATATATACGCATGCCAGTCGGACACAAAGACAAATCCGAGCATGGCGATGGTTCCGGCCAACCGGTAGGTGAAATACGGCATGCGGTTAGGCGTGTACAGTACCTTGTACACCTGCATGCTGCGGGCCATCATCAGAATAAAGTTCGAGAAGATATAGGTCACAAAAATGACTCCATACGCGGTGTGGCTAAAAATGATCGCATCGCCTACGATCTCCAGTGCCGGGCCGTTGGCATTACCCAGCAGCTGACCCACGGTGGCAAAACAGATCGCACCCAGCGCGAGATAGAAATACGCACCGGCAGGCCGGAACGCGATGATGTCCGCATAGATCGGCTCGCGGTGGCGAAAGCCCCAGATACCCAGCACGGCCGACACGGTCAAAAGCAGGTACAGGTTGATGTATACAAAATTCCAATCGATCAGCTCCAACCGGTGCATACACGTTATAACCAGGTTGGCAAAATAGATCAGGCTGATGATACAGAAATGGCGCAGGCTTTTGGAAGAGCCCCCGCTGGTGATGGCCAGGAATCCTGCAAAGATTTCGTGGGCCACGAGTATAATAAACAACACCGACAGCACCAGCGCGGGGGCATAGGCCGTTACCGCCAGGTGATGAAACGGTTGCTCCACAGACGACAGCATAGCCACCAAACCTCCCAGCACCGCCGTGACGGCGGCAAACACCAGCAACCGTAGGCCTGGCGAGATATGCGCGGCAAACCTTG
Source organism: Dawidia cretensis (assembly GCF_018598175.1). Classification (GTDB taxonomy): domain Bacteria; phylum Bacteroidota; class Bacteroidia; order Cytophagales; family Cyclobacteriaceae; genus Ohtaekwangia; species Ohtaekwangia cretensis. Next base: position 29,746 of record NZ_JAHESE010000024.1, read on the forward strand.
CAAAGTAAAATGCCGGCACGGTATATACGATCAGCACAACCACGATGGGAATCCGATTATACTGCCCCATCAGTCCGAGCACCTCCAATCGTAGCGCGACCAGGAGTAAAATAAAAATACCCATAGCCATCAGGAACCAGAAACGCTCCATCGTACTGATAACGGTGATCAACACGGTCAGGCCAATGGCCAGCACGGCCAGGAAAATGTACGACGCCGTCGTGTTAGGAGTCAGCATGCTGCCGTTGAAGTAGTCAAAGACAACATAGCTCTCGGCGGGCACCTGCAGTTGAAACGGCCCCAGGCGGAAAATATGTACGTTGGTCTCGACGACCTTTTGCTCTTGTACATTGTCCCACGTCAGTATGCCGTCCAGGCCCTGAAAGTAGGAAAACCACAAAAAGGTCAGCGAGGCAAAGAAAAGCAACGCGGCCCCATACCATAAGCGACGTTCGCCACGGGGCCATAGTTTCCAGAAAAAGCGGGATTGCATGTAGCGGGGTTATTCCAGTACCTTGGGTACGCGGAAGTAATCGGAGTCTTTTTTGGGAGCGTTGCGCAGGGCACGCTCGTGGCTGAGATGTTCTTTTACCTCGTCCTCGCGCAGTACGTTAATCTCGTGGCTCATCGTCGTGAGCGGTTCCACGCCTTCCGTATCGACCTCTTTTAGTTTTTCTACCCAGTCAACGATGGCCGTCATGTCCTGCATCATCTTGGCAGCGTCTTTCTCATCAAATTCGAGACGGGACAGGTGAGCGATTTTATCCAATAGTGCGCGGTCGATCTTCATAGTTGTGAACGTTTGTGGGCTGCAAAGCAGTGGTCTTTCCCTGCAACTGCTGTCGCAGCTCGGCGGCAATGACGGCAAATGTTCGTTCACGAAGCGTACCGATGTCCTCTACCGTCAGACCGGTGGTTTCGATCGGCTCGTGAAAGATCACGTGCAGCGGATGCCATCGCAGCAGGAATTGATCCGGCGGCAAAATTATCCAATTGTATGGAATCGTGACAGGCACGATGGGAATTTGTTTCTCGATGGCTACCCGGAATGCGCCATCCTTAAAACGCGCCAGAACGGGCTCCTTGAGCGTGATAATCCCCCCTTCCGGAAAGATTACCAGGCTTTTACCTTCGTCTATCGCCTCCAGCGACCGTTTCATGGAGGTGTACCGGCTGCGCATGCTCTGGCGGTCGACCGTGATGTGCAGCCGCTCGTACATGTAGCCAAACACAGGTATTTTGCTAATGCCACTCTTGCCCACAAAAATGGCATTCAGGTAGTTGAGGCCCATGGCGGGAATGTCGATGTACGAAAAATGGTTGGGGCAGAAAACATACTGGCGTTTCGGGTCCAGCGGCTGCCGGTACACCATCCGGTAGGGCATGCCAATAAAAAGAAACATCAGCCGCGCCCACCATCGGTTAAAGACCCCCACCAGCCGGAACGCGCGGGGGAATAGTATCGGGATTGCCAGCAATGGGCAAATGAGCGCGAACAGCACTGAAAAAACCAGTACACCATATACGGTATGTGCCCACCGGACTACTTTCATACGTACTTACGAAGATAACACATTCAAGCCATTTGAATGATACACCGCTCGGCCCGCAGCATCTCCGTCGCCTGACTGAGGTCTACGGTGGACTTGGCGTCGTGCATCTCCTCCTTCATTTTCTGGCGGATCTCTTTCATGCGCATCGCCTCGATAAACCGACGCACCTGTTCGCCATCCTCCAGGATCAGCGGTGGTACCGTTACGGGCTTGTCGTTGTCACCCTTGGCCACCATGGTGAAGTACGACGAATTGGTATGCTTGACCGTACCCAGTTTGACATTCTGCGACTCTACGCGTATTCCTACGATCATCGACGAGTTGCCCACATAGTTTACCGATGCGTGCAGCGAAACGAGCTCGCCTACCTCTACGGGTTGTAAGAACTCCACCTTGTCGACGGTAACCGTCACGCAGTACGTGCCCGCATGGCGGCTGGCGCAGGCGTAGGCCACCTTGTCCATGAGTGAAAGTAAAATGCCTCCGTGGATCTTGCCGCCAAAGTTGGCGTACGCGGGGATCATCAGCTCGGTAATCGTGGTTTGAGAAACCCGTACAGCTTTGCCTGTCATAGTCACAAATGATTCGGTAGGTATAGAAATGAAATTAGTAAATTCTTACGGTATACGGCGCATCGCCCAACGCAGCCGGATGAACAGGGCCGTCGCGGTGAGCGTCAGCCCCACCACCAGTCCCCACCAGATGCCGACCGGTCCGACGCCTGCGCGAAAACCCAGCCAGTACCCCAACGGTAACCCGATGGCCCAGTACGACAGGAAGATAAACAGCGACGGAATCTTTACATCTTGCAGACCACGCAACGCCGAAGCGCAGACCACCTGCATGCCATCGGAAAGTTGAAATACGCCCGCGATGATCAGCAACGTAGCCGCCAGCGGCACGACGTTGGCATCGCGTACATACCAGGTGGGCAGCACCTCGTGGAACACCACAAAGATCACCGCGCAGATACTCATAAACGCCATCGCCATGGCAATCAGCGTGTACGTCGCCCGGCGCATATTGATGCCGTCCCCGCGCCCGAGGTAATAGCCCACGCGCACGGTGGCCGCGGCGCCCAGGCCGGCAGTAGTCATGTAGCTGAGCGATGCCAGGTTGAGGGCGATTTGGTGTGCGGCTTGCACACGTGCGCCAAACCACCCCATCATGACCAGCGAAAAGTCAAACGCGGCCGCCTCGAAAATAAACTGCACGCCGCTGGGTATGCCGATGCCCAGCAGCCGGCGGAACAGCGGACGTGAATATGCGCCTGTGCCAAAACCGGCGCGGAAGCCGCGAAAGAAAGGCAGCGCATATACCAGCGCGGCCATGGCCAATGCCATAAATACGCGCGATGTAAACGTAGCCCACGCCGCACCGGTAAGGCCCAGCGCCGGCATACCGTAGTGCCCATAAATAAAAACATAATTCAGCAGCACATTCAGCGCGTTGGCCGCCACCATGACAATGAGCGCCACACGTGTGTTGGACATACCCTCTGCAAATTGTTTGAAGGTCTGAAAGATCATGATGGGCACCAGTGACCAGGCCACAATGTCGAGGAAGGGCAACGCTTGCGCTATCACAGCATTCGATTGCCCCATATAATACAAAGCATGTTTACCGATGGACACCACGCCCACCAGCACGAGCGCATTCAGCATATTCACCACCAGGCCGTGTCGCAGTACCGCCGCGATGGTGGTATTGTCGCCGGCACCGTGCGCGGCGGCAACGAGTGGCGTCATGGCAAACGACACGCCAATGCCGAACAACATAAAGACGTTAAAGACAACCAGCGCGAGCCCGGCGGCGGCCAGCGACTCTGCGCCCAGGTGGCCGACCATCATGGTGTCGGTTACGCCCATGAGTACGTGCCCGAGGTTGCTCAGCATCACTGGCAACGCCAGGATAAGGTTTTCCCGGAAGTGCGCGCGTAAGGTCATGCCAGCCCCTTTGTGCGGGCCAGTGCCAGCAGACCGACCATGCTCATGCTGTCGGTTATCTCACTGCGCATGACCATATCAACAGCTTCTTTTAGCGGCAACCGGCGCACTTGCAAATCAGCTTCGCTTTCTTCCAATGCCCGGGGGCCGGCCTCCAGCTCTTCGGCCAGAAAGATAAATCCCCCTTCATCGGTCACGGAATTGGATGTGTGCACTTTCACCAACAACGACCACTTGCGGGCGATGAGCCCCGTTTCTTCCCGCAGCTCGCGCTGCGCGGCGACGAGCGGGTCTTCGCCGGCCGGTGCGCCTCCTTCGGGAATCTCCCAGTGAAATTCTTCCAGCGTGTAGCGGAATTGTCCAACCAGCCACGTGTAGCCTTCGGCGTCCAACGCTACAACGCCAATGGCAATATTTTTAAAATGTACCTTGCCATAAATGCCGCGGCCGCCGCCGGGGTTTATGACCTGGTACTCGGTTACGTTGATCCACGGGTTGTCATATTTTTCTGCGCCCGACAACGTTGTCCAGGGGTTTGCACGCTTCTCTGCCATAAAAAACTCGTAGCCGGCAATATATCACATTTTTTCTGCGCCCGACTTTCCTTATTTTTACCCCGCTCATGTTACTCGCCTCCTTTTCCGACGACCATATTGAAGCTGGCTGCGATGAAGCCGGACGCGGCTGCCTGGCAGGGCCGGTCGTGGCGGCCGCCGTCGTACTCCCAAAAAAATACAAACATCCGCTGCTAAACGATTCCAAACAGCTTGGTAAAGCGGAACGCGAGCTGTTGCGCATCGATGTGCAGCGCGATGCCCTGGCGTGGGCTGTCGCAGAAATCAGCAACGAAGAAATCGACACCATCAACATTCTGAACGCGTCGTTCAAAGCCATGCACCACGCCATCGCACGGCTCACGGTTACACCTACGTTGCTGCTCATTGACGGCAACCGGTTTGTGCCGTACCTGGACATCCGTCACGAATGCATCATTAAAGGCGACGGCAAATATTTGGCCATCGCGGCAGCCTCGATTCTGGCTAAAACCTATCGCGACGACCTCATGACATCCCTGGCTGCGCACTATCCCGGTTATAGCTGGGAAACCAATGCCGGCTATCCCACCGATGCACACCGCAATGGCATTCGCGCGCAGGGCATCACCCCGTATCATCGCAAATCCTTTACACTTCTTCCCGAGCAACTCGAGTTGTTTTGAGGCCGTTCGCGCCGGCCACCACTTTCCGGTGAGGACCGGTCTGAACCGTGGAGGCACGTCTATCAACCTTTCATCCTGAAAACAATTCCTCCACCCACCCGGATACTTCTATATTGAATGCCAACAACCCTCGTCATGAAAAGAATTTTACTCATACTGCTGTTGCTTCCCGCTGTGCACACACGTGCACAAACGGTTCCACCCGCATATGCCGAAGCCATCAAACTGCTTGACTTTTGGTTTGATGCGCAAACTGATTACGACAGGCTGCCCGGCATTTCAGTAGGCATTGTAAAAGATCAGGAACTGCTTTGGAGCAAAGGCTATGGCAAAGCGGATATAGCCAAAAAGATTCCCGCCGACGCCAGTACACTTTATAGCATCTGTTCTATTTCCAAGTTGTTTACCTCTGTGGCGGTATTGCAACTGCGCGACGCCGGCAAGCTGCGCCTCGATGACGACGTGGCGTCGCTCCTGCCGTGGTTCTCCATCAAACAAGCACATCCGGGCAGCGCGCCCATCACTGTACGCACATTGCTTACCCACTCTTCCGGCTTGCCACGCGAGATCGATTTTCCGTATTGGACCGAAAACAACTTTCCTTCGAAAGAACAGGTCGTCGAGAAAATAAAACAACAGCAAACACTTTATCCGGCGTCGACATATTTTCAATACAGCAACCTCGGCATTTCATTGCTGGGCTATATCGTTGAAGAGGTAAGTGGTATGTCGTATACACAGTACGTGGAAGAACACATTTTGCGGCCGCTCAAGTTGCTTCATACGCATACGACGTTTCCCACAGGGGAAACAGAAAAGGTCGCGGGCGGTTATAGTGAATTAAGCCGCAAAGGCGAGCGCCGGCCGATACCGCGGTTTGACACCAAAGGCATTACGCCCGCGGCGGGATATACTTCTACCGTAGAAGACCTGGCACGCTTTGCGTCGTGGCAATTCCGGTTGCTGGAAAAAAATGACGGCACCGAAATATTGCGCGCATCCACCCTCCGGGAAATGCAGCAAGTGCAATACATGGACCCCAATTGGAAAACAAGCTGGGGCCTTGGTTTCAAGATCACCCACACCGACAACAAAACCTTTGTGAGCCACAGCGGTTATTGTCCCGGCTACCAAAGCCTCATCATTCTCAGTCCGCAAGACAAGCTTGCGTTTATTGTATTGATCAATGCCATCGGCACCGACCCGAATAAATATTATGAAGGCATGCGCGCCATGCTGGCCAAAGCATGCGAAGACAAACCCTCCGACAAAGTGGATGCTTCGTTGGTGCCGTTCTGCGGACTCTACGGCGGTCAGCCGTGGGGCTCGGAGCTTGCGGTATCGACCTGGGGTGATAAGCTTGCCACCATGTTCCTGCCGGCGGACAATCCTAAACATGCGCTGATCCTATGGAAACGTACACAAGACAATACATTCCGCCGCATTCGCGACGACGGCGAGCTGGGCGAAGAGCTATATTTTGAACGCGATAAAGACGGACGGATCCAAAAGCTTTGGTGGAATAGCAATTACCGGTATCGGCTCAAGTAAGCTATCTTTGCACCATGTGTCTCGCATTCTTTGCGGTGGGCATCCACCCAACCTATAAGCTTGTTGTCGCCACCAACCGCGACGAATTCTATCAACGCAAAACGGAGGACGCCCACTTTTGGGCAGATCATCCCGCACTTGTCGGCGGCCGCGACCTGGAGGGGGGCGGCACGTGGATGGGCATGACACGCAGCGGTCGCATCAGTCTGCTGACCAACTACCGCGACCCGCTGCACATCGACCCGCAAGCGCCCACGCGCGGCGCATTGGTGTCAGACTATCTCATCGGCGCGGAATCACCCGACGCCTACCTGCAACGCATCGCGCAGAACGGCAAACGATATAATGGCTTTAACCTGGTGATGGGCCACCCAGACCAGCTTTGGTATTACTCAAACTATAAAGAAGGCGTGGATAAATTGCCGCCGGGGTTCTACGGCCTCAGCAACCACTTGCTGGAAACACCGTGGCCGAAAGTCGTACGCGGCAAAGAAAAGATCAAACCCCTGCTGCTACAACAGACCCTCCAACCCGACGAGCTGTTCACGGCGCTCTATGACGAACACCGCGCACCGAAAGACGCACTGCCCGATACAGGCCTCACGCTCGACCGCGAGGAAGCCTTGTCGTCGATGTTCATCAAGACCGGTAGTTACGGTACCCGGTGCTCGACGGTGGTATTAGTCGACCACGACAACCACGTGCGCTATACCGAACGTGTATATGACCTGAGTACGTTTGCCTACCGGCAAAACGATTTTACATTTGCGATCGATCCCAGGGGATAATGTACAATTTCGTAACCATATCCTGCGTACATTAATGCCGTTAACTGCCGGGCAGTTACACTTTGCAATGCCCAATAGATGAAAAAAAAGGATAAGACCCCGGCCCTGTTGAAATTTGTGCGTTGGGCATACCCGCGTGTTGAGAGAATTGCGCCCGGCCTTGCCCACCGCTACTTTGTGCGATTGTTCTTCCAGCCCGTGCGGTATCCGTTGCCGGAAAAAGAAAAGAAGGCCGAGTCGTTTGCGCAGCCATTCTCGTTTGAAGCCGCAAACAAACGTATTCAGGCATATGCCTGGGGCTCGGGGGGCAGTCCATACGTGCTGCTGGTGCACGGGTGGTCCGGCCGCGCCACACAATTCCGGCGTTTTATAAAACCCTTGCTGGCCAAAGGGTATAGCGTGATTGGCTTTGACGGGCCCGCGCACGGCCGCTCTCAAGGATCAAAAACCCACATCGTCGAATTTGAAGAAACACTGCAAAAGATCGTTGCGTTGAAAGGCGTACCCGACGCCGTCATCGCCCACTCCTTTGGCGGCGGTGCGGTGCTGATGGCCGCCATGCACGGCTTACCCATCAAAAAGCTCATTAACATCTCCAGCCCCACCGTCGGCGACGAGATCATCAACACCTATCTGCGCGCCATCCAGGGCTCGCCTGCTACCGGTACGTTCTTTAAGGAATATGTGTTGCGCGCCTATGGCAAGCCCTTCGACGAATTCACTGCCCTGCATTTTATCCGCCACCTGCCCACGCCGCTGTCGCTCATGCTGGTGCACGACGCCAACGACCGGGAAGTATCGCTGGCACATGCAGAGGCGCTCATACGGGTATACCCGTCGGCGAAACTGTTGCGCACGGAAGGCCTCGGCCATACCCGCATTCTAAAAGACAACGAAGTGATCCAGGCCTGTGAAACTTTTATCACCACTCCGTCGTCTCACTAAAAATATGACTTGTAATTCTGCCGTTAAATCGTCAACTAATATCCAGCATGAAGATCATTGAAACCAGCCACCTGTCCAGGATGTATAAAATGGGCAGTAACATCGTAAACGCCCTACAGGATGTGACCATTTCCATCGATAAAGGCGAATATGTGGCGTTTATGGGGCCATCCGGCTCCGGAAAGTCGACCCTGATGAACATTGTGGGGTGTCTCGATACTCCCTCCAGCGGCACTTATCGCCTCAACAACCACCCGGTAAGCGAAATGACTGAAAACCAGCTGGCCGAGGTTCGCAACAAGGAGATCGGCTTTGTGTTTCAAACCTTCAACCTGCTCCCCCGCGCGTCGGCACTGGAAAATGTGGCCCTGCCGCTGATCTATGCGGGCTACGGCAAAGCCGAACGCGAAGAACGCGCCATGGCCACCCTCGAAAGCGTAAACCTGGCCGACCGCTACCACCACAAACCCAACGAGCTCTCCGGTGGTCAGCGTCAGCGCGTCGCCATCGCCCGGGCCCTTGTCAACAACCCGTCTATTATTCTCGCCGACGAGCCCACGGGTAACCTCGATACCAAAACGTCGTACGACATCATGGACCTGTTCCAGGAGCTGCACGACCAGGGCAATACCATCATCATGGTAACACACGAAGACGACATTGCCCACTATGCCCACCGCATCATACGCCTGCGCGACGGGCTCATTGAATGGGATAAAAAGAACGATGCCATCAACCGCCGGCCGGCCGTCGCCCACGCATGAAAATCTATACCAAAACGGGCGACCAGGGCACTACCGCCTTGTTCGGCGGAAAGCGTGTTTCCAAAGACGACCTCCGCATTGATACCTATGGCACCATCGACGAGCTGAATTCATGGATCGGCCTCGTCCGCGACCAGGAAGTAAACCGGCCACGCCACGCCGCACTCGTCGAAATACAAGACCGCCTTTTTACCATTGGCTCCATTCTGGCCACCGAGCCCGGTAACACTAAAGTAAAGATCCCCGCACTGTCGGAAGCTGACACACAGCAACTGGAAAAAGAAATTGACACGATGGAGGCAGGACTTCCGCCATTGCGCTTTTTTGTATTGCCCGGTGGGCACCAGGCCGTATCGTTTTGCCACCTCGCCCGCACGGTCTGCCGTCGCGCCGAGCGCCTGGCCATTAGTTTGCACCACGCAGAAGGTGTACCATCGGAAGTAATAAAGTACCTGAACAGGCTTTCGGACTATCTCTTTGTACTGTCACGTCAGATGACGCAGGACCTGAACGCGCCCGAAACACCCTGGAAACCCCGCATGTAAGATCAATGCGGAACAGACGGCGGAAACAACAATATACCGCACGTAAAGTTCAGCACGCTGAGTGTGGCATCGATCAGAAAGATCCCCAACATGGGCCCCTTCCATACGGGCCACAGGTAACGTTCCCCCCGCGCCTGGCGAATGGCCAGCTGCAAATTAAAATAGAACTGGCTGCCGTGCGCCACACCAAAGATCATCAGCGGTATCACCACCTGCAGAGGAACGTGCCACAGCTCGGGATGCAGCACTAATAACAGCGAATACAACGCCAGCGCCAGATTCATGCCGCCGAGAAACCGCAGGGAGTGAATTAACACCGCAAAAGAAGCTTCATACCGGTCCCGCCAGGGCACCAACAGCCGCGCTGCACGCTGCGGCCGGATGCTGAAAAACCAAAACGCAACAGCAAACCAAACGGTATTGAGGGCCAGAACAATCATTAAAAAAAGGTCCATGCCGGTATAGTGTGGGGTAATGGTAAGGGACAAAGAAACGCAAATCCCAAATCATTTTTGGGGAAATGTTATGTTTACCCCTACAATTGTTATTTTACAAGCCTTGGATCAAGCAACGCAATACACGTATAACCCAGCTCTATATACCTGTAAACAAGGTTGGCCCGGTACCCCTATCGACGGGACAGGCCGGTTCATGAACCACGAATACCCCTATATACCGGCATTGTCGAATGTATTAAAATGGAAGTTTGGTCCTAAACCGCAACAGCAAGAGAAGCAAGCTGACACCTTCCGGCTTAAGATTCAACACGACACCCGTTTCATACATGATACAACCGACTGCATCGTCTGGCTTGGACATGCCTCTTTTTTTATACGGCTGGCCGGTATAAACATCCTGATCGACCCGGTATTTTACGATATACCCCTCACCCACCGCTATACGCCTGCCCCGTTTACACCTGAAATGTTACCGCCCCTGGACTACCTGCTCATCTCGCATGACCACCGCGACCATTGTCAGGAGGAGTCTATCCGACGCATCCGGGCCCTGCATCCCTCAGCGGCCATCCTTACCGGCCTGCAGATGGAAAAGCTGTTACGGCCCTGGGCAGGACGAAGACCCATCCAGATGGCGGGTTGGTATCAACAGTATCTGACAAGCCCTGCCGTGAATATATACTTCCTGCCTACACGCCATTGGGCGAAGCGCGGCATCCGCGACACGAATAAACGGCTCTGGGGCGCATTTGTATTACAAAGCGAGCATCATACACTATACTTTAGCGGCGATACGGGCTATGGTAGTCACTTTGCCGATGCGCGGGTGGTGTTTCCAGGTATTGATATCGCGATTATCGGTATAGGGGCGTATAAGCCGGAGTGGTTTATGCACCCGGTGCATATTTCGCCAGGCGATGCAGTGCGGGCGTTTCACGATTTGGGGGCGAAGGTGTTGGTGCCGATGCATTATGGAACGTTTAATTTGAGTGATGAGCCGATTGGAGAGCCTGTGCGGGTGTTGAGGGAGTTGGAGAAGGAAGGTAAAATACAGGGAGTGTTGAAGATATTGGATCTGGGAGAGAACTATACAGCATGACTATATGAAAAAGGAAATACGCGTACGTTGTTGGATTGATCTCGATGGCGAAAAATTCTTTGGCCCCGGTCGGGCTGAGTTGCTCGAGCTTATTCAGGAGTCGGGTTCGATTGCACAGGCCGCACGGCAAATGGGCATGTCTTACAAGAAGGCATGGGTCATGGTGGATGAGATGAACACCCGTGGACGCAAGCCTTTTGTGGTGACGCAAAAAGGTGGCCAGCAAGGTGGCTACGCCGAGGTTACGGAGACTGGCCGCAAAGTGGTGGCAGCTTACCAAAAAATGAGTAAACAGTTGCAAGCCATCGTTGACAAAAACAAAGACCTGCTGAAACTGCTCTAGGCCGCCGATCGGTAGAAACCCGGCGCTGGTCACCGGCGAACCGAACATTCATAGTTCTTTCTCCCCTTACAAAATCTGTTTGTAATTCTTTCGTATCTTTCGATATGTACGTCCATACATATCGAATCCTAGCCATTTCATGAAACGAAATTTACTCCTGCTCGGCACTGCACTATCCTTACAGGCTGCCGCACAAACCACATCACCTGCCACTACGACTGACCGTACCTTCCAGCTTGGCGAGGTAGAGATCGTCGGCATCCGCGACCAGGATAGCACACAGCGTGTCTCGGCGGCCACGATCCAAAAGTTTAACCGAAACGATGTTTCCAATGCCTTGAACCTGTTACCCGGTGTTTCGCTGGCCAACGTAGGACCACGGAATGAATCTGTAGTATATGTGCGTGGCTTCGACTTACGGCAGGTGCCCGTCTTCATCGACGGCGTGCCGGTATACGTGCCGTACGACGGTTATGTCGACATGGGACGTTTTACAACCTTCGACCTGGCGGAAGTGAACGTATCCAAAGGCTTTGCTTCGATACTCTATGGCGCCAACACCATGGGCGGTGCGATCAATCTCGTATCGCGCAAACCCGTTAAAAAGCTGGACCTCAACGGCAGTGCCGGCATCTTTAGCGGCGACGGTTACCGCTGGCATGTAAACGCCGGATCACGCTTTGAAAAATTCTACGTGCAACTGGGGGCGTCGCAACTCAAGCAAGATTATTATCCTTTGTCCGACGACTTTACATTTCGCACAAACCAATACAGCGACGAACGCCAAAATGCGTATCGCGACGATCTGAAGTTTAGCGTAAAAGCTGGCTTTACACCCAACGCTACTGACGAGTATGTGGTCGGCTATGTCAATCAACACGGTGAGAAAGGTACACCACCCTATATCGGTACGGACCCCGCCATGCGCGCCCGCTTCTGGCAATGGCCCATGTGGGACAAACAAAGCCTGTATTTCATTTCCAATACAGCCATGGGCGAAAAGAATACGATCAAAACACGCCTGTATTACGACACGTTCGTGAACGAGCTCTTTAGCTACGACGACACAACGTACACGGCCATTACACGTCCCTATGCCTTTAAGAGCTACTACGATGATTATACCGTAGGGGGTCATGCCGAGCTGGCGTCCCGTATCTTTACAGCGCACGTGCTCAAGCTCGCCGTACAACTCAAACGCGATGTCCACCGCGAAAACAATGCAGGAGAGCCGCAACGTACCTTCATTGACAACACGACATCGATCGGTCTGGAAGATACCTATCAGCTTACCCCCGCCATTTCCATCATTCCTGGTGTGAGCTTTAACACGCGCAAGAGTGATCAGGCAGAAGACTATAACGCCACGACGCAAGCCATCTCCGACTTTCCGTCAAACGATAACACGGCGGTCAATGCCCAGATTGGCATTTCGTGGAGCATTAATCCACGTCATACGCTATTCGGGGCCGTGGCGCGAAAAACACGGTTTGCCACGATCAAAGACCGGTACTCCTACCGCATGGGCCAGGCGCTGCCGAACCCCGACCTTACCGCCGAGGTAGCCGTGAACTACGACCTGCGCTACACCGGCAAGCTGACGCCTGCTCTTGATATTCAGGCGTCCGTGTTCCGCGCGACATTACCAACATCATCCAGCAAGTCGACAACGTTGAACCGGGACGCTTCCAGCTGCAAAATACCGGTGATGCCCTTTTCTATGGTGTAGAAGGTAGTATTCACTGGGTGGCATTGAAAGGCCTGAATGCTTCCGTGCACTATACCTACATGCGCAGGAAGAACGAGACCCTGCCGGGCATTCGCTTTACAAACGTTCCGAACCACAAACTGTTCGGCGCCCTCGACTATACGTTTCTACAGCGGGTTAACCTGCTGGCCAGCGTGGAGTACAACAGCAAACGCTATAGCACCAGCTACGGCACAAAAGCAAATGGTTACACACTGGTCAATGCCAAAGCCTCCGTCAAAGTGTACAAATACGTTTCGATCGAAGGTGGTGTCAACAACATCTTTGACCGCGATTACAGCCTGATCGAAGGCTTCCCGGAAGCAGGCCGCAATTTTATGCTCACACTGATATTCAGTAATTTATAATCCGATGAAAAAACTTCGCCCCCACCTGTTCCGCTACGCTGGCACCTGGCGCCTGGCCGTTGTGCTGGTGGGGAGCTTTTGTCTGTTGGCCTCTACACAGCAGGACCCGGTACCCTATACACTCAAATATCCCGCGAACTTTGGTAGCCGCTTTAACATTCCGGCAGATAACCCCATGACACAAGAAGGTGTACACCTGGGGCGGATGTTGTTCTATGAACCGGCGCTGTCGGTTAACAATACCTTAAGCTGCGCCAGTTGTCACCAACAGGCACTGGCGTTTACCGATGGAAAAGCTTTTAGCGAGGGTGTAGACGGAACGCGCACGCGGCGCAACGCGATGTCGCTTTCAAACCTGTTGTGGGTGCGCAGTTATTTCTGGGATGGCCGCGCTGACAACCTGGAAGCACAGGCCATAGTCCCGTTAACCGATGTGCATGAAATGGGACAGCCCCTCGAAGCTGCGGCGCAAAAGCTTCAGAAAAAGGTAATATATTCCGCATTGTTCCGACAAGCCTTTGGCAGCGACCAGATCACACCAGACCGCATCGTAAAGGCCCTTTCACAATTCGAACGGTCGCTCATTTCTGCAGATGCGCCATATGATCGCTACCTGCGCGGAGAATATAAACCTACCGTGCAAGAGCTTGTGGGAATCACCTTGTTTTTCATGTCGCCCATGACCGGCATGGGGGCACGAGGCGCAAACTGCACCCACTGCCACGGCACCCCCAAGACCTTCCTCGACGTCTTTCACAACAACGGCCTGGATACTATAGCAAAAGATGCGGGCCGCTTTGATTTCACAAGCCGCGCCGAGGACCGCGGGCGCTTTCGCGTGCCTACGCTACGCAACATTGCATTGACGGGGCCGTACATGCACGATGGACGTTTTAGGACGCTCGAAGACGTCCTGGATCATTACAGTGACCATATACAATCCAGCGCAACGCTCAGCCCATTCATTACAAACGAAGCAGGCACAGGCGGTAGCCGGGGCCTTCAACTAACGGCACAAGAGAAGAAAGCCCTGGTCGCTTTCCTGACTATGTTAACAGACTCAACTTTTATTACGAACCCGGCCTTTGCCGATCCTCATGCAAATCACTGACTTTATGTATAAACAAATAATAGCATTATTTCTGATCGTATTCACGTTTACCGTCCACGCGCAAACGGCTGCCACCCTCAAGGTAGAAGGTGAAGTGCAGACACCGCTGACACTGACCATCAAAGACCTGGCAACATTTAAGAACACCCCGATAAAGGCAAAAGATCGCGACGGCAAAGAACACAGCTATACCGGCGTAGCATTGCACGAAGTGCTCCAGCAGGCAGGCGTAACACTCGGCGGACAACTGCGCGGCGAAAACCTGGCAAAATACATTCGAATAAAGGCAACGGATGGCTACGAAGTGGTATATTCATTAGCGGAAGTAGATCCTGAATTTACAGACAAAGTGGTTGTGCTTGCGTACGAGGTCGATGGCAAGCCGCTACCCATCGGCGAAGGTCCATTTCGCATTGTAGCCCCCGGCGACAAAAAACATGCCCGCTGGATCCGACAGATTGCTTCTATCAAAATACTTTTTGCGAAGGATTAATTTGAATATCAACATGCACTGGCAAGAATTAAAAGACAAAATCTACTTTGAGGATGGATCGTTACGTGACATTTACGTTCTCAACACAACCAAGACAGATTGGAAAAAATGGATAGACTTAGTAAACGAGAAATACATCGTTGAATTTTACGATGCCAAGACAGAATCCACAAGCGACAAAATCGACCTCAAAATTGTCGAGGAATACTGGGAATCAAACGACAGAGAAACAATCCAGGCCAAAATTAAATTGAATTCGATCATCATTATGTGTTACTTCTTTGATGATGGCGAAATCGAAAATGACATCGACCCAAGAGGGTTTAAATCAATGATAGATCATGACAACTTTCTTAACTATCTCAATGATATCTCAGTTTTACTCAACAAAGAGGTATATGTGACAGACGAGAATACCCAAAGTTCAATTTTACTAAAAAAGACTCCACCTGTTTCGCCATGATAATTAACCAACTGCAAAGCACGCCATATCGATCTCGCTTCCACGCTCACACGGCTACTCCAGCATGCGCCGTATATAGTTGATCTGCCCTGTATGATACGCCAGGTGCGCCAGCAAGTGTAAAAGAAAATAACCCTTCGTCATTTCAAAACCCAATACATCCTCGGGGTACCGCGCCTCCAAATCATCGCGTTTCAATTGCTGCAACGTACTGATCACATGTCCATGCGTGGTGCGGACCATGGCCAGGAGTTCGGAAAGAGGCACATCGCGTCGCGAGAACTCCGCGGGGCGGTCCCGGATATAGTCGATGCCGCCGAGGTTTTTGCCGATATAGGTAGTGAGGTTGCCGACCAGGTGTAGCCCCAGGTTGCCGGCGGGGTTTGCAATCTGTCCGGTAACCCGCCACAGGTTTTCCTCCTGGCGAAATGTAGAGAGCTCCGTTTCCAGGCGCCGCAAGTCGCGATCATATAAATTTATCAGGTTTTCGAGCATAGCAATACGATCAATAGGTCTACCGGCTTGAAATATACCAACCTCGCCCCTTCCCTCCGCAAAAAAGTCGGAAAATTGTAAGAATTGGTCGCCGCATCGCAACCGCCGGCAGGCATAAAACTTTATTATCTTTGTCGGTACACCGGTCTCCCCATGCCTCAGATCATTACCCTTTACATTGTCTTATTATTTATCATTCTGGCGTTGGTCATGCTGGCCCAGCGCCTGAAGATTTCATACCCCATCGTCCTGGTGCTCGGCGGACTGGCCATCAGCTTTGTCCCCGCCCTACCCGAGATCTCCATTGACCCCGAAATCATCTTCCTCATCTTCCTGCCGCCGCTGCTCTTCGAAGCTGCCTGGCAAACTTCCTGGAAAGACTTCTGGAAATGGCGGCGCGTAATCGGCTCGTTCGCTTTCGGCATTGTCATCCTCACCGCCGGCGTGGTCGCCGTTGTCTCGGCGAGCATCATCCCCGGCTTTACCCTCGCCCTGGGCTTCCTCCTGGGCGGAATCATCTCACCACCCGATGCCGTGTCGGCCACGACGATCATGCGTGGTGTGCGGGTGCCGAAACGGCTGGTCTCCATCATTGAAGGTGAAAGCCTGCTGAACGATGCCTCCAGTTTGGTGGTATTTCGATTTGCCCTCGCGGCTGTAGCGTCCGGTACGTTTGTCTGGCAACAGGCTGCCGTCAGCTTCGTCGTAGTCATTGTAATGGGTACCATTACCGGTCTGCTCATTGCGCTCATCTTCTACGCCATCATCCGCTGGCTACCTACCACGCCCAGCATGGACACGGTGCTAACGCTGATCGCCCCGTACGCCATGTATACAACAGCCGAGCATTTCCACGTGTCAGGTGTCCTGGCCGTGGTCAGCGGTGGCTTATTTCTCTCGAGCCGCCGGTATGAGATCATGAACCACATCAGCCGCCTGCAGGGTGTCAATGTCTGGAGTACACTCGGGTTTGTACTCAACGGCCTGGTCTTTATGTTCATCGGATTGGAGCTGCCCGTCATTGTCGAAGGTCTCGGCCCCGACGCGCTGCCCAGCGCCATTCTATACGGACTCATCATTTCGGTGGTGATCATCATCACCCGCATCCTCTCCTGCCTCGGCGCCTCCGTCTTTACCGTGTTCATCAGCCGGTTTATTACCACGGCCGACAGCAGCCCGGGTTGGCGCATGCCACTTGTCTTTGGTTGGGCTGGTATGCGTGGCGTGGTGTCGCTCGCATCGGCCTTGTCTATACCGTTATTGCTCGACAACGGTCAGGCCTTTCCCCAACGCAACATGATCCTCTTCATCACCTTCATGGTGATCCTGATCACGTTGGTGGTACAAGGATTAACCTTGCCCGCCGTCATCCGTTTCCTTCAAATCCCCGACCGGGATACTGTTATCACCTCGTCGGAACAAGAAGCTATCATCCAGCGGAAGCTGAACGAGAAGACCCTCGCACTACTGAATGAACACTATACTTCGGATCTTACGCGGAATATACCGTTGCAAAATCTGCGGGTAAATATCGAGAATGAGCTGCGTTTGTTGACCACGCAGGGATCACCGGAAATTGATGCATTACCGGAAAGCGGGCATCGGTATCATACGATTGTTACCGAGCTGATCCAGCATAAGCGCGAGCTATTACATAAGATCAATCGGAAGGAGGAGTTTGATGAAGAGCTGGTGCGAAAGTATCTGACGCAGCTGGATCTGGAAGAAGAGAAACTGCGGCAGCGGTTTGGCGTGGAGGCACGATAAGAAGGCAAAAAAAGGCTTATCTTGTTGCCACACCGCAGTTTATGAAAAAGTTTCTTGTTCTATGCGTTCTGATCCTTCCGGGAATCCACGCCTATGCACAATCCCGGGCCGAGATCGTTCAAGAAGGAACCCAACTATACAAATCAGAAATGGCTGCCTGGGTTGGAACCGATCTTTTCCTGGCGAAGTATGGCGAAAGAAAAGAAAACACCGGCGGATACATCTCTTATCTATCCGGAAACAAAGCCATCTGTGTATTCTTTTCAAAAGATGCGACTCCCAGGGTGATCGGTACGTTCACCTTCGACAGCACGTATAATACACAAACAGCCATTGTCGACGGACAGGAGCGGGCATTGACCAGGCATGAACAGGACCTCGTGACGATCCGTCAGACCGCTATCCAGACGTACTCATCCGACACCTTGTTTCATTCATACAAAAACATGAGTCCCAATTTTATTCCGGTAAGCGACAAGCAAGGAAAAAGGGTATATGTCTTAACGGCCCCTCAGCAACAGGGCATCGTCGTCTTTGGCAATGATTACCTGCTGACGTTTGACAACAACAATATCCTAAAACAGAAACGATTACTGCACAAGAACCTGATCCCGATAAAATACGATCAACAGGACGGTAAACTAGTCCTGGCCACGATGCACACCCATCTACCGGAAACAGGCGATCTAATCACCCCCACCGATGTCTGCACGCTACTGCTTTATGCACCCCACATACCCTGGGGGCAACATTTTGTTATAGGTGCCAGGCATGTTTCCATCTGGGACTGCAAAGACAAGGACTTAATCATTATGACAAGAGAAGCCTGGGATAAAACAATGGCTTATGAAAAACAGAAAGCCGGAATACCGAAATAAATGAATACAACATTCCTCAATACCATTCCCGTCCTCCCTACGACTGACATCGATCGGGATGTTCGCTGGTATCAGGAAAAGATGGGCCTTCAGCTATATTTTGCCGACAAAATGTATGCCGTCTTGTACCGCGACAATCCTGCGCCCCCCAACGGCCCCAGCCACCTCATTGGAAAGTCAATTCCCCGAATAATTCGCAAAAAAAGTTAATGCTTCTCTAACAGAAGCGTAAAAATCTTTAAATTGTACAGATCGGTCACGGTGTAAACCTATTCACGTGGCCAGAGTAGAAACCCTGTTAAGACCCATGACAAGTAAAACACAAAAAGAAGCATTCCTGCACTACGAAGCAGACAACTATTTTAACCGGAATAGAGGCGTTTCTTATGTACCGGAAAAGGACGTGGTAATCAACCTGCTAAAAGAATATAACTATACACCGCAGCGTGTACTGGAAATCGGCTGCAACACAGGCTATCGCCTCGAGGCTATCCGCAGCCAGTTTGGTTCGTTTGTGGCCGGCATCGAACCTTCCCAAGAAGCGATTGACAAAGGCAAGCAACAATATCCGGAGGTACAATTTGTAAGAGGTACCGCCGATGATCTATCGACATTTTCTAATGGGACCTTTGACCTGATCGTAATCGGATTTGTGCTATATGTGGTAGACCGTGAGATGTTGCTGAAGTCCATTGCCGAAACAGACCGGGTACTGAAAGATGGCGGCTCGTTGATGATCATTGATTTCTTTACCGAAAGACCGGTCCGCAATGCCTACCAGCACATTCAGGAGATGGAGGCGTACGCGTATAAGCAAAACTACGACGAGATCTTCACGGCCACGCAAATGTATCAGCTGCTGGACAAGCGTAGTCTGAGCCACATCAACAAGAGCTACGACGCCACAGGCGATTATTATAACAAGTACTCCATCACGACCCTGCGCAAAGACTTGCAAGCAGCTTATAAGTAAGAAACATCAGTATGGGATGCCGCTCTTCTAATGTCAACGTTGTAGCGCACCGTTCTTTTTCTTAACCAGCCTGAACGTCTTGCCGATCTGACCGGGCAATGAAAACGAATGCCTGCAGCATCCTCTGCAGGCATTCGTTTTTATACCGCGACAGTCAGAAAGTCAAAACAGGATAGTCATACTCTAAGATTACCCGATCTCTATTCCTTATACTGCTGAATACTATTTCATTTCAAGAAGCCAGTTATAAAACCTTATACGTTTTTCCTGTCTGTGCGCCAGCCACGCTTCTCACATATGACTGAGCCACACGATGCATGGACACGGGTATTCGTCCTTGAAAATAAGGAAAATAGCCCGGTGATTCTTCTACCACATCCGGCCCCACAGAGTTGATCCGCACACCGTTTTCCAATTCGATCGACGCCCCACGCACAAAACCATCGATAGCAGCATTAACGGTACTGAGCGAAGCTCCCAGCACCACGGGGTCATCACCCAAACTCCCCGACGTCAACGTGAACGACCCTTTTGGATTAATATAGTGCTGACCTATTAACACCAAATTCACCTGGCCCATTAATTTGCTGTTCACACTTACTCTGAAGTCAGCATCTGTCATTTTGTTTAACGGGCCAAAGTGACCATCCCCGGCTACGCACACGACCGCGTCAAAAGAACCTGCCATTTCATACATCTGCTTTATGGAATCAGGATCGTTCAAGTTGACCTGCAGATCACCACTTTTTGATCCTGCTTTTAAAATTTCATGATCTTGCTCCAATGCTTTTACAACATGCTTACCGATCGTCCCGGAGGCGCCAATGATGATAATTTTCATATTTACTTTCTTTTTGTTTACCAAAACTATCCCAATAGTGTACTTTTGGCAAGTAGTTACCTTTTTGTCTAGTAATGACAAAAAGGTAGTAATTTTGAATGTATGGAAACGGAGCAGGAAAAAAGCCAAAAAAAATTTCACCATGCCGATGACTGCCCGATCACAAGCACCATTGATGTGATTGGCGGCAAATGGAAGCCTCCCATTATTTGGCTTTTATTGAAAGAACCAATGCGGTTTGGCGACATTCATAAATCCATGCCGGGCATGGCGTTGAAAGTATTGTCACGAAGTCTCAAGGAACTGGAAACCGACGGGATAATCATTCGCACTGCATTTCCGGAAATTCCACCCAGGGTAGTCTATTCGTTAAGTGATAAAGGAGAATCGCTCCGTGAAATCATGAAGCTTCTATCACAATGGAGCCGCGAGCATATTATGAAGTTGGAAGAGGTCGCTTGATAAAAGCTGCCATTGATTTCCAAAAAAACTGTTTAACAACCACAAAAGACATTTGCGTCGTCATGCCTGACGTTGGTTAAAGCGTTTTTCGGGGCCTACATCGCATGGGGATTGCACTTTCTGGCTTGAACAAATGAAAAACGCGAAAAACTAATAAATTCGCATAGACGTTATAGCAATATGTCAGGCAATGCAACATTAAAAACGCCATTAACAGAGCGAAAAGAGCTTTTTTGGGATATTAGTCCCGAACGGGTTGATGCTGCTTTACGCGAAAACGACGATTGGGCCATTGTCCGGATATTCGAGTATGGCAAGATTGCAGACATCTTCGCCGCCATTGAATTTTATGGCCATCAAAAAATAGTCAGCGTCCTGAGCAACCAAAAATTGAAGCCAACCGGACGAGTTATGGCCTATCTGTTCCTCAATGTCGATCCCGAGCATAGATACTTGTGATCAACCATGCTTCATTCTGAAACGGTAACGTCCGATTTACTTTCGATTGCCCAACAACTGTGCGACAATCCTCGACTTAATATGTTCAGGATCGTCGGTGGCACAGCCATATCTCTTCACTTAGGCCATCGGAAATCAGTAGATATCGATTTTTTCACCTGTGAGAAAGTCAACAAAAGAGAACTACTGCTAACACTTCGGGATATGTTCCCAGGAACAGAATTTCATATCACGCAGCATAGTATTTCAGCCGAAATCAAAGAGATGTTGATCAATCTCTCCTGGGAAACAATAGAACACGCAATGATCAATGCCGCCCGTGAGTTCATCGCTTCGAAAAATCCACACCAGGAAAAAAAGGACTAACCACGTTAACTTTATAGGGCAATCAACAAGATGCATACGCTATAACATAGCATAGCGTCACCGTCGTAGCTTCATCTTTTTATTAGCAGTGGAGGAAGCTCATAAGCTTAAGTAGGTCATCTTGATGATCTAACCGTGACAAATCATCCGGGATATTGGAAACAAAAAAGGCTTGTCAATGACAAGCCTTTTTTTGTTGGAGTACCGAAGGGGGGACTCGAACCCCCATGTCTTGCGACACACGCCCCTGAAACGTGCGTGTCTACCAATTCCACCACTTCGGTATAATCGTTATGTGCGTTTATGTTTTTACAACGTGCAGTCCTACCTGTCTCCCTATGTGATCCAGCGGACTAGCCGGGTGCCCAGGACTGGACTCGAACCAGCACACCGGTTAAGGCACTACCCCCTCAAAGTAGCGTGTCTACCAATTTCACCACCTGGGCATTCTGTGTGTGGATAATACGAAATTACAGTGTGTGTGCGTGTTGGGGCGACAAAAGTAGCAAAGCTTCGCAGATTAACAAAGCTATTCTAAAAAACGACTCACAAAACTTCCGGCAAAAACCGAAAAAAATCCCAAAACCAGGGTCGCCGCCACATACATCAGGGCCGCTGGCGCCATTTTCTGCTCCCACAAGCTAAAATTTTCCCAGGCAAAGGCCGAAAAGGTTGTGAAGCCTCCACAGAAACCGGCGCCCAAAAACAGTCGCCAGGGTTCGGAGAACCCAGTCTTCCGCAGCGCCAGCCCGTACAGCAGGCCGATGGCAAACGAGCCGACTACATTCACTACCAGGGTGCCATACGGGAACATGGCGTTCAGCCGCGCGTCGACCGACCGCACGGTAATGTACCGGGCCACGCTGCCCAGCGAGCCGCCTAGGGCTACCGTCAGAATTTTGTACAGATCCATAACCGTGTTGAAAAATGCTGCCAGTAAGATAGCATTTTTTATTCAGGCTCCTTACGGCCGCCGGACAGCCTCGGCAATCACGCGTTGCAGAAACTCCTCCAACGTGAGGTTGTGAATGATCAATAACTTGGTAAGCGTTCGCAGTGTAAGGTTGTGCCTGCCGGTCTCCACACGCCAGTACTGCGCCCGCGGGAACTCATGATCGAACGCAAAGCTTTCATAGCTTGTGTATCCTTTTTCTTTTCGCAGGGCGACAAACACGCGGGCCACACTCTCGGCAAACTGTCGTAGTAGTATTTCTTCGGTCACAGGGCCAAATTCAGGCCTTTACACCGTAAAAATTACATCTTTAAAAATCTTTCATTTAAAGTCCTTCATTTGCGGAACATCTTTTCAGGACCATCGTTTCCGAAACATCATATACTATTCCGATGAATAGTATATGCTCTTGCTAATGCTTTAACAGCCGTTCTAAGATCTCCGCCTTTCTCTCACGACTCAATGGAAGTCGCTTCGACCCAATAACAACTTCATTCCCATCGATAGCGGTAATTGCTTTCACGGATGCTATATAGGATTTATGAATACGCATGAATGCCGGTATTGGCAGAATCTCTTCGATATTCTTCATGCGAAGCAACGTCATAAACGATTTTTCCACTGTATGAATTACGATATAGTTCTCCATACCTTCGATATATAGGATCGAATCGAAATGAATTTTCTCATAACGATAGTCGCACTTTACAAAGAAGTAGTCCTCACGGACAGGCGTGGTGTTCTGTGGCGCTTGCGCACGCAGTGTATAAAAATCACGGGCCTTGTTGGCAGCTTTTAGAAAACGATCGAACGGGAACGGCTTTACCAGGTAATCCATGACATCCAGCTCATATCCCTGTAGTGCAAAGTTAGGATAGGCCGTGGTCATGATGACCATCGGACGTTTTGTGAGTGACTTTAAAAAATCAATCCCGGTAAGCCGCGGCATCTGGATATCGAGAAACATCAGGTCGACCCGTGTCGACGACAACACCCGATTTGCATCCAATGCGTTTTCACAGGCGGCAACAACTTCCAGGAAGTCGACCTCCTGGATATAGTTCAACAGTCCTTCCCGCGCCAGCGGTTCATCTTCTACGACAAGCGTTCGTATTTTATTCATGCCAACGGAATGGTTAACGTTACTAAATAGGTGCCCCGTTCATCGCGGACGTCCAGTGTATGATCGGGATACAGCAGCTCCAAGCGGCGCCTCACATTCCGGATGCCGATGCCACCGACCATCGCCGATGGAAGAGGCTCATACGTATTATAGAACGACGCCCGGAAAAGCTTTTCCTCCCGTCGCAAGATAACACGGATGAGGTTCTCCCGATCGGTATAATTGGAAACAAACTTGAAGGCATTTTCCAAAAATGCAATGAGCACCAGCGGCGCCATACGAAAGCCGTGTAAGTCACCTTCGGGACTATACTCCAGCATAACGCGGTCACCTTTGCGTAGCTTTTCCAACGCCATATAGTTTTCCAGGTACTCGCGCTCCTGCTCGATCGTAATGGTATCTTCCGAGCAGTCGTATAGCTGAAAGCGCAGCAGGTCGCTGAGCTTGATCAGCGTTTCAGACGCCAGGTCGGGATCTTTCTTGATCAGGAAATACACACTGTTGATGGCATTAAAAAGAAAATGCGGATTCACCTGCGCCTTCAGGTATTGCAGCTCGGCCTCGGTCTGCTTGCGGCGAACCGCCGCCGCGGTTCCGGCCATACGTAAACGCGCCGTCAACTGCCGCAGGGTTGTGCCAATGACCAACACGATTATATTAGAGGCCATCGTGTAACCAATGAACAGGATAAGTGGATACGTGGGGGTTTTACCCAGCCACAAAGTAACCTGGACGAGCGAAAGCGCCAGCCCTGTCGACGTCACGATTAGTATCAACAAGAACAACACCAGCGCCAGGAAATAGCGGTCGCGATGGTAGAAACGTGGCGCCACCCAATAGGAGATACTATAAAAAGTAATCATATTGAAGATCTCATACACAACCATTACCATGTACAGGTCTGTAGAATCCTTGTACATGGGCCGGTATACTATCACCCAGAAGAAATAGTGGAAGATCCAGAAAAACAGGTGAAAGAGTTTTAGGCGGTCCAGCCAAAACCAAATGCGTTCGGTATTCATGCAACGATAAAATAACACAACTGGGCGGATTTACTCCAAATTTCATTGACAAAGCAGCTAAAGTCATTGATCAACTACGGCCTCCTCCTCTTTCCCGAGTCCCTTCCCCTATTCGTCAGTCAACACCAAGCGAGCGCTTGGACACATACAGATCGTCAGTAACATTTTGCAGTTGGTCAAGAAATATTTCAAATCGCGGCCGGCCACAGTTCCTTTGGCTCATAACCAAAACAATACCGTATGAAACGCATCTTCTCCTTACCTATTATTGCCTTGCTCGCCGGTCTTCTGTTTGCCCATCTGACAGCACATGATCAACAACATTTTATAGTCGACGTAAAAGGAAAAGGTACTCCCCTTATTCTTATCCACGGCTTCTCGTGTAACGGCGATGTCTGGAAAGAAACCGTTGCTCGTTACCAGGACCGTTATGAGTGCCACATCGTAACACTCGCCGGCTTTGGTGGTACACCGCCCGCATTACAACCAAATTTCCTCGAAGCCGTCAAGAACGATCTGCTGGCCTACATCAAAACTAAAAAATTGAAGTCGCCGGTCATCATGGGACATAGCATGGGTGGCATACTTTCCTTTTGGGCTGCCGCCAGCGCCCCCGGCACCTTCAGTAAAGTTATTGCCGTCGATGGCGTTCCGTTCCTGCCCGGGTTACTGAATCCCTCCGCCACGGTAACATCCGCGAAGCCTTTCGCCGATGACGCACAAAAAACCATGGCAGCAAGAACCCGCGAAGAATACAAGGCTTATAACCAGGCCGTCTTCCAAACCATGATTACCAGCCCGGCGCGAATCGAAGAGGTCAACGCCTTTGCTTCCCAGTCGGACATTCCCACACAAGCCCAGGTCTTATACGAGATCTTCACCACCGACTTACGCGAAGCCGTTGCTGCCATTGACTGCCCGGTACTTCTCCTCAGCGCCTGGATTGCCTACCAGGGCTATGGCATGACCCGTGAACGATCACAGGCAGCTTACCAGGCGCAGATCGCTAAGGTTCCCAACGCCACGTTGGAGGTGAGCGATAAAGCCAAACATTTTATCTTTTACGACGATCCCACATGGTTCTTTGAGAAGGTAGATATGTTCCTAAACAAAAAATCATAACAACGGTATATCCGTCTCAATCGGCAATCCTTCTGATCTCCATCGATCAGAAGGATTTTATCCGTTAACGAAACGCCGGCTGCCCCGTCTGCAACCGGCGTTCACAGGCTGTTCACAAGAAGATGGGCGTGCCGTTATACAGTCATAGTAAACCCTACAAAATTAATATTGTTATAGTTGATTAGCTTTGTAAGCTGAGCAGTATCCAAACCCTGCTCTCTCATCCTCTTGAATAACTCGCGCATACATGCTACCGACCTTCCGGTAAATAAAAAAGACGACCGGCGTGCGATCGTCTTTCTATCTGAGAGCCAAGAATGGGATTTGAACCCACGACCTGCTGATTACGAATCAGCTGCTCTACCCCTGAGCTACCTTGGCAAGTGTCAGGGCAGGCCTCAAAATTAAATGTTCGAAGGCAACTACAAAATTCCTAATTCATTAAATTGTCGCAGGTATGCTATCCAAAAAATGTAAATACGCCATCCACGCCCTTGTGCACATGGCGAAAGAGCCTGAAGCCAAGTTTCTGATCAAAGACATCTCCGACGCGTGCAATATTCCCAAGAAATTCCTGGAAGCGATCCTGCTCGACCTCAAGCGTGCCGGCGTTTTGGGCAGCAAACAGGGTAAAGGCGGCGGATATTTCCTGCGGCAGGATCCCGCCACGGTAGACCTGGCCGAGATCGTACGCCTTTTCGACGGGGCCATTGCCCTGGTGTCCTGTGCTACCCACAAGTTCTATGAACCCTGCGCCGAGTGTGAGGACGAAGAGACCTGCAGCATTCACGATGCCTTCAAACAAATCCGGAATGCCACCGTCGAAATGCTGAAATCAGAGACCCTGGATTCCCTGGCCAAAAAAGAAGCGAAACTGAAAGCCAAGAAAAAACGTTTGGTTTAAATCTATTTGTTTAATAGGGATTAAAAGTAACTTTAGCCCCTCGAACGAAATTTATTGTTTCACTTAAATAACAACCCATTATGTCACTCCGATTAGGCGACCTGGCCCCCGACTTCACGGCCGAAACGACCGAAGGAACCATCAACTTCCACGAATGGCTCGGCAATAGCTGGGGTATTCTTTTCTCCCATCCTGCCGACTTCACGCCCGTGTGTACGACCGAGCTTGGCGCAATGTCCAAGTTAACCGGCGAGTTCTCCAAGCGTAATGTTAAGGTACTGGCCATCAGCGCCGACCCCCTGGAATCCCACAAAAAGTGGATCCACGACATCAACGAAACGCAAAACACGACGGTAAACTATCCCCTCATTGCCGACCCCGAGTTTAAGACGGCCAACCTGTACGGCATGGTGCACCCGAACGTCGACAAGTTTACGGTGCGCTCGGTATTTGTGATCGGTCCCGACAAGAAGATCAAGCTGATGCTGACCTATCCTGCCTCTACGGGCCGTAACTTCGACGAGATCCTGCGTGTTGTCGACAGCCTCCAGCTGACTTCCGGCTACAGCGTAGCGACTCCCGCCAACTGGAAACAGGGCGACGACGTAATCATCACCGCTGCCGTAAAAGACGAAGACATCGAAGCGAAATTCCCCAAGGGCCATACGCGTATTAAGCCCTACCTGAGAACAACGCCTCAACCCAATATTTAAGCTTAACGGTCTTTATCGACTGTCCAGGCTCCCGGAATGCCTTCCGGGAGCTTTTTTTATGGAAAAACATACATTACGGTGCCCCCGTGAGGCATCCTTTTTTTTAAGCGGCCCACAACACTTTGGGCGCTTGTTCCGTATTCAGAGATGGCGAACCGCAACTGCCTTCGGCAGGCGGGCGAGGGTTTGCAAACAATCGGAATGTCCTGAACCATAGGGGTATTTGGCACGACGGTTGTCTTTGAAAGGAAAACAGGATAGCTATGGAAAACAAGATCAATCTGGCTCCGGTCCGTAACTCGTACCTGCAGCATTTTTTAGTGGCACAGGATAATCTGGCCAAGCTGACACAAGAAGAACGGACACAAAAACGGCACTTTAAAAGAAAAAGGCACGCAGATAGTCGCTACGCCTAACCGACCGACGTTTGCCATCGTGGATGGCGGCATTGCCGGCCCGCTGCTGCGCAAGCTGGCGTGAGCGCACGCAGTATCCTTTTGGCTTTGTCACCTGTCGCAAATTTGCCATCTTCGCCCGCAGGCAGAAAGGCAAAGTATACACGACATGCACATCCGCACAGCAGAAATAGACGACCTGAACCGGCTTAAGGTTCTATACAAAGAGGTTGCCCGCCACGAAGGCGGCATCGCTCGCCTGGAAAGCGAGATCACCGAAGAGTACATTCAAAACATCCTCACTAAAAGCTTCGCCACGGGCCTGGCCCTGGTCGCGGTACATCCGGAAGACCCCGAGCAGCTGGTAGGTTCCATTCACGCCTACAAACCGGGCATCCACGTATTCGACCATGTCTTGTCTGAACTTACCCTGGTTGTGCACCCGCAGTTCCAGGGGCGCAAGATCGGGCGCACGCTCTTTACAATTTTCCTGGAAGAGGTCGGACGCAACCGTCCCGATATTGGCCGCATCGAGCTCGTCACGCGCGAAAGCAATGACAAAGCCATTGTCCTCTACCAATCGCTGGGCTTCCGCATTGAAGGCCGGCTGGAAATGCGCATTCGCACCACGGGCCGCGCATACGAAGCCGACATCCCCATGGGCTGGCAGAATCCAAACTTTGAATTTTAAGAGAGACGTTCCGGAAAAGATCAGACGCCCAGGTCGCTACCATCGGCAATGAGGAGCAGTAGCTCCTTCACTTCTTCGGCTTTGGCGTGCTCGCCCATTTTGTCAAACGACATGATCAGGTTACGAAACACCCGTCGGATAATTTCCAGGTTCTGGCACGGTTCGAAGAACGAGGTCTGCGGCGTGAGGTGCAGCTCGCTGATATAGTTCTCGATATCTTGCCGTGAAAAGATCAGGCCCTTGTTAAAGGCATTGATGTAGAACTGTGTATGTCGTTCGTCCTTGTAGGTAAGCACAAACAAGTTAGGCAGGTTGACGCCGTAAACCGGCAGCTTGAGCTTTTGTGCCACCAGCAGGTAGATCACACACAGGGTGATGGGATTGCCTTTACGGGATTCCAACACCACATTGATCAATGAGTTGCCGGGCGAGTGAAAGTTCTTGGTATTCGCACCAAACTTGATCTTATTAAACAACACGCTGTTTACTACTTTCACCTGGTCGAACGGGTATAGGTCGGGCTTAAATTCAAGCCAGGTTTCATAATACAGCTGCTCCAGCTCTTGCTTCAGCTTGATCAGCTCCAGGTCAGGATATTGGTAGGTTGCTACCAGCCACATGCCCGTCAGCAGATCTTGCTCCGGGCTGCTGTACCATTCTCTGATCCTTTCTTTTAAGAGCTCGTATTGCAGGGTGTGTATCAGCTCCTCGATGCGCCGCTGCACCTGCGGGCTGAAATTGCTTTCCCACTCCTGCTCCAGGAAGGGTATGATACTGGTGCCGAGCGAACGTATTTTGTCCTCTACGTGCGATACGATTTGGGTATCCTCATCGTCCAGCAGTGACACCAACGCCTTTAATTCTGTTTCTTTTAATTCCATTCGCTATGATACTGTGCTAAAGTAAAAACTTTTTGTGGGATATTAAACAACCTGCGTTCCCACCTTTTTGTCGCCAACGGTGTCTATGCCGTTGGAATTTCTGGCATGAATATTTCATTAAACATTCACATAAACTAATTATTACGACTATGAAGTCCCGCATTTTGTTTGTTGCCCTTGTGTTGTTCAGCACAGTTGCCTTTGCTCAGCAGGAGCTCTTCCGGGGTGAGCATTTCATTGAAGTTTCCGGCAACGCCCAACAGGAGATCGAGCCCAACGAAATTTATGTTCGCATCAGCCTCCTTGAATTTGAAGAAAACCGCGCCAAAGTAGCACTTGAAAAACTCGATAAAGATTTCCTCGACGCCATCAAAAATGCCGGCATCGAAAAGAAACGCCTTGAGCTCGCCACAGTCGGCGCCGACCTTGGCAAGCTGGGCCGCAAAGACAAAGACTCTTTCCGCGAGAAAGTGTACCAGTTGAAACTCACCAGCGGCACCGAGCTGACGACCCTTGTCGAAAAACTTGGCGCCGTGAAAGTGAACGATATTGCTGTGACCCGCGTGAGCCACTCGGAACTGGAGAAGCTGCGCCTCGACCTGAAAATTAAAGCACTGCAGGCGGCCCGCGATAAAGCTGACGCCCTGGCGAAATCGATTGGCGCCGGCATTGGAGCGCCCCTCATGATCCGCGAGTTCGAGAACAACCCGTTCCCGATGTCTGAAACTGCCAATGTCATGATGCGTGCACAAGCATACGACGGCGGCGGCGCACAGGAGCCTACCGCCTTCCGCAAGATTACGATCCAGGCGCAGGTAACGGCACAGTTCCTGATCAAGTAATCGTACAACATTGTTGTTAAAAAGTCCACGGCATGAGATGCTACTCACGCCGTGGACTTTTTATTTGCCGGCAAACGCAGGCTTGCGTTTCTCTAAAAATGCCTGCACCCCTTCTTTATGATCGGCTGTACCGCCGGCAATCTCCTGGCAATACGCTTCATACTCCAACATATCGTCTAGCGTAGCCGTTGCCGATTTCTGCAGCATCTTTTTAATCAACCCGATGGCCTTCGTCGGCGCGGTCGCATAATAATCTGTATAAATCTTCACGGCAGCATCCAACTGATCGGCCGGCACGGCGCGATTGATCAGTCCCCAGTCGGCCGCATCTTTCGCACTCACTTTCGACCCGAGCGTGCACAGCTCAAAGGCTTTGGCCATACCTACCAACCGGGGCAGAAAATACGACGAGCCCGAATCAGGCACCAATCCGATATTGATAAACACTTCCGTCAGCACAGCATCCTCCGCGGCTACGATCACATCGCACGCCAGCGCCAGCGAGCAGCCCGCGCCCGCCGCAACACCATTCAACCGACAGACTATGGGCTTCGGTAATTGACGCATCGCCCGGATGATGGGGTTATAGCGTTTGTGTAACGATTCCTGAAACGAGCGATTCGGTGTCGCCGCCGAAGCCTTTAAATCCTGTCCCGAGCAAAACGCCTTGCCGGCGCCGGTCAGCACGACCACGCGCGCGGCGGCATCTTTCGCAACGGCCTTTAGTGCATCTTGCAGCTCGTAGGTAATCTCGTCGTTCAGGGCATTGTATACGTCGGGACGATTCAACGTAATGGTGGCTACGCCGTTCTCAACGGTATAGCGCAAAGTCGTAAAATCCATACAGGGTTAGCGTTGGTATACGCCGAAGATACCTAAAACAGAAACACCATACCAGCGAAGCTGGTCAGTAATCCTGCAATGGATCCGGCGGTCACCTCGCGCATCGAATGTGCCTGCAATTGCAAGCGGGCCGACATCACCAGACCGGTAATGACCAGCGAGCAGATCAGGGGATAGAACAGCGAACCGTCTTCCGTCAGCCGGTTCAGCGCCAGCATAATGCCCGTAAAGCCCCACGCTGCCAGGCTGTGCATGCTCACCTTCCAGAAAAGCGTCAGCAAAGTACCCACTACGATGAGCGCGTCGATGATGAGCATAAACCGAAACAGGTTATCATCAAGCCGGACACCCGTGCGGGTATAAAACATATAGGTAAGGGTGGCGTACAGCGCCGTGGTAAACAAAAACGGTACAATGCGCTCGCGACGGGTGTGCATCAGCACGCTGTCGATCGTACCCATCGACCGGAAGATGCCCATGGCCAATGCGGGCATGGCGAACGTAATGCTAAAAATGATCAGGACAAATTTACCATGTCCCTCTTCGCGCAGCGGCGATAATGCCAAGGGCAGCGTCCAGGCAAAGAGCGCAAACAAATATGTAGCCATCAACAACGGATGGAATAAAAACGATACTACACGTGCAGCCGTATTCACTGAAGAGAAAGGTTATATGGAAAAATAAAAGGCTCTCCGCGCAACGGAAGCGTTACAGCTCTTTCCGCAGACGGGCCACGGGAATATTGAGCTGTTCGCGATATTTAGCCACCGTACGGCGCGCAATGTTATAGCCTTTGTCATTGAGGATCTTTTCAAGTTTGTCGTCCGAATAAGGCTTGTCCTTATCCTCACTTTCGATAATATCTTTGATGATCTGCTTCACCTCGCGGCTACTCACCTCCTCGCCCGAGTCGGTAGAGATACCTTCTGAGAAGAAGTATTTTAGTGGGAAGATCCCGAAGTCCGTCTGTACGGCCTTGCTGCTTGCCACCCGCGACACAGTCGAGATATCCATGCTGATCATGCTCGCGATGTCTTTCAGGATCATCGGCTTGAGCTTCGTCTCGTCGCCTTCCAGGAAGAAGTCGTATTGAAAGTCTATAATCGCCCGCATCGTACGCAGCAACGTCTGCTGGCGTTGCTTGATGGCGTCGATAAACCATTTAGCAGCGTCGAGCTTTTGCTTGACAAACGATACGGCCTCCTTGAGCTTCTTGTCTTTTTTGTCGCTCTTGTCGTAGGCCTTGAACATGTCGGTATACGACCGGCTGATGCGCAGCTCAGGGGCATTGCGCGAGTTCAGGGCCAGCTCCAACTTGCCGTTGGTGTTCGTCAGAATATAGTCGGGAATGATAAACTGGTTCTTCACCATCGACGGCGCGCTGCTGCCACCGGGCTTGGGGTTGAGCTTTACGATCAGGTCGATCGCATCGCGTATAAACTCTTCGTCTTCGGTATCCAGCTTGCGTTGGATCTTCTGGTAGTGCTTTTTGGTAAACTCCTCGTAACACTCTTCGATGATCTTCTTGGCCACCGCCACGTCAATATCGTGACCGTTGTCCATGCGATCCAATTGCAGCAACAGGCACTCCTGCAGGTTGCGCGCGGCAATGCCAGGAGGATCGAAGGTCTGAATCTTTTTCAGCACGTTCTCTACCTCGTCGACCGTCGTCTCGATGGCCTGCGAGAAGGCCAGGTCGTTGGCGATCGCTTCCAGGTCACGGCGAATATAACCGTCGCCCTCGATGCTGCCCACGAGCTGTTTGCCAATGGCGTATTGTTTTTCGTCCAGGCCCAGGAACTCGAGCTGATCCATCAGCTGCTCGTGCAACGAGGTCGACATCGGCAGCGGCATTTCGCGGTCTTCGTCGTCATCGCCGTCGCCTTGCATTTTATAGCCGCTATAGTCGTCGTCGCGCAGGTAGTCTTTTATATCGACATCGTCCTCGGCGCTGGGTGTGTTATCACTCTCCGGGTAATCCTCCTCATTGTTGGTGGTCTCTTCGGCCCGTTCGGGCTCGTTGTCCTCACCTTCTTCCAGGGCGGGGTTGATCTCCAGCTCTTCCTCAATGCGCGTTTCCAGCTCAGCCGTGGGCACCTGCAGCAGCTTGATAAACTGTATTTGCTGCGGCGACAGCTTTTGTTGTAACGATTGATTTAGTCCCAGTTTCTGCATCGATGGAAGTTTTTTGACCGTCTGATCAAATACCATGCAAATTATAAAAAATGCGGTAACCGCGAAACAACCGTGCAGACCAGCCGCACGTCCACACGCTATACTCCACCGACATTCAGGCGGCCACAGCTTTCAAAACTGCAAGTTTTTGTCGTTTTTTGCGGCCATTGTGTACCGCGACACGTTACCGGGAGAACATGCATACTTCTTCCCCCGGCGCCTGTCCGCGGTTTACACACTTCTGCAAGGTTTATGAAGAGAACAAAGATCAAAGCGCTGCTCGCCACAGAACCCACCGGCCAAACAGTACTCGCGCAAGGGTGGGTACGGACGTTCCGTAACAACCAGTTCATCGCCCTCAACGACGGGTCGACCATCAACAATATACAGGCTGTCGTGACGCTGAATTCCCTCGACGACACCATCCTGAAACGCATTACCACGGGTGCCTGCCTCTCCATCACGGGCGAGCTGATACCGTCGCCGGCGAAGGGACAAAGCGTGGAGCTCAAGGTTACTGCCCTCGAAATACTGGGCGACAGCGACGCGGAAAAATTCCCCCTGCAGCCTAAAAAGCACTCACTGGAGTTCCTCCGCGAGATCGCGCACTTGCGCTCGCGCACCAATACGTTTGGCGCCGTTATGCGCATGCGCCACGCTATGGCCTTTGCCGTACACCAGTTCTTTCACGAACGTGGCTTCTTTTATATCCACACCCCGATCGTTACCGGCTCTGATGCCGAAGGTGCCGGCGCGATGTTCCGCGTGACCACCCTCGACGCCAACAAACCGCCGCGCGACGAGCAAGGCAATGTAAATTTCAAAGAAGACTTTTTCGGTCGCGAGACAAACCTGACCGTATCCGGTCAGCTCGAAGGCGAGACGTACGCGCTGGCCCTGGGCGATATCTATACCTTCGGCCCGACCTTCCGCGCCGAAAATTCCAATACCACGCGTCACCTGGCGGAGTTTTGGATGATCGAGCCTGAAATGGCCTTCTTCGACCTGCAAGACAACATGCAGCTGGCCGAGGAGTTTTTACAGTACCTGGTGCGTTATGCCCTTCAGCACTGTGCCGACGACCTGGAGTTCCTCCACAAGCGCGCACAGGAAGAAGAGGCCACCAAACCGCAGGAACAACGCAGCGAGCTGGGCTTGCTCGACCGCCTGCGCTTTGTCGCCGACAACGACTTCCAACGGCTGTCATACACGGAGGCTATCGACATCCTGAAAAACTCCAACCCGAACAAGAAAAAGAAATTCCAATACCTGGTAGAAGAATGGGGTGTAGACCTGCAGTCGGAGCATGAGCGCTTCCTGGTAGAGAAGCACTTTAAGAAACCGGTTATTCTCTACAACTACCCGAAAGACATCAAGGCATTTTACATGCGCCAGAACGAAGACGGCAAGACCGTGGCCGCGATGGACGTGCTCTTCCCCGGCATTGGCGAGATCATCGGTGGCTCACAACGCGAAGAGCGTTACGAGCGCCTGTTGAACCGCATCCACGAGATGCACCTGCCGGAAAAAGACCTGTGGTGGTACCTCGACCTACGCAAATTTGGCTCGGCTCCTCACGCCGGCTTTGGCCTCGGCTTCGAGCGCCTCATGCTGTTCGTGACGGGCATGACCAACATCCGCGACGTCATTGCATACCCCCGCTACCCCGGCAACGCCGAGTTTTAATCCATCAAGGCCTCCACCAGGCCATGGGGCTGCCGGCAATTCCACCGCTGGCAGCCTTTTTTATTTCTTCCGCCAGGTAAATTCCCCCCTGCATCCCCCAACGGGCTTGTCAACTGCCTATACATTGTACAAATACCTCAGACATGAGGCAAAGATGACCTGGAGATGTCCTAGTCCTTTATAAGACTAGGTTATCTCTAGCTTAACACTAGCTCATAACCAGGTTAACTCTAGGTTATCCTGGCTTTTGACTGGAAATAAAGTAACACCAGAGCACCTTTTACCGGGATGCAGATCCTCTGTCCGGCGGCGATTGAGAATAAGAAAAAGACCTTACGAAGGCTGCCGGCTAGTGCTTGAAAGCCAGCAACGGAATTTTGACATGAAAGGCCATGCGCCGGGTCAGGCTGCGATTGAAGAGCTTTTCATAAAAGCTCAGCCCATGCGTAAACATTGCCAGCACGTCGGCTTTTGAGTTTTCAATATATTGATCCAACGCGGTATCCAGGTTTGTATCCACGAGCACGATCGTCACGATCTTTTTATACTCCGACCGTGCCGCCGCTTCCTCCAACTTCTCCTCGGCTACAACCGCCTGGCGCCCCGACGACGCGATGTGCACCATGTGTATGGTGGTATTAAAATTCTCGACGTATGAGATCAGCATCTTCAGCTCTTTGTCGAGGTGGCGCATGTCGGTGGCGTAAATCATATTCCGGAAGCCTTTAAAGGCCGCGGCCTCCGGTACGGCCAGCACCGGCACCGCGCTGGCGCTGATCAGCGTGGTGGTGTTGCTTCCCAGTACGACCTTCTGCAGCCCGCTGGCACCATGCGTGCCCATCACGATCAGTCCAGTGTGTTGCTTACGGGCCTCCTTCCGCACGGTATCGGTAAACGACGAGGCCGATACTACCACCCGGCAACGGATCGGGTCGGGAAACTTCACCTGCTTCGACAGGCTGTGGGCGAATGCCTCCAGGTCTTCCTGTGCCGTTTCCACCAGCTCTTTTTCCAGGGCCTTCGCCCGCTGACGCATGGCGGTGCGCGTCGGGGACAGCATGGTCATGACGTGCAGCAGCGTGAGGGTTCCTCCCAACTTATTGACGATCTTTACAGCATACTGTACCGAGGCTTTCGATAGTTCTGACAGATCTGTAGGAACCAGGATATTGACCATGTGCAAAAAGGGTTACGTGCCTCCTAAAATAATGTTTTTTACCCACCCGATTAAACCTTAATTTTCTGCGCATCATGAAAAAGGTACACTGCCACCTCTCGAACCGCGAAATACCCGCTTCCCAGGCAGTCAAAGGTACCGATGTACGCCCGGGCATCCGCGACCTGATCAAAAAAGACCATCCTACCTTTACCGATGATGCCTATGTATCGCTGGACGAGCTGCTGCATTATCGCAAGCGTTACCTCGAGAAGATGCTGAAAGATGAACGGGGTGAGCTGTCACACCTCGAGCAAGCCGTGCTGAACAGCATCAACGAGGACGAATTACTCTCGACCAATATCGAGCCCGTGATAGAGAAAAGCGCTTCGCTGGGCGATCGCATTGCCGACCGTATTGCCGAGTTCGGCGGCAGCTGGACGTTCATCATTCTGTTCTTTTCTTTTATCGCGGTGTGGATGGGTACGAATATATTTATACTCTTCCGGAAGCCATTCGATCCCTATCCGTTTATTCTACTCAACCTGATCCTTTCCTGCCTGGCCGCTATTCAGGCGCCCATCATCATGATGAGTCAGAATCGCCAGGAGACGAAAGACCGCCAGCGGTCGGAGCACGACTATAAGATCAACCTCAAGGCAGAGCTGGAGATACGGCTGCTGCACGAAAAGATAGACCACCTCATTTTACAACAGAACCAACGCCTGCTGGAGATCCAGCAGATACAGGTAGACCTGATGGACGATATTCTCGACAAGCTCAACCACCGGGGGAGTGGAGACAAGAACTGATACGTATGAAACGAACTTTTGCCAGCGACAATTACTCCGGCGTACACCCCGATATCTTTGCCGCCTTACAACGGGCCAACCAGGGGCACACGCCCAGCTATGGCGCCGATGAATATACCGCCCGGGCCACGGCCCTCTTCCGTGAGCACTTTACACCCGACACCGAAGTGTTCTTTGCTTACAACGGTACGGGTGCTAACGTCATTGGCCTGAGCGCCATCACCCGCTCATTTGAAGCGATTATCTGCTCGGACCTGGCACACATCAACGTAGACGAATCCACCGCACCGGAAAAGTTTCTGGGGTGTAAGCTGGTGACGATCCCAACCGAAGACGGCAAGATCTACCCGCAAGATGTAGCGCATCGCATTCAGCGGGTGGGCGACCAGCACCATCCGCAGGCGCGGGTTATTTCCATCTCGCAGTCGACCGAATATGGTACGGTCTATTCGGTAGAAGAAATAAAGGCGCTCGCGGCTGTCGCACGCCAATACGATCTATACCTGCACATGGATGGTTCGCGGCTGGCCAACGCTGCCGTGAGTCTTGGTAAATCCTTTCGGGAATTTACCGTCGACGCGGGTGTCGACGTGCTGTCGTTTGGCGGTACGAAGAATGGGTTGATGTTTGGCGAAGCTGTATTGTTCTTTCACCCGGGGCTGGCCAAACACTTCCCGTATATCCGCAAGCAGAGCATGCAGCTTCACTCGAAAATGCGTTTTATCGGCGCCCAGTTTGAAGCCTTGTTGAGTGGTGATCTTTGGAAACAAAGCGCGGGGCATGCCAATGCGATGGCGCGGCTGCTGGAGCAGGAGCTGCGCAGCATACCCGGTGTTACCATTACGCGGCCGGTACAAGCCAACGGCATTTTTGCCACGCTGCCTCCGGCCATTATTCCGGCGTTACAGGAAGAGATCTATTTTTATGTATGGAATGAAAAGACGTCAGAGATACGCCTGATGTGCTCGTTCGATACGGAAGAGGAAGATGTACGGCACTTTAGTGCCAGTGTACGGCGGCTGATCGGCGCTACCGCTTCACGAATTTGAAAGTACCTGTATGACGTGAATTCTTGTCGCGCAGGGCCAGCAGGTAATATCCTACCGGGAAGTCTTTCACCCGCACCCGCAGGGTGTGCTCGTCGACCACTTCGGTCTCGATGGACATTTCGTTGCCGATAATGTTGTGCAGGGTCACGCGGATGTCATGTACATTAGCGTGGTCAATCTTTACGTTGACGTACTCAACCGCCGGGTTAGGGAAGAGATGGATCGACTTAAAAAAGTCGGGGGTTTCGGATTGTACCCGAAGCGAGTCACCGTCCTGGGCAAAAACCTGCAACGAGGCTGCCAGAAGTATGATCCAGACGGTTAGAATTCTCTTCAAATACATAATGTAATTAGTCCTGGTATTCTTACGACAAATATCACACCACAGTTGATTATTTATCGATTCAATAGTTAGACGCGTCAAAAGCTCAAAAAGTTTGAGATTGTTGACAGTTTTTCACAATAATTTTTCCCAAAACATGTTAAGCCTGTCAAATTTCAGGAAATACTACGGCAGCCACCTGGCATTGTCTATTGATACATTGCAGTTCCAGCCTGGGGCTTATTGGGTCAAAGGCGAGAATGGCGCGGGTAAAACTACCTTTTTTAAGGCGCTGGCGGGCCTGTTGCCCTGTCAGGGTACCGTACAATTCGACGATGGCACCTCCCTGCACGCTCACCCGGTGGCGTACCGGCGGCGGGTGCACTATGCAGAGGCCGAGCCCCTGTACCCGGGCTTTTTGACAGGCAAGGACCTGCTGCGGTTTGCCGGCAAGGCCCGGCAGGCGCCGGAAGGCCAGCAACAGGAGCTGGTCGAGGCATTTGCCATGAGCCGTTATTTCGAAACGCCCTGCGAGACCTACTCCAGCGGCATGATGAAAAAGCTCTCGCTGGCGCTTGCCTTCCTTGGCTCGCCCACCGTGATCCTGTTAGACGAGCCGCTTATCACGCTGGACGAGCAAGCCCGCCGCAGGTTGTTCGATCGCATTCGCACCGCCGCCGAACGCCAGAATGTAACGTTTCTCATCTCATCCCACCAGCTGTGGGAGCCGGAGCTGCTGCCCGTACAGGGCGTGTGCCAGGTAGCAAACCAAACGGTCGTGGCGGCATGAACGTAGAACGGTATATACTGGCGCGGGTGTTTGTGATTCCCTTCTATCAAGCGAACGCTACGCTGTTCCTGTTCATTGCCGTGATGGCGGGTGGCTTTATGAGCGCGGTGGAGCATGTTGCCCTGGCGTCATTGTTTGTCAGCACACCGCTCAGCATGCTGGCGCCGATCGCGGTCTGGGCGCTTTATACATTAAAAGTCTTACGCTTTAACCAGGCCCTGCTGCAACGCGCAGAGAATACGTTTATGCAGCATTACTGTCTGCTACCCGTGCGCGCCCAGTGGGTGGGGTGGCTGAGTACCGTTGCCGTACAGTTGCTGCCGGCAATCGGATATGGCATTTTTCTGGTGTTGATGGCTCTGCGGCAAAAGGCATGGATGTCTTTCGTGATGGTACTGCTGGCGTTGGTGGTGCTCGTGTTCTTCGTCGTCGCGCTGTTGTATCGGGAGCGGCTCTACTCCCATCGCCAGCATTCGCCCAGTCGCCTGCGGCGCTTTCTGGACAAGACCTTTGTGCGGCCTTATTCGTTGTTCTTCATCGAATGGATTGTTCGCCGGCAGCCGTTGCTGTTGTTTGGCACAAAGGCTTTTGGGTGTCTGTTATTATTAAGCGTTGTCTATTTATATACCGACGAGGCATATGACAGCCGTCTGCTGATCATGGGCATCACGGTAGTGGCGGCCGCTAACCTGCAGCTGGTGTGGGAGCTGCTGCAGTTCGAGCATGTGCACTTTTCCATTGTGCGGCAATTGCCGTTGTCGTTTGGGCGGCGGATTATGTATACCTCCGTTACACTATTCGCTTTGTTGTTGCCGGAGGTCGGTCTTATCATCACGTACTTACCGGCTAACCTGGCGGTGATGGAGGCTATTGCGAGTGTGGTGTACTTGTTGGCGGGGGTTATACTGTTTTATGGAATTCTTCATCGGCGCGATCGTGCGCCGGAGCAGCTTGGGGGTTTTGCTTTTGCGTGGGTGATTGGGTCGGTGGTGCTGACGCTTTTTCAGGTGCCGCCGTTGGTGCTTGGGGCGGTGAATTTGTTTATAGGATTATATTGTTGGACGCGGTACTTCTACCAGTTTGAGCAGCGGGTGGAAAATTAAGAACGCTGGTATTAATACTGGCGCCAGTTTTCTCCTGGACGAGTACCGTTCAGGATGACGGTGTCGACGAGGTTGCTGCCGAAGGCGTAGGGTATGAAGGCGAGTGATGGGATTGGGTGGGTGATGAAGACGTTGGCTATTTTGCCGACTGTTATGCTGCCGTGTGTTGCGCTCAGTTCTAGGGCGTATGCGGTGTTGATGGTAGCGGCGTTGATTGCCTCCTCGGGGGTCATTTTCATTTTGATGCACGCCAGTGACAGCATTAAGGGCATGTTGCCGCTGGGGGCGCTGCCGGGGTTATAGTCGGAGGCAATGGCGAGGGGTAATCCGGCGCCGATCAGCTGGCGCGCGGGGGGAAAGGGTAGATTCAAAAAGAAGGCTGCGCCGGGTAGTGCAGTGGGCATGACGTTGCTTCCTTGTAGCGCGGCGATTTCCTCTTCTCCTATATTTTCCAGGTGGTCGACACTCAATGCGCCGGCTTGTACCCCGGCCTGGACGCCGCCTGAGCGGTGTAACTGGTTGGCGTGTACGCGCGGTTTGAGTCCCACGTGTTTACCGGCTTCAAAGATGCGTAGGGTATCCTCGGGTGTAAAAAATCCCTGCTCGCAAAATACATCGATGTAATCGGCCAGTCTTGCTTCCGCGACAGCGGGGATCATTTCTTCGATCACTTGTCGCACGTAGTCCTCTTTTGTCACGCCGGCGGGGACGGCGTGTGCTCCCAGAAAAGTAGTTTTCACTGTAAGCGGTGTCTCTTGTCCGATGCGACGGGCGACGCGCAGCATCTTCAGCTCGTCTTGTACCGTGAGCCCATAACCGCTCTTGATCTCCACGGCGCCCGTACCGGTACGCATGATCTCGTGTGCGCGGGGTAAAGCCCGGGCGAACAATTCGTCTTCGCTGGTTTGCTGCAGCTTGCGGGCTGAGTTCAGAATTCCGCCGCCTTTTGCGGCAATGTCGGCGTAGGTGGCGCCTTTGATTTTGAGCACAAACTCTTCCTCCCGGCTGGCGGCAAATACCAGGTGTGTATGCGAGTCGACAAAGGCGGGGAGTACAAAACGGCCCGTGGCATTGATGACTTCCGCGCCGGGTACGGTGGGGAACTGGTCCATGGTGCCGAAGCCGGCAATCTTGCCGTCGGCCAGCCAGAGCCAGGCATCGGGCAGTACCGGTAGCGTG
Source organism: Dawidia cretensis (assembly GCF_018598175.1). Taxonomy (GTDB): domain Bacteria; phylum Bacteroidota; class Bacteroidia; order Cytophagales; family Cyclobacteriaceae; genus Ohtaekwangia; species Ohtaekwangia cretensis. The sequence goes on from NZ_JAHESE010000024.1 coordinate 71,140, forward strand.
TCCATGGCCGCGCCTTTTATCGGCGTTATACCGGGCTCGCGGACCTGTACCAGGCCTCTGATGTGGGTAATGAGGATGGTGGCCATGCTGTGGCCGGGCTTATTTTCCGAAGGATTCTACCTTGTAGTCGAGGTTCGTGCCGAATACCGGGAAGCTGATCTTCAGCAACGCATAGTACGAACGGCCCTGAATGCTGGGGCGGTAGCCGGTCTCGATGCCATAGGCCCAGCTGAACTGGCGGTTAAACCGACCATCGATCCCCATGCGGAAACCAAAGATCTTGGTTTTGACCGGGTCTACCAGGTAGGTCATGGTCGGGCCGATCGGTTCGCCGTTGGGGCCTTTGCTGGTATAGACGATGTCGTCGAGGCGCATGGAGGGCGACAGGAGTATGTCCGCATAGGCGGTAAAGATCAGGTCGTCGATGCCTTCTTCAAACTTGTCAAAGTTTACGGCTACGTTTTTGATCCAGCTCATCGAGCCTCCCACATAACCACCCAGGGTTGCGATGTTAGTGAAGGGGTGTACATCAATGGCTTCGCCGCGGTCGTTAAATTCGGTATCGGGCAGGGGCAGGCCTTCGGCTGTTTTCAGGTCGGCGTTTGTCAGTCCTTGTTTTTCGAGTACACGTTCCAGGTCGGTGGAGCTGTCCCAGATGATCGCGCCTACGCGCACGCCATAGATCTTACGCACCTTGCAGGGCACGTCGGCGCTGAGGGGCACACGGGCTGCCCATTTGTCGCCGCGGTAGCTCTTTTTAAACAAGAACATCTTGGTCTTCGAGCTCTGTTCAAAGTCCTTCACGTGGTAGGTGCCGCCCAGCTCGAAGTAGTTGTATACCTCGGCGCGGTTGTCCACGCTGCTTTGTTTAGATGCCAGGTCGCGCGAAAAGTCGAAGAACTGCTGGCTATAGGTCTTGCGGAAGTGCGCGTGGAAGTCTGCTTTGTCTTTGTAATAGTATGCAGCCTCCATACCAAAGCCAGCGTTGACGTTGGTTACGAACAGCTCACCATAGAGGGGTTGGATGCCTATAAAGAGCTTATTGACGGAATACGGTTCGTCGTACAGCTCTTCGTAGGTAACGGCCGTTTTATCCTTTCGTTCACCCTGCGCAAAAAGATGACCTGTGCAGGCCACAAACGCAGTCATGATTAGTAAAAAGCGATAGTTCATAAACCGGGTAGATTAGGGTAATTTTCAGTAAAAATAGTCAATCCAGGGAAAAAAATACTTCCCCCTGTATACCGCCCTGGTTACAGAGGTAAGAGTTTGGCCCAAAAAATCAATTATCCCCTGGCACCAAGCGTCTTTTTCAGGGCTTCCAGCTCTTCGAGCCTGGCCTGGGTATCCTTTTCACGGTGCTTGCGGTCGGTAATGTCTTCGAACATGCCCAGCACGCCCGTTACCTCGCCATGCTGGTTGGTAACAACCACCTTGCTGGTCAACACCCACGACTCTGTGCCCGCGCTGTTTACATTCCGTTCTTCCTGGTCCAGGCGCGACTTGCGGCTTTCGATCACGGCCAGGTCGTCCTGGCGATAGGCGTCGGCGTGGTCTTTCCAGGGCATGTCAAAGTCGGTCAGGCCCACCAGCTCGCGTGGCGACCGTACACCGGCCACTTGCGCAAAGATGCGGTTGGCACCCTGGAAGCGCAGGTCTTTATCTTTCCAGAAGATCGCGCGGGGTATATTGTCAATGACGGCTTGCAACGTCTGCTGGGCGGTCTGCATCTCTTCCACCATGGTGTTTATCTTCATGGTATTGTACGCCACCGTTACCAGGTCCGAGCACGACTTCAGAAACTCGATGTCTTCTTCCGTCCACTCTTTTGCTTCGCCTTGCTGCTCGCAGCTAATGATACCGGCAATACGCCCTTCGTTAAAGAAAGGCACATTCAATACCGACGCGACACCATTCGCGCGCAGGTAGCCGGCGTAGAGCTCGCGTGTCGCGGCATGGCCGGCAACGTCTTTTACCGCCAGCACTTCTTCGCCCGTGGAAGCCTCGAAGTAGCCCGGGTAATCTTTTGCCGACAGCTCCGCTCCTGCGGAGAAGCCACGGCTGGAAAGTGTATAGAGTTTTTCTGACGTGAGCTTGTTACGGGTGTTGTTGAACGACCAGATGCCGCAGCGTGATACGTGGATCTGGTTGGCGATGGTCGCCGTAATCTTTTCGATGGCGGCATTCCAGTTGCCCGACTGCACGTCGCTGTTTTTGGTCAGCTCCATTTGCGCGCGGCGGTTCTTCTGGCTGATCTCGTTTCGATGTTTTTCGCCGTCCAGCATGTTCTGGATGTGTTTTTCCTTGCGGCGCATTTCCTCCTGGGTGGCTTCGAGCTCTTCCATGTTCTGGCGCATCTCTTCCTCCTGGGCGCGCATCTCTTCCGCTTGTTGCTGGGTCTTTTCCAGCAGCTCGCGCGTGCTTTCGTTGATGCGTACTGTGGAGATCGTCGACGCGATCGTCTCGGCCAGCTTTTCTACCAGGCCGATCTCGTAATCTTCATATTTACCGAAGGTCGCCAGCTCCAACACACCGTAGATCTGCTCGTTTACTTTGAGGGGCATCAGCAGCAACGCATTGGGATTCGAGCCGCCGAGGCCCGAGGTGATGGAGACATATTCTTCGGGTACTTCCAGCAAATAAATCTTCTGTCCTTCGAGGTAGCTCTGTCCGACGAGCCCTTCGCCTATTCCTACTTTTTTATGCAGGTATTTTTTGCGTTCGAACGCGTAGCAGGCGACCAGCTCCAGATACTTTTCCTGCTCGCTGTCTTCGTTCAGCACAAACAGGCCGCCCTGGTTGCTTTTGGTATACTTCACGACAAACCGAATGATGTTGTCGTACAGCTCGGTCGTTGATATATTCGTGGTTCGCAGAATCTCTCCTACCTGTGCGATACCGGTGTTCGACCAGTTACGGCGTCGGTCTTCTTCGGCATTGCGGCGCAGTTTGTCGCGCATCGAGATCATCGTCGTGCCGAGGTTGTCGGCCTCTTTCAGTCCCAGCTCGACACCATAGTTACCCGAAGAGATCGCTTCGATAAAGGTCATCACCGCTGCCTTCTCGTCGTTCTGCTGTACCAGGCGTTCTGTGTTGTCCGCCACCAGCGCGTCGGAGCTGCGCTGCAGTTTGTACAGCAGCAGGCACAAGCCCAGAATACCAAAACCGACGAGTGGAATGGAGATCCACGCGAGGGTGTTGATGTACGAAGCGTCAGATTTTACGGATTTGTTGACATGTGTAATAAGTTGGTCCATTTTTGACTGAAAGGCTTCGTACTCGCGGTCGAATTTTTCATCGAGCGCGGGGCCAACATTGTCTACCAAGGGGGGTGTTGCGATGATCGCACCGGTGCTATCCGTCTGGACCGGCGCGGCCGCCTGGGGCTTATGGAGGATTCTTTCCTGTGCCGAGGCCATCAGATTTTCGAGGATGATAATGCCTTCTTTCAGAATGGCTTTTGTGTCTTCGTCGTCGTGAATTTCGAACAGGCCCAGCTCCGTTTCCGTGCCATCGTAGGCGCCCTGTAATATGTCACGCGACGTCGTAAATGCGTTGTGCACGTCCTTTTCATAGTTTACAGAAGCGTCGCCGGCCAGCATCTCTTCGAACCACAGGTGTGCCTTGGTGACACGGTTCTTGAGGTTGTCGCCTAGCGAGATGTAGGGAAGGTTGCGTTCGTACGTGTTGATGGTGTCGCGCTCCACGTAGGCGATCAACAACGTGATCAGTACCCCCGCGACGGCAAAGCCGACGGAGTACTTCAGGGCTCGGTTTTTCATGAAGTTGGTTAAAAAATTTCCGGTTAGAGGTCAGCGCCTCATCAGTGAAAAGTTAGCAATATTTCTGCTTTCATCCCAATGTGGCCAATGCCCGGCGGCTTGCTTCGAGTATCCTGGAAATTAGTTTTTCATCAATTGCTGCAGAAATGAACATGGCTTCGTACTGCGAAGGCGCCAGGTAGATCCCTTGTTGTAACATCGCCTGGAAATACGTGGCAAATTTTTGCGTATCGACGGTCCTGGCCGTTTCGAAGTCGATCACATGCTTGTCGGTAAAGAATAGTGTAAACATGGAACCTACCTGGTTAATGGTCGCTTTTACACCGGCTTCTTTTATTTGTCGTGTCAACCCTTGTACCAACGAGGTGGTCATCCGTTCGATGTGTTGGTACACTTCGGGGTGCCCTTGCAGATAATTCAACATTGCCAGGCCCGCGGCCATGGCCAGGGGGTTGCCCGACAAGGTGCCTGCCTGGTATACAGGGCCTACAGGCGATACAAAGTCCATGATCTCTTTACGGCCGCCATATGCGCCTACCGGCAAGCCACCCCCGATGATCTTGCCGAGTGTGGTCATATCGGGTGTTACGCCGTACAGCTCCTGCGCGCCGCCCGGTGCCAGGCGAAAGCCTGTCATGACTTCGTCAAAGATGAGCACGATGTTGTGACGGTCGCACAACGCGCGCAGCCCTTGCAGGTAGCCTGCCTGGGGCGCCACGCACCCCATGTTGCCGACTACCGGCTCCAATATGATCGCGGCCACCTGGCCTTTGTTTTCTTCTACCCGCTCTTCAATGGCCTCCAGGTCGTTGAACGGCGCGAGCAGCGTATCGCGCGCGGTGCCTTTGGTAACGCCGGGGCTATCGGGCGTGCCGAAGGTCAGGGCGCCGCTGCCTGCGGCGATCAGGAACGAGTCGCCGTGGCCATGGTAGCAGCCTTCCATTTTAATGATCTTGTCGCGTCCGGTATACCCACGGGCTACCCGCACGGCCGACATGGTGGCTTCGGTGCCCGAGTTCACCATGCGCACCCGCTCCACGGAGGGCACCAGCGCACAGATCAGCTCCGCCATCTCCACTTCGCGCAGCGTCGGCGCACCAAACGACGGCGAGTATGCCAGCGCGGCCTTCACGGCTTCCTCCACGATGGGGTGCGCGTGCCCGAGGATCATGGGACCCCACGAGTTGATCATGTCCACATACTCGTGGCCATCCTCGTCGTACAGATAAGCGCCTTTGGCCCGCTGCATAAAGAGCGGGTTGCCGCCCACGGCGCGAAAGGCCCGGACGGGGGAGTTTACACCGCCGGGTATATATTGTTTGGCGCGTTCAAAAATGGCTGTGCTCCTGGAAATATCGTGCATCACTGCGAAGATTATCGTTTGTCTACTACAGTAGCCTTACCGTGACGGAACCGGATGAACGGCACCAGTTGGTTGTCGTGGCTGAACTGGTAATTATAGCCCGTTGTCAGGCTGCCCGGCACAAATGCCTGGCGGCTGAGGCCATCTTGAAAGTATACACCGTTGTCGCGTAACTGCAGACCGGTGAAGAGCATGAACTCATAGCCCATGCGCGCATAGGCCGACGGCGTGCGGCCGTGTGTATGAACGTATTTGTGAAAGAAGGCGCGGTAGTGCACCGCGTCGGGCTGCGCATAGTTCGGCGCTTCCAGCACGATGGGCAGGGTGTTGTATTTTTCGAGGTCGACGGTGGGTTGGTCCAGCCAGGACTCCGATCCTATCACCAGCACCGAGTCGCCGCGCGTTTCCACACCGCTCAATACCTTGGTATAGATCAGGGCTTCGTCGGTCGCCACAAAGATGCTGCCCAGGCTGTCTTTCTTCAGTGTGAACTGCTTGGGATATTTAAACTCGTCGTATTCCGTCGGCGTGGCCAGTGTCGTCAGGATCCTGGCGACGCCCTCGCGGGCAATGCGCTGCGACGACAGAATCGTTACGCCGTCTTGCCGTGCCTGCTGCATAAAGTTGGCGGCCAGCACCGAGTCGCGGCGCGACGTGCCGTAGTATACAATACAGTTTTTCCTGCGCGCATGGGTCGCGACAAAGGCGGCGGCCTTTTGGCCCAGCGTTTCTTCCGAAGGCTGGAACAGGTAGCCGTAGGGGTTGTTGCTGATCAGGTCGCTGCTGTTGGCCAACGGGTTGAACAGGTTGATCTTTTGTTGTTGCGAAAACTCTTTCAAGAGCGGGTTTTCTTCGTGAAAGAAGGGGCCGACCAGCAGGTCGGTGTTTTTCATCTCGGGCAACGCCAGCGCCGTACGCAGCTTGGTCGTGCTGCGCTCGGTGTCGTACGCGCGCAGGCTGATCTTTACGCCTTGCTTCGCCAGCGTGTCGACGGCCTGCTTCATGCCTTCGTAAAAGTCGAGGACGATCTGATTCCTTTTGCGGCCCAGCGACGGTTCGAGCGTTTGTACCATAAACGGCATCAACACCGAAACCGTATAGATATCTTTCTTATAGCTTTTGGGAGCTTCCGGGATATAGTCCGTTTTCTTCAGGTGCAACTGGTCGATGAGCGTTTCCAGTTGCGTGCGGCTTTCGGGATCGGTCAGGTCTTTTGCCAATGCCGTGGCCAGCAACTTGCCGATGGTCTCGTCTTTGGGATACTCTTCGCGCATCATGCGCAAGGTCTCGGCGTCCTGAAGGTCCGACAGGGCCTTGGCTTTTAGCGCCTCTACATCGGGTTGCAGCTTTTTATCCTTCACCTGTGCCAGCAGTTTCATACCCTGGAAGTAGTCTTTGCCGTCGAAGTATATTTTGGCAAGCCAGAAGTTTACCTCGTCGATCTTCTCCCAGGTAGCGTGTTGCGTCTTGAGCTGGTTGAACTGGTCTTTGGCCACGGCCGGAAAGCCTTGCTTGTATGCCGCCAGACCGTAATAGAAGGAGGCATATTGAGCATACGGGTTACGTTGGTCGTACGGTATCAGCGGCTTGAAGCTCTCCATGGCCAGGTTGTATTTTCCTTCGCGGAAAAGCTGCTTGGCGTTGAAGAACTGTTTGTTGTAATCCAGCTGCGCGTATACCGATGTCGTTAAAACGAAAAGGACCAGACAGAAACTATAGGCTCTTATTCTCATGCGTTAGAATACGGGTTGTTATGTTCTTATTCCCACTCGATGGTCGCCGGCGGCTTCGAGCTGATGTCGTACACCACGCGGTTCACTCCTTTTACCTTGTTGATGATGTCGCTCGACACCGTGGCCAGGAATTCGTACGGCAAGTGTGCCCAGTCGGCCGTCATGCCGTCGGTGCTGGTCACGGCCCGCAGGCTCACCACGCGCTCGTAGGTGCGTTCATCGCCCATCACCCCCACGGACTGTACCGGCAGCAACATCGCGCCGGCTTGCCATACTTTGTCGTACAGACCGTGCTCGCGCAGGCCGCCGATAAAGACGCTGTCCACCTCTTGCAGGATGCGGACTTTGTCGGCCGTGATGTCGCCCAGGATGCGGATGCCCAGTCCCGGTCCGGGGAACGGGTGGCGCCCCAGAATGGTCGGGTCGATGCCGAGCGTTTTACCCACCAGGCGTACCTCGTCTTTGAACAGGGTATTGAGGGGCTCCACGATCTTCAGCTTCATCTTCTCGGGCAGGCCGCCCACATTGTGGTGCGACTTGATGGTGACCGAAGGACCTTTCACCGATACCGATTCGATAATGTCGGGGTAGATAGTACCTTGCCCCAGCCATTTCACATCGGTCAGCGCGTGTGACTCTTCGTCAAATACATCTATAAAAGTCTTGCCAATGGCTTTGCGTTTTGCTTCGGGGTCGGTTAACCCCGCCAGGGCCGTATAGAATTTCTCTTTGGCGTCGACGCCTTTGATGTTCAGGCCCATGTGCTTGTAGGAGTCGAGCACCTGCTCGAACTCACCCTTGCGCAGCAGACCGTTGTCCACGAAGATACAGTGGAGATTTTTGCCAATGGCTTTGTGGACCAGGATGGCGGCGACGGTCGAGTCGACGCCCCCGGAGAGGGCCATGACCACCCGGTCATTGCCGAGCTTTTTCTGCAGGTCGGCCACGGTAACTTCCACAAACTGATCGGAGGTCCAATCCTGCGCACAGCCGCAGATGTGTACTACAAAGTTGCGCAGCAGCTCTTTGCCTTGCAGGGTGTGTGTTACTTCGGGGTGGAACTGGATGCCGTAGGTGTCGGTGCCTTTTACGCGATAGGCGGCTACCTTCACCGAAGGTGTGCTGGCGATGATCTCGAACGAATCGGGTACCGACGCGATCGTGTCGCCGTGCGACATCCACACCTGGGTGTCGAGTGAAATTTCTTTGAGCAGCGTGTTGTGGTGATCGACGGTCGACAGCTTGGCGCGGCCGTATTCGCGGATGGTGGAAGGCAGTACGTTGCCGCCGCTTTTGTGGGCGAGCAACTGGGCGCCATAACACACGGCCAGCACGGGCACCTTGCCTTCAAACAGGCTCATGTCAATGTCGGGGCTGCCGGCATCGCGCACGGAGCAGGGGCTGCCGGAAAGAATAACACCCTTGATATCAGGCGTTAGGGCAGGAATTTTGTTAAAGGGGTGGATTTCGCAGTAGACATTCAGTTCGCGCACGCGGCGGGCAATGAGCTGGGTGTACTGGGAGCCGAAATCGAGGATCAGTATCTGTTGCGACATGGGTGCAAAGATAAACCGACTTTTCGCCTCCAAAAGTGCGGACGCCGAATAAACGCAAGTTCTTGTCTGTACTAGCGGTTCATGAGAACCAGGCCTATCTGAAAGCCTACCGCCGAATAGCTGGAATAGTTGTAGGCGTCGCTTTTGTTCGTGGCAAAATCGTAGTGCACGGCCGCCATCGCGCCCATCGAGCGCCGCTTGCCAAACCGCGCCAGGATACCGGCCTCCGGCCGCGCCAGAAAGCCCCAACCTTTATCGGAATCTTCGTAAATGTTGTAGGCCATAATGTATTGGTTGTGCAGCGCGCCCAGGCCTATGCCGGCGTAGGGAAAGAACAGACCCTGCTCACCCAGTTCCCAATTGTATTGGCCACTGGCGGCAATGCTGTATTGGTTGAGCTTTTTGAAATAGTCGGTGGTGATGGCGCCGTTGCCGTTCTCAAAGGTTTCCGTCGGTGCATATTCTTCGAAGTATGCCCAGGCAAAATCAACACCGGCAGAAAAGCGGCTTTCGCCGATCATAATCCGGTAGCCGGCCTTGCCACCGCGACCGCTGGTTTTGCTTACCCAATCGGTGTTGGCCAGCGGGGTATTGATGTCGAGGTTTAAATAAAAGTAGTTCTCTTGCGCCAGCAGGGCACAGGCGGGCAAGAGTATAAACAGTACGGTCAGTAGCTTCTTCATCTGGCAGCGTAATTAATGGAGGTAGGGCGATTGTCTGACGGCCGTCCTGATCGCATCGATGGACTGTTGCTCATAATTTACCGAGTTGACGACGTCACCCATGTAGGCGTTCCAAACGATCTTTACCTGGTTGTTGGCGTTGCGGTTTTTGAGGTCGATCATCTCCACCACCAGCGTGGCGGTGTTTTGCGCATAGGTCTGCACAATGGGGTAGTAATAATACCCGCCGTAGCCGTAATAATTAGAGTAGTAGTTCGGGTAATATACCTGCTGGAACAAGTTGAGGTTTTCGATGATGTAGATGTTCATGCCGACGTCGGGATCCTGATCACGGCCCACGTAGGTAAGACCGATGGAGTCCATTTGTTCGCGTACCGTTTGGATCATCCTACGTGGATAGGGCTGAGCAGCGGTGTAGGTCCAGATGGTGTCGCGCGAGGTATTGGAAACGTACCCGATAGTATCCGTGGGAATGGTGTATGTATCAAAGCTTTGAAACTCTGTATCCGGATCGAAATTGGTCGAGACCACAAGCTGGTCGAGCAGGCGCAAGTTGTCAGGCTCAGGCTCGCAACTCCATAGGGCCGGTATCACGGCCAGTACAAAAAGGTATCTTTTCATGATCTTCATATGCGTAGACGGCCGCTCCGTTTGTTGTCACCGGCCGCTATACTGAAACGTACGCAGCGGCCCGTGCAGTATGACGGGGGCACACCCTATAGACACCGCCTGGTGCCGTTAGGTTTAAAGATACATCGTTAAAAGATTAGGCCAACAACAGGCCGGCGCCGAAGAGCAGCACAAAGAGCAGCGTGGAAAGCGCCATTTGCTTCAGGAACGGATCCAGCGCGGTAGATGGTTTGTGGGTTACGGCCAGGCCATTGCGCACAAACAGCGGCACACTGACCAGGAACAGAAACTGCGTGAGCGACTGGTAGTGAAATACTGTATATAACACGGCACACAGTACGCCACCGGCCAGCAGGCACCAGTGGTAGGCCACGGCCTTCTCACGGCCAATGCGCACCGGAATGGAATATTTGCCTGCTTTGCGGTCGGATTCGATGTCGCGGATGTTATTGACATTCAGCACGGCAATGGAGAACAAACCGCAGCTGAGCGCCGGCAATATTTCATACGGCGTGATGGCCTTTGTAAACAGGTAGTACGACCCCATCACGCCCACCAATCCAAAAAAGATCAATACGGACAGGTCGCCCAGGCCGATGTAGCCATACGGCTTGCGGCCCACGGTGTAGGCAATGGCGGCGCCGATGCTCAACAGCCCCAGGCCCAGGAAAAACAGGATGGCGTTCCAGGCCAGGCCAAACGAGAAGAACAAAAGCGAAACACCGCTGACGAGGCTTAGCAGCACGAAAATGACGACGGCTGTCCGCATCTGGCCTGCCGTGATGCGGCCGCTTTGTACGGCACGCGCGGGGCCTTTGCGGTCGGTACTGTCGGCGCCGTGTATGGAGTCGCCATAGTCGTTGGCGAGGTTTGACAGGATTTGTAAGAAGATGGTTGTGAGTACGCAAAGCAGAAAAATGCCCCATTGGAAGGCGCCCGCAGCAGAGGCCAGAAAACCACCCATGGCGATGCTCGATAAAGCTAGTGGCAGGGTACGCAGGCGAAAGGCCTGTAACCAGACTTTTGTATTCATAGCAGCGTAAAAGTAGGAGATTAGATCGAAATCTTGCTAACGATCTGCTCGTCGAGCGGATTGACTTTGGAGGGGTAGAAAGAAACGACGTTTCCTTCGCGGTCGATCAAGTATTTGCAAAAATTCCAGGACGGGGCATGGCCCGACCGATCTTGCAACCATCTATATAGAGCGTGCTGATCACGGCCTTTGACCGAGATCTTTTCAAACATCTGGAATTTTACGCCGTAGTTCTTCTGGCAAAAGGTGGCGATGTCGCCATTGGAGCCGGGCTCCTGCCACAGGAAATTGTTGGCCGGGAAACCCAGCACCACCACTTTGTCGCCAAACTGTTCGTGTAGTTTTTCCAGGTCGCCATACTGCGGCGTATATCCGCATTTAGACGCGGTATTGACGATCAGCATGTATTTGCCTTTATAGCGGGCCAGGTCGATCTCTTCGCCGTCCAGGGCACGCATCTTAAAGTCATAGATCGAGCCTTCGACAGCTTCGCGCTTTTTTGCCGATAACAGCTTGGAGGAAAAGAATGCCACTAGGCCCATTGTAACAGCTATCCAGGCTGTAACTTTAATTAATCTCATCGATAATTTGTTTGTCCAACGGGTTGACCCCCGAAGCAAAGAACTTCACGGTGCCATCAGGCTTCACCAGGTATTTACTAAAGTTCCAGCCGGGCTCGCTGCCGGTCTTTTCCTTGAGCCATGTATAGAGGGGGTGCTGGTCGGCGCCTTTCACCGAAATCTTTTCAAACATCTGGAATTTCACGCCGTAGTTCTTTTGGCAGAATGAGGCGATATCGGCATTGCTACCGGGTTCCTGCGAACCAAAGTTATTGGCGGGGAAACCGAGTATTGTCACCTTGTTGCCGAATTGCTCGTGCAGTTTTTCCAGGTCGCCATACTGCGGGGTATATCCACATTTGGAGGCCACGTTTACAATCAGCAGGGTTTTGCCTTTATACCGGGCAAAATCGACCAGCTCACCTTCCAGCGAGTTAATCTTGAAGTCATAAATAGAAGTCGCCATGGGTTGAATCAGAAGGAGGATTGCCAGGATGATTGTTTTCATAACGATCGTTTGGTTATTGTATCCAGGTAAGGAATAGGCAAAATTAGCCGTTTTATTCCACTTTTTCCCGGAAAAGTGATGAATTAACGCGGGCGGGTATAGCTGGCGGCAGGAAAGGCTGACACAAACGGTGACGGAGCTATACTATATATAAGAAAAAAAAGCCAGGCTTGCGGGCCTGGCTTTTGCAAAGAGTGAAAGATGTATTAGTTGGCTAAACGAACGTTAACCGCATTAATTCCTTTTTTACCTTGCTGAAGCTCGAATGTTACCGCGTCTTTCTCACGGATTGAATCTACCAGCAGGCCAGAAATGTGCACAAAATACTCTTGGCCGGTTGCTGTTTCTTTGATGAAGCCGAAACCTTTGGCTTCATTAAAAAATTTTACTACTCCTTCTTTCATTGAAAATGTTAAAATATTCTAGTACAAAGGTAGCAGAATTAATTTAAAGCGGGTGACACCCCCCTCCGATTTGCCGGATTTGGCGCCAGACGGTAGTGTCAGATTATTTCCGTATTTTTGTGATCATTATCTCAAGTTTTATATAAAAAGCGCGATTTAAACGCAAATTCACACAAAGAGGCCCGTTCGCAGACGCCGTCACTCCGCCTCTTTCAGGCACAAGAAAATCTATGACATTTGAAAATTTAAAGCTGATTGAGCCCCTGTTACGGGCTTTGAAGACCGAAGGCTATACCATCCCCACCCCGATTCAAGCGCAGGCCATCCCGATATTGCTGGAGCGAAAAGACTTGCTGGGGTGCGCCCAAACCGGCACGGGTAAGACCGCAGCCTTTGCCCTCCCCATTTTGCAGAACCTGCACGAGGACGAATTATATGTAAAAGGCCCCGAAGGCATAAAAACCCTGGTGCTGACGCCTACCCGCGAGCTGGCCATCCAGATCGGCGAAAGCTTTACCGCGTACGGCCGTCACCTGCGCCTGCGCCACACGGTTATCTTTGGTGGCGTGTCGCAACACTCCCAAACCACTGCCTTGCGCAATGGCGTGGATATCCTCATCGCCACTCCAGGCCGTTTGTTAGACCTCATGAATCAGCGCTTCGTTAAGCTCGACAACATCAAGATGTTTGTCCTCGACGAGGCTGACCGTATGTTGGACATGGGCTTTATTCACGACGTAAAAAAGATCATCGCCCGTATTCCTGCCAAGCGCCAGACGTTATTCTTCTCGGCCACCATGCCGACGGAGATCGCCAAACTGGCCAACACGATCCTGACAAACCCGGTAAAGGTCGAAGTGACCCCCGTGTCGTCTACGGCCAATACCATTCAGCAGTCCCTGTACTTTGTCGACAAGAAAGACAAGCGCAAGCTGTTGAAGCATATTCTGGATGACCACACCATCGGCACGGCCCTCGTGTTTACCCGCACCAAGCACGGCGCTGACCGCGTGGCCCGTGACCTGAACGATTCGGGCATTCGCGCGGAGGCCATCCACGGCGACAAATCACAAGGCGCACGCCAGCGCGCGCTGAGCAATTTCAAAGCCCGCAAGACGCGCATCCTGGTCGCGACTGATATCGCAGCCCGCGGCATTGACGTAGACGAGCTCACACACGTGATCAATTTTGAGTTGCCCAACGTACCGGAGACCTATGTACACCGCATTGGCCGTACCGGCCGCGCGGGTGCCAGTGGCGTTTCGCTGTCGTTCTGCGACGAAGAAGAAAAGGAATACCTGCAAGACATTCATAAGCTGATCGCCAAGACCATTCCGGTGGTGGAGGATCACCCCTACCCGCTCCAGCGCGATGGCATGCCGAAAATTGTACCGTCGGTGCAACCCGGAAGACAACGCCAGGGAAACAAACAACAGCGTCCGGACAACCGCCGTCAGAACTCCCGCAACGGAGCCAAAAGCACTCCTGACAGCCGGCCACCGCGGCCGGTTCGTGCGACGAACGTTACCTCGGAAGCAGAAGGCAACGTGACCGAGAATACCAGCCAGACGGGGGAGTCTGTAGAAGGCAATGGCCGCAATGGCCGTCGTCGCGGCAACCGCCGTAACCGTGGTCGTAATAAAGGCGAGGGTCAAGGCCAGCCGCAAGCGCAACAGGCACAGGCTCGTCCGGAAGGGCAGTCACAACAAAACAGCCAACCGCGTCAGCCCCGCGCTCCGCGTCCGGAAAAACAACGTACGCCGCGGACGGAGTCACAACGCGGTGCTCCCCGCAAGGATGCGCCCCGCGGCGAAGATGGCTTTGAAAAGCTGGATTGGGGAGACGATCTGAAATGGGGCAGCGAGCGTATGGATCTCGATTAAGACAATTGTAAATAAAAAGGCAGCCTCCCGGTTGCCTTTTCCTTTATCGTTCCTACGGCGGGCTATTGTACCGGTGCGGCGTGGTTGCTGCTGAATGAATCGCGGAACATCTTCCAGCCTTTTGCGGTCTTTTTCCACAGCACCAGAAACTTGCCGTCGTCAAACATCATCTGGTTTGCGCCAAACGATTGCCACAGGCCCTCTTCTACTACATAGCCGTCGCCGAGGCCGTATACGTCGGTGGTGATGAACTTGCCGTTTCGCAGCCCAATATCATCATAGGCCGTGCGAAAGAATTGGCGGGCAGCGTCCGCTCCGCAAAGTGCCGGTATGCCGGGGGCCATGATGCAGCAGTCGTCGGCATACCGCTCGATAAATAAGGACGAGTCGCCTTTCACAAAGGCCTGAAAGTACACTTCATTGCTGGCGGCGATGGCCTGACGCGCTTCTTCCAATGGTGTCAGGGAACCCGCATGCGATTCTTTTGACCAGGATTCTTTGCAGCCTTGCAACAAAAAGACGATGGCCAATGCCACGGCAATGCCCGCCAGCAGGCTTACAAGCTGATTCGTTTTCATACTGTGTGATCTCATGGTATCTGTGTTGTTTCTGATACAAAGATCACCCGGCGTACATGCCTAAAATTGTAAAAAACCGAAAACCCAGGGCCTGCAACCCGGGCTGGTATGTTACGCCCTTTCGGGGCCGTTCGACCAACCTATACAGTCGTTATTGCAGGCCCGGTGTGCTGGCCTCCTCTGCGTGTAGCACCTCCAGGTAGTGGGGGTTGTACATGATGCCCAGTATGTTGCCAAATGGGTCGATTACCGACGCCGTTACAAAACCTTCGCCGCGCTCGATGATGGGCTCGTATTCTTTGGCGCCTTTTGACAACAAGTGCTCAAGTGTGCCTTTGACATCATCCACGTGCCACGACATAATCGCGCCGCCGGGACCAGCCTGTGCGGCCTTGGGTCTGTATTTGCCGTCGATCAACCCAAATTCATGCTCATAGTCTCCGATACGCCACTCCGAATATCCCGGGCGGTTAAAGTACGGTTCAACGCCGAACAGTGCCGTGTACCATCTTTTTGCAGCGTGGTGATCATCCGCATAAAAGCTGATGTTGGAAAAGCCGCGTAATTTCGCTGTAGTACTCATGATGCATTACGTTTTAAGTGGAACATGAGGATGTTCGCTCAAAACTAATGCCTGTGGAAGCGCTACCGCTGGCAGATCTCCTTATAATCGCAATACATACATGTCTTGAGCTCTTCCGTCTGATCAAAGGGAACGGCAGGATCGAACATTTCTTCCAGCAACATGAGGAGTTGCTCTTCAAATTCGGGCAGCAGGTTCGTGACATCTTCCAGGCGTTGGCGACCGAGGAAGAGGCCATATTCAAAATCGTCTTTGAAGATCTCGCGGCGGTTGATCAGGCCCGGTTGGAGCGCGCGGGTCTCACCCTCCCTACGGGGTTGGCGTTGTGCATATACCCACGCGTACAGCATGGCCTGAAAGGCGGCTTTGTTTCGCCTGGGACTACGCTGAAACAACGCCGGTATATTTTCGAAGCGATTTTCGTCTTTGCCGGTTTTGTAGTCGATGATGCGCACGGTGTCGTCCTTGCGGTCTACCCGGTCGATCTTGCCGCCCATCACAATGCTCAGGGACTTGTCGCGTTGTTTGACCACTATCGTCGTGGTGAAGTTATTGGCTTCGAGCAGCTCGATGACAAACGGTACACTGCGCGCATCGTGGCGCAGCACCTTGGCGGCGAACCGCTTCACCATTTCTTTTACCACCAGCTGACGGCCTTCGTATTCAAAAGGTTTTTCGTCGGGCAGGAAGAAGTGCTCACGAAAGGCGCGCTCGATAAAGAATTCCAGCTTGTCGTCCAGGTTCGCAAAATCTCCGGCCTGGATGCGCCATGGCCCCGACGGCGGACGAAGTGCTATATAAAACAGCTCCATCACGCGGTGCAGTATATTTCCAAAGATGCGCGCATCGGCCTCCTCCTCTACTTCATCGGGCTCGCGCAGCTCCTGCAGGTGTCTGAAATAAAACTGCAGGCGGCACTCGATGTATGTATTCAGGGTAGACGGTGTCAGCGCCTTGCCGAAATAACGCTCCAGCTTCAACAAAACATCGGCTTTCTTTTCAATCGTGATGGGCTGTACCGGGTGAATTTGTACGGGATTGTACAGCACCTGCCGGGAGAAGGGCCAACCCGTTTCGTATATGAGCTGGTACAGGTAGCGGCTCATTTCGCGTGTACCCAGTACGTCAGGTTCGGTGTTATAGTATAAATCCACGATGGACGCCCGTTGCAGCAACCGGTAGAACAGGTAGGCGTACATGGCGTCCTGATGCTCGGCGGTGGGCAAGCGGTAGGCCTTGCGGATGTTATGGGGAATGTACGATCCTTGCCGGGCGGCGGCGGGCCACAGGCCTTCGTTTAATGACAACACGATCACACGATCAAAGTCGAGGTTACGCGTTTCGAGTACGCCCATGATCTGCAGGCCACGCAGGGGCTCCCCTGTAAAGGGAACTTTCTCCGCCCGGGCTATCTGCCGGAACATCCGCTGCAGCATGCGCAGGTTCATGGGCTCGCTTGCCGCCAGGTCTTTGACACGCGCCAGGATGCGGTGGAAATGGAAGGCAAATTCTTTTTCCATCAATCCTTCCTGACCACCGGAAGTTGCCAGTACCTCTATAACATTCAGCAGATAGGGCAGGAAGTCTTCCAGGTCTATATGCTGAAAGATCACGCGCGCCAGCGGATGTTTCTCAAAGAACGACGGCGCCAGGTATACCTGATTGTGTTTTAATATATACTCCCGCCATTCGTTGCCTTCGTCGCCCACACGCCCTTTCAGGTAGGGGTGATTCAGCAGCGCCAGGACGTAGCGGAAATAAAATTCAGCTTTACGTTGGTGCAGGTGCAAATCGAACAGCAGGTCGATCAGCGTATAGTACGGTGTACTGACCAACGGGAAGCCCATCGTTACGTTGATGGTTTGCAACGACGGCGGCAGGGCATAGAGCACCGGCAGCAGCAAGCTTTCATCGGGCAACACTACCACGGTGCGCTCGGCTTCCATGCCGGGTTGTTTCAGCACGGCTTCGAGGCGCTGTGCCAGCAGCTTCGGCTGACCGGCCTTTTGCGGCACTCCCAATACGGTAATCTCTTTGGCCGTGCCGAGATACGAACCCGGTTGTTCGGGGAAGGTTGCGCCCAACACCGCGTGGGCCCGATACTGCCGGAAAAAGGCGCCTGCCTCGCGGTGACGCGGCTGTACATAAAAGGCATCTTCATCCCAATACACCCGTGCCTTGCGGTGGAGTACAAACCAGGCAATGATTGCTTCTTCCGCAGAGGTCAGGGCGTTGAAGCCGGCAAAGATATACTGTCGTCCGGCGGGCGGTGTCAACGTCTTTCCGATGCTTTCGGCTACGGCGCGGTGGATCATGCCGCCATAGGCAATGCCTTCGCGCTCGAGCTGTTGCCGGAACTCTGTATAGATGGTATACAGGCTTCGCCATAGCTCCAGGAAGCGTCGTTTGCTGTCGGCTGTGCCGAACTCGACGGACTGCCAGAAGTCGGTCAGGAATTTCTTTTGTTCTTCCGTCAGGTAATCGAAGTATTCATCGATCTCCTTTTGGTTGCTCATGTCGCGGAACAGGCCGGCGGCAGGTACCAGGTATTTGTCCAGCTCGTCAAAGTCGCGCAGCAGCATTTCCCCCCAGAAGTAAAAAAAGTCGAGGTCTTCGTCGGAGCCTGTCACCTGTTTGAAGGTACGGTACAGCTTCACTACCAGCGAAAGTTTATCGGCTTCCACCAATTCAGAGAAGGAGCCAATGAAGGCTTCCACGTGCAGCACGTCCGGTGCCCAGCGGGGGGTGTCCAGTGCTTCGCCCAGCGCCTTGCGGAAATAGAGGGCCGCGCGGCGGTTGGGGAATACAACGGTGAGGTTATTCCAATCGGGATATTCCCGTACAATTGTCTCTGCCAGTTCCTGGATAAAGGTCTTCATGAATTATGCGTGTACCTCCTCGCAGCGTTTTTCGTGTACATATACCAGGAAGCCTTTTGTGTCCTTCACGCCCATTGCCTGCAGTATTTGTAAATACTCCTGCACCTGTCGCCGGTCGTCTTCCTTGGGCTTGCCGGTTTTATAGTCGACAACAAAGGCTTTGTTGTCTTGCAGGGTGACGCGGTCGATGCGTCGCTCGCTGCCATCGGGCATAATCAGCGCCGCTTCGGTCTTGAGCACGGCATCGGCTGCAAAGGCAGGCTGCAATACCGGCGACGATACAATCCAACGCATAGACTCGGCCACGAGCTCCAGCTCGTCTTCGGCCAGGAGTCCCTCCCGTAAGGCCTGACCGGCTACCACCGTGATATCGTCTGCGGTGCGCACCCGCGACATGAGTGTATGCAGAAAGATACCATAGTTGATCTTCCGACGCTTTTCGGTCTCTTCAAAAAACTCTTTGCCATCGGCGCGTACCGCCAGCCGCTCGCGCCAGGGGGAAACGGAATACCCCCGCAGCATCACGCCGCCATCGGGTGTGACGTTCTTTTGTGGTGGCGGTGTAATGGTGCCGGCCTGTAGCGACAGGGTTTCTTCCGTCCAGAGGCCCGACAGGTACTCGCTTTGCTCGATCGCCAGCTTGGTCAGGCGGCCGACGTTCGTCAGCTTGTCCGATTTGGTTAATGGCGCGTGTACGATCAGGCCTTCTTCTGCACGCGTAAAGGCTACATACAGCAGGTTCAGGTTGTCGAGGTAGATGCGCTTGCGCTCCTCGGTATAATATTCTTTAAAGACGGTGCTTTCGAGCTTGCTGGAGTACTTGAGTGGAAAATATCCGGCGCCGTTGAACGCAGCATCGTCGGAGCGGCACCACAGTATGGGCGACTTCATGGGGGGGTGATTCAGCTCCCAGTCCAGGAAGGGTATAATGACATAGGCGAATTGCAGTCCTTTCGACTTGTGAATGGTAATGATCTGCGCAGCGTCCACGCCACCGGCCACCTGGATCGACTTCTTCCATTTGTTTTCATTCCACCATTCCAGGAACGACGCCAGGTCGTTCTTCTCGCGTTCGGCAAACTCGAGGATCACATCCTGAAACCCTTGCAGGTAGGCAATCTCGGTCGGCAGTTTGCCCAGGTTAAAAATGTGAATGAGTGTTTCCACCAGCTCTACCAACGGCAGGGCTGCCAGCACATCTTGTTGCTGCGCAAAGGCCGCCGGCACCTGGGTGGCAAACGCTTTGGTTTTACTTTCCGAGAACAGGCGGTGGTGGTTGGGAAACGCCTGCGTGGGCCACAGCTTCTGGTATTCAAACGCCAGCTGTGCGCGGGCGATCTGGTTCTTGGGGTTGTCGAGCAAGCGCAGGGCGTTGATCAACACCAGCACGCATGTTGCCTGGTCGAGGCGCAACGATTCGTTTGACACTACGTCGTACTTGCACGTGCTTTTGGCCTGCGGCGAGGCGCGATACTGCATAAAGTGCTGGGCAATGGCTTGTCCCTCGCTGTTGTCGCGTACCAGAAAGGCGATATCACGCAGCGCAATGCCGCGGCCTTGCAGATCTTCCACCAGCCCCGGCAACTGTTCCAGGGACACGGACTGAAAGTCGAAGCGACCGCCACTTTCTTCGCCCGGGGCTTTTTCTTCCTGGCGGAAAAAACGCATGTTGACATAGCCGGGGTGTTGCCGGAAGATCTTCTGCGCCGCATCGATATAGGCCTGCTGCGGAAAGGCCGTACCCGTCTCGCGGCTTACGATCGCCGCCGAGGCATCGAATAGGGCGTTATTTATTTGTACAATGTTGGTGGCACTGCGGTAATTCGTGTCGAGCTGGTATATATCCGTCACCAATACACCTATATCTTCCCGGGCGCGCTCCTGCAAGATGTTCAGGTCGCCGCCGCGCCAGCGGTAGATCGATTGTTTGATGTCGCCTACCAGCAAGCTGCGGTAGGCCTGGGCGATGCCGTTGCGGACCAAGGGCAGCACGTTGCTCCACTGCAGGCCGGATGTGTCCTGAAACTCATCTACCAAGAAATGTCGAAAGAACGAGCCGACCTTTTCATATACAAACGACGTGTCCTGGCCTTGCATCACGCCTTGCAAAAACTGCGGTGCATCCGACAGCAGCATGACGTTGTTTTCGCGCAGGTATTCGCGCAGGGTTTTGGTAATGTCGGAGAGCAGTCCGAAGGCGTACAGGTTGCGCAATACCTGTTCCGCTGAAAAGTATGCTACACTCTCTTGTTCAATGTAGTCGGTCAGCGCCTGCAGTCGCGGGATCCACGTCTGCCCGGCGCGGGCGATGATCACGTCCTTGGAAGGCGATTTGGCGCCGGGCCAGGCGGCGCTGCTGAGTAATGCGTCGCGCACGCGGCTGCCGGGCGGTTTGATCTCGGTCTCCAGGCCGGCGATATACGTGTAGACACTGCCGGAGGCGCCCCATTTAAAATCCGCCACCACCAGTTGCAGGCTGTGAAATTCCTGCATCAGCGCGCGGGCTTCGCCCAGCACGTGTTGCTCAAATTGTTTTACCTCCTTTTGGAGGGATTGCTTCAGGTTATTAAAGAAACGTTTGTCTTCGGTGGCGCGGAGCACATCCTCTTCGATGGCCTTAAATTCTTCGCGGAAGATCTCGCGCGAGAAATCCAGCAGTGAGGAGCGGATGTCCCAGTCGCGCCCGTCTTCGAGGCGTTCGAGCGAAAACTCCAGCACCCAGCCCCGCAGCTCGTCATCGTCGGTGAGCTTGTCCAGTACCCGGTCGATCACTTCCTCCAGCACCAGGTCGTTGTCGACTTCCAGCCGGAAATTACCCAGCAACCCCGTTTCGCGGGTGAACGATCTAATCACGCGTTGGAAGAACGCGTCGATGGTGCTCACCGCAAATTGCGAATATTGATGCAGAATAAGGGACAGCACCTCGCGGCTGCGGTCGCGAAACTCACTGTCTGTAAAGGCCTTTCCATCCAACGCAATCTCCCGGCGGATCTCGGCGGCGAGGTCCTGGCTGCGGTCGTGCCCAAAGTCATCGAGGTAGCGGATGATCCGGTCCTTCATTTCCTGGGTACTCTTGTTGGTAAAGGTCATCGCCAGGATGTACCGGAAGTATTCCGGGAAACGCAATGCAAGCTTGAGGTATTCCTTGGCCAGCGTTCGGGTCTTGCCTGAGCCTGCCGAGGAACGGTAAATGTGAAAGGTCTTATCGGTCACGGTGCCAAGTAAGGAAATATTTGAATACCCCGTATAAAAAATATCCTTCCCAAGCGCATTCTTTTCCAGTCACCCCGGCGGGCTTTCCTGTATTTACGATTACCACGTTCGGTTCATAGTTCTCCCGCCCCACATACACAAAGAATCCCGAAACGTGTATCTTACCGGTTCGAAAATTCCCTTACGGGTAAACGTCTATGCTGCGAAGTTTGTATTTCCTGGTGCCGAAGATCCTCTACTCGTTTCCCGTGCAGTTGCTCTTCAATAATATCAAACGCAATTTGGTATTACTGCTCTGTTGGATCGTGCTGTTTGCGATGATCACCGGCAACTTTGGTAAATACCTCGGCATTCCCTATCTGTTTCTCGATCCTGAATATCTCAATCATGTAAACTTCACCAGCTTCTTTATCATGGGGCTCGTCACGGCGGGGTTCACCACGGCGTTCCATATCACCTGTTATATCAACGACGGCCACCGGTTCTCGTTCGTCGGCACGTTGTCGCGACCGTTTACCAAGTTTGCGATCAACAACAGCATCATTCCCGCCATTTTCCTGGGCACCTATATTTACCAGATCGTCGGCTTCCAGATCAACAACGAATACTCTACGCCCGGCAGCCTGGCGTGGAACCTGGCGGGATTGCTTGGCGGCTACGTGGTCATGATCCTGATCTTCTTTGCCTACTTCCGATTCACCAACAAAGACATTTTTAAATATGTCATCTGCCGCATCGACGAGAAGATCAAACAGAATGTGAAGGTTACGCGCGCCAGCGCCATGAAGAAGCTCGACATCGCCCGCAAGAAGCAGGAGCGCGTCGACTATTATATAGACAGCGACTTCCGGGTGCGGCCGGTAGAGAATAACGTATTTTACGACAAGGCCACGATCCTGCAAGTATTCGATCAGAATCATTTTAACCTGGTGGTGATCGAACTGCTCATCTTTGCGTTGGTATTGGTGCTGGGCCTCTTTAAGGATTACGCCGCGTTTCAGCTTCCCGCAGCGTCGAGCTTTATCATCTTGCTGACCATCTTTGTGATGATGGCGGGTGCCTTCTCCTATTGGTTTGGCGGGTGGGCGGCCACGGCCGCATTGGCCATTTTCCTGGTGGTGAACCACCTGGTGGGCGAAGACTATTTCAGTAAACGCTACGAGGCCTTTGGAATCGAGTATAACCGGCCGCCGGTTCCTTATACCGTTGCTGCGCTGCGCGCTCTGAACGACTCCACGCACATCGAGCGCGACCGCCGCGCCACCTATGCCATGCTCGAAAACTGGCGGCGCAAGTTTCCCGAGGGACACAAACCAAAAATGGTATTCCTCTGCGCCAGTGGTGGCGGTAAGCGTGCCGCCCTGTGGACGCTGACGGCCCTGCAGGCGGCCGACAGTATTACACAAGGACGCGTGATGAATCATGCGATGCTGATCACGGGCGCTTCGGGCGGTCTGATTGGCGCCAGCTATTACCGCGAGCTGAAGCTGCGCAGTAAGCTGGGCGAGAACGTACGCCCCAACGCCGCCAGCCATCGTCAGAAAATCTCAACGGACAACCTCAACCCACTCATCTTTAGCCTCCTGGCCAACGACCTGTTTGTGGGCTTTACCAAGTTTGAATACAACGGCAACCTGTACTACCGCGACCGCGGCTATACCTTTGAAGAGCAGCTGAACCAAATTACCGAGGGACTGATGAACAAACCCATCAGCGCTTACGACAGTGTGGAGCAGCAGGCCCTCATCCCCATGATGATCCTGACGCCGACGGTCGTCAACGACGGCCGCAAACTATACATAGCGTCGCGCCCGGTATCGTTTATGAACGCCGACATTGCCAACTTTCCCGCCTATACTTCGTCGAAGATCAGTGGTGTAGATTTCCAGACGCTTTTTGAAGAACACGGCGGCTCGCAACTGCGTTTCCTTTCGGCGTTGCGCATGAGCGCGACCTTTCCATATATCACCCCCAACACGACGCTGCCGACGGAGCCATCCATCAAGATCATGGATGCGGGCATCTCCGATAACTTTGGCGTGTCGGACGCGGTGCGGTTTGTTTTTGCCTTTAAGGAATGGATTGCCGAGAATACCTCGGGCATCGTCTTTGTGTCCATTCGCGACTCTCCTAAAATGGCGACGATCATGCCGAAGACGGGTCAGACGCTGGTGGACGACTTTACACAGCCCATCAGCTCGGTGTACAACAACTTTGAAAACTTCCAGGACATTACCAGCGACATGCTCATCGGTCATGCCCGTACGTGGTTCCAGGGTCCGATCGACCGCATTGACATTGAATATCAGTCGGAAAGCTATACGCCCATTCTGCAAAAGATGGACAGCATCCGCCAGAACAACTCGCGGGCATCGCTCAGCTGGCGCCTGACAACACGCGAGAAGTTTGGGATCGAGTATACCATCAACTCACCGTCCAACCAGGACCAGCTGGCCAAGCTGGCGGCACTGGTGGGCACGCCCCTGCATGCCATCGCCCGGTCTACGGCGGCACGGCAGGAATCTGTATCTTCGCGCCCATGACCGCGAACAGTCAACTACAACAGACCCTCGAACTCATCCAACTGGAGCGCCAGGCGGACCTGGAATATTACCGGCAGAAAGTTTTGCTTCGGTCCATTAGTCAGCGCACGAAGGAGGGCACAACGTGGTACCCCCTCCGGTTTCAACGCCACTATATTGGCACCGGCGAGCGGCTCATTATAGAAGTAGAGCGGACCAACCACCTCGACCAGCCCCACGCCTTTCAGAGCGGCAAGTCGGTCAGCGTTTTTTCCAATGTGGGGGGTAAGCCCGAAAAGAACCACGTGAACGGCGTGGTGAACTTTGTGCGCGACAACGTCATGACGATTACGCTCAACAGCGACGACACACCCGAATGGCTCGAAGACGGGCTCCTGGGCGTGGACGTGATGTTTGACGAGATGAGCTATCGCGAAATGGAGTTCGCCTTGCGGGAAGTCATGAAAGCCGAAGACAATCGCGTGGCCTGGCTGCGCGAAGTGTTGCTAGGCTCAACACCTGCCGGCACGCGCGCGCTGCCGGCGGTTGCTACGATCGAAGCACCGCTGAACGACAGCCAGCGCGAGGCCTTGCACACGGTACTGGCCTCGGCGGATGTAGCCTTTGTGCACGGTCCGCCCGGCACGGGCAAAACAACGACCCTGGTACAGGCCATCATCGCCACCATTCAAGAAGAAAAACAAGTATTGGTCTGCGCGCCCAGCAACGCCGCTGTCGACTTGCTGGCCGACAAGCTGGGGCAGCAAGGCCTCAACGTACTGCGCATCGGCCACCCGGCGCGGGTGACCGAGCAGGCAATGAGCAAGACACTCGATGCGCGCATTGCGGCACACGCCCAGTACGGCGACTTGCGCGACCTGCGCAAACGTATGGAGCGGGTGCGCGGCAAAGCATTTAAGTTTAAACGTCACTTCGGCCACCACGAGCGCGAAGAGCGCCGGATGCTTTTACAGGAAGCCAAGCTTCTGAAAGCGGACGCCGACCTGTTGGAGTTTTATATCGTCAACGACCTGCTGCAGAACAGCGAAGCGATCTGTTGTACGCTGGTGGGCTCATCCCATCCCACGCTGCGCGGTAAAAAGTTTAAGACGGTCTTTATTGACGAAGCCGGGCAGTCACTGGAGCCAGCCTGCTGGATACCCTTGCTGCGAGCACAGCGCGCCATCTTTGCCGGCGACCACTTGCAGCTGCCGCCCACGATCAAGTCGGCCGACGCGGCGAAACGCGGATTGGCGAAGACGCTGTTTGAAAAGGGTATTGCCCGTCACCCGAAGCATGTGTCGATGCTAACGGTGCAGTACCGTATGCACGAGGACATCATGGCATTTTCGTCGCGGTATTTTTATCATAATGAGCTTGTCGCCCACGAGTCGGTACGCCATGCGCTGCTGCGTCCCAATCAAGCCCCTATACTTTTTATTGATACAGCAGGTTGCGGCTATACCGAGAAACAAGATCCGGAGACGTTAAGCCGTTCCAACGAAGAAGAAGCACAGCTCCTGATCCGCCAGGTAGAACAGCTGGTGGAAGAAGTGGGGGTCGAAGAGTGGATACAAGAGAACATCACGTTTGGGATCATCACCCCTTACCGGGCACAAGTAGATTATCTTGTGAAACTTGCCGAAGCCTCCTCTATATTGGAGCCGTTGCATGGGCGAATCGCCATCAACACGGTCGATGCGTTTCAGGGGCAGGAACGCGATGTGATTGCCATCAGCTTTGTGCGGAGCAATGATAAAAGTGAAGTGGGCTTTCTGGGTGACATTCGCCGTACCAACGTGGCCATGACCCGTGCGCGGCGCAAGCTGATCATGATCGGCGACTCTGCTACATTGGGTGCACACCCGTTCTACTCCGAGCTGATCGACTATGTGCAGGGCAAGGAATACTATAAAAGTGCATTTGAAATCCTGTATTGATTATGGCGTTTGCGGATAAGATTCTCACGTTCTATCGTTCCCTGGAATTGCCCAATCTGCCGGCGGGGGTCGACGCCATGAATCCTTACCAGGATGCCACCGCCTATGACCTGAGCGAGCAGTTCTATCGTCGGTTCTATAGTGATGATAAACCGCGTCGCATTATTATGGGCATTAATCCCGGGCGCTTTGGCGGCGGGCTTACGGGCGTGCCGTTTACCGATCCCCTTAAACTGGAGCAGCGGTTTGGCATCAAGAACGATTTAAAAAAGAAAGTCGAGCTCTCGGCCGACTTTATCTATACCATGATCGATGCCTACGGTGGCCCGAAAAAATTCTATAGCCGTTATTATATCAACTCGGTGTGCCCCTTGGGGTTTGTCCGGGACGGCAAGAATCTCAACTACTACGATATACGCGAATTACAAGAGGCCATCGAGCCTTTTGTTGTCGACAGCATCCAACGTCAACTGGACTTTGGCATCGACCGCAAGGCGGCCTACTGCCTGGGCGAGGGGAAAAACTTTGCGTACCTCGACAAGCTCAACCGCCAGCATGGATTTTTTAAAGAGGTTGTGCCCTTGTCGCACCCACGGTTTATCATGCAGTACAAGCGAAAGCACATTCCGGCGTACGTGGCGGACTATTTGAAAAAATTGAAATAGCCTCCCCCGCTAATGAGTTCGTTTTGTTACGTCCTTTTCGGCTATCGGGTGACCGCTGCCGGACGCCCCCGTTCAGTTTTGAAGCGCCTGGAGATCCCGAGACCGGCAAAATCGCCGGAAAAGGCCGCTTTGGGCATGGCATTGATCTTGAAATGCAGTTCGCAATGGTCATGCTGCGAAACTATCTCAAAACCTCCGGGTCATGCTGAAGAACTATATCAAGATTGCGATCCGCTCCCTGCTGAAGTTCAAGGGGTATACGGCTATTAACCTGTTGGGGCTGGCGTTAGGGCTGACGGCGGGGATACTCATTTTACTCTATGTGCTGGACGAGGTTTCGTTTGACAAGTTTCATGCAAACCTCGACCGCCTCTACCGGGTCGAGACGTTATTCGCGACGACCGAAAGCGTCGGAAAAAAATCCTATGATGCCAACGGCTGGCCCATCGGTATGAAATTAAAGGATTATCCGGAGGTGGAGTCGGTATTGTATGCCAAAGACGCTTCGGGCTTGCTGATCGTCCACGACAACCAGCAGATCCAGCAAAAGCTATACTTCGCATCGCCGGAGTTTTTCCAGATCCTTTCTTTCCCTTTACTAAAAGGCGATCCGAGGAGGGCATTGGAAGCGCCTTACTCGATTGTGATCAGCGAGGCCATGGAAAAGAAGTATTTCCCGGGCGGCGATGCGCTCAACAAAACCCTGACACTCGCCGACTCCCTGACATTCGCGGTGACCGGCGTGATGAAAGACATCCCCGGCAATTCACACCTGCAAGCCGACATGGTACTGTCGTTCGCAACGTATCCGCTGCTGAACAGCGAGTTTTCCTACGAGGACGGCTGGGGCAACATCAACATCCAAAATTATATATTGCTCAAACCGGGTGTCGACGCCGAAGCGTTTCACCGAAAGGCCGCCGGCATCTATCAGGAGCACGCGGGAGAAGAGCTTAAAACCTGGGGTATTACCGCCAGTGTGCTTTTCCAACCTGTGCGCACGTTGTATCTCACGTCGCATACCAATAGCATCGGTCCGCTGGGCAGCCTCGACCGGCTTTACCTCGTTTCGGGCATAGCCGCATTTGTCATTCTGCTTGCCTGCATCAACTTCATCAACCTGACCACGGCACGGTCGGTATACCGCGCCAAAGAAGCGGGGCTGCGCAAAGTTGTCGGCTCCACGCGTTCCAACCTGATCTTTCAATTCCTCAGTGAATCGTTGTTGCTCACGTGCTGCGCCTTGCTGGTAGCCTTGATGCTGACGAGCATGATCCTGCCGGCCTTTAATTTTTTACTCCACAAACATTATACGCTCGCTGCCCTCGGATCACCCGCCGTCATGATTTGCATTGCCCTGCTGGTGCTGGTGGTCGCTACGCTGTCCGGTTATTATCCGGCCCTCGTATTATCGGGGTTACGTCCGGCAGACGTATTGAAAGGCAAAATGCAGTACTCTGTACGGGGCGTGCAACTGCGGCGTTCGTTGGTGGTTTTTCAATTTGTGATCTCTGTCGCATTGGTCCTGGGCACGCTCATTGTCATGGATCAGCTTCGCTACATGCAGGAGCAGTCGTTGGGCTTTACCACCGAAGAGGTGTTGATCATCGACGCGAGCGTGGTGCGCACGCCAAACCGCGCCGTATTCCAAACCTTCGGTGACAAGCTTCGCGCGCAGGCGGCGGTGAGCCAGGTGAGCTTTTCCAACGCCCTCCCCGGACGCCGCGGCTGGGCCGGCCAGGTAGCCTGGGCCGCCGAAGGACGCAGCGAAGATGCGGTGACGGTAGAGTATATCGCCGTGGACGAGCATTATGCCGCAGCGCTCGGACTTCAGGTGATCGCGGGAAATTATTTCGACCTGGAGCGTACCGCTGCCCTAAAAGACGGTTTGATATTAAATGAACGCGCCGTCGCCCAGTTCGGTTGGGCGTCGCCGGCAGACGCACTCGGCAAACGGATCGCTTCCCCCTCGGGCTATCCGGCAGGCGAAGTGGTGGGTGTGGTGCGTGATTATCATCAGGCGGGGCTTCAACACGCTATCGGTCCGATTGTCATGGATTACAACCCGCACGCCAGCGACCTCTATGCTATCCGCTTCCGGTCGGAGGATGCGGCGCAACTCACGGCCACCCTGCGTGCGCTCTGGGATGAGCAATTCGCCGGCCATACCTTTCACTATTCTTTTCTGCACGAAAGCTTCGAACGTCAATACGAGTCCGAGCAACGGCTGGCGCAGGTGTTTGGATTGTTCTCCGGTGTCACGGTGCTGATTGCCGTCAGCGGATTACTCGGCCTGGTGTCGTTTATGGTCGTCTCGCGCACGAAAGAGATCGGTGTGCGCAAGGTGCTGGGCGCGGGCGTGTGGAGCATTGCGCGCTTGTTGTCGCGGGAGTTCCTCGCGTTGGTCTTGCTGGCCAACGTCATTGCTATACCCCTGGTGTGGTTCATCGGACAACGCTGGCTGGAGGGTTTTGCCACGCGCGTGTCGCTGCATCCGGCAATCTTCGTGATCACGTTGATCATTGTCGCGGGGATTACCATTGTCACCATCAGTTTTCAAACCCTTCGCGCGGCGCTATCCAACCCGATAGATTCGCTGCGCCACGAATAATATATCCCGCTAACCCCTAACACTGTACGTCTATGTTTCTTCACCACATCCGCCTGGCATTCCGAACGCTCTTTCGCGACAAAATATACGCGGGCATCAATGTAGCCGGATTGGCGCTGGGCATTGCCGCTTCGGTCTTATTGTTACTCTGGGTTCAGGACGAGCTGAGCTTTGATCGGTTCCACCAAAACGGTTCCAACATTTACCTTGTCAACGCCAACTTCATCAACAGCGGCAACAAGATGACGTGGGAGACAACCCCTGGTCCGATCGGCACCCGCGGCAAACAAGAAATACCTGCCATACACGATGTCGTACGCCTGAAGCGGGATTGGAACACCACCATCTTCACCCATGGTACGCGCGAATTCACCGATGAGCGCGGAAGCTATGTCGATGAACATTTTTTTGACGTATTTGACTTCCCGCTGATCCACGGGAATCCCCGGAAACCTTTCCCTACGACACAGTCCATGGTGCTTACCGAAACCATGGCGAAGAAACTGTTTGGCGACGAAGAGCCTCTTGGCAAAACGGTACGCCTGGACGACAAAGATGAATTCACTGTCAGCGGCATCGTCGCGGACTTCCCCACCAACTCGACGATCCGGGCTTCGGCGCTATACCCCTTTGCCCGGCTGGTGGAGCGCTACGAAGCCAATGACTATTGGAAGTCGCTCGAAACCGACTGGGGCAACTATCATTATCATACCTACCTGCTGCTCGACCCACGCGCCACTGCCACCACCGTCGGCGAACAACTCACGGGCATCCATGCCAAAGCACAAGACGGCGCCAACGTGCATTATACCCTTCAGCCGCTGACAGACCTGCACCTCTACGCCCGCGACGGTCAGGAAACGGGCATGCAAACCGTCAAGATCTTTTCCCTTACCGCGCTGGCCATCCTCCTTATTGCCTGCATCAACTATGTAAACCTGGCCACGGCACGGTCTGCCAAGCGGGCGAAGGAAGTGGGTGTACGCAAAACGACGGGTGCGGACCGTCGGCGCCTGGTAAGCCAGTTCCTGACGGAGTCGGCGGTGTTGTCCGTGCTTGCGGTAGCCCTGGCATTTTTTATCATGCAGCTCACCATTCCGTTTTATAACATGCTGTCCGGCAAAGAGCTCTCCGTACGACTCGACAATCCGCAGGTGACCCTGCTCACGGGAGGTGTCCTGGTTGTCACCTGGCTGGTCTCCGGTTTTTATCCCGCGTGGGTATTGTCGGCGTTCAAGCCCATCGACGTGATCCGCGGCAAGCTCGCCATCAGCGGCGGCAATACGACCTTCCGCAAGGCGCTCGTAGTAACACAATTTGCGCTGTCGGCGATCATCATCATCGGCACCCTCGTGGTGGGTAATCAGTTACACTATATCCGCACAAAATCGTTGGGTTTCGACAAAGAGAATGTCTTTACGTTCGGGTTGGGCGGCGATATGTTTAAGAACATCGAAGGCGTGCGTGATGCGTTGAAACAAGACCCATCCGTTACCGACGTGTCATTCGCCAATCAGAACCTGATGTCGATCGGGTCCTCTACCGGCGACACCGACTGGGAGGGTAAAAACCCCGACGAAGGATTTATCATCCATCCGATGGGCGTTGACGAAACGTTCTTTAAGACACTCAACCTGGAGTTGGTACAAGGCCGCGGATTTACCGGCTCACCGGCCGACTCGGCGCACGTCATTCTCAACGAAACCACGGTGAAGAACGCCGGCATCACCGATCCCGTCGGCAAGACGTTTACCCTATTTCAGACAAAAGCCACCATCATCGGCGTGGTTAAAGATTTCCACCACAGTTCTGTCCGTAAGAAGATAGAGCCTACGGCCTTCTTCCATACTAAAAATTGGGTATGGCTGGTCTATGTGAAAACAACGGACCCTGCACGCGCCGTGGCCACTGCCGAGAAGCTTTGGAAGAAATACAATTCCAAGTATCCTTTCCACTATAATTTTATGGATGCCGAGTTTGATAAGATGTATCGCAGTGAGGCCCGCATGGAAAAACTGTTCTATGCGTTCTCGATCATCGCGATCTGTATTTCGTGTCTCGGGTTGTTTGGCCTGGTAACTTTCACGGCTTCCCAGCGCATCAAAGAAATCAGCATCCGCAAAGTGCTGGGCGCCTCCGTGCAGCAGATCGTCACGTTGCTTTCGCGCGACTTCATACGGTTGATCATCATTGCCTTTGTGCTGGCCGCGCCGATCTCGTGGTATGCCATGGACCGCTGGCTGGCGAACTTTGCGTATCACACAGAAGTGTCGTGGCACGTGTTTGTCGTCACCGGCATCGTGGTGGTCGCATTGGCATTCCTCACCATGAGTGTACAGGTCATTCGCGCCGCCCTGAGCAATCCTGCCAACTCGCTGCGGAACAACGAATAGGCGGAATCAGTGATTTGTGGTCATCCGGCGAATGTCGTTACTTCGGGCTTTCATTTTGTTCACTATGAAACGCACCGACCACATCCTGGCTTTTACCACCACCCTCCTGCGCGCGCCCGATGCCGACGTTGATCGCCTCCTCGCCACCCTGGAGAAGATCTACTCTTTGCAAGAACCGCGTAAGCCCGGCGCCGTGTCGCTTGGTGCTGAGCAAGATGATACCGAAGAAACGTTCGCGACATGGCTGCGTCGCCTGCGCAGCGAACACGTAAAGGACGTGCATGTATCGTACCACGCCTTCGACGAGCGCGACATGCCCGCGCACATGGCCGCGGCCTTTGCCGGTATACCCGACTTGCTACTGCGCGTAAAGACCGCACGCCGCACCCATGCATTTGCACTCAATACTTATTTCTGTCCGCAGTATGAGCTGACGCCTCAGCAGTTCATTACCCTGCTGGACAGTCAACCCGATAAAACACACCTCTGGAACCGTGCGGCCGAGCTCATCCTCGAATCCAACGGTATGAATAACCGCCGTGTATTTCCCCCGGAAGAAACACCGGCGTATTTACAAACAGCGGAAGGTCGCCAGGTGTTTGAGTACCTTGCGCCGGACCTGGTCAAAGAATTACAGATCGAGTGCACGGTGCGCGAGCAACCTTTTGTCATTCCGGAAGACTTCCAAGCGCTGTTTGTTAAATACGACTATTCCTTCTTCGACGATGACCGCGAATATGTATACCTCTATCCCTTGCGCGATGTATCGGCTCAAGAGATTCTCGACCTGGTACACGCACAGTCCTTCGGGTTATTGCTCTGGGAGACCTTAAACACCACCCTACAAGAGTATGATGACCCGGCCGTCTCTGTTGTCGCGCCGGAACAATGGGAGAAGACGTTGCGGGGTATGTCCCGCGAAGACCTGGAGCGCATTGTGCATCCGCTCTGCCGCAGCATTTGTACGCTGTGCGAAGCGGCGGGCGTTAAACCGATTATACCCGCTGCGTTGGCCGGGAGTTTTGGCCCGGACGAAGAAGAGCAGAAACGCTCGGCGGCACGATCAAAAGACAAAGACCGCTGGAATTTGCAGAGCACGCAAAACCCGTGGGAGCATTATGCATTTCGTCCGGTAGAAGATGCTCCGCGGTTTACGCCGGCATCCTTGTCGGAGTCACGAAAAGCGTTTCTAGAGGCCCTGAAAGCGATTCGTTTATTCGCGGGTGGTATAGACTCGCCGTTTGAAGAGGCTTTTGGGTTGAGCATGTTTGCGCTCCAATCATTCTCACCGGGGCGTTACGACGACGCGCATATTGCGTCGTTGGTGGCGGCGCTTTCGAAAGCAGGGTTTTCGGAGCAGGCGATCGAGAATTTCCGCCAGGCTACCTGGGTGGGTGAGCTTTGTACGGAGTTGGGTTGGGAGGCGTCGCGTACGCAGGGGATGCTGGCGGTGAAGTTTGCGGATGTGTTTGGTGGTATGGGGTCGTGGAATGATCAATATATTGAAGAGGATCATGAGACGTTTCAGAAGGTGTCGTCGGAGTTGTTTGAGGCGTTGAAGCGGTATCAGGCGTTGTTGTTGTGAAAAATCTGGCTCCGCACCTTCGCTTGCGCCCGGCGCTTTAGTAAGCATTCAGGACGACTTGGGGTTCCTCGG
The DNA here is from genome assembly GCF_018598175.1 of Dawidia cretensis. Classification (GTDB taxonomy): domain Bacteria; phylum Bacteroidota; class Bacteroidia; order Cytophagales; family Cyclobacteriaceae; genus Ohtaekwangia; species Ohtaekwangia cretensis. The sequence continues at coordinate 104,316 of NZ_JAHESE010000024.1, forward strand.
CAGTCTGAAGACTGCCATTCGTGTAGGCACAAGTCGCCCTCCCTTCGGTCGGAAGACCTTGCGCCAGCAATCTTAATCCGACGCTTCGCGCCGGCTATAGATAAAGCAAAAATTTTATCAAAACTCATGGGGGTATGGTGCGGGCTGGGTGTCTCAAGACAAACAACACAATACCCGCATGAAAATCCTCACACGTGTCTCCCTGCCCCTTCTCCTGGCAGGCGCGCTGGCGCTGCCGGCAGCTGCTCAGGAAGAAATACAAAAAGACCTGCATTCCTTTAACAAGGTCATCGCGTCACCGAAAGTGAACCTGATCCTGGAAGAAGGCGACCACGAAAGCATCCGCCTGGTATACCGGGGTGTATCGGCCGACAAGATCAATATTCGCGAACATGGCAGAACCCTGCACATCTATCTCGACGATGCCAAGATTACCGAAAAGATGGATCGCGTGCGTCGCCATAATAAACACAGCTACTACCGCGACGCCACCATTACGGCCTACGTCACGTACCGCTCGCTCCGTCACATCGAGATTCGCGGTGCTCAGGAGCTAACCTGTAAAAGTCCGCTGCATGCCGATAAGCTTGTGTTGAAAGCGTATGGCCAGAACGAGATCCGATTCGCATCGATTGAAACCCGGGACCTGCGCACCAGCTTGTATGGCGAGAATGATCTGAAGGTTCGCGGCGGCCGTGTTGAGTTTCAGAAATACCGGCTGTTTGGTGACAATAAGATCGATACACAGCCGTTGCGTAGTTATTCTACCACGACCAATATTTACGGTGAGAGTAAGGTGAAGGTGAGTGCTCAAGACGAGCTACGGATCAATTCTTTTGGCGAAGCGCGTGTGACGTATGATGGAACCGCGGAAGTAAGCAAGGGGTTGATGTTCGGGCATACGGAGATCCATCATTTGAAGTATTAAGAGTTTTTTAGAGAGGGGTTTGAAAAACAGTGTGAGGGTGACGCGAGAGCGGGGCCTTTGCGCTGTTTTTTTTGTTTGTGGCGGGGGTTGCGCTTGTAGTTGTTTCGCGCCTTCGCTTACGCTCGGCGCTTTCGTGGGCATTCTGTGCGCCTTGGGGTTGTCTCGTCAGTCTGAAGACTGACATTAGGGTAGGCACAAGTCGCCCTCCCTTCGGTCGGAAGACTCTTGCGCCAGCAAGTGCTGTCTGCTACTTCGTTGGCATGTTTAGCTTTTCGTGGGCGAAGTCTACCATTATGTCAAGCACTTTGTCCACGGCTTTTGATCGGAGGCCGCTGGCGATTACGTGGGCGCCGGCTTCGGGGATGGCTATGGCTTCTTTCAAGTTGTCGGGGGTTGCCAGTTGGGCGTTCATTTCGAGCATGGCGCTCACTTTTACTTCTTGGTCTTGCTCCGCTTCGTTTTTGTAATAATAAAGCGTCAGGGACGGTTGGTGGACTTTTTCGAAGGTTTCCGGTGTCATGGTGGTTTCGATCAGCTCTTCCAGCTGGGTTGTGGCTTCCAGCCGGTATTTCATGTACCAGTATTGGGCGCGTTCCGGCGGTACGATCGGAGGCGGTGTTTCGCCGTAGTGGCCGCCCATGACGGCACGGACGATGTAGAGTCCCCAGGGATTGTTTAGCAAGAATGCCGCGCTGTTGTTAATGGCGATGTTGGGTGACAGGTGGATGAGCGCCTGTACGTCCTGCGGAAATTCGGCGGCCAGCTTCAGGGCCAGTGTGCTGCCGGTGGAGCAGCCGACGAGGATCACCTTGTCGCCGAGTTGTTTGCCGATGGCCAGGGCCTGTTTGGCGCTGGTCCAGAGACGGTCGGGTGTCATATTGATCAGGGCTTCCGTTGTGTCCAGGCCGTGGTCGGCCAGGCGGGCCAGGTAGAGGTTGCAACCCATGGCGTTGGCAAATCGTTTGTGTACGGGGTCTCCTTCCATCTGGCTGGCGGTGAAGCCGTGCAGGTACACGACGGCCCAGGGCGTCTTTTTGTGTGTGCTGTCGTTCCAGACAATGCGCGCTTCGTTGTTGGGGCGCAGGGTGTGCGCGGCTTCGTTTGCAGCGACATATTGCTCCAGCGCTGTGGCTTCGGCCGGTACGGTGGGCAGCGTGGGTTCGTACACGGGGGTGGCGGGGGCAGGGCCGAGAAAATACAGGGCCACGATGATCAGCACCGGCGCTGTGAGCTTGATAAAACGTCTGGAGATCATACCGAATATTTTTCTAAAGATATTCTTTTCCTGACATGCGTCATAGTGCGACACGTTTGCGTACACGCACCATCACATCGGGAAATATATACCCCGACTAACGTCATCTTCTTTCGACCGGTGGCCGGCGGTCTCGTTGGCGTTGGTATCGTACGTCAGCGTCGTGCGACCGGTAGCGGTAACGTGTAGAGAAGTATATACAGGTTGTAACACCGAACGATCGGTCTATCCGCATTTGCCGCCGGAGACAGTACACGTTGCGAGTAGTGTAATGTTATACTCTTATCATTTTGTATCATATTTCTACAACATTTATCGGTTACGATAGAACTTTCCGGGGTATAGTTCCGTACTTAGTAGTGCGTACTTTTTATACCGGAAGAACAAACAATCCTTCCTCCAAAGAAATGCACGGCCTTCTCCTAAACTGCCAAACTTTCTTTACAACGCACACGCTGTATACCACATAAATACTAACGAACTATGGAATGGGCAACATTATATATAACCGGCAAGTCCGACTTCAGCCATGAAGTCCGGAAGCGGCTGGACCAGGCCCGCATAAAATATATGACGGGTTACATGGGCACCGGCAATGGTAAGCATGACATGTATTGGCTCGACGAGCGCGAGGACATCCGCGACGTCAAGGAGGCGATTGGCGGCAAGCTGATCTGGAAACACCGTTTGCGCTTTTACACAAACCTGGAAGCGTTCATGGAAGGCCGCACCCGAAAAGAAGCTTCGGAGTTTTCAACCGAGGAGCTCAACCTGATCCACTCCATGCAGGAGCTGGATATGGCCGCACACTAACCGGCTATATCAGAAACCAAACTTGAGGCCCTGTTTCAGGGCCTTTTCATATTTCCTTCTGTCAAATCGGTATAGGTACGGCGCTTTGTGGGCGCCGCCTGTTTTTCGTTCGTTCAGACGTTCCAGGATCCCAAACGCCAGCATCTTTTTCTGAAAATTCCGGCGGTCCAGCGACATGTCCAGGATCGTTTCATACAACCGCTGCAGCTCCGGCATGGTAAACCGCGCCGGCAACAGGTTCAGGCCGACCGGGTAGTCGTTCAGGCGCATGCGCAGTGTCTCCAACGCCTTTTCCAAAATGACGTTGTGATCGTAAATGAGGTCCGGCACGGCATGGATGTCGCACCAATGGCACTCATCCGTCAGGAGATCGGGCTGGGGTGTGACCTGCGAAAACTCCACCAGGGCGTAGTAGCCCACAGAAATAAAGCGGTCGTGCATCCAGCTGTCGGGTGGCATGGACCGGGGCCATAAAAACTGCTCTTTATGGCGCTCGCGCGCGGGATCGCCAAAGGTGTGAAACTGCTGAAGGTAAATGTCTTGCAGGCCGGTGCGTTCCCGCAGGATGCGGGCGGCGGCCGTGTCGAGCGAGTCTTCCTTGCGTACAAAGCCGCCCGGCAGGCACCATTGGCCGTTTTCCTTCCATTTTAACAGCAATACTTTCAGCTGCTCGTCATGAAAACCCATGATGACGCAGTCAATCGAGAGATGCCGCAAATACACCTCGTGCCCCTTTTCCACGAACTCGTTCAGCTCCATGCTGCTAAAATAAATACTCCAATGTGTATTTCATACGCAACGAAGAAATAGGTATCATTGTGTTACTGCGACACAATAACCCAATCATGACACGTACCCACGCTCTACTGCTTTTGTGCGTCCTGCCGCCATTGTTGCTGGCAGGTGCTTCCGCCTGGCGGACCCTACCCGATCGGCCGCCGTACCGCGACCTCAATAAGAACGGCAAAATGGATGTCTATGAAGATGCTTCCCAGCCTGTGGAGAAACGCGTAGACGATCTGCTGCGCCAGATGACGCTGGAAGAAAAAGCGGGACTGCTCTTTATCAACGGCGCCCGCATCAACGACGACGGCTCGCTCGACGACCGCCCCGGCAAAGGGCCTTTTGCCTTCGCACCACAAGCGGCCAGGCTGATTCTCGAACAACGCATGAATCACATCAATGTCTGGGCCGTGCCGGGCAAACGGGCGCTGGCGACGTGGTCTAACAATATTCAAAAGCTCGCCGAAGAAAAGACGCGGCTGGGCATTCCGGTCACGGTGGCATCTGATCCCCGCAACGCCTTTAGCGAAGCGCTGTTCGCCGTCGCGGCCAATGACTTTTCGCAGTGGCCGGAGCAGCTTGGCTTTGCTGCCATCGGCGACGAAGCCCTCATGCGGCAACACGGCGACATCGCCCGGCAGGAGTATCTGGCCGTCGGCATTCGCGAAGCGTTACACCCCATGGCCGATCTCGCCACCGAGCCGCGCTGGCCGCGGGTCAGCGGTACGTTCGGTGAAGATGCGCAGCTGTCGTCGCGTATGGTGAAAGCCTATATCCTCGGCTTTCAAGGCGCCACACTGGGTCCGGAGGGTGTTGCCTGTATGACCAAACACTTTACCGGGGGCGGTCCGCAGAAAGAGGGGTTGGACCCGCACTTTGAATTTCAGAAAGGACAGGTATATCCCGGCAACAACTTTCAGTATCACATCATTCCCTTTGAAGGCGCGTTCGCCGCACACACGGCCGCCATTATGCCGTATTACGGCGTGCCGAAAGGTCAGACAAAAGAAGATGTAGCCTTTGCTTATAACAAAGAGATCATCACCGGACTACTCCGCGAAAAGTATCACTATGACGGCGTGGTTTGTACCGACTGGGGGCTTGTGACCGATGCCCATATGGGTCCGGTGGTATGGCCCGCCCGCGCCTGGGGGGCAGAACACCTGAGTGAAGAGGAGCGTGTACTGAAAATTATCGAAGCCGGCGTAGACCAGTTTGGCGGCGAGCAATGCACACACCACGTGGTAAACCTGGTGATGCGCGGCAAGCTGCCGATGGCGCGCGTGGATGTTTCGGCACGACGCCTGCTGCGCCAGAAGTTTGTACTGGGATTATTCGACAATCCCTATGTCGATGTTGAGAAGGCCGTGCAGACGGTGGGGAACGAAGCATTAAAACAGGCGGGCGAAGTGGCCCAGCGGCGATCCATCACACTGCTCAAGAACGATAAAATAAAAGGACGCAAAGTATTGCCATTAGCCACCGGCAAGCTGAAGCTGTATGTACGCAACGTCAACCCCGAAACGGCTGCCCGCTATGGCACCGTGGTGAATCGTCCGGAAGAAGCAGATATCGCCATCGTTCGCCTGCGCACACCGTGGTATGCCGTGCAGACTGACAACCCGATGGCCAAACTCTTCCACCATGGCGACCTCGACTTTAAAGGTGCCGAAAAGGACAGCATCCTGGCCCTGCTCAAACAAGTGCCGACCGTAGTCGACCTGTATATCGACCGGCCCGCTGTCATTCCCGAAATCAACGCTGCGGCCCGCGCCCTCGTGGCGAACTACGGCGCCAGCGACGCTGCCTTGTTGGATGTACTCTTTGGCAAGGCACGCCCGGAGGGGAAACTTCCCTTTGAGCTTCCGTCGTCCATGGAGGCTGTGCGCCAACAGAAAGAAGACCTTCCACACGATTCGGCTAAGCCGCTTTATCCTTTTGGCTTCGGCCTCGCATATTAATCCAAGTTAACCAGTCATGTACCCATGAGAAATCTCTTTGCGTCTTCGCGGAAACTATTTTCCGCCCTCCTTACTTTTATCTGCCTCGTGGCGGTAACCGGCGCCTGCAAACGGCAGCCGGACGAGCCCACGCGTGTACTCGTATTTTCCAAGACCACGGTCTTCCGGCACGAGTCGATCGGCGCCGGCATCGAAGCGATTCGGAAGCTCGGACAGCGGCATAACTTTGTTGTCGATACCACCGAGAACGGCGCGGCTTTTCACGAAGAAAACCTGAAGCGTTACAAGGCCGTCATTTTCCTCAGCACCACGGGCGACGTGCTCAATGCCGAGCAGCAAAACAACTTCGAGCGTTACATCCAGGCCGGCGGTGGTTACCTGGGCATCCATGCGGCCTCCGATACCGAATACGACTGGCCCTGGTACGGTAAGCTGGTGGGCGCATATTTCACCAGTCACCCCAACGCACCGAACGTACGCAACGCCATCTTTCATGTAGCCGATAAAAATAATCCCGCTACCGATTCCCTGCCCGACCCGTGGAAACGCGATGACGAGTTTTATAACTTCAAAGACATCAACCCCGATGTAAAGGTGCTGTTGACGATCGACGAGAAGTCGTACGAAGGCGGCACCAACGGCGACTACCATCCCATGGCCTGGTATCATCATTACGACGGAGGTCGCGCGTTTTATACCGCCCTCGGCCACACCGACGAATCGTTTTCCGATCCTTTGTTCCTGCACCACTTATGGGGTGGCTTGCAGTTTGTGCTCGGCGGCGACGAGCCGCTGAACTACAAGACTGCACACACGCTGCGCATGCCCGAGGAAAACCGCTTTACCAAAGTGGTATTGGATGAGAAGCTCAACGAGCCTGTGGAGCTTGCCATCCTGCCCGGCGACGACATCCTGTTTGTCGAGCGTCATGGTGCTGTAAAGCTTTACAGCCAAAAAGAAAAGAAGACCAAGGTCATTGCCACTATTGCCGTCAGTACCAAGTATAAAGACAAAGAAGGCAAGGAGAGCGAAGCGGAAGACGGCTTGCTGGGCGTGGTGCTCGATCCGGCCTTTGCTACCAATCATTGGGTATATCTTTATTATTCCGATCCCGGAAACGAGCCCAAGAACGTGCTGGTGCGCTATGAGCTGCGCGGCGAGAAACTGATCGAGGAATCGAAAAAAGTTCTCCTGGAAGTGGCTGTGCAACGCGAGCAGTGCTGCCATACCGGCGGCTCCATGGCCTTTGATGCGAAGGGAAATCTATACCTCTCTACGGGCGACAACACCAGTCCCCGTGCCACGGCTTATGCGCCGATAGACGAGCGACCTGATCGCAGTCCGTGGGATGCACAGAAGTCGTCGGCCAATACCAACGACTTGCGCGGTAAGATCCTGCGCATTCACCCGGAAGCCGACGGCACCTATACTGTGCCCGACGGCAACCTGTTTCCGAAAGGCACCGCGCAGACGCGCCCGGAGATTTACGTCATGGGCAACCGGAATCCGTACCGCATAGACTTCGACAAAAAGACCGGTTATCTCTACTGGGGTGATGTGGGTCCGGATGCCGGCAAGGACTCTACCACGCTCGGGCCACGCGCATATGATGAGATCGGCCAGGCCCGCGGTCCGGGTTTCTATGGCTGGCCCTATTTTGTCGGCGACAACAAAGCCTACTTCGACTACGACTTTGCCGCCAACAAAACCGGCGCGAAGTTCGATCCGGCCAGGCCACGCAACGAATCGCCCAACAATACCGGTCTGAAAGACCTGCCTGCCGCGCAGAAGGCATTCATCTGGTATCCTTACGATGCCTCGCCCGAATTCCCGCTGCTCGGCACCGGCGGACGTACGGCCATGGCCGGTCCGGTATATTATACCGAAGACTTTACCCATGCACCGCGCGCTTTTCCAGAATACTACAACGGCAAGCTGTTCATTTACGAGTGGATGCGCGGTTGGATTATGGCTGTTACCATGGACAAAGAAGGCAACTATGTTTCGATGGAACGTTTTATGCCGAGTCACCGCTTCAGCAATCCCATGGACATGGCCTTTAGTCCCAGTGGCGATCTCTATATACTCGAGTACGGCACGGCCTGGTTCCAGGGCAACGATGACGCACGCCTCGTGCGCATTGAATATAACGGAGGAAACCGCAAGCCGCATATCCGCATGGCGGCAGACCATACACGCGGCGCCGTACCCTTCACCGTCAATCTCACGTCGGAAGGCACAAAGGACTACGACCACGACGACCTGACCTACGCCTGGAAGATTACCGCGGCCAATGGCCAGGAGGTAGCGACGCAGAAAGGCGCGACTTCGTCTGTGACGCTGGACAAAGCGGGCGTTTATAAAGCCGCGCTGACTGTCACCGATGCGAAGGGTGATACGGCTGCTGCCACGATAACGCTGGAGGCCGGAAACGATCCGCCGCAGTTATCATTCAACATCACAAAAGGCAACACTAGCTTCTTCTTCCCGGGCAAGCCGTTTGATTACGAAGTAAAAGTAACGGACAAGGAAGACGGCAGCACCGAGGCGGGCAGCATCACGGCTGACAATGTTTCCCTGTCGATAGACTACCTCGAAGGGTTTGACAAGATCGCGGTGGCGCAGGGTCATCAGGCGGCGGATCAGGCGGCCGCCGTTGCCGTTGGCAAGCAGCTCATGGACAACAGCGATTGTAAATCGTGTCACATCATCGACAAAAAATCCATTGGTCCGCGTTACCTGGATGTAGCGGCCAAGTATAAAAACGATCCGAAAGCGCTCGACTACCTCACGGACAAGATCATCGCCGGGGGTGGCGGTGTGTGGGGCGAGACGGCCATGGCGGCGCACCCCCAGTTGAAAAAGCCAGACGTACAAGAGATCGTGAAGTACATCCTCAGTTTGGGTAACGCCCCCGGTCCGGTATTGCCGATCCAGGGCACGTATACACCTACCTTGCCGAAGGGCGCGCCCGGTCAGGGTGCGGTCATCCTGCGTGCCGCGTATACCGACCACGGCGCGAACGGTATTGCCCCGATCACGTCCGAGAAGACGATGACCCTGCGCAGCGCCACGGTCATGGCCGGCGACGCCGACCAGTGGGACAAAGTACAGAAATATAAAATGCCCGACCCGCCCATCGAGCTGATGATCGGCTCGTCCAAAGGCGCCCACCTTATCTTCAAACAAGTAGACCTGACCGACATCAGCGCCATTACCTTTGTGGCCATGGCGCCGGAAAATATGCTGGGTGCTGCCGGTGGCACCGTAGAGGTGCGCCTGGATTACCCGGGGGGTGAAGTCGTGGGCGAATCGCCGATGATCAAGCCGGTGGTCATGGACCTTATGGGCAAAACACCGCCTAAACCGACCATCGTTACCGCGCCGCTGAAACCCACGAAGGGCAAACACGATCTGTATTTTATGTATAAGAATGAAAAAGCCGATGCGACGCAGGCAAGATTCATTCTGATAAACATAATTTACCATTAACTTTAACTCCACTCCCCCCGACAGGTGGGGGGGCGGATACTATAACTGATACGCATGAACCTACGCACCATTCTCACAACCCTTACGCTAGCAGCGTTGCTGCTGCCGGCGGCCCGTGCCCAAAAGCTGGCGCCCGGTCCCCAGGTAATGACCTTCTTCTCATCCATCGATGACACCGAGCAGCCGTACGGCCTGTACCTGCCGCCGAACTACGACGAAACCAAAAAATACCCGCTGGTCATGATGTTGCACGGCGCCGGCTCGAACCATCGCCTGTCGCTGCGGCGCGTCTTTGGCAAGAGCAACGCCAACGGCGAGAACGACGTAGAGGCTACGCTCTATTTTCCGAAGTGGAAGGACGTCGACTACATTGTTGCCAGCCCTTATGCCCGCGGTACGATGGGCTACCAGGGCGTAGCCGAGCACGATGTTTACGACGTGCTGGCGGATGTAAAAAAACGCTTTAGCATCGACGAAGACCGCACCTACCTCACGGGCCTCTCCATGGGCGGCGGCGGCACCCTGTGGATCGGTCTGACACACCCCGACATCTGGGCGGCGATGTTCCCTGTCTGCCCTGCACCACCCCGAGGCACCGACGACCTCGCCGGCAATGCGCTGAATGTGCCGATGTTTTTTCACCACGGCGACCAGGACAGTGCCGTACCGGTGGCGGTATCGCGCGAGTGGACCAAGAAGCTGAAGGAGCTTGGCGTCAACGTGGAGTATACCGAATACCCCGGCGTGAACCACAACAGCTGGGAGAATGCCTATAAAGACGAAGCCGCCTTCGATTGGTTCAAGAAATATACCCGTCAGAAATTCCCGGACCGCGTGCTATACAATTCACGCAACTACAAGTATAACCACGCTTATTGGGTAACGCTCGATCAACTTACGCCCGGCACATTGGCGACAATCGACGCTGCGTTTACAGCGCCCAACCAGCTTACTATCAAGACCACGGCGCTTGGTGCTTTCACGCTACAACTGACTGGCCACCCGAAGTTCGATGCCGCGAAGCCTTTACAGGTGACGCTCGATGGGAAGAAGGTTAAAGTAACCACGGCTCCTACCCTCTCGTTTCAGCTGCAAGCGGGCAAGTGGGTCGCTACAAAATACGAAGCACCGGCCGCTGCGAAGAAGCCGGGCGCCGAGGGTCCCATCAGCGCTGCCTTTGGCGAACGTCATGTATATGTGTATGGCACTGCGGGCAACCCATCGGAAGCCGAGCTGAAAGCGCGCATGGACATTGCGACGCAGGCTGCCAACTGGTCGGTATATCGCAATGCATTCCTGGGGCGAATCATGGTGTTCCCTCGTGTCGTGTCCGACAAGGAGGTACGCCCCAGTGATTTTCAAAGCAGTAATCTCATACTCTTCGGTACGCGGGAAACCAATACATTGGTAGAGAAGTATAGCGACCGGTTGCCGGTGGAGCTGAAAGCCGGCACTACCGACTATGGATTGTTCTACGTGTTGCCGATCGACGGCCGCTATGTAGTCATCAACTCCGGATTGCCCTGGTGGGCTATGAACAAACAAACGCAGTTTGCTTTCGCACCTGTGGCTGTCGCTACGCTTGGTGAGTTTAAGGACTTTGCGTTGTTCAAAGGTAGCCCGGGCACTATCGTTTCCGACGGATACTTTGATAATAACTGGAAACTAGCGGACGCTGAACGCGCGAAGCTTGAAGCGAGCGGGGTGGTGACGTTGAAGAAGTAAGATCAAATACATACAATAATCATGCGGGGAGCTTTTAATGGCTCCCCGTTTTATTTATAGCTATCGCCGGTGACGCACCTCCGCTTCGGAAGTCTGAAGACTTCCATCGGTGTAGGCACAAGTCTCCGCCCCGCGGCGGGGCTAAGACTTGCGCCAGCGTTTAGAGCTCCGTTTTTACACTTCCCTCCGTCTATAATGTTGTGCTGTAATGCCGCAGGGGAAGGGTGACGATTTTATGAGCTTAAAATTCTGTGTTGTTGTCAGATTATGAAAGATCGGCAGTCCTTTGCCGATGGCCACGGAATCCACCAGGAGGTGATAATCGTCAATCAGGTCATACCGGATCAGGGCGGATACAAAATTTGCACCGCCGTATACCAGCATGTCTTTGCCTGGTTGTTTTTTTAGCTTCGTGATTTCTTCTACCAACTCACCTTTTGCCAGCGTGGTATTTTCCCAGGGCGATGTTGAGAGTGTTTTGGTGAAGACTATTTTCGACGTTGTATTGATTTTTTCGGCACCCTCCTCCTGTGGGTGCGATGCCCAGTACGGTATTAGTCCTTCCGCGAGCTTGCGGCCCAGCAGGATGCAGTCGACCGGGTCGGTGATGTCGCGCACGTGTTGCTTTAACCCTTCGTCCCAATCGGACGTCATCCAATCCATCTCACCCGCCGGGCCGGCGATGAAGCCATCGATTGTGATCTGCATTTGTAGTTTAAGCTTTCGCATCGTGTAGTGTTTTCCTGAAACCTAATTAATCATGCCCGTTGAATCAGTGTGAGAGCGAGAGCGAAGAAAACGGCGTATTCGTAACCACGCACCTACAATGCTACCTTTTTCCTGCTCCGTAACCACCCACCAATCCAGGCACTTGGCCACCCCAGTACAACCAGCGAAACCGGATACCAGTGCGGCGGTATATGCCACATCACAATGGCGCCCACAATTCCCAGCACAAAACCTACGCCCGCCAGGATCATGGCATGCTTCATCGGCTTGTCCGGCGCCAGCGCTGCCGTGATATAGGCTCCGATGGCCACGTATAGCTGCCGGTAGAGCACCACCAACAGAATGAAGCCGGTGCCGTTATCCGCAAAGGGCTGCTTCATGATGCCGGTGCCTTCCAGTAAGGCATCCGTCGCGCCCGAGAGCACAAAGACCGCGGCCAGTCCGGCCAACACGGCGCCAATACTTTTGAGTGTTTTCATAGAAGTTGGAGTTTATACAAACTTACGATACTACGCGATCCACCGGACGCGGCATTTGTGACAACTATGGGCGGTGTTTAGGACAACCCTATACCAAAATCACGTTGTTGAAACAGCGGGTAGAATAGGCCCCGTGGCCGGAACGGGTGCTATTTGGATGCGTGGTATACTTTACTGGCAATGACGATGTGGGTATTGTGTGTTTATGGTTGTGTAGGTTACGACGGTACCGTGGGGGAGTCGGAAGACTCATATCTTTGGAAATAGAATCAGAACAGTTATTTTTTGTCAATACTAGCCGGTGGGGTACCTATTCGTAAGACT
>NZ_JAHESE010000248.1 GCF_018598175.1 Dawidia cretensis
GGATTTATCGCCGATGCTGACAAAGGTGAAGTTTACGGAAGACCAGTTGCCGTTGCAATAACGAAAGAAGGGAACTTGCTTTTCACAGATGACGCCAGTGATACAATCTGGTTCGTGAAAGCAGCCAAATAAAATGAATCCCGGCTTTTGGGCCGGGGTTCAAATACTTACTTATTGAAGATTTCATCAACTCTTTTAAACTGGTATCCCTTGGATTTTAGTTGACCAATTATTGTTGGGAG
>NZ_JAHESE010000249.1 GCF_018598175.1 Dawidia cretensis
TCGTTAAAAATGGTATCCATTTTTAATTTCTGATCCTCCTCCCAATTCTTAGACAGAGATTCGATTCTCTTTCTTAAAGCTGGATAGTCAGTTTCCTGAAGTGTTCTCAGTGAGTTTTTATCTTCCTGATTAGTTTGAAGATACACCCAGTTAGTAACGAGCATTCGAGAACGCGTTACCAGGAGGATAAATTCATTGATTGCGTCTTTTGAAGGTCTGTAGTTATCACGAGAGCTTTTAAC
>NZ_JAHESE010000250.1 GCF_018598175.1 Dawidia cretensis
GTATTAGCTTTCACAGTGCCATTCAATCCAAAACTTCCGCTGTGCTTTTCTTTTTCATGATCAATAGAAACATCTACTACATTACTAATCAAGTTGAGTGACAATGCAGGTCTCTCGCTTCTTCCTGCTCTTCGTATATCATACTCTTCTCGTTGATTATACTGTCCTCCATAGAGAAAAGTAATTCTCCCAAGCCCCTTTAATTTACTAAACGCACTTACCTTGATTAGATGATGATGGAT
>NZ_JAHESE010000251.1 GCF_018598175.1 Dawidia cretensis
ACTGTGCACCGTATCGCGGTGCCGGTGTTACACGTGCCTTCGATGGTGCCGAGCGTGCAGATTTTAGTGTCGGGGTCGATGCCGTAAAAAGGGGCCGGCATGGGCGGTTGTGCGAGTGCACAGCTGACGGCGATCGTAAACCCGGCAGCGGGCAACAAAACGGATGAATTTTTCATACAGGTTTAGAAGTTAGGTAAATAATTGCCTACTCTGTTAACGGGTTTCGGCATGTCCGTCGGGGG
>NZ_JAHESE010000252.1 GCF_018598175.1 Dawidia cretensis
GTGTAAGGCCACCTGAGCTACCATCTCTGGTTCTTAGAATCGTTTGGCTTGAAGCGCCGTCAAAAACAACAGACCCCGAGCCTGCTCGACCGAAAGTCATTGGTCCTGGAGATCCCGTTAGTGCATGCAATGTTACATTACCTGAAATAGTCGTCACTGCGTTACCTCCTATGCCGTCACCAACTCCAAGTTGGATCGCACCGCTGACGCTTATGGTCGAAATTAAAGTTAGCGGACCATTA
>NZ_JAHESE010000253.1 GCF_018598175.1 Dawidia cretensis
GTCTATAAAGCCATCGTGGCTTTGAATCAACATCTCGGCAATGCCGGCGGTGGCCCCGAAGTTACCATCGATCTGGAACGGTGGGCCGGCCGACAACAGGTTGGGATACACTCCCCCACCCGCGCCGTAGTTGATATGGGTTTGTACCGTAGGCTTGAGGATCTCCGACAACAATTTATATGAGCGGTTGCCGTCTTGCAGGCGCGCCCAGAACAAGAGCTTGTAGGCGATCGTCCAGCTG
>NZ_JAHESE010000254.1 GCF_018598175.1 Dawidia cretensis
ATGCTCGTGTCGTCTGTCACCATGGTGACGGGCAAGCCAAACATAATGCCGCTGTCGACTATCGGCAACGCTGCACCGCGCAGGTTCATCACACCGCGTATAAAAGCGGGTGCATGCGGCATGGCCGTAATCGTACCCACCTCCAGGACGTCGTGGATATAGCGCTCACCCGCCGCGAATAAGTCGTGACCGATCGTAAAAGATATGCAGGATTCCGTGATGGCGTCGTTCGTCATACAT
>NZ_JAHESE010000255.1 GCF_018598175.1 Dawidia cretensis
ACATACATCCAACTGAACCAGAAGGAGACGCTCCAACATATCATAGAGTTCTTCCGTCATAAACTTAACGTTACCTGCATCTACTATAAGGTAAGCATACGGATTGATTCCATTTGATTCGATCACAATTTTTTGAAAAGACTTAATCTTATACAGATCTGTATTGCCGCTTACCTGGGAATTAAATTTAATAATTAAAACACCTTCATGCAGATTAATAAAGTCAGCCACAATTGATT
>NZ_JAHESE010000256.1 GCF_018598175.1 Dawidia cretensis
GTCTGCAAACAGATCAAATTGTTTCACGTACTCGTCTTCAGATGGAAACACATTAGCATGATCCCACGCAATACCCGTAATCAAACCTATGTGATGTTGGTATCTTAGGAACTTAGGCGGAGGGTCAATCGCAGACGATAAATATTCATCTCCTTCAATAATTATCAACGGCGCATCCGATAGCTTCACAGTATTTTCAATACCCTTCACCTTAGCACCTATCACATAGTCAAATTTCC
>NZ_JAHESE010000257.1 GCF_018598175.1 Dawidia cretensis
GTTTTACCGTTTCGAAGTATGCCGGCACAGAAGTTACTAAAAACTCACTATGCAAAAACACTATAAAGCAATTGTAATCGGTTCCGGCCAGGGAGGCAACCCCATGGCCAAGCGCCTGGCAGAAGCCGGATGGAGTACCTGTCTGATCGAACAACGATGGGTCGGTGGTACCTGCGTAAACGACGGTTGTACGGCCACCAAGACCATGATCGCCTCCGCTCAGGCCGCAAGCCTTACC
>NZ_JAHESE010000025.1 GCF_018598175.1 Dawidia cretensis
AACAAAGTAGCCGCTACTTAGTAGCGGCTACACTAGATGAACGCCTGGAAAACCAGAGGTCCTCTTTAAGACGATAAAATTAGTAAAAAATCTTAACCTGACACTTGGTCCTTATGACAGTACCTTGCGCCAGATGCGACTGGTTCAAGTCTTCCGACCGAAGGGAGGGCGACTTGGACCTGTCTCTCTAATGGCAGTCTTCAGACTGGCGAGGCTCCCGCAGATGTAGTCGAAACAAGTCCCACCCATCTTGCATTGATCCAACTACGTTGCTGTTCCGGCGTGAGGAATGTCCAGGCTACGATGCGGCTTATCTTATTTCCGTGAGCCATGGGAATCGTTTTTACTTCAATAGCTTTCGCCTGTTTAAGGGCGGTATAAACGCTTTTAAGATTGGACGATTTAGAAATCAGCGTAGAAAACCAAAAAACGGACGATGAAAACTGTTTGCTTTCGCTGATCATTTTCTGTACGAACTTTTCCTCGCCGCCTTCACACCACAACTCGGTGTTCACACCGCCAAAGTTCAACGTTGGTTTAGTAATTCGTTTATTCTTCAGGTTGCTCAATTTACGAAGCGATCCTGATTGGGCTTCCTGCAAGGAGGCATGAAAGGGCGGATTACAAATGGTTAAGTCAAAGTACTCATCCTTTTGAATAATGCCCCGGAAAATATCCTTTGCATGCGGTTGTAAGCGAAGCTCCAGCGTCTCTTTCAGATGAAAGTTGTCCTCCACTATTTTATGAGCCGATAGAATGGCCGCCGACTCACTATCTGATCCGACAAAGGACCAGCCGTATTCCTTGTTTCCAATAATAGGATAAATACAATTTGCTCCGACGCCAACATCCAGGCATTTTACCTTGGGGCCCACTGGAACTGTTCCGCTATTGCAGCTTCCTAACAGATCGGCTATATGATGCATGTAATCGGCTCTTCCCGGAACGGGGGGGCACAAATAACCCGACGGAAGATCGTAGCGATCGATGTCATAGTAATGTTTCAACAACGCTTTATTCAGCATGATTACCGCAGCTGGATTTGAAAAGTCAATCGACTCATCCTGATACTCATTCAACCGGACGAATGGACGCAATGCAGGAAAGGTAGAAATGAGCTCGGCGAAATTATAACGCTGGCGATGCCTGTTGCGCGGATGTAAACCGGGCTTTTCGGTTGGATGTTCTTTCTTTGGTTGATTTTTCAAAACATACCAAGATAGTCACCAATCACGTCGTATACTTCTACGGGCATCAGCTCTTTCTTTGACAGGGCCTTGTCGGTGATCAGCACAGGGCGCGCAGAGACAGGAGTATTTACGCGGCCGTGCGAGCCTTTGATGAGCGTGGCATCCAGGGGAATGACGTCCATGACGTAACGAAGCGCCGCTTTTTTACGCAGCAGCTTGTAGGCCGCGCGTAGCTTGGAGGACATAAACATCTCGACGGGGTCATAGCCGGGTTTCTTGAAGATATCGACAGACCGTGCGAAATCCGGTGCTTTGCTGTCGTCCATCCAGTAGTAATAGCAGAACCAGCTGCGAGCGTCGGCCATGAGTACCAGGTCGCCGGAGCGTTCGTGATCGATGTGGTGAGCCTTTTGTTCCTGCTTGTCCAGCACGAGCTCTACGCCGGGTATTTTTTCTACCACGCTTTTTACCTTACTGACCAATGCAGGGTCTTTGATATAAATATGCGCGATCTGGTGATCGGCCACGGCAAAGGCTTTGGATGCCCCGGCATCGAGCAGCTCCAGGCCACGCTCGACGCGGATGCCCAGCCAGTTGTTTTCACGCAGCACCCGGTTGATGTACACGGGGCGATCGACATTGGTAATACCATACTCGGACAGCAGCATGATGCGCGCACCGGCGTTGGTATAATGTGTTACGAGTTGTTCCACGACACGGTCTATCTCTCCCAGCTCTTTCGCGATAAGGGTGAAGTCCTGCCCGAACTTCTGCAAGCAGTAGTCGAGGTGTGGCAGGTAGATCAGCGTGAGGGTGGGGTTATATTTTTTATCGGTGATCACCGAGGCATCGGCGATCCATTGCGTGGACTTGATGTTGGCACCGGGTCCCCAGAATTGAAACAGCGGGAAGGTGCCGAGTTCTTTTTGCAATTCATCGCGCAACGCGGCCGGCTCGGAATAGCAGTCGGGCATCTTACGGCCATCGGCCAGGTAGTTGGGCCGTGGTGTTACAGCGTAATCGGCGGTGGAGTACATATTATACCACCAGAACATTTTGGAGACGGTGAAGGTAGGATCGAGGCGTTTGGCTTTGTCCCAAATCTTCTCGGCCTGCACCAGCTTGTTGGACTGTTTCCAGAACTTGATCTCCGAGTCGGTGTGATCATACCAGCCGTTGCCCACAATGCCATGCTCGCTGGGCCATTTGCCGGTCACATACGTAGACTGCACCGCTGTGGTTACCGCGGGCAGCATGGGTGCGATGGTCTGTATGAACTTGTCTTGAGTGTATTTTTTGAGGAATGGGGTGTGGTCGCCGATCAAGCCGGTAGACAACCCCACGATATCGATCACTACGGTTTTCTGCATGTCTTTAGTCTTTCGTTATGGATGATTGATAAACCCAATCACCCACTCCATTTCGCGTATGATGGATTCGGACAACGGGACTTTAAGTGCTTCCGGCAATACTTCCCAGGTATAGGTTTCCACTTCCAGGTGGCCTGTGAACGGTGTCGTTCCCTGTATCTTCAGCACCTCCTGTATGTCTTCCTGCGTGGAGCGCAGCAGCCCATAGTCCTGAATGAACAGGGGTACGTGAAAGTGCGAGCGCCACGCGCGTGTATCGACGTTGTCGGCATCGGCCAGTGCTTCAGGCAGGTCGGGGTAGCGCTTGAGCGTTCCATCGTCCTGGCGGGCCACGACCTGGTGCAGGTAGGTCGATTCGTTAAACTGGCGGAATGCTTGCACTACAGCAGCGCGTTTGTCTTTGTCTGCGGGCATATCGGCTTTCAGCGCGGCGCTGATCTGGATCTTGCCGGTTTTTATTCTCTTTTCACGCAGCTGCCGTACAACGGTGGCATGGTCTTCATATCCTACAGCAAAATGGCACACGTCATAGCAGAGCTGCAGGTGGTCGCGTATGGAGGCTTCTGCCGCGGTGGCGTCCATGCCGGCGTGTTGCTGTAAATACGTCTTGCCCATCGGCAGCAGGTATTGCTCGTACCAGTCAAAAAACTCCGGACCGCTTTCCAGCAGTCCATCGGGCTCGGGCTCGATATCCAGGTGCAGCAGCTTGCCGGTGTCACGACGGATAGCCGCCAGGTGACGAATAACCTCCAGGATCTGCCCGGTGGTCTTTTTAAAGACTTCCGAATATTGCGTAGCGGGATGCCAGTATTTATACGACAGTGGCGAAGTAGAGATGCCACCTTCCATCCCGGTGGGTACGAGTACCTTTAGGATATCAAACAAACGTATCGTATAGGCCAGGCGTTCGGGGGTGGTCCAATCGGGCGCGTGTACCTGGTCTTTTACCTTGGTGTGGTGAAATCCTCCGTAGGGAAAACCATTCATGGTAAACACGTAACAATCTTCCTGTCGCAGCCAGTCCTGAAACGCGCGCAAGGCCTCGGGCGCTTGTAGTGTAAGGCTGGCCTGATGCGACAGGCGCAGACCGATGCCGAAGGGGGCGTCGGCGCTGATGCGTTTTTTTATGCCGGGTATATTCTGCCGGAGCGCTGCAAAGTGATCTTCCCAACTTTCGCCGGCGTGTATGTTGGTACAGTAAGTCAGATGTCCCCGGGGTGTCTGCATGGTCGTTACTTTTTATTCTTCAGCCATTCGCTGGCTTGTTGTATCAGAGCACCATCCATTTCGTGTACTTCTTCGCCGTGGCCGATGCCTTTGAGCAGTGTGATGGTGAGCTTGCCACCGAGGTGCTCACGAAACTCTTCGAGGCCTTTAAGCAGCGGACTGCCGGCGCCGGTCACTTCCAGTAGCGGGTGCGTAATGGGCAGGCCCAGGGTCTCAATCACCTGAAGGATCCGATCCATCGCCTCGCGGGTGAGTCGTCCGCTCAGGTGTGAGTATACCGTATCGAGGGCGATACCGATGGCGACGGCCTCGCCGTGGCGTATGTTGAACTTCGCCAGTTGCTCGAGCTTGTGCGCACTCCAGTGGCCGAAGTCGAGCGGCCGTGACGATCCCTGTTCAAACGGGTCGGCACTGCGGATGTGTTGCATGTGCAGGTCGGCGCAATGCTTCACCAGGTATTGCATAGCGGGCATATCACGCTGCGCGAGCTTCGCCGCATTGTCAACCAGCCACTGAAAGAAAGTAGCATCCTTGATGAGCGCCACCTTGATGGCTTCGGAGATGCCCGAACGCCAGTCTACCTCCTGAAGCGTGGTCAGAAAATGATAATCGTTAAAGACGGCGACGGGTGGTGCAAACGTGCCGAGGAAATTTTTCTTGGTGTAGAAGTTGATACCGTTTTTCACCCCTACCCCCGAATCATTTTGCGACAGCACCGTCGTGGGTATGCGGATGTGGCGGATGCCCCGGTGCGATACCGCGGCTGCGTAGCCGGCAAGGTCGAGGATGGAGCCGCCGCCGATGGCAACGAGGTAGGAATGGCGGTCGATCTTATAATCGTTTACAGCGTCGACGATCTTGTAAAACAATTTCTCGTCGTTCTTGGCCGCTTCACCGCCGGGAATGATCACTACGTCCTCCACCAGCTGCACGCCGGCTATAGTCTTGAAATAGGCCCTGATATCGTCGAGCAGGCGTGGGTGATGAGACACTACCTGGTCGTCGAGCACAAAGAGTACCTTGGGTGGTATTTCGGATCGTTTTTCAACAGTCAGAAACTCCCGGAACCCGGGATTTTCAGTGCTGAAAAGATGTGTGGTGAAAAATACTTTGTAATCAAACCGGACACTGAATGTCTGCTGCAAAAACTCCATAGATAGATCCCCTCCCTAATGCGGGGGCTAAAATTAGGAAAAATCACGATCCTCGGCCCTACCGTCCATGGCAAAATCCGGCGGCTGGCAGATGTCAGGTGACGGCGAACAATTTGGCCATTGCAATCGATACCGGCAACAGCAAAGCAATGATGATGGCCAGTAAAATGGCCCCCGTGGCGGCAGCCCAGGCGGCATTCATAATAATCAGTGCCAGTACTCCGGCTTTGACCGCCTTGCCGATATTGGGGCCGATGGGCGCGCGATAGGCACGAACCAGCGGCGGAAAGATCAATATGATCAACAGCACCAGGAATACGAGCGCATAATAGGCATGGTTGGCGATCGACCACGTGACGATGGCCAGAATAACAACTCCATATAACCCGCCTGCGGCGAGCATCGTATTACTTTTGCCGCCGTGTACTTCTCCCCGGCTGATCATGGTGATGGCAGCTATATAAAGTATTGGCGCGACAGCGAGGAAGCCAAACTGTGCTATCACTTCGGGTACCAGACTCATGCCCAGCAAGAGGTCGAGTCCACGACAGAGGCCCATGTTTACAGGGCCAAGAAAGCTGTGGTGTTTACCCCACTTGTCATACACCAACGCGGCGACGGCAATGGCCATGGCGATTGCCCCTGAAAGGGGTGAAAACATAAAAGCCGCTGCGATGCCTGCGAGAAGTAAGATGCTGCCCAGCAGTGCAGCTTCTGTCCCGGAGATCAACCCGCTGGGTATGGGGCGTTCCGGACGTTCCACCCGGTCGAGCGCGGCATCGAACACGTCGTTGAATACCACACCGCCACCGTATAACCCAACGGTGGAAAGTACCAACCAGTACAAGTATTGCGAAGAAGAAGGCTGTTCACCCACGACTGCAAATCCCGCGATCGCCGCACCGGCCAGAATATCCGACACAGCGGTAACAATATTGGCCGGGCGCATGAGGCGCAGATAGCCTATGAGTTTTTTCATGTTACCGGATAATGAGCGAATCTTTGTCTACACGGGGCTGCTGGCCTCCGCGCAATACCGTGTTACCCTCGAACTTCTGGCTCTGGTCGATCTGCTGCGCGCTGGTAAAATCAGCCTCGTTCAGCTGGCCGCTTTGGCCAAAGGCTGTGATGGCATTTTTGTATGTCACCAGGTGAATGGCTTCGTCGTTGATACCGTGTTGTTTCATGAGTGCCGCGGTCTTGGGCACGGCCAGCGGATCGCTGATGCCCCAGTCGGCGGCGGAGTTGATCATGATGCGGTCGGGGCCATATTTTTTCACGACCTCTACCATACGCTCGTTGCCCATCTTGGTAAAAGGGTAGATCGTAAATGCTGCCCAGAAGCCACGCTCCAGTACTTCCTGAACGGTCTCTTCATTGTTGTGATCGATGATCACCATACCGGCAGGAAGGCCACAGTCGAGCGCGATGTCCATGCTGCGTTGGGTGCCGCGCTTTTTATCGCGGTGTGGTGTATGTACCTGCACGGGCAACGATGCTTCTTTGGCAAGCAACAGTTGTGCGCGGTAGAATTTCTCCTCGGCTGCTGTCTGGTCGTCAAAGCCGATCTCCCCTACGCCCACCACACCTTCCTTGTAAATAAAAAGCGGTAGGATTTCCATGACCTGCTCGGCGAGTGGTTCATTGTTGGCTTCGCGTGAATTGAGGCCGATGGTGCAATAGTGTTTGATGCCGAACTGCGACGAGCGGAAACGCTCCCAGCCGATGAGACTGCTATAATAATCTTTAAAAGTAGCCACTCCGGTACGCGGCTGCCCCAGCCAGAATGCGGGCTCGATCAATCCTACCACGCCGGCGTCGGCCATGGCCTGGTAGTCGTCGGTTGTGCGCGAGGTCATGTGCACGTGCGGGTCGAAGAATTTCATGCCTTTGATGCTTTCGAGGTACAGGGGCATCTCGACGCGAGGCTCAAGATTTCTTTCGGTCAGTTCGTGGCTGCTGCACATAGTCGTATGTTTTAAAGATTCAAAGTTCAGGATTCAGGATCGAATATTCAAGGTCTCCCGGCGAGCTTATCCCACGTCATACCGCTGTCGAGGATGGCTTTGAGATCGACGGCTTTGTCCACGAGCTCACGGGCGGGTGTATAGTGGCTTTGCGCACAGGCCAGGGCCGCGGCTTCGCGCTCCGCGTTGATCTCGGAGTACGCGATGCGTTGTATGTCGGGAAAGATGCGATCGTCGATGAAGCTGCCGACGCAGCGCCACTGCATGGGAGGTACAGGCCGGTGGGCAGCCCAGCGTTCATGCGCAAAATCGGAAAGTGTATAGGCCAGTGTTTGATTGGCGCGCGCGTCGAGACCGATGATGCGGTGAATAGGTTTTTCGGTAAAGATGGCTTTCAGTACCAATTGATTCCAGGCGGGCTCGTCGAGGTTTTCGGCGGCATAGGGATTGTCGCACATGATCGACTCCAGCACATCGCCGATATTGTTGCGAATACCTTCGGCACAACGCGCACGCCACGCGGCAGGATAGGCCAACAACGGTAACGCCGAGTATAGCGCCACCAGCTCATTCATTTCGGCGGTCGGAAAAAGATGCTCGATAGCGGCTATATACTGATCACGGTTTGTGGCGTCCAGGAAGAGCATCAGCCACACGCGACTGAGGCGGTCGATCGTCCAGTGACGGATGATTAATCCGGGCCTGATCGTTTGCAGCGTTGTCTGTTCATCCTCGGAAAGCATCAGCGATTGTTTACCCGTCTTACGCGGCATGGCAGAAAAGCCAACGACAAATTGTTGGGTATTCGCGGGGGCTGAAACCAGCGAAGCACGTTCCTCCAACCAGGCCCATGCATCTGCGGACAACTGGCGGCGTAAATAGGTGGCCAGTGCGGCCTGCAGCTTTTTTACATCGTAGGTAAAAACACCGTGTTCTATCTTCTCTTCCTTCGCGGGCATGGCGCAAAGCTAAGAAAAGACGTTCATAACAAATACTGATAAATATCAACGTCCGGCGCTGTTTACGTAACTCGCTGGCTATCATCCATTCATCGTTCTGCGTGAACAAACCATGCAATATACTCCTCCAGTTTGAACGATAGATAATACGGGAGGTTAAGGAGCAAATACTCTTTGTTATTTTGTGTTTGTATTTTATCGACGCGCAATTGCCCTGGATAGCACCTGACGGCGAAATGATGATCGACACGGTCCATAAAAAGATGAAGGGAGCGTAATGCGCCTGTCGGAGTCGATTTCACTTCCACCGGAATCAACATATCTTCAAACTTAACGACATAATCGACTTCTGCCGCGCTCGCTGCTTTATCACGTACCCAAAAACTCAGTCCATGAAGTACTTCAAACCGCGAGGCCAGAATTTCCTGCCCAACGATATGCTCCGCTATCATACCCTTATAAACCACTTCAAGGTCAGTAGCCCCAAGCACAGATTTCTGGAGACCTGCAAAATGGTTTAGCATGCCGGTGTCCAGAACATGAAGGCGAGGAGACTTTTTTAAATCAGGGCGGATCGGCAATTCCGTGTGGACTGTCGGATAGACCAAATTAATGAGCATCGCCTTCTCGAGTGTTCGCAAAGCCTCTCCTACTTCCCGACGGCCATACATAGAATTTCCAAAACCCTGGAATTTTATTCGCGAACCCGCCTCGATATAGACGGCTGTAATAGCGTGGCGAATGATCTGAGTTAAGTTCACATTACGCGCATACTTCTCAACGTCGTTACTATAGGATACGATGAGAGATTCGTAAATTCTCGTCAAAGCTCCAAGATCTCTATTTTCCGCATAATGACTCACAACCTGAGGCATGCCACCAATCAACGCGTAGGTATGAAAAAGCTGCAACAACTTATCATGGGCGAAGTCATTTCGTGGCACGATGTCAAACTGGCTCGCGGCAGATGACTCGCCCATTGCACCCAGAAACTCATTGAATGACACCGGACGAATAACCAGATACTCAACACGCCCTACCGGCATATTGACCGATTCATCCAAAACGGTTTCGAGCAGCGATCCGGCAGCAATAACATATAAATCGGGGAACTCCTCGTAGAAATACCGGAGCAGTCCGATGGCCCTGGGCTCTTCCTGAATCTCATCTATAAAAATTAGCGTATCCTTAATGCTCCGATCCTTATCCTTCAAAAAGAAGAGTGCTTCCGTGAGTCTTTCGATGTTATCAAAATCACGGAACGGCTTGGCATCTTCCGACTTCTCGAGATTCAGGTAAATAAATTGTTTGAATGATTTGGCAAAAAGCCTAACCGCCGTAGTCTTTCCAACTTGACGAGCACCCCGTAAGATTAAAGGTTTCCGATAGGGACTCCCTTTCCAACTTCTGAGCTGATTTTGAATATTTCTAGAAAACATTGTTCGGAAACAGGCCCAATTTTTAGAGGGATTTGTTTGGTTTTAGGCCCAAGTTATGTCATTTTTTGTTCGATTTTAGGCCCAAGTTGGTAATTTTTTGTTCGATTTTAGGCCCAAGTTATGCCATTTTTTGTTCGGTTTTAGGCCCAAGTTGAGTCATTTTTTGTTTGGAAATAAGGGCAATTAGCGCAATTTTTTCAAAAAAGCCCCGTATTGATTCAATTTGGCCTGCCTATTAACAAAAAGCACGACATCATTTTCCTTCCGTTACCTGCCGAATCACGCGGAGCCAGTTTAAGCCAAGAATCTTTTTGATCCGCTGATCGCTATACCCCAGCTTTTGCATCGCGATGGTTATCTGCGGATAATCACTGATGTCTTTCATTTCGTGTGGCAGCTCAGGACCGCCATCTAAATCCGAGCCGAGCGCGATGTGATCTTCGCCCACTAATTTTACGCCATAGTCGATCACTTTCGCCAACTGATCGACATGCATCCAATATTCGTCAGGGATGGTCCCTCTGAAATTTAGCGGCACTTCCTTCGTCAGTTCCTTGTCTACGTCTTCAATGGTTTGGTCGGTAACCTGTGCCGTAAAGATTCTCGGGATGGCTGGTTGAGGAACAGGTTGTGCCTTGATGGGATTGTTCGGTTTCTGCCACTCCCAGTATTTGGGATTGTTAAACAGGCTGCCGAAGTGAACACCGATCACGCCGCCTTTCGCTGCGATAGCCTTTGCCGCTTCGTCTGTAATGCAGCGAGGATGATTGACTATTTTGTTGAAGCCGCCGTGGCTGTAGATCACGGGGTGGCGACTGGCCGCTACTGACTGAAGAATGGCGTCGTTGGATGCGTGCGCTACGTTGATCACCATGCCGAGGTCGTTCATTTCGTTGATCACCGCTTTTCCGTGATCGTTAATGCCACCCCAGGTATATACGTCGTTGCAGGCATCGATAAACGCGTTGGTGGTGTTGTGGGCGGTCAGCTGCATAGAGCGCAGGCCGAGTCTGTACAGGGCGCGCAGCAGGTTCAAGTCGCCATGAAGATCATAGCCGCCTTCCAAATCCAGGAACGCAGCGATTTTTCCTTTCTTGTTGATTCGTTGTATGTCGGATGCGGTTAGCGCCAACTCGATAGCATTGTTATTCTTCCTGATCTGATCCAGGGCCAGCTCCACCACACGAAAAGTATTCTTGATCTCAAACCTTCCGGGGTAATAGTGTTCGGGAGTATACACCGAAAAAAACATCGCGTCCACACCGCCTTCTTTCGCCCGTGGGAGATCGACATTCCCATCCGGGTATCGCTGGCCGATATCGGTTTTCAGCAGCAGCTCACGGGTCATGACGTGGATATGCCCGTCCATGACAAACGCTTCGCGATGCAGCGCGGGCATGGGCTTATCCTGCGGGATCAACGGAAGGCTATTTTCAGCGACAGGAGTAGATAACAATGATCGTATGGGAAAAACACCACCGGCTACCGGCAAAAGTGTTAAGCTCTTAATAACGTCTCTGCGTTTCATTCTTTATAGTGAAAGTTCTGTAATCATGCGAGGAAGCCTACTCCGCAAAGCCCCGGATATAGGGAGTATTCGGCGGCCGCTCGCCTTTGCTAAACTGAGCGCCGCGTGTGGAGTGGTAGCGCATATTCATAAACGGCGTCTCTATGCGGCGACCGATTGCGGAGTAACGACCGTTCTCCCAGTTTGATTCCATGTTGTAGGCCACAATCCCTGTGGACAGAAGCAACCGCTCCGCATTAAATGGTTCCTGTTTGGTCACCATCATCTCGGTAATCCAGTGTGGTTGGGAATTGGAGGCGTGATACTGCGAGAAGGGACCAGGCCAGCCAGGCATCGAGACGATCGTCGGGTCTTTACGCCCTTCGATTTCAGCAGCGTAGGTCCACGTCACATCCCTGCCTGAATAAACTGCCGCTTTCGTGCCATCATTATATTCAACGATGCAGACGTTCGGTGAGGCGATTTCCTGAAAGTGCCCGGGCTTGAGGTCAAAACTCGTCCGTACGGATTCTAGCAGCCTCGCCGCCCAGGGATTGCGTTCGGTCCATTTCCATGTTTCGGGGCCCCGAATACACTGCACCGACCTGACGCCCGTCTCACCCCCCTTACGGCGTTCTACAAACGCCTGTAACACGTCGACACAGTGGAATAGGGCTCCCTCGTCAGCAGCATCTCCCACCACGATCGATGCTTTTATGGGCGTATCTATAGCAAGCTCTATCTCGGGTTTCCGGAAGTAAGTGGGTATGGAGGAACCACCGGTCAGTGGAAAATTCAGCGCACGGGATTTGTCAAACATCCACTTCGCTTCGTCCCAACTGATGGAGAGGTGCTTGTCGTTAAACACCGGCACCGAGCGCTTGCTTTGCTCGAACACCCGGACAACCTGCTGGTAGATCCACCAGCGTGGCAACATCCACTGTCCTTTGAGATTGGTGGGGTATTCTCCGTGTTCTGCGACGATGACAACACCATCCACGGCAAGCTCCTTCTGCCCTAGCGTGACGGCTTCCCCGACGGTCTGGAAGATCGGAATGTTTTTCGATTTGCATATTTTCTGACCCAGGCCGCTTTCTTCAAGCTGATGGATATAAACGGACACAACGTCCACGCGCGAAGGCGTGTGAGCGCCCTCCCACCAATAACCGTCCAGCAGCTTGGTGATGATCCAGTCGGCATGAGATCGGGGAGCACCCCAGTAGGTAACGAGACAGGCGATACGCGGCCTTTTTTGCGCGGGCTGCGGAGACGCATCGGCTGCGATACCCGTTAACGATGCCAACCCGGCCATACCCGTCAGTCCGAGCATTTGACGGCGTGTCAATTTCTGAAATTCCATGAAGTAAATTAACGAAATCCTGGATTAAACCATTTCCTCCGAATTGCCATTCGTGAGATCCATTAATAGATGATTTTAACAGACAATTGATTTAGACAATCTTGCTATTAACAGCATACGAAAGCGCCTCTGCTATCGTACTTACATTCAAACGATCGAAAATCTGTCTGCGGTAGTACTTCACGGTATCGGGACTGACAGATACTTTTTCGGCGATCTCCTGGATTGACAAACCCTGCGCGTACAGATGCAGGACCTCTATTTCCCGCTTTGTAAGTTTGGGTTTTTCTGATGTACCCCAGACTTTATCTTTCAAATCCAACTCCCAGATTGTATCAGAGCCCTGTTTGTGGATGCAGACATTACCCGGACTTTTATGATGCGAAAGAGAAACCACACACATTGCCTTCCACATCTTCTTTTCCCGGGTAAGAAGCAACGGTGTAAGTTTATGATTGATCAGGATCTTTCTACCATCGCGATTGACCAGATAAAAATCGTACGTAATGCTGTATTGTATTTTTTCTTCGCCTGGCAGATTTTCAAAGAAATCAAATCCTGCTTCATTTATACTATGCAGCAACTTCAAATCGCTTTCAGGAACGTTCTTAAAATAAAAGTCATACCCCAGCGCCATAACTTCCGCAGATGAATATCCGCATAAAAACAACGGATTTTCTGAAACGTACTCAAACGTCATCGTTTCATAGTTAATGACATAGATGCTCTCGTAGGTTAATCGGGCAAAAGCTTTTACTACCTCCAAATAATCATTTTGTGCCAGGCGCTCATCATCCGTTACTTTTCCGAGGTGATTCCTGGTCAGCAGGGTTGAGTTATTACTATTTTTCATTAAAAACGGCAGGGTTCAAAACAAATCTACACTAAAGTGTAGGCTTTAAAAACCGTTTTGTGCGGACTTTTGGAATGAGAAGCGTCTCTACGCGGACAATCACGGTGGATCGCTAACCCCTATAACCTAATAACACGATGAATTGCAGGAATTGCAATGCTTCCATGACCGGCGATTTTTGCCATCAATGTGGTCGCCCGGTACAAATTGTCAGAGTTGACTGGCATTACATTGTGCATGAAATTCAGCACGTTTTACATTTCGAGAAAGGCATCTTGCATACCGTGCGGGAATTGCTGCATAACCCCGGGCCCAGTATTCATACATTTATCACGGTTGACAGAAGCAGGCTTGTGAAGCCGGTGCTGTTCATTATAGTAACCTCCTTGATCTATTCCATGATCGATCATTTCTTCCATATTGAACAGGGATATATTGACTATCACGACGCCAGGGATTCTGCCACCGGCCAAATTCTTAACTGGGCTCAGAATCATTACGGTTATGCCAATATCGTCATGTGCGTATTCATTGCCTTTTGGCTAAAACTCATTTATAAAGCGCATGACTACAATTTCTTTGAAATCTTAATTCTGTTATGTTTCATCATGGGAATGGGCATGCTGATATTTTCTATTTTCGCCATTTTCGAAGGGTTAACGGGACTACCCGTCATGAAAATATCGGGCGTAGTGGGAGTATCCTATTGCACCTGGGCTATCGGACATTTTTTTGATAGAAAGCGTGTAGTGGGCTATTTAAAGGCGCTCGCTTCCTACCTTTTAGGAATGGCTACTTTTTCTATTTCCTTGATGCTTTTAGGCTTTTTGGTTGATTTAATAATACGTTGAATGGATGGCAGCACGTCCGTAACGTAAACTATATTTTATCAATTTTGACTTATGTCAAATTAAAGACAACTGAAGAGAAATAGTTTTGTCAGCATGGTGGCCTGTATTTAACGGGTTATTCATTCAACCATTTTACAAGCCTAATCAATCTTTTCATTGACTACAGAAACCAGCAAAACCCATATCGACGCATTTGAATATCGAAAAAAGGTAAGACGAACACTCTATATTTCAGGATTAACGCTGGTTAATGCCATCATCGTCGGGTTTATTGCAAAAGGATTGGTGTTGCTGATCTCACTTTTCACACAACTCTTCTTCTTCGGTAACTTCTCCTTTCACGAGGTTTCGCCATCGGAAAACTCGTTGGGGTATTGGATCATCCTTATTCCGTCACTCGGCGGATTAATTGTCGGCCTAATGGCACGATTCGGTTCTCCCGCTATTCGCGGACACGGTATTCCGGAAGCGATGGAAAAAATAGCCAAAGGAGAAAGTAAAATCCATCCGCTGATCACCTTACTGAAGCCGCTTTCGGCCGCAGTCTCTATCGGCACAGGCGGACCCTTCGGTGCAGAGGGGCCTATTATTTCAACGGGGGGTGCCCTCGGTTCATTCTGTGGACAAACGCTTCATATCACCGCGCAAGAGAGAAAGGTTCTACTTGCTGCCGGGGCTACAGCAGGCATGACCGCCATTTTTGGAACTCCGTTTGCGGCAATCCTCCTGGCCATCGAATTACTTCTGTTTGAATTCTCATCGCGAAGTTTTATTCCGGTAATGATTGCCTGTGTCACGGGAGCATGCATGCACTTCCTGCTGTTTGATTTCACACCGACATTCCCGATGCCCGAGATAGGTCAGGTTTCAACAGGGTCAATCGTTGCCTACTCTATCATTGGTTTGATTATCGGTTTTGCTTCTGTAATCGTTACAAAAGCCATTTATTTCGTTGAAGATTTATTCGAACGCCTGCCCATACACTGGATGTGGTGGCCGGCCCTGGGCGGAATTGCTGTTGGAGCAATCGGAATATTTGCCCCCGATACACTCGGCGTAGGGTATCAAAATATAACACACTCACTCTCCGGTCAACTTCCCATTACCATCCTTATTTCCCTTTGCTTTTGGAAATTTGTTTCATGGGCGATTGCCCTGGGTAGCGGTACGTCGGGCGGTACGCTGGCGCCGTTGCTAACCATTGGAAGTTCCTTGGGATGCTTGTTGGGTATGCTCGGCCAACATTATTTCCCTGAGGCAAACATCACTCTTCCGCTTGCTGCACTGGTTGGTATGGCTGCGCTCTTTGCAGGTGCCGCCAGGGCGTTATTAACATCGATCGTATTTGCCATGGAAACGACCATGCAGGAGAGTACCTTGCTTCCGCTTATCGCAGGCTGTGTTGCATCGTACCTGGTTTCTTTCATATTGATGAAAACGACCATTATGACCGAGAAAATTCACCGAAGGGGCATTAAACTACCTGATAGCTATTACCCCGATCTCCTGGAAACGCAATGCATTCGCGATATCATGCCCATTGAAAATACGACACCCATAATAGCAGGGTCATTAACCGTTGGAAATGTTAAAGCGTGGTTACAGGAAAATAGAGCTGCGCATGCCCACAACGTATTTATAGTGGCCGACGATATAACAAAAGAAAAGATAGGTATCATTTCAAAAGAAGAACTATTTAAGCATACAGCCGATACAAATGCAGTGCAATCGTTGATCACACACAAGCTTCCTTCTTTATATAGCGATAATTCTTTGCAACTGGCGGTCGAGTTTATCCTAAAAACAGGTCAGGATACGCTATCGATCGAAGATCGCGCGTCTCGCAAGTTCCTTGGCGTTGTATCGAGCAGAGATATACTGCATGTTTTTGAGCAACGACTTAAAGAAGAGAATGACAAAGAGAAACACATCCATATGAGCGCAAAAGCCCGGGCGGTATTTCGCGATGGTATAAACCTGATCCGAAAGAAAAGCAGAAGATGATATGATTAAAACAGCCCATTCAACGACTTCTGAATCCTTTCTTCCTGAGCGGGGCCTTGTATAATAATGGTTCGTCCTCTTACCGAGATATACTTCTCATCTCTAAGAATTTTCAATAGCCTGGCAAGGGTCTCGTTTGAAGTTCCAATCAACGCAGCCAAATCAGCGCGTGACAACGTAATTTCCACGGGCCACTTTTTCTTTGCCCGATATTTTTCAGTCAATATCAATAGATTCAAAAACAACCTTTCCTTAACAGTTCGATGCTTCAAATTCGAAATGGTATTTACCCAAACGGTAAATTCATTGCTTAGAAATTTGAGAAGCATATTGGAAAGCCGGGAGGACTTATCGAGTGCCAGTAAAAATTGCTTTTTGGGAATAAAGGATATTCTACACTCCTCCATGGCAGTAGCGGTTACCGGATATCTGTCGCCGCATAAAAGCGGACGATACCCAATGATCTCACCTTGAACATGAATATTCATGATTTGCTGCGTTCCCTCAAAGGTTTCCTGATAAATCTTAATTTTCCCTTTGTCCAGGATAAAAACACCCTTAGGGTACACCCCTTCGCTATAGATATTGTCTCCTTTTGAATAGTGTTTTTGAACTATAGACTGTTTCAGAAAATCAATGTCATCTCCGCTGAGCAATTCCCCTATGGAATTGTTAATAAAATAGAATCTGGATAAGTCCATTGCAGCACAAAATATCCTCCAAGCTATTTTTGCCGGCTTAGAAAAGCAAACATTATCAATTAAACGCCAGGGTTTTTCCCTGTCGTTTGAAATCCCTACTGGATGAAATCCACGTAGCCTTGCCATGGAAAATGCCCCAGCGGGATTCCCAACTAAAACCGGGCGATTGATGATAATGAAAAATGTCTTATTTTCGCGCCCGCAATGAAGAGGATCATCGAATACAGGCGGCTTTTGGGTGTTGATAAATCCGCCGATTTAAAAGAATTGAAGGCCATTTACCGGAATTTCATGAAAGATTGGCATCCGGACAAATTTCAATCTGACGAAGAGAAAGCCGCCGCGGAGGAAAAAAGTAAAGCTTTTATTGAAGCTTATCATTTTTTAGTGAGCATAGCCCCCGAAACACAGGCACAGAAGCTGGAGGAATATACAGCATCTATCACGTCTTCCAGAATAACAGATCTTCAATACAAGGGCACGACACTTCAGATCTATTTCGCCGATGGCAGCGCGTACGAATACTTCGGCGTGCCCCGCAATATCTACCTGAAATTCGTGAACACCGATTCTCCCGATCGTTTTGCCCGAAGACACATCTACCACGCTTTCATCTACAGAAAAGCAACCAAGGCCGTGGAGGCTTAAGGTGTGATAGCGCAAGGCATAGCTTGCCCGCCAGCGGATGGTCTACGCCCGTTTCCGAACAAGCCGGTCGTGCGAAACATCGCTTACAGCTAAAAAACCGCCTATACCTGCGGTACGATTCTTGAATGTTCTTAGCAAAAACATGATCATGAAATCGTTTGTATCCCCCATGCTTGTCGCAGCGGCGTTGATCTTCGCCTGCACAAACCTATTGGCTCAGAACAAGAAAATCCTGGTGGACGTGGGACACGGCCAGCGGTTCTACAGCGACCCCGCCGACAATATCTCGACCGAGCTTGTCCCCACCGATAGACTGAAGTATATGACCGGAGAGCTCGCGAAGAATGGCGCAGCACACCATGCTTCGCTAGGCTACGTGAAGAAGACCATTTCTACGGATGCGCTCGCCAAAGGTGATCTGCTTTTTATCCATGCCCCTTCCGTGAAGTATTCCCCCGACGAATGCAAGGCTATCGAACAATTCATCAAGAAAGGCGGATCGTTGTTTATCGTAATGGAAGAGGACTATTGGGGCACGCTGGCACAGGTCAACCTCAACGACATTGTTACGCCCTTCGGTATCACGTTTAAATCCGACAACCCTAACAGAGCCTCCGGAGGACATTCCAACCCGGGAATAGTTACG
Organism: Dawidia cretensis; assembly: GCF_018598175.1. Taxonomy (GTDB): domain Bacteria; phylum Bacteroidota; class Bacteroidia; order Cytophagales; family Cyclobacteriaceae; genus Ohtaekwangia; species Ohtaekwangia cretensis. Next base: position 17,877 of record NZ_JAHESE010000025.1, read on the forward strand.
AAAACGAAATATTCCATTCCCATGCACGGGGCACGTCTCGTGGAAGGTGGCAAACCTTTCGCCTATAGCGACGTGTCGGATGAGAACCCGTTTGGCGTCTGCGCAGAAATAACCGGCGGAGGCAAGATCGTCGCGATGGGCGAAGGAATGGTATCGTTATATATGACCAGCTGGCAGGGAGTCGATAATTACCAGTGCGCTGAATTTATGGGGGATACTATTGGGTGGTTGTTGAAGTAACGGAATCACCTGTCAAAACTTCCACCACGTCCATCACTGATTAATAATTCAACACGCCTGTTTTTCTTTCGTCCTTCATCCGAGGTGTTTACTGCCAGGGGTTTTGCACTACCCATCCCGAACGTCTCTACGCGATTGCTCTCAACGCCATTCCTGATCAGGTATTCTGCCACCACTTCCGCACGTCTTTTGGACAACGTAAGATTATGCCCTTCATTTCCGGTATTGTCGGTATGACCCGAGATTTTTACAGCTCGTGCAGGGTGCAAAACCAGGTAATCCACGATGGGCTTGAGTGTTGCAAAGTGCTCACTTCGCAGGGTTGACTTGTTTGTCTCAAACAGGAGCTCTGCCCCCAGCACGATGAGACTGTCCGCTTTGATTGCCGGAGCAGGCTCGGCGGAGACCGTATCCATAACGACGGGCCTTGCTTCACGCAATGCAGGTTTGCCTTTGTACGATGAATCGCTTTGGATCTTTTTGTAAAGACCTTTCTTCGCGTTCCGCGCCACCTTTTTCTTAAACTTCTTAAAACTAATAGGTCGCAGTGACGCAGAGTGTCCTGATTGTATCCGGCATAGCTTACGGAAACACAGTACCTTGCCGAAGATAGAGTGACGTGCGTTCTTGTTTGCCCGTTTCAGTCGCTCCTTATTCGCACCGGCAAGGTGAGATACCATCAGTGGCATCTTTGGATTGCCGTACTCTCGCCCAACATTTTTAGGCGGGCCAATATCCTGAGAATTCACATAAAAGAACCCGAATAACAAAAATGACAGGAGAAGTGCTTTCATGCAGGCAGTACGTGACAGTAAAAGAAGGCGCTAATACTTACCATGCCAATCACTCACTTATTCCAACGGGGCACCGGTATACTTTCGTGAAATTTAAACGTAAAAATCAGAGCTGTATTGTTACAGAGGTAAAAGGAGGCCCGCGCGTTTTGATTTCCCCATAATGTTAGTTTTCTTTAGAACCGATCCCTTCACCAGGAACCGTACGCATGGATTTTTCATCAGTAAGACTTGTCGCCTCCGATATGGATGGCACCCTTCTCAACACCAAACACGAACTAAGCCCCGATTTCTTCACAATATTCAATCGAATGCGGTCGAAGGAGATCTTATTCTCCGCTGCCAGCGGAAGGCAGTACCAAAACCTCTATAACTGCTTTCCGGGCATCCAGGACGAAATCATATTCATTGCCGAGAACGGCAGTTATGTGATGCACCAGGGCAAAGAGCTCCACATCCAGCCAATGGATCGGGATCTTACCCGGGATCTCCTGAAACGCATAAAAAAACTTCCGAATGTACTGGCGATCCTTTGCGGTAAGAAAAGCGCCTATATCGACAACGACGACCCTGCCTTTGTTGGACGTCTGTCGATGTATTATGACGAATACGCCATCGTAGACAACCTCGTAAACGTCGATGATGACGAGTTTCTCAAGATCGCTATCTGCGACCTATCCGGCGCCGAGCAGAACAGTTATCCTCACTTTTTGGAATACCAGCATGACCTGCAGATAAAAGTGTCTGGTAACGTATGGCTCGACCTTTCACATAAGCTGGCGCACAAAGGAAAGGCGCTCGACGTCGTACAGAAAAAATTCGGAATCGGCTGCGAGCACACCATGGTCTTCGGCGATTACCTCAACGATGTTGAAATGATGGGCGAGGCACACTTTAGCTTTGCCATGGAAAATGCGCACCCTGAAGTGAAGAATGTAGCCAGGTTTACCACACACAGCAACGACAATCGCGGCGTATTGAGCATTCTGGAACAGCTGTGATTTCTTTTGCCTTTCACCGCTATCGCAACAATGGCTTCAGATTGGTTTTGAAGTACCCGGCACTGTCCCGGATGCTCTGCATCGAGCTCACCGCGAAATTGCCACCCTGCTCCAGGAAATAGTACTGAAGCCCCGACAGGGAAGCATACGGAAGGATGGTTGTATAATCGATCGATCCGTTGCCAAGTTCCGTGTAGTCGCGTGTTTTTCGATCCATATCTTTGATGTGCCACATCACAAAGCGGCCGGGCTGTTTTTTAAACAACTCCGCAGGCGTAAGTCTGGACGAGTGCATAACCCAATACAAATCGAGCTGAAGTTTTACCAACGATGCATCCGTATCAGCCAGCAACACATCGTATCCATTCACGCCATGCTGGTCTGTAAACTCATAATCGTGGTTGTGGTATGCAAAGCCCAGGCCCGCCTTGTTTACCTGTTCGCCGACCTGATTCAGCTTTTGTGCCAGTAGCTTGAACTTGTCGATCGCCCGTGATTCCGGATCGAGCCATGGCCAGGTGATGTATTTTTGCCCCAGGGTCTTCGCCCCCTGGATGCACTGGTCAACGTAACGACGCAATGCGTCCTCTGACTGGTTGAAGTAACGATAGAAGTCATAATGCCCGCTACTGGTGGTCAGCTGCAAGCGATCCAGCATGCTTTTAAATGCCGACGCATCTATACCATAGTATTTAGCGGCCTCCGGCTCAAATCCGTAGGTTTCCAGGTCCTGGTATCCAAGGGACGCCACCGCTTTCAGCGTGCCATTCAGATCTTTGGCGAGTGCATCCCGGATGGTAAATAATTGCAAGCCCATTTTCAAGGGTTTGTTGGCTCCGACAAAGGCATGCGACAGCAAAGGCACACCTAAAGCCATGGATGAGTTAATGATAAAATTCCTGCGGTTCATAATAACAAGGGTTGTTCCTTAAAAATACAACGAGTTCATGACATAGCATTGTCAGACCTGCCGTTTAATAAATTGTTTCAGCCGCTCAATAATTCCACCCGCTCATCATGATAGTCCCGGACGGTTTCGACGCCGGTGCTGCTTTCCTTTACAATTACATCAACATTTATTGATCATGGACTCTACGTAGCATCATTCGGCGGCGACCTGTCTGTAGGCCTCCAGGTATACCTCATCTCTGCATCCAGTATAAAACGTTAAATCCGAACAACTATGATCAAACTCAATTTATATGTCAGGGGCATTGCCATGCTATTCTTCTGTTTTGCTCATGACAACACCGCCATAGCACAGATAACATGGCCGCAGGGGCAACTCCTCCCCTCCTTTCCGGCGACAGCCCCAACGCAGGATTTAATCAATTGGGGGCCAACCAGTGTTCTCGGCAACATGACCCGCTGGGAAGCCGAAGGTACTTCACTTGGTCACAAAACCGGACGCCTGGAAACCGACGGCTGGCTTTGCCAGACAGGAATTGATGCTCCGAATGAGCACATGATCTACGGGCCTTATGTCAACAATGTACCAGCAGGACCTAACATTGCCGAGTTTCGGATGAAGATCGATAACAATACTGCCAATAACGATCCGGTGGTTGATATCGATGTTAGAAATGCCACGACCGGGGCAAGCCTGGCGTTTCAAACGGTCACCCGCCAGCAATTTTCCATCGCGGCAAACTACACAAGTTTTAGATTGCCCTTTACAATGCCGGCCAATAATCAATCCATTGAATTACGTGTCTATTGGCGTGGGGGTGCCTATATAAAGGTAGATTGGGTTGGCGTACAGGCTGACAATACGGTGGGTGAGCAACTCCTGTTCACTTCATTGAAAGGAATTGTGAACCGTACCCAACCGCGTATTTTCTCGTACGAAGGTGATGCTTTTGCGGAAGGACCCTATACCTGGTTGCAATCACTGGGATTGACGTGGACTGAAGTCGCTAACAGATGGTCCTTGATTACGAAGTACCGTAGCGAATTAAATGGGTTGATTGTATACGATCCATCCCAGATACACACCGTCAACCTGGCAACGATGTTAGCGAAAGACAGAAAAGCACTCATTGTTTCTCCTGCATTCATATCGACGTTAACAGCCGCACCGTATAACCTACCCGTGCTCATGGACTTGCGCGGACAGTTTACCAGCAAGCTGCACGTGTACCAGACACTCTTCAATACCTACTGGCCAGGCATTGATCACCGGCTATTGGTTGGATTGAGTCCGGAAGCACATGTACTGGGCATGCGTGAATATGCCGTCGCATTAGGCGCCGCAACGATCTGGCTCGACCCAAATGTGGCCGGCGAAAGTGAATTACTGAACAGCTTTTTATCGTCCATGCCCGCGGGTGCCAATTTTATGGGCTGGTGGCCGGAAGAGGGTGCCGGTGTAACGCGGGCATCCCAGTATGGTATCGCTACGGTTGCAAGCGATTATGCTACTAATCTATCGGTTCACAGTGGCATGCCCAGGACCATTACTAGTAAACCCATTCCTCCGAAACCGGCCCTGCAAAACAAGATCTACGTAGCCTTCATCTTAAGTGACGGCGACAACCTGCAGTATGTCGAGCACCTGATGCGCAAGCTATGGGCCAATCCAGATCGCGGCTCCGTGCCGATTGGATGGACTGTTTCTCCAGCCATGGTAGATGCCATGCCCGGCGCACTAAACTTCTATCATCAAACGGCTACTAACAACGACAACCTCATTTCGGGGCCTTCCGGTTATGGCTACGCTTATCCAAACAATTTCCCAAACCAAAGCTCGCTCGATCAGTTTGTTGCCAAGACTGAAGAGTACAACCGCCGGGCCGGGCTGCGGGTGCTTACTGTTTGGAATACCATCACAGGGGGTATTAACCAAAACGTTGGACAAAGCTACGCTACGTATGCGCCATCACTCCTTGGCTTAACAGCGCAAAATACTGGCGGTCCACTTAGTATATACAATCAAAGTCTTCCCAGTTTTCCACTTTCGTGCAACTACTGTTGGAATGAACAAAACATACAGGAGCACATTGCCAATGCTGCTGCGGGATGGAATGGCTCCGAACCCCGGTTCATCATTATTCAGTCTCAGCCATGGCAGGACATGAAACCCAGCAATTTTAAGAACGTTGCCAATTCTCTTAGTGCTGATTATGTGGTGGTACGTCCGGACCATATCTTCCAGCTCATCCGGGAAAAGAATGGGCTCCCCACGGATCCAGGTCCCGCCAGGTTAGTTACCGTGTACAAAGATTGTAACTATGGCGGCACTTCTACGGGACTCGACGTAGGCGACTATAATTTGACGCGCCTGAGATCATTGGGCGTTCAGGATGATGATATTTCATCCATACGACTCACGCAAGGGTTTAACGTTATTTTATATCAAGATGATAATTTTACAGGCGGTTCCCTTGCCGTTAATTCCGACTTAAGTTGTTTTGATGGTACCTGGAATGACAAAGTTACTTCCATTCGAATACTTGCCAACACGCCCGCCTCCACGCTGATACAAGCCGAAAGCTACTCCAACATGAGCGGTGTCCAAACCGAAGCAACAACCGACACCGGTGGAGGACTGAATGTGGGCTATGCCGATACGGGCGATTGGATGGCCTATAGCAACATCAATTTCCCGACCACAGGTGCTTACTTACTAGAATACCGGGTGGCCAGTGCGGTAAACGGAGCACGAATCTCGGCTGACCTGAATGCGGGCACCACGCCGTTGGGCGCACTCGATGTGCCCAACACGGGGGGATGGCAAACCTGGCAGACGATATCGCACACGGTGAATGTGAATGCAGGAACGTACAATTTCGGCGTCTTCATCCAAAACACCGGCGTTAACCTCAACTGGATCAGGGTTACCAACGTAGGGACAGGAGCAACCGCGAGAGCAGCTTCACCCAACATAGAAAAAGAGGCGACGGCAACTTTCGGATTATATCCAAACCCTGTTGAAAACACGCTTTATTTCAGCACTGCTATGAAAGGAGCAAACGTGAGCGTTGCCAACCTTCAAACAACGGAGGTGCTGTCAGAAACACGGGTGGATGAAAATGGACTGGACGTCTCGGCATTGAAACCAGGACTTTACTTTGTTATTCTCAACAAGGATGGAAACAGAACAGTAAAGCGATTTGTCAAGAAATAATTAAAAGAAAGAGGCTGTCAAACGGACAGCCTCTTCAAAATACGAACGCCAAAATGGTTACACGTTCCTAAAAATGAGAGCTTAAAGGCTTCTTCCCAACCCAGCCCAGTCAAACCCGCTATCGGCACGATTATGCTTCAACGCAGGAATTTGCGTCGTAATAATCACGGTCGTGCCAGCGATATCGGTCCTGTGATGTTGAGGAATCTCTTGCTTCACCCCTTTTACCATGGTGAATTCAGCACGCTCAAAAAATTCCTGAAAGGATCGCTTCAACTGGTTAATATTGTTCATGCCGTAGAATAGAACTACCCGGGGGGTATGCTCCTGAATTCTACTCAGTATAGTTTGCACCCGTTGCTGATATACCTGTTCCTCGTATAGCTTTCGTGTTTTAAGCATGCTCTTCTGCGGAAGATCGAGCCAGCTATAGTACCAGGCATGGTTGTGTGGACTGGGTAATGGATACAATGCGATTAACGCCTCGGAAGCACGTGCGAAATCATTCTTTTGGTAGTGAAGAAGATCCGGAAGCTCTCTGCCCTGATAACCATGCGCAAACGCGATCAGGTTTTTCCAGATGCCATGCAATACTGCATGGTCACCGAACCTGTAATCGTGGAGGGTGGCGAACAAGTTCGCCCGTGGCCCGTCCGTCCGGAAGGCTACATGCCGGTATAGGTCACGAAGATCGCACAGCACGGGAGATTCAGCAGGTTTCAGGTTATAGAAATAGTCAAACTTCTCGGCAACCTCTTCCGGCAGATCACCGCCACCTTCCTCATAGCCTACAAACCACACCGGTGCGTCCCAGGATCCGAATCCATAAAAGCTCTCAAGCCAGTATTGGAGGGTGTGCTCTTTTATCAGCATACGGGTAAATCTTTAGTTCCTGCCGGTCATGGCTTTCCCTTGATTGCCCTTGCAATCGCCTCGAGATGCTCGTTAAACGAGCTCAACTGTATCAGCATCTGACCCGACGTGTCGCCTTCGCTCAGCATTCCAAATTTGTTATTCTTCACAAAGATCTCCTTAATTTGCCTCCAGCGCGCTCCTTCCTGATCGTTGAGGAAACCTGCAATTTCTTTTAGTCGAAGCAGGTTAGCTTCTGCATCCGATGTCAGCGTTTGAGATTCACCGTCGTAATGGGAAAGAATCAATGTATTCACTTCGTCAGGATTCATAAGCGGCACAATTTTACCCGCCATCTTATTCATATTCCGATATGACCCTTGTAACTTGAAAGCAGGCTCGGTACGGTATGCATCTTTCATGGCAGCGCTCGCAATATACTGTTGATTCACGAGCATCACCACATCCCGAATCCGGATGATGTTCCTGAGCACCGCGATGGCGTCGTCTATCTCCTGCCGGTTATAATTTCCTTCCAGTTCCGGCAACAGCTCACCGTTCGTTTCGACATAACTGATAAGCTTGTACAAATCATCAAAACTGCGACTACTGATATGCTGCAAATACCGATTCTCCGCCACGCAGTTTTCAATCAAACTCAATCTGAACAGTTGATCGGTATTGCCGATCACATCTCCCAGGTTATAGACATCGGCACGGTTCGCCAACATGTCCGGGATCTTAAACTGCTCGCCACTCTCTGTATATGGGTTGCCCGCCATCACCACGCAGAAACGTTTTCCGCGCAGATCATAGGTTTTGCTTTCGCCTTCAAAAATGCCATCCATTTTCCGCTGACCGTCGGCGAGGGATATGAACTTCTGTAGAAACTCCGGACTACAATGCTGGATGTCGTCGACATACAACATCACGTTATCGGCCATTTCAAAGGAAAGGTTTATTTTCTTGAGCTCTGCCCGCGCGCCTGAAGTCGTCGCTTCCTGCGGATCAATGGATGTGATACTGTGCCCGATGGTTGGACCATTGATTTTCACAAAGTGAAGCCCCATCGTTTTTGCCAGGTACTCCATCAACGTCGTTTTACCATAGCCCGGTGGCGATACCAGCAGCAACATTCCCATCCGCGCAGTGCGTTTATCGTCGCCTGCCGCACCGATCTGCTTGGCCAGGTTGGCGCCGATCAACGGAAAGTATACCTCGTTAATGAGACGATTACGCACAAACGAGCTCAATACTTTCGGCTCCAGCTCACTGATCTTCAATTGCTGGCGATATTCCCGTACCAATTGCTCTTTGAGCTGATTAAAAGAAGTAAATGCAGGAACAACCGCGTCAAAATAACTGCGCATCTTCCTCAGAAAGTGATGAAAGTTTAAGGTGTATTGACCATCACTTTGTATCACTGCGTGTGTGCCTTTTAAGGCAACAAGATCAATTGAGTCCGCCGCCGCTCTTTCGCGGTAGGCATGATCCTTAAAAAGAAGCAGGCAAGCTGCTTCATCGACATATTGCACGTCGCCGGCATCCGGTTGCGTTTGAAGAAATGCGTGCAGCCAGCTTTGGATTATATAAAATCGCTCTGCAGTATCGAAACCCGAGCTATTTACCTCTTGTAAGAACAATCCTGCCCTTTTCTGTGCGTGCAAATATCCTTCGAACGCTTTTTTGAGATGCAGCGCCTGTTGACTGCCCGTAAAAAACTTACCGGTTGAAAGCTCTAGATACAAATACTGCGCTACATCCTTTGCGCCTACTGATTCATACACAATTTTCGACTGCAAGAATCGCGATGATAATTCTTCTTCTACGAAACTTGCACGCTTGCTTTGAGGAAAACTCTCTTGTATGGAATAAGCAGCGGTAATCAATTGTTGAAGCTTATTCTGTGAAGCCTCGTCCAGGCCAAACCAGAACAGTTGAGCGGCCACACGAACGGCAGGAGAAAACTGCAGGATGCCTAATTCTGCCTGAAGTTTTTTAAGTCCCTGGTAGATAACCGCAGCATCGGTATTATGAACGCCTTTGAGATATGCGGCTGCATAATCACGTTCTGTCCGGTCATTCAGAAAAGTTTCATAGCTCCAGGGCTCATGATGCTGGAGACTTTCGAGATAAGTTTGATACGCAAGATATTCAGAACGATAGATCTCCCTGTTTTCAGATATCAATTCCTGCTCCCAGATGGCTCGATGCTGATAGAGCGATTCGGCGGCCACCTGCTTATAGAAGCTGGTCCCCAGGAGATGAAAATATAAGCTCTCATTTCTGCGAATGATTGTCAGATCCAGCACTTGCTTATTGACAACAAACTTGTAATTACCGAGTGCAATTATATTTTGGCCATCAACAAAAAGGTCCGTCTTGTCTTTGAGATTTCGCAAAGCAGTTTCCTGTGCGACTTTCACAAGATTCTCCAGGTTTTCTGCTTTCGCTACGTCGCCCAAATCTTTTAAATCGCCCATCAGGTTACGTACCTTGTCTACCATCAGGTCCGTAGAAAAGAATGCGTAGATACTTTCCTTATCGTTAAACGACTGGGCTTTATTCTCGATGTTTTTTAGCACCCGCAAGCCAACCTGTTCCAGTGCTGTTGTGCGCTTGTTCAGCTGCGCGATCAGCATCTCCTTCTTGCCATTGAAGGCTTTGATTACTTCGTCGCGCTTATCTGAAATTTTAAGAATAAATTCATCAAAGTCGGCAAACTTGCTCTCGAGGTCTTCCACCTGAATACTCACCTTCGTAAAATATTCTTCACACTTTTCAGGCGATGTCGAAAGATCAAGGAAATTTACAATGCTTTGATCCAGTAATGTAAGCTGCGCATAAAACTGACCTGTTGACTCCTGCGTTCTCAATGCGGTGGTGATACGTACCACTTCTGCTTTCACTTCGTTCAGTGATGCAAAAATCAGTGAGATCTTTTCAACGATGCGCGTGGTTTGCGTCGTGTCTTCAATTTTCAGGCTGTTCAGAATATCGATAAGCATTTCCAGTCCATTGGAAATCTCTTTTATCGCCAATTCTACGGGCTGAGCGTCTATCACTTTCGCAACACCGCTCGCGGCTTTCCTGAGCGCAGCAACTTTTGCCTCATACGGCGCCAGCGCCTCCTCTTTCAATAAAAAAGCAACGGTATCCTGTGAAAGTGAGCTATTATATTGCGCGAGCGTCTCTTTCAGTTCCTGAACCGCATTCGTGTCAATATACCGAACGTTCTGCAGATCGATAACAGCACCCTGCGTACTCCTCGTTGCCGCAAGCAGGTTTACAAGTTGATCCAGTGACGTGATGGTCGCCCCTTTTATGTCGACCACCAGCTGGTCCACTCGCTTTTGCGTCGCCACGAGATTGTCCTTCGCGTGCTGGCGCTGCGTTTGCACCTTGGCAAACTCATCTATCGCGGTGTTTGCAATATTCCGGATGTTGGTCAGTGGAGTCGCGAGATCGAATGTGCCTTCATCCTTTAACCAGAAATAGGAATCGACAATATCGTTCGCACGTTTATGTACGTCCTCGTAAAGATCTTCGTAGCTATCTTCCTTTTGTAAGAGCTGTATGATCTCCTGGCTTTCGCTCATCGCACTTACGATATCCTTATTGCCGATCTTATACAGCACATTATTGCTCATCGCTGTATTTTCCTGAAGCGTAGCGGTATACGGGGTTTGCCAGATTTGCACCTGGTGATGCCTTACCGCTTCATTCTCGGATCTAAAATATACAAGCATCCCATCATTAAATACCGTAAAGCCATTACAGATGATCGGCGTCTCCACCTTTTGCGCAATCATATTGTATGACATTAACACATAGGTATTTGTCTGCTTCTGATAGAATACATAGAGAAAGTCCTCACCATTAGGAGAAGCAACGCTACTATTAAATTCCAGCTCCGATACCTGTAGCTCGAATATTTTGTGTTCTCCATTTTGCAGGTAATAACCATTCGGAAAGATTATCCCCTGGTTGTCCGGCAGCAGAACGCCGGCGTCGAGCAGACTATTGATGGGAAGAACCTGTTTCGTCCGCACATTAAAAACGTAGGCGCGAAAGCCCTCCCCATAGGGCTTTATTTTGACAGGGATGAGATTCCCGAGGTCTGCATAGTGATATTCCGCATCATCCAGTTGCTGGTCTTTATTCGAGACGGGATCAGAATAAACTCCTTTCCCGGAATCTGTATTGTTTTCAACCTTAAACGTAATATCACCATGAAGCGCCTCTATGAAAACTTTGTCTAAAATCGAGATATGCGGATATAAACCCAGTCGGCGATTGTTGAGGTCGGTTTTAATCCAATCGAATTCATGTTGTGGCGCTTTTTTTACTTCATGAATACTTCTGTCGTCGACATAGACCAGCTTCTCGTCTTTGATCAACCATTTAAAAGCTTTTCGGTCGTCAGGGCTTTTGCTGGTTTGAAAAACCATGAACAGATGGTTCTCTGTCTTGACAAATTTGGCAAAGATTGAATCCCGGTAGTACTTGTAAAGATTGCTGAAGTCCGTGATAAAATTCTCGTCTTCAATTAATGTAAGCGGCTCCGGGCCGAAATGATCACCCGTGAATTTATAGATACTGAAAACATCGCTGAGCTTGATGTTTTCACGCAAACCAAAATGGACGTTGTAACCGAAGAGAGTAAGATCACCAAATGCCATAATACCACGCGGTACGCCGCTGTTGACAGTGGTAATACGTTGGTTGGCGATCAGCTGAAATCCCGTGGAATTGAATATAACCTTGCGGGCATCATTCAGCCTGGCCAGTCTTTCGATTAAATTCAACCGTTGCTCTTCCAGGCGCTTCCGGATGATCTCATATGTCCCGGAATCCAATCCAATATTTGTATTTTCAGTACCTGCCATTGCGAAAAAAGATAAACGTTACATCCGCGTAAATTGCTGCCGTTCGAATCGGCTGAACTGCGACCTCCACCGACTCCCGATTCATGCTTATTGATCCCCGGCTCAACAGAGACCCCCGATGATCGACGTACTACAACTTCCTGTTAGACAATCCCAAACTATTTGCCAGGTTGGCGAGGTTCAGCAGCGATGGACGATCCTCTTCCGAGCTGTTCTGTTGCATTTTCAGAATCAGACTTGAAATGGTCAGGTTTTTAATATCGTTCGTGGTGATATTGTACTTATCGGCAAAGTCGCGGATGCGACCTAACAGATCACCACCATTTCCTCCTTCACCCAACAGCGCAGTTTTGATCTGTGTTGCATTTTCACTTTCGTTGATCAACCGATCGAACCCTTTCGCGTTCGAAATCTGGTTGACAATATTCTGGAAAAACATCGTTTCACCACCCACAATATCAATCTTGGCAGACTTCAACGCTTCTCCCAATATCGTGGCCTGTGCATCGGCAATATGCTTCTGAATATCGATCTGCGCGAGCGCGATCTCCTTTTCTTTCGTGAGGAGCAACTTAAACTCTTCATGATCTTTTCCAACAGCATCCAGCTTCTTCATCGCTTCTGCTTTTTCCTGGATGCCGGCAGCTTCCGCCAGAGCCTTTTCTTTCGTCACTTCAGCTTCCGATAAACCTTCCTTCCGTTTCGCTTCTGCAATTTTCTCAATCACCGTCGCGTCAACGATACCTTGTCTTTCTACCGCTTCTGCTTTGGCTATCATAACTTCTGCTTCAGAAAGCCCCCTTGTTGCTTCCTCACGTGCCTGGGCGTCGGCCAGTATTTTACGTGCTTCTGCCTGTTTCACCGCGGCTTCTTTTTTAGCGTCCGCATCAATCACCAATTGTTTTGCTTTTTCCTCCGCGGCCTTCTTTTCAGCCTCTGCAGCCTTTACGGTATAGATCAGTTTTTCCTCGGCCTGTTGGCTGGCCTGTGTGATCCCTACTGTCTTATTACGTTCTACCTGACGGAAAGCCTCCAGGTCTTTTACCCCCTGTTGCTCTTCCACCACACCTTTTTCAAGGCGCACACGGTCGCGAATGACATCCTGGATGTTCTTACGTTCCACTTCCACTGTTTTCTCCTTTTCAATTTGAGCCAGTGTTACGATCTTTTCGCGCTCGGTAGCTTCCAATGCGCGATCCTTTTCTACACGCTCAGTTTCCACCGCCTCTGTGCGTTGCTTGTTCTTTTCCGCAATGATGATCTGACGTAACTTATTCTCCTCCTGTACGGCAAGAGATTCCTCCGTTTTGATCCGAACCGTCTCAGATTTTAGTCTTTCCTCTTCTCTTACCTTAATGATCTCGGCTTGTTCGCGTGAGCGCACATTATCAATTTCTCTACGCTGTTTCTCTTCTTTTTCGGCCATCTGGCGTTCCAATTCCAGGATGGATTCACGGGCCTCGACGTCTTGCTTCTTGATCACTCTTTCTTCCTCTCGTTTGATCAGATTGGCCTTTATGTTCTGCTCTGCTGTAAGCTCGGTGATCTTCTTAATACCCTGTGAATCGAGGATGTTTTGTGGGCTGAGAAATTTCATCTCTGTCTGCTCGAGGAAATCAATAGCGCAGTCGTCGAGGATATAACCGTTCAGGTCGGTTCCTATAATATTCAGGATTTCAGTTCTGAACTCGCGACGCGCTTCATACAACTCGATAAAATCGAACTTCTTACCTACCGTTTTTAACGCTTCCGAGAATTTCGCTTCGAAAAGATTGCGAAGTGTTTCCGTATCGCTGGCTCTTTCCGTACCGATAATCTGGGCTACGTTCAACACATCATCAGCGTTCTTATTTACGCGAACGAAAAATGCCACTTTGATATCAGCACGGATATTGTCTTTACAAATAAGACCATCTTGCTCCAGGCGGTCGATCTGCAGTTTCTTTACGGAGATATCCATGATCTCCATTTGGTGGAGAATAGGAATGACATACATTCCTTTATTAAAAGCAACGTGACCACCCCCCACGCCCGTGCGCACAATTGCTTTTCCTTGCGGAATCTTTTTATAGAAAGTCGCAAAGGCAAAGAGAACAATGAAAATAAAGAATACTATTCCACCAATAAATATTAAACTAATGCCGCCAAGTAGGTCCATAGATAGATTTTAAAGTTAGATTTTTGAGAAAGGTGTTTCTATATAGAGTAATGTCAATCAAACGATATTGGAGAGGTTGATCTCTGGGACCACCAGGTAAAATTTTTTATCGGCCGATTCGCCGGCAATCATCACTTCCGAATCATATTCGATCGAGTCGCCTGTTTTGCTTTGTACGTTGATGCGGATAATATCGTGCTCTATCTTTACTTCCGCTGCTCCGATCTTATCGCCGGAAATGGTACTTCGCATCCGGGCAATCCTTCCCAGAAGCTCCTGAGGTTCTTCACCATTATACCCCATAGCATGATAAACTTTGACCAACGGCCTGGTGGCATACCGCGTAATGACATACGCGACAAAAAAAGCAGGTATAAGAACGAATACAGATTTCCAGCCCCAGCTTCCCAAACCCAACGCCACCGATGACGTTAACGTAATGATCCAGGCAAGGAATTTAAAAACGGAATATACTACCATGAAGGGCACTTTCCCGATGTTCACAAATTCGAGTGCCTTCTGCAAAAAAGGCTTGTCTGCCACGGCATCATCCGTGTCAGTATCAACATCCGTATCTACATCTGCCCCGTGCACGGGAAAATCGCTATCAACTCCGGAATCTCCAAACAGATCTCCCGCGACGAATGTAGTTATCCAATAAATAGCGGTTATTCCCGTGAGAATGGTCATGATGGCATTACTCAACGGATGAAACAGCAGGTCTGTCATACTTGATATCGGTAGGTTGAATGTTAAGATTTTATGATATCCCTAATTTGTCTTTGATCGCCTGAAGGTCTTTCTCAATAGAGAATGAATCGTTTTTTAACAGGCTGTCCAATTCATCTTTCTTACTATTCTTATCACGGGATATTTCACCGTAGGCTTTCGAGAGTGCTTCCTGATCTTCTACCTTTGATTTCATACGCTCGAGCATGCCAATTATTCCGTTGCTATCGACATGGGCCAGTTGTTTGTTTACTTGTACCGTTGCATTGCTAACGTTCAACCTGGTCTTCAACGTCCGCAACTCTTTTTCCCACTTCTCCATATTCTCCTTCAGAATTTCGGCATTGCGCTGCATCTCCCTGGAAGATTGCTGCAACGCAACCGCTTGCAGCCCGAGCTCTTCTGACTCTACAGAATATCTTTTATAGAGCGACAACGCTTCACGGGCAAGCTCTTCCGCCTTGCCCAGGTCTACCTGCCCGGACTGTGCTTTTTGCATGATCAATATAGCTTTTTCGGCATAACTTTTCGACTCCTGCTGGCGGTGAAGCTGATCATTTTCTGTGCGAATAGCCAGGGCCTTTACTTTGGCATAGGCCTCCGTTGCTTCTGCAAGATCTGTGCGCAGCTCACGAAGGCCCTGCTCCGTCATTTTAATGGGATCCTCCATTTTATCGACAGCGGCGTGAATTTCCGCCTGTCCTATTCTGAAAAGCCTTTTGAAAATATTCATGACTGATAATTTTTAAGTTAAAAACAATCGTTGCGTCAAAATTATAGCTTCGAAAAATCGATGATCTGCTGAGAGAACTCGCTCAATAATAAACCAAGAGAGTTTAAAGCACTCTCAAATTCATTAAAGTCGATATTCTGAAGCTGCATGGTATAACGGAACAGCACCCGATCGCCTTCTTCGTTAATGACAAAGGCGCCGTGAATAGTGTCCCTGTTTTTTTGCAGCAGCCTTTTGAACATGTCCATGCTGTCTTCCCGAAAGGAGAAGAGAAACTGCTCCATAATAAGGATAGGAGGCGCGACGCCAAGGATCAAATTATGGATACCGTCGGATGGATTATCGATCTTGAGAATGCCATGCTGTTCATTCTTATACAGTATTCTGCAATTAAGCCTCCGTGCGAAATCTTCGATGGTCTCAAAATGGTTCATGAGCATAGTTTCTGCTGACTGAACAAATCTATCGACTAGTTTTCAGAATTGCAAAAAATATTAGCATTGTGATAATGAAAATTACAATTATCTTTGACAGGAATGACAAAGATTGGCGCCAATATCAAAAAGATCAGAACGACCAAAGGGCTTAGCCAGCAGGCGTTTGCGGACTTATTTGAATTAACCAGGGGTAACATCTCCTCCTATGAGGAAAACCGGGCGGAGCCGAAAATCGAAACCGTTATACAAATTGCCAATTATTTTAGCATCCCCCTGCATCAATTTATTACGGAGAATCTCTCCATACACGAAATATTGAAATATAACGGCGATAAGCTGATCGAGGATGAAAATCATATCATAAATCTTCAGCTCCGGCAGGTTCCATTCATGAATGATGCCATTTATATGAAATGCTGCTATCAGGAATTGCCATTTAATGATTGGAATAGTTTTCCGAAGCTGATCTTGCCGGAGGTAAACAATCACAATATGTTCGCCTTGAGCTTTAATCCCAACATCGCTCGCCACGAATCGCTCCCATCCTATCAAATGAACGACGTATTGATTTTCGAAGAGTTAACCCAACAGAATATCCACCTCTGTCAGCACAAAACCGGCCTTTTTACTGCCGAGCGCGAGATCATGATCGGCCAGTATGAAATGAAGGACGAAAAAGTTGACCTGGTCTTAAATGATTTCAAGCGGGAGCGATTCGATTTCAAGTCCGCACGGCGATTCTGGAAATTGTTTGCAACCTATCAGCATGAGAAATAAGACATTCGCAACGAGTTTGAGGCGCTGAGCCCTTTCGTTTTCACATATAACTTCCTGCGGTTATATTTGTCTGTATACGAAGTCAACAATGACACAGGCAACAAAAATTTCAGTAGCATCTCTTCTTCTGACACTGGTCCTTCATACCACGGGCTTGTTTGCACAGTCCGGTGGCACCTATCAAAACCCTTTGCGGGTGACATTTGGAGATCCCTATGTACTGCAAACAAAAGGTAGATATTACATGTATGGTACCGGCGGTGGTGCTAAAAATGGATTTGCCGCCTATTCCTCAGCCGACCTGGTAAACTGGAAAGACGAGGGTCAGGTGTTTTATGCAAGCAATCACCATGGCTGGAGCGACTCCACCGCTGCCTGGGACGGGGCATACTGGGCGCCTGAAGTATACGAATACAATGGAAAGTTCTACATGTTTTACAGCGCGCAATGGAAGCAGAACCCCAACAACGAGCTGGAGAATTTTCGCATCGGAGTGGCCGTGGCCGATAGCCCGACGGGACCGTTCATCGACCTGACCAATAAGCCTGTTTTTGATCCGGGCTATCCTGTCATCGACGCCAATGTACTGTTCGACAAAAGCGGCAAAATTTACCTGTACTATTCCCGTTGTTGCTATAAGCACTCCGTGGAAAGCGAAGTCGCTGCCTGGGCCAAACAAAAGGGATGGTTCGATACCATAGAGGAAAGCTGGGTCTATGGCGTTGAGCTGAAACCCGACTTCAGCGGCGTGATCGGCGAGCCCGTGCTGCAATTACGTCCGCCCGTAAAGATGGACGATAAGCAGGCTGACTGGGAAAGTCGCTCCGTGACTTCAAAAGAAGTGAACCGCCGCTGGACAGAGGGCTCGGTCATTTTCAAAAAAGGAGATACCTATTACATGATGTATTCCGCCAATTATTTCGGGGGAAAGAACTACGCCGTGGGATATGCCACGTCGAAAAGCCCGCTGGGCCCGTTCACCAAAGCAACCAACAATCCGGTATTGCAGAAAGACACAGAAAACGGCGGCGTGGTGACCGGGACGGGGCATAACAGTGTGACGTACTCACCCGACGGAAAAGAGATGTTTTGTGTATATCATGCCCGCACGTTGGCGACAGGCGAGGAAAGGGTCGTTTTTATCGATCGTATGAAGATCTTAAACAACGGAACGCTTGTTGTGGACGGGCCTACCACCATACCGCAGACGGCGCCGGGAAGCAGATAGCTGATTCGCTCTTTTTCACTGCGAGCTATCTTCAAGAAGGGACATTGCTTTTTCTTCCGTTACTTCAAAGTTCCATTCGTTTTTCGGCATCACAGCCACCACCGGCCCCCGTTTGCAGTGATCTGTACAACCGGTCTTGATGACCTGTACTTTTCTTCTCAAACGTTGCTCTTTCACTGTACTCTTCAACCGCTTATAGAGGTGCTTGCTGCCACGTTTTTTGCATTTGCTTCCGCAGCATACATAGAAGACGCAATTCGGGGTACGAGAAAATTCCTTCGACACGTGCCGAAGTTAAGAACTGGGCAATGTCTTCTCCAAATTTTGCATCCGGAAATACGGCTTCAACGCCGAGGGTAGGACCGCGGAATCCGCTCCAACTCGCCTCCTCCAAATACCTCGTCCAGCTTAAGCTCAGGCATGTGCACATAACCGATATGACACCCGCATGTCTGATTCGAACAATCCCTTGGAAATAGATTGCCCGTGAAATCGCCTTCGTAAATATTACCGATCTTCTCTTTGATAAAGTGACAACGATACATATTTCCATCGCCATCAAGGCTAAATACACTTTCACCGGTACGGCATGGCCTCCCCAGACTTGCGTGGCGTTTCACATTATAACCAAACAACGGGTCGATCTGTTGAAGAAGATCGATGTCTACAGCGTTATAGTAGTAGTCCCTTTGCTTGTACGCATTCACCCAAAGATATATGTCTTGCACCAATTCATTACGGAGGTGGCGAATTTCATCCAACGACTCTTTGAATCCGACCACGCCCACACTATACTGCACCCCCAGGGCATCGAGCTCCCGGCATTTGGCGACAAAGTCGGCCCGCGAGATCTGCGTTGGATGATAGGTGGTCCACAATGCCACAGTCGACTTGTTTGCCTTCTCCAGCCAACGCGTGCTGCACGTGAGATTCGTTTGGATCGCTACTTTTCGAATATTCTCCAGATGGCTCAGCTCCAGGATAGCCCGCTGATAGTAATCACGGATTAACGCTTCCCC
The DNA here is from genome assembly GCF_018598175.1 of Dawidia cretensis. Taxonomy (GTDB): domain Bacteria; phylum Bacteroidota; class Bacteroidia; order Cytophagales; family Cyclobacteriaceae; genus Ohtaekwangia; species Ohtaekwangia cretensis. The sequence continues at coordinate 36,860 of NZ_JAHESE010000025.1, forward strand.
CCACGGCGTGAACAGAACATGGAACGTATGCTCGGGATGCTGACGGACCCATGCAATAAACCGGCCGAGCTTGCGCGCGTCATCGGCTAGTTCGGCCCGAGTATTTTTAGTTTTGGCAAACGGACAATAGTCACACCCATAGTTGCAGCTGGATAACGGACCACGATATAATATCGAGAAATTCATCGCAGCTCGTATTGGTTCATCAAGGCCTGTATGCCGGGTGAATACAGCCACGGACCAATGCTGTCTGACAGCTCCATGCCTACCTTCGTAAGCCGCAGCCTGCCCTCGGCATTGACGGCCATCCCAGCATCGAGAAGTTGACAAAGCTCCGGGAACTCCGCAAGGGCATTCGCACCAAACCGGCGATTATACCGCGCCAGGTCCAGACCGTCACCATGCAGAATCGATTTAATAACATCGCGTCGCTTCTGCTCGTCTTCCGGCAGCGATATACCATACCGTACTTGCCCAAACTCATCACTTGTTTCCTGGAGATAGCTGCCGATGATATTCTTCACACCTTTACGACCGACGGCATACTCCGTGGAATAGTGAACAGATTGTGTATACGACCGTGCGCCGGAACCGAGGCCCACCATGCCGTCTTCCTGGCAACAATAGGTAACAGCATTGACAAGGCTCGATGCTGTCTTCTTTCGAAACATGCGCATAGAAACTTGATCATAGCCGTGTTCCAGCAGATAGTCACGCCCCTGGCGATAGCGTTCCAGCCGAAAATTGTCCCAGCTTAATCCCATCTTATCCAGGCCGGTAAGGGGGCGCACGTAGAGTGGGTAAAGATAAATCTCTTCGGGTTCATATTCCAGTGCGGTCTGTAAGTTGATCTGCCACGACTCCGGCGTCTGCCCCGCCCCGCCGTAGATCATGTCTATATTCATCGTCTCGAACCCTTCCTTCTTAATAGATGTGAGCGCCCGGTGTACCTCGTCACGGTGCTGTGGGCGACCAAGAAGTTTAGTCTCGTTGTCGAAAAAACTTTGCACGCCCATACTAATGCGGTCAACGCCTTTGGCGTGCAGGTAACGCAGCTTATCCGGTGTAATCGTTTTGGGCGAGACTTCAAACGATACAGGTATACGTTGCGTATCCGCGCGCATGGTATTCTCAATAATTGCAAAAAGCTTTTCCAACTCGTGCTCGTGTAAAAAGCTCGGTGTACCTCCTCCTATGGCCAGTTGAGCATACGTAGCTTCGCCGAGGGCTGCGCTGACGACCGTTGCCTGCCGTTCGAGCGACTGAAGGTAGGCAGCAACCTGATCCTGCTCCGGATTAGCCATCGTGAAAAGGTTGCAGAAACCGCAGCGCATTTCGCAAAACGGTATGTGTACATAGAGAAACAGCGATGATTTATCTTCGCGAGCCCATACATCGCTGAGGGAACGGGCCGGCGAAAACTCGCGATAGGCCGTCTTGTGCGGATAGGAATACGCATATCCCGCATAAGGATTGGTTGTTATAGTATCTGCTTGAGCGATCATGCACGTTTCTTTAACACTATATGGGCGTATGGCACCGTCAATACCGACGGGTGTGATAACCGGTGGCCGGTATAGCCATCTTCACCATACGCCGTGCCATGGTCTGCGCACAAGATGGTAAAGGTGTCACCCCGCGCACGCAAGGCATCGACGAGCACCGGAAGTTGACTGTCTACATAACGGAGCGCGGCGGCATGCGTCGTCAACGAATCCGTTGCCGGGCCGGGCTCGTAAAAGTAGTTGGGCTGATGGATCGCCGAAATATTGATGAACAGGAAAAATTTTTCATTGGCCGCCAACTGCTTTAGCCACCGCGCCGCAAAGGTAAATTGATTTCTGGTAGAATTGGGGTCTGTTACACCAAACTGCGGTTCCCAGTAGCTTTCTTCAAACAGCGACGGCAGCACCTGCCCCAGCGGTGTCTTTTTATTAAAAAAACCAACGCCGCCAATACACGCTGTGCGATAGCCGCCGGCCCGAAAACCCGATACGATGTCGGGTGTGTCAAATACAAAGGTATTGGCTGTTGTGGTCTCGCTTCCTTCGAAACGCGCGGCAAACAAGCGCTCGTGCCTGCCCGGGCGCGCGGGTGTGGGCAGGAAACCGGCGAAGAAGGCCTGGTGCGCAGCAAAGGTGAAGGTGCCGGGCGTATGTCGCTCCTCCCACCCGTGTGGTATCCACGCCGCCAGGTGCGGTGTAAGCCCCGCGTGGAACGACTTCACGGCGATATCATAGCGCAGGCTATCAAAGGTCAAAAACAGCACAGAAGGGTTTCCCGTGAGATCTTTCATGCCTGGCATACGGGTGACAGAGTAAATAATTTATCAATAGATACCAGGGTCATATCGGGCGGTGTGGACAGCACCGAAGCCGGTAAGGAATGGCTCACCCAGCAGGTCTTCATGCCTACCGCCTGCGCACCGGCCACGTCATTTAGTGGATGATCTCCAATGAAAAGAATATCATGGGCCGCCAGACCAAGATTGTGCACCACCAGGTCAAAGATCCGGCGTTCGGGTTTTTCATACCCGCATTCTCCACCGATGTATATAGTATCGGGTAAGAAACTGCCGCTGAGTCCAGCCGCCACCAGTTTGGCCCGCTGTGTTCCGCCCTGACCGTTGGAGATCAGTCCGGTGCGGTAGGAACGCCGCAGCGATGCCAGGAAGTATACCACAGCCTCGTTGCGCGTGATACACGCCGCGATAGCCGCGGCCAAATCGTTCGCAATATCCCCCGTTGTACCGGCCAGGCCATACGTACTTTGTAACCCCGAGCAAAACGTCACGCGGTCCAAATGTCCGCTATTGTCCCGCGTCAGGATCTGCGGAATATGTGTGGCATATTGACTCTCCGGAAGATCGGGCACACGGGCACGCAGCCAACCTGGCAACGCCTGGCCTAACGCTGTATCGCGATCGATCAACGTATTGTCCAGATCAAAATAGATCGCCTTCACGGTATGAAATAACTCAGGCAGCATACATCCATTCTTTTAGCGTGGCCGTATAGGTGTCGTGGCCATGGACATTGGTCAGTCCGGGCAGCAGGTCGCCAAAGGCGTTGATCTCCAGGACGCGGGGCTGCCCAAAGCCTGCCGGGATCAGCACATCCACCCCCGCATAGAACGCCCCGTTCAGGCTGCGTACGGCTGCCTCCGCGCAATGCATCGCCTGATCATAGCATTGGCTCCCCAGGCGCTCGCGCAAATTAGATACCGGGCCACGTTGATTCCCCAGGTGCAGGTTAGTGATCGGACCGGCGCTAAGCCTCGGCAAGGTAAACTGCGCCCGGCCATTGATGACCACCACGCGCAAGTCAAAAATCTTGCCCTGCAAGGAAGCTTTAGGAATCCATTCCTCCACCACCGCGCCCTCGCGCAGGATAAAATCGACCAGTATTCGAATATCGGTACGATCGGTATAGCGACGTACTTTCAAAGAATTGTACAATTTCACTTCTCCCGCTACCCGCTCCAGGGCGATTGGCGCAAAGATTTCCTCCCGATGCCCTTGTGCGCGGTAGGCGAGTACACCCGAAGCAGAAGAGGCATGCGATGGCTTGATAAACAGACGCCGTCCCCGCTCCTCCTGTATCTGCTCCCGCAGGGCATGATAACTGACCAGTTCCGGCAACAAACGTGGAATTGGAATCTGCCGATCCTGCAGGTGGCGTTGACAACATCGCTTATCAAACATCAGGCGTATAGCGTCAGGGGTATTCAGCATGCTACAACCACTGGTCACGGCAGACTGCTGTATTTGCCTTAACACATGGCCAAAACCCAGGAACCATTGTCTTAAAAAACGTATCCGGCCATGATCGGGACGGAGGTTGCGCGCATCCACTTCGGAAATGCGTCCGGCATTCCCTGTATGTACAATATCGGCACCGCGTGCGATAATCCGACGCTCTACTTCAAAATTCTCTCCCGGAGACTCGATGCGCAGCAAAGTATTCGGCCCCAGGGCGTCATCTAGTACATGTTCATTTTCCAGAATGGATGTATATGCAATACGTTGTGGCGCGGCAAGACCAAGGCCACGAGCAGCATTGCAAAACAGGTCTGCTCGCCGGTTTTCAGGATTGCACACGACCACGATATTCATCACAGCAGGTATTACTCGGCTACTTGTATATAACGATGGCCTTCATCATCCTGCTGGCGATCCTTCAGATTGACCGCAATCCCAAGTTTCTCCAGCTGGTTGCAAACTTCTTCTGAAATAAAATGATAATGAAGATCGAGCAATTTCAGTTTGCCGATGGCAGGGCTTTGCAGCAGCGCTTTGGCACCATCGTCCCCCAGCGTACCCATCGATAAATCGAGCACGTCCAATTGATTGACGATCGGCGCCGTACTGAGCGCCCTGGCAAGGTCATCTGCGATCACGCTGTCGCGCAGCCCGAGGTAGCGCAGCCTGGTGAAATTAGCGCCCTGGAATACGGAATCAAAATCGGCTGCCGTGGAACCAAAACCATATTCATCAGAACCGAGCCATAGCTCCAGGTGCTCCAGATTAGGCAGATGGGCGCTCACCACTTCCGTGACAACGCCGGGCGGTAGGCCACCCGTTTCAATAATCAGATGTCGTAAGCCTGTATGTTGTAGCGATTTTCCCAGACTCAGCTCATTGCCGCCGCGTACGCGGAAATACTCCAGGGCAGGATAAGCCTTCAACACTGCGCTAAGGTCGCACTGGTTGATCCAGGAGATCTCATATTCTTCATACGTAATATCGCCAATAAACAAGGACTTCAATTTGGGAAGCTTCGGCGCCGCGTCGACAAGCGCCTGGGCGATCGCCGACGTATCCCCACCTTCAAAATCGAATGCACCAATGATGAGCTCTTCCACCTGGCCAGCGTTGGCATCCTGGATGAAGTCACCAATCATGTCGGGGATGTTTTTTCCGTCTTCGAAGCCGTCATAATCTAACCGCAGGCGGTATACGGTAGATTCCAGGTTGCTAATGCCGGTCTGGGCATCGAAATCCTTCACGGACTTGCCGTTCAGGGTGGTAAGGTTATCAGAAATCATAGACAAAATTAAGTAGCTCGTAATATACTAAAATCCAAACTTCTTTTGCTTCAACCGATTTTTTCAAAACGTTCCGGCACACCGTTGTGAACCCTGCCGGTCACCAGGCATTTGAAGGCTCTGTCGTACTTTCTAGGCGGGCTCAAACAATTCAATCTTGTTCCCCTCTATATCCAGAATGTGAACAAACTTCCCATAGTCATACGTTTCTACCGTATCCAGGATCATCACACCTTCTTTTTTTAATTCTTCTACGAGTGCTTCCAGGTTCTCAACCCGGTAATTAATCATAAAATCTCCGGACGAGGGCTCAAAGTATTTGGTCTTGTCTGAAAAAGGGCTCCATAGCGTATATCCTTCCTTTGTAGAATCCGCCTCCTCCCGCCAATCAAACTTCGTTCCGTATTGTTCAGCACCAAAACCGAGATGAGTTTGATACCATTGTTTCATTTTCTCCGGATCTTTACATTTGAAGAAAAATGCCCCCGATGCCTGTTACTCGTTTCATTTTTTAATTGTTCTTTAGTGTTGTTAGCCAAAATTGAATTGAATGCGAAACCAAAACCGAAATGATGTCGCCAAACAAATTCACTGCATTTCGATCCGGTCTTACCATTGATTCCTTAAATTTAAACGTTCTAAAACAATATCCAACGGAACCTAAACATCCCCAAACGAACAAATCCAAACAGATTGAAACCTCCCATGAACACCAGGCTTCAACGATTCGCCCAGCTGGTTTTTTACGGTAATTATTTTTACGGAGTTTGTGCCGTCTCCTTAATTCTGGAAACTTCAGCACTCCTAAAAATTCCGTTTCAAGGATCCCTGTTCTATGCGATCGCGTTTGTCGCCACCGTGCTTTTTTATAATTATCCATACGCCCGGAATTACTCCTCCCCCAGCACAAATCCTCGAACAGCATGGTATATCGCCAATCATAGTCTGATCGTTAAAACACAAATAGCACTGACTCTGCTTTTGATTATCCTTATTGCCTCGGTGCTGATCAATTACTTCCACGAATTTGAGAACATGAGTAATCTGCAATGGCTTCTATTTCTCATTTTTCCCATGATCGGAGCAATGTATTATGGTGCCAACTTCTTTTCCGCCCGGTATAATCTTCGAAGCATCGGTTGGCTCAAACCTTTTCTGATCGGGTTTGTGTGGGCGGGGGTAACAACAATCTACCCGTTCGAATACCACGATGTACTAAATTCCACGCACCATCCGGTAACAATTTTAGAAATATTGTTATTCCTGAAGAATCTCATGTTTATATCGATGGTTGCCATCTTGTTCGACATTAAAGACTACGCATCCGATAGCAGCAGCCATTTGAACACAATGGTGGTAAAAATCGGGTTACGAAAAACAATCCTCTTCGTTGTGTTTCCATTAACGATCCTGGGCGTGCTTACCTTTCTATCCTATGCCCTTGTTCATCAGTTCAGCCTCCTCAAAATGATCCTGATTATGATCCCGTTTTTCCTGTTGATCATCGTGGCACGATCGTTAAAACGAAGAAGGTCGCTGATGTATTACCTCGTGGCGATTGATGGCCTTTTGGTTGTAAAAGCCGCTTTTGGAATTCTTGCCGCGATGGTTACTTCATAATAATATTAAATATCGGCCAGGGTGGCTTTTATAAATCCCCGATCTCCCGATCAGCTCGCCTGTATGAACCCAAACTGCGTATAGAATGACGCGAGGTAATCACCCGCAAGAAGACCGACAATGGCCTTCGGATGAGCATTTGCTTTCAGCCAGTCAATAAGTCCTTGCACCACGGCCGTATTATTATACACTATAAATATACTATAATAACAACACCGTCAGTCGCTTCCGGTGATCCCGGGCCAGGAGTCAGCGTGAGCATGAGAGCAAGAGCGAGAAAAATGGCGCGTTCGCTCTCACACTCACACTCACACTCGCGCTGATTCAACGTCCCGCCTAAACACATCTCGCGAGCTCAGAAAAACGACCGAATCGTCCCCAAGCCCCCCGGGAATCTCTCCTGGAAGTGAAATCTTTCCTGGTTCTTTCACATGTAAAGGGATAATCGCGTCTCGAAGCCAAAAATAGACGTAACACATTGTCAATCAGCATATATAAGACATTAAACGGAAAAATCGTCATCCTTGCGTTACTTCTACTCTAAATCGCCGCAAAATCCAAAACAACAAATTGACAATCAATTCATTAACAGGAAAAATAAGCACGCTATTAGGGACTTCGCATGACTTGTTGCACTATAGTGTGTACCGTGTCAAACGACCTCAACGACCCTCCGAACAAAGCCAGAACAAGAACGGAAATGATCCTTTTTTTTTATTTTGTCTCCAAAACCATCGAGTAAGGACCCAAAGAATGACAGAGCAAAGAGGCGAAGGAAGTTTCTTTCGGAATTTTAAAGCTATGCTTTCACTGATAAAATCATACTGCTATATATTTCTGGTATTTGGTTTTATGCCACTGCAAGCCACCTCGCTGGGCGGCTTAAAGTTTCATGGCAGTGAACAATCGATCGATCAGCGCACGTCCTACAATGTATTTGGCGATAAGGCGGTCGAATTTTCAGACAACATGATCATTGAATTTGATCTGTCACTGTACACCACCACCCGCATCGGATACATCATCCGGATCAAAAACAATGAAAGCAACCGAATCTATAACCTGTTCTACGACGCGCAGGGCGACAACCTCGTCTTCAAATTCAATGAAGAAGGCAAATATAGCCTGATCGTTGCCACCCTCAACGAAGAAGAATTGCTAAACCTCCCCTGGTTTAAAATGAAAATCGCATTCGACCTCAAAAGCGATTCCATCTACCTGACGATCCATAACCAAACGTTCAGCGCCGCCAACGAGCTGCCCGATACCTATCATCCTACGATTCTCTTCGGCAAAAGCGATCACATTATTGATGTGCCGTCCTTTGCCATTAAAGACCTTTCCGTCGGCGATAAAGAACGGTACTTCTTTCCACTAAAAGAAAGCAAAGGCGACGTGGTGCACGACGCCAATGGCAAAGTCTTTGGCCAGGTCTCTAACCCGGAATGGTTGATGAACGATGCCTACCACTGGCGCTATAAAACCGGCTTTAAATCAAAATCAGTCGCGGGCGCCAACTATAATCCGGAAGAGAAAGAAATATACTACTTCAACCGCGACTCCCTGTGGCTCTACAACGTGCGCTCCGGAGAAACGAACATACAGGTCTTTGGAGAAAAATGCCCGGTGGAGCTGGTCCTGGGAACCAACTTTATCGACACGAAGAAAAACAGGCTATATTCCTACGAAACCTACTATGCGCCTCCCCGCGACAATTACACCGGCCCCACGGTAGCCAGCCTCGACCTGACTACCTACCAATGGACTGCCGAAGATTCCGGCCAGCTCATTAGCCCACTCCACCATCACGGCGCGTACTTCGACTCTACTACCGCGCAATACACCATCTTCGGAGGCTTTGGCAAGATGCATTACAGCAATACATTCTTTGCCTACGATCTGAACAAACAGGCGTGGGACACCCTGGACGCCTTTTCGGGAGACTTTTTATCGCCGCGTTATTTTTCCTCTGTCGGATACCTCAAAAAGAACAACTCCATTTACGTCTTTGGCGGCATGGGCAACGACTCCGGCGAACAGACTGTCGGAAGAAAATATTATTACGACCTCTATAAAATAGACCTGACCACCCGCCGCGTCTCCAGGCTTTGGGAGATTCCCTGGGAACAGGATAATGTCGTGCCGGTACGAGGCATGGTTGTACTCGACGACTCCTCCTTTTATACCCTCTGCTATCCTGAACATTTTTCTGAATCGTTCCTCAGGCTCTATCAATTCTCATTAAAAGACGGAAGCTATAAAATACTGGGCGACTCTATCCCGATATATTCTGACAAGATCACAACAAACGCCAACCTTTATTACGATGGCAGCCTGAACAACCTGTATGCGGTCGTCCAGGAATTTGACGACGATATCTCTTCCGACCTGAAGATATATTCCCTGGCGTTCCCTCCTATTACGGCCGACGAGCTGGCCAGCTATTCACGCGAAAAAAATAATTACGCAGTCATTCTTGCGCTTGTGTCATTATTAGCCGTTGGCGGCGCCTATGTTCTCTTCAAAAAGCAGCAATCCAGGCTCAGCAATACGGAGGATGAAACCCAAAATCTATACATTGATACGGACAAGCCCGAACCGGTAACGACGCAGCCGAACGCTATTTATCTCTTTGGAGAATTCACCGTACGCGACCGAAACAATCGTGACATCACCTATATGTTCAGCGCGCAACTGAAGCAGATCTTCTGTCTTATACTACAGTACACTATAACTGAAGACGGCATCGCGTCACAGCGACTCAGCAACATACTCTGGCCTGACAAGCCGGCGGATAAAGTAAAGAACTCCCGCGGCGTTTCCATCAATCACTTACGCAAAGCGCTAAGCGAATTGGATGGAATAGAGCTCCTCTATGACAAAGGCTTTTTCAAAATAGAGCAAACCGGAAGCTTCTACTGCGACTACACGCGATGCATCGAAATCATCTCCGCCAACGAAGTGGACACACGCCGTGACGAGCTGATTGAAATCATTTCCCGTGGCAAGTTCCTGCAACTTTCCGATCACGCCTTATATGATTCCTTTAAAGAAGAAGTAGAAAAGAAACTGGAACCGGTACTATCACTGGAAATGGAAAAGAGCTTCGACGCCGAGCTTTATCTCACAACGATCGCTTTTGCCGAGGCCATCACCAATATCGATCCGTTAAATGACGCCGCGCTGACTTTCCAGATCAAAGCGATGCAACGATTAAAAATGAACGATGAAGCGCGAATCCGGTACCAGGCTTTTGTGATCGACTATAAAAAGGCGATGGGGAATGATTATCCCCACCCCTTTAAAAGCCTAACGTAAACTTACCCAAGCAAAACGCTAAACTTAACAACTTACCTAACCTAAACTTCTTATCTAAAATCACCAACTCAGCTTCACGTGAACGCCGTCGGGATTGTTTTCAAAACTCAGGAAACAGGTCTTACTCGCAGCATCCCAGGATGTCTTTGATTCAACCAATTTTCCAGCGGCATCCGTTACCTTTATTTCCTTTGCCTTCGCCGGTAAAAGCACCCGCATCACATTGGTTGTGTTCAACGGGCTCATGGCAACAAAAGTATAGGAGCTCCTGGTAATCTTTTCGTCGTAAACACGTGCGGCTGCGGCCAGTACCTGCGGTGTCTTCGGATTCTTGATACTGCCTATATTAAACAAAAGTGCCTGCTCACCCGGGTTCACCTGCTTTTGATCTAAAACAGGGATTTCCGGATCGAACAGATCGATCAGCTTGCCTTTCAGGGTATACGGAGATTGATCGGCATTTTCATCTACCACGGAAATAATTTCGTAAGGCCCGCGCGTCAGGGCGAAGTGGTTTTTATACTTCAGCACGCCACCACCCGCTTGTGTTTCGTATAGCTTCTTAACCGTATTGACAAACGCGTCATCGCTGTTTGCCTTCAAAACAAACTCTTTCGGGTCGTTGCGCAGAATAACAACCTTTCCCTTTCCGTAGGTATATTCTCCCGCCGGGAAAGGCTCTTTCAAACCGAGTGTTTTAAATAAATGCTCGGACGGCGCTTTGAAGGTATTCCCATCCGTATTCCACCACTCTTGTACACGTTGAAAAGGATCCTCATCTCTGCCACTGTATAGCAAGACCCCACCATTCTTCACCCACTCGGCAATATGACCATGCGCATTCTTGTCCATGGGCTTCATATTGGAGTAAGACATGATCAGGATCTTGACGTCCTTCCAGGTTTGAGGGAACGACACATTCTCGATGTGTACCGTTTTAACCGGAACACCCCGCTTCAATAACGGAAGCGCCTGTCCATAAAAATTGGCCAGCTGTGGATCTTCATAGCCACTGTGTGTGGGAAACCGCTGAAACATCAGCGAGTTGCTCATCAGAATACCGATACCTTGCGAACCGTTCACCTTGTTCTGCGACAACGGCATGTTGTTCAGGGTATTGATCATAACCTGCATTTGCGTAGAATAGAAACGAGGGATCTGCTCCTTTTTATCGCTGTTTGCGCTGGTGCGATAAAGGCCCTGGTATATCCGGTCCGGCCAGGGCATTACTTCATAATCGGCAATCATCGGGTACAGCAGCTGTGCCGTAAATGTGGCCTGGTAATTTTTCTTGTAGTCCGCCCAGTCGCGTGGCCAGTCTTCAATCGGATCCGTCAGGAAAAACATCTTTCTGCCGGTAGGCGCCGTCATAGATTCCATGGAGCCATACTCCAGGAATGCCGTTTCAAATACACGCTCTTTTTCACGACCATTAAAATAATTGGGCTCGCGCGACGTGCCCGTCCATACCTGTGCAATGTAGCCGTCCACGCAGGGCAACGATGCCAGGCTCGCTTCGGGACTCACGATCATCCACTGCGAATAATTTACCAGCGAATGGGTCGGCACGTAACAGCGCACATTCATGCCTTTGGTTTTACCATACTCCTTGGCGTAGGTGAAACATTCGTTCAACGCCCGGTAGTACAGGTGATATTTTAACTTGTTAGACAAGTAGGTGTTTTCCGGCGACTCGTGCTGTGGTCTCCAGTCAAACCCGTAATATTCTTTCCATTCTTTTTTGAACGCAGTGCTGTAGCCCGATCGGGCCCAGAACTCCGGCTCCTCCAGGAAGATCGCGTCGATCCCCGCATCGATCACGCGCTTGATTACCGCCTCCTTCATATACTTGATGAAGTTCAGCGACGGCACGATGTACGGCACCAGCCGACCGTGCCACAGGGTATCGCCCTTTTGAGTAACCTGGCCTTCATCGAGATGCCATTTGCCATCCCACTTGCCGGTAAAATAATCCTGGTATTCACCCCAGGCTATGCCGGTCATAAAATGTGTCTTGTAACCTTTGTCGCGCCAGCTTTGTACGCGCTCCTCAAAGGTCATGCTGCCTTTACCATGATGCTCCTTCACGCTGTAAACAATCGCAACATCGGCCCGCACGTCGGTCACGGGCTTCCAGGGATTGGAAGTTTGAAATACGGTCTTTTCGCCGGGCAGACTGGCAGGCCGCTGCTCCGGTTGCTGAGACTGAGAAAACGCTTGAACAGAAAACGTTACGAAAAGATAAAATAGAATCGACTTACGCATGGGACTATATACTCTTTGTTAAAGGAAAGAAGGTCATGACTGTCGGCAAGCCGTCTAAACAGCTTACTATACCATGACCTTCTTATTATCATTCCAGAGAGGGTCGAATCTTACGGAACCAGCACTTGCTTGGCTTCATTATAGTTCCATCTTCTCGTGCCGCTACCTTTGGGCGTATCATAGTTGATCCGCGCCGCAGCCCGAACAAAGACAGCCCTTCCCGAAGGAATCGCACCGACCGATTCAATGGTTACGATCTCGCCTAACAACCCGCTAAAAGCCGACCCTGCGTATTCGATCTTGCTGGACCAACGCTCATCACGTGCACGATATCCTACGCTGGAAGAATAGCTGACGAATAGCTGAATATCCGTTACATCTTGAAAGTTCGAATTATAACCGCCCATCGGCTCGATCTTCGCACGAAAATCATCTTCCGATACGCCACGCGTAACGCGCACTTGCGCTCTAACCTTACCGTTGATTATTTGAGGCTCTCCCACCCACTCTATGTTCAGGAAAGGCTGCACCTCAAAGGTTACCTTCGTCAGGTCGCTGATCTCCTTCGTTTGGGTTTCGTCGGCCAGTGGCGTGCCGCGGTCGTCCTCGCGAAGCAAGGGAATAAACGGACCATCGACACGGATGTTATACGTACCACCAAAGATCTTGGTATTTTGGAAGGTACCGTCGGGCTTGCAGAAGAAGTCAGGGTTTGGCTGTACGTTTTCGCCGTAGCTGAGCTCCAACAGGCGCACGCGAATACCTTCGCTTCCCTGGTCGGTCAGCACCGGCGCGCCGCTTTCGGCGTCAATCACTTCGCCTTGAATCGTGGCCGAAGGCTCGTCTTTGTTATCCAGCTCAAACAGCCCGCAGGAGCTGAGCGAGAGCAGTGCGAACGACACGATGTATAATGATATCTTTTTCATGTTCGTAATTCTTAAGTATTGGCAATTCATGATTCCCTATCGGTTTGGTTGCTGGTCAATGACCGCACTCTTCGATACCTCACCGCTCGGGATCGCAAAGTAATAATCCACGACGTTATACTCGAACGTCTTCTGGGCCACCCATTGGAAGTGAGCATCGAAGAAATATTTGCCGGTTTGAGAAGAGAGGAACGGATACAAACCACGGAATTTATAGCGCGAGTTGTTGCTGAACAATTCTTTCTCCCGCTCTTCGCCCCAGAAAAGATCGCGCGCTTCGTAGTGATTCACTCTCCAACGACGCAGATCCCATTTGGCTTTGTGCTCCATCGCCAGTTCTTTGCGCCGTTCTTTCCGAACAATGTTACGACCTTCGTCACTACCCGCGACACTTCCAACTAACGGATTCGCTCCCGCGCGCTCACGAATGGCAGCAATCGCCTCCGTAGCAGTTTGCAGCATGTCCGATCCGTCCGGCGAAGGCTCGCCCGCCAGGGTCAGCTCCACGCCGGCTTCTGCCGCGTTCAACAATACCTCTGCATAACGCATCAGGACGTAGGGTTGTGCTGACTTGCCTTCCGCCGGTACAAACGCAGGATCCGGATTCAGCCATTTGCGGCCCAGAAGACCAGTGAGACATCCTTCGCCGTTGTTGTAGAATGGGCCATTCTCGCCGGCAGCCGTCGTGGGCACACCGCTGACGGGCACGATCTCCTGGTCGGTTAATTCCCGCGGGCTGAGGTACAGCGACTTGGGAGTTCCCGTGTATTGAGTCAGCTGTTGATAATGTCTTTCAGCATTGCCATAGGAATAATCCGTAAACAGGGGGTTGATCGGTGCAGCACCGGTATAGATTCCCGCGCGGATTTCAATATCCCGGCTCTTAAACTGATCACCCGGAAAGATTACATAAGCACGCAGACGTGGCTCGGCATTTTTGAAGAAATCCATCGGCGTATCGTACAGCACATACGTTCCTTCGTTGTTCCTATCACCCGTAGTAACCTTGATCGTACCGTTGGGATAACGGGGAAAACCGTCAAACAGCTCGACAAAATCCAGTGTCGGACAGGTGCCCGATGCCAGCGGCGATTTGAAGATATACGGTGAGTTGTACGCGTCATAGGCGTGTGTAGAGATCGGATACGTATACTCCCGTGCATAGATCGTCTCTGTGCTGCTCAGGTCCGAGAACATATCCACCATGTTCTGATATTGTGCTGCTTTGTCGTTGGCAGCCCACTTTTTCTTGTACAAAGAGTATTTGTTGCTTTTAATCACTTCCTGGGCGGCCAGATACGCTTCGCGGAAATACTTGCGCGAGGCCGATTGCCAGGTATTCGGATCAAAGCCCATAACCCGCACGTTGGTTTTCAAACCCATACCGGTAAGGCGGCCGGGAACAGTCTCATTGTACTTCGCCACGCTCCCCGCATACAACATCGCTTCCGACTTGAAAGCCAATGCCACATATTTATTAGAGTACCCTCTTTCAATGTCAGGGTTTGTCGTGCGCAGCAAAGAGATTGCCTGATCGTAGTCGGCAAGCACCTGGTCCCAGGTCTCTTCCTCCGTCGAACGCGCTATCTCCGGATTCTCATCATTCGGATATTTGATCACGCGTGTCACAAGGGGGACACCGCCGAAGCGGCGGGCCATCGCATAGAACGCGGTAGCGCGTGCGTAGTAGGCCTCTCCCAGATAATGATTGTACGTGATCTCCGGGAATGATCCCTTGTACTCCGGCAATGTCTCGATCAGGTAGTTCGCATCGCGGATCAACACAAAAGCATCTTTCCAGTACGCAGTCCGCTCACTGGTAAACGCGCGGCAGATACCATCGCGGTTCACAGCTTCACCGGTACCTTCGATACCCGAGGCGTTCAACCAGCCGTTGTACTCCATGCCCCACTCACCCATATACTTGAAGTCCTCGAACGGCATCCGGCTATACATCCGCGCCAGATACACTTTCATACCCGACTCATTCGTCAGCAGGGTCTCGTCGCCTATCACATTTTTCGGCGGAATGTCCAGTTCCGTACATGCGGACACACAGAACGCTCCGATCAATAGTAATATATATATCCTATTCATATATAATTCAGATTATAACTCGTAAGTCTTTAACATTAAAATTTGGCCGATAAACCTACCGTATACGTTTTGTTTAGCGGGTACAACCGTCCCAGGTCGCTATCCGGGTGCTCCGGATCGACAAACTTGACATCCGTGATCGTAAACACGTTGTAAGCGTTGGCAAACACACGCACGTCCAGTGATGACAATATCCGCTTCGGCAATGTATAGCCGAGCTCAATGCTCTTCAGACGCAGGTAGGCGGTGCTCACACGGTTGAATTCCGAGTTATCACGCGGATAGTGCCCGGTGTAACCATAGTAGCCACTAGCCCATTCCGTGCTGGGATTATACGGATCAGCCTTCGGGTCAACCGGGTGCCAGCGATCGAGGTATTGCTCCAGCGCACCACCACCATTGCTACCCCAGATGCGGTAAAGCGGTTCTTGATACGCCATCGATCCCATCGCTGTACCCTGGAAAAGGAAGTTCAAATCGAAGCTCTTGTAGTTAAAGTCAGCCCCTAAGCTGAAGTTCAACCAGGGTGTCTGGTCAAATGCAAACGGGTGTTGGTCCTGATCGTTGATCTCGCCATCGCCATTCCAATCTTCGTATTTGTAGTCCCCGGGCAAAATGTCGCGGTCTTTGTAAATCGGGTAGTTCCAGATATCCTCCCAGTTCTGATAACGTCCGGCAGACTCGAAGCCGAACTGTACACCTTGATAGCGGTTGTTCAGGTTGTCGTTACGCCATTTATCATACGAGTTTGCATAGGGCCCATTGGCGGCTCCAAACAGCCACTCTCTACGCGTAATGGTAGCAATAGCCCGTACCTTGTAGGAGAGGTCACCAATCTTGTTACGGTGATTGAGCTCCAGATCCAAACCGTATTGACGCTCTCTGTCCAGGTTTTCAACCGGCGCGTCGGTACCTACGATAGTAGGAATTTCGCTGGAAAGTTTCGTATGGAGTCCGGTCCGTTTACGTTGGAAATAATCTAACGAAAAACCGAACAAACCGTTCCAGCCTTCATAATCCACACCTACGTTGAAAGTTTGTGCTTCCCACCAGGTTAACTCACTATTATTCACGATTACGTCTGCACCGTTAATAAACTGGCCACCGAACACATTGCCAGGAGCCCATTGATTATAATAGCCGTTCGCCGCGTTCGAGTTGGTGGACGGATATTTATACCCCGGATACCAATCATATCCCAATGTACCGTCATTCGATGTTACACCGTAGCTTGTACGAAATTTCAACTGGTCAACAAACGACAGTGCCGAAATATTTTGGAAGAAGGGTTCTTCCGATATACGCCAGGCAACCGATCCTGAAGGGAAGAAACCCCACTGATTATCTTCGACAAATTTCGAAGAACCGTCATACCGGAACTGGAACTCGGCAATGTAGCGATCCTTGTGCGTAACGTTCACCCGTCCAAGCGCAGCGGCATTGGCAATCTCATAAAGGTCGCCGGTAGTAGAGCCCATCCCGCTGACCATGCCCGCGTCATTTACACCCGCGAGCAAATACGGCAGCCCAAAGGCAAGGTTCCGACGTGCGAAGAAATTGTCACCGGTTTTATTCTGGCTCTCCCAGCCTAAAAGGCCTACGAACTTCGTTTCACCGAATGTGCGGCTATAATTCACCAGGAATTGACCTAACCACTGCCGTCTCTCCGACATATCACGCTGCAGCTGATTGGGCGAGCTCAGGTTATACAACTTGGAAACATACTCACCCGATAAAGGGTCCATCGCATACTGAAAGTACTCACGCCGATAGGCCGTATTGTTGTTTTGACGGTAGTCATAGCTAAACATACCTTTCACAGACAAACCTTCCAGCGCGGGTGATACCGTGCCAAGATCAAAATTGAGCGATGCAGACGACTGAAAGTCCTTCTGTTGAAACTTCCGGTATCCCGAGATATCGGACGACATCATCGCCACCGTGTTTTGTTCCAGCGCAAGGCCTTCGTAGTTCAGCATGGTGCCTTCCGGATCTGCATACGCCGGAAATAAGACACCTTGCGCCCAATAGTTCCGGATTATATCCACCGAGCTCGCGTACGGTGTATTACGTTCGTCGGATACTCCCGCCAGGTTGATATTCAGCGACAGGCCCTTGTAAAGCTCCGTGGTAATATTGGTGCGCAGGTTATACTTCTTGTAGTTCAGGTCACCCGATTTGAATATACCCTCCTGATAGAGATATCCTCCGCCAATATAATATTGCGTATTGTCGTTTCCACCGGTGATACTGAGATCGTGTTGCGTTTGAGGCGCCGTATTCGCGATGATCAGCTTGTTCCAGTCCGTCGTCGGACGCTGTCCCGTACGGAATGCTTCGAAATCAGCCTCATCGTAGATGATGTTGCCACCGTTGACCTGATTCATGGCCTGCTCGTTGTAGAGCGTCATGGTTCCATAGGCATCTGCAAGCTTAGGCATATTCGACGGCTTCTGTATCGTAACAGAACCGTTGTACGTAATAATCGGCTTTCCTTTTGTACCCTTTTTAGTGGTCACCAGCATCACGCCACTCGCCGCACGCACACCGTAGATAGCCGCCGACGCATCTTTCAGCACCGAAATATCATCGATATCGCTTGGATTCAAGCGCTGAAAGTCTTCCATCGTGCGGGGCACACCGTCGATTACGACCAGTGGATCACCCTCCATACCACGGATGTCAAAGGTCGTGTTATAGGTACCTGGTTCAGCGCTTTTCTGCCAGATCCGCACACCCGCCACACGACCGGTAAGCATGTTCTGCGGGTTTTCATTTTTGGTCCGGCGCAGCTCGTCACCTTTAATCGCGGCCACAGAGCCGGTCAGGTTAACTTTTTGCTGTGTACCATACGCCACGACCACAACCTCGCCCAGTTGCGTAATATCAGAAACCAGGGCCACGCTGATGTTGGTTTGTGCACCCACCGTAACCTCCTGCTGGACATAGCCGATAAACGACAGGACCAGCACGTCTTCGCCGCTCGCAACATTGATCACAAACTTGCCATCGGCATCCGTGGTGGTACCACGGTTTGTGCCTTTGACAACCACGCTCACACCCGGTAAGCCTGTTCCGTCATCCGACGACGTGATGGTACCCGTTACGGTAATGCCCTGAAACGGCAAAGTCGTTGTCACGGCGGTTGCATGTATATTTTTTACGTCGTTTGCTTCCGATGCAAAAACAGAAGCAACAAGAACGCACTGAGCGGCTATTCCGAAGGCGGAATACTTCAGTAGTTTCTTTGATAATGATTTGTAGTTATTCTGCATATGCTAAAGATCTTAAATTCATTTTTCCAGTTGATAGCGTGCTAATACAGCGTATTCAGCGGCGTAGGTAAAATTGAACATACCCTCCGCCTGGTTTTTGCTGTTTTCACGATTCCATCCAACCAGCAAATTGGTGGGCAGATACCCCTTGTAAAAGAAGTTGTCGTAACCGTGGTCCAGGTTCTTTTGGAAAGACTCGGCATACGTACCGGACGTGGCATAGTGCGCTGCAGTCTCTACGAAAGCGCGCATCAGCACACCGTTAAACCACGTGCTAAAACCACCGATATCATAGGTATAATAGCCGGTCTTCGTCTGGTCCAGTTTGGCAAAGTACTTGAAGCTGTCGTCCGACAATTTCTTGGCATCTTCCAGGTATGCATTATCGGTAGTTACCCGGTACAAATCGGCTGCGCCGGAAAGCATCGAGCCGCTGTTGTACGAGTACGCAGGGCCTACGCGATCCCTGCACGTAATGCCTTTGCGATAGGTTCCGCCACCGACAGACTCTGTCTCCGGTCCGCCCGGTGTGCATCCACCCAGAAAATCATCGTATACACCTTCGCCGCGTACCAACGCTTTCTTCTGCCAGGCATATATCTTCTTGGCAAAATCCAGGTAATAGTCGCTCTTCGTTACCTCTTCGGTCAGGCGTGTTTGTTTGTCGGTAGCGTCGATGTACCGGTGGGTGATCACGTCGGCTTTGCCTTTGTATACCTCGTGCAGCCATACCAGCGGGCTGATCATGGGGCCGTTGCTGCAAGCGTGCTTGGTGACGTAACCCGGTCCCCAGGTAATACCACCAATCTCCGCGCCATTGGCATCCAGGGTACAATCCCAGCCATCCAGTACATACTCTGTCAAATACTCCGCTTTGTCCAGGTATTTCTGCTCGCCTGTTAGTTTATAGGCTTCGATCATTTCGCGTACGAACCACATCTGGTCATCATACACGTTGTGAATACCATCTACCTGGGCAGAGCCCTTGTCGCCGCCGCGGTCCACGCCGTACACAGACCAACTTTTGGTTTGCGTGTAAGACGTCAACTGAAACGTTCCCTTGTAGAAATCCGCATTCTCGTATAAATTAGAAAGCAGGTCCTTGTACTTGCTAAAGTTGGCATCGTACAGCGCGGAATTTCCATCGTCTTTCTGCGCTTTAAGGCCATGAAGAATAGCGTTCACCGCTTCGATGCCGGCGGTATACATCCACACACTGCCCTTTTCATCTGAACGAGCGCTGGTATACGGATTGTAGAAACGGGCCATTGCCATGCCGTCGCCCGTAAAGTGGGCGGCGACCGTAGCGTCGGTAAGTTCCATCGCACGCTTCAGGTTTTGCTCCGGCACGTTTACATCGCCGTCCGGGTCTGTATCCGGTCCGTCATCAGATGATGTATCACTACACGCGGCGATAATCAACAGCAATACCAGGCAGCAGGTAGTAAAAAAATTACGAAATAGTATCATGATATAATCCCCTCTTTCTTTTATTTTATTTCGATCTGGCGGATAGACAATTTATTCTCGCCAGAGTTTTCAACAACATTGTATACCCCCAAAACAAGGGTTACATCTTCGCCATTGAATTGTGACAAGTCGTATTCGAATTTGGCATAATCAACCAGTGCGTTATCACCGGCTTCATGTTTGAATTTCCAAAGTCCATCGGCCTCAGCGCTGGCGTCATCGCCATTCACAGCAAACGAGGAAGGTTCAAGATGTGTAACCGTACCGTTGTTTTGTACTGCGCTGACCTTAAAGTATGTATAGCTGCCGTCGTAGGTGCGTGCATGCAACGTCAGTAAATTACTACCGGAGGCGATGGAAAACTTTGCATAGAGGTGAGCGTCCGGAACCACCGTGCTCGTGGTATTGTCGCTAACGGTCTTGATGACATAAACTTGTCCTCTAAACGGTTCGGCATCCTTCCTGACCGGGACCAGAGACCAGTTTGCTCCCAGGTGATTTGTCTCGCGCCATTCGCGGTATCCAGCAATATAATGATCACGGTTCTGATCAGCAGTAGCGGTGCGTCCTGTAAAAACCTTTTTCGTTTGGGGCATCGTAGAGCGAACAGCCTCTAGAGGTAACTTCCATCCAGGAACAACATCAGCACCCGGCAGCCATTCCCAGCTAACGAGCTTGCGGGTAGAAAAACGAATCGCCCGAAGAACAAATTGTTTCCAATAATCGCCCGTAGCCGCACGATAAGTTCCAATGGCAATAACGACCTCTTTCCCTACATAAGCACTCAGGTCGAAGTCGAAGTCCTGATAGGCTTCCGAATTCAATCCTTTGGTTTCACCGATTTTGACAGCGACAGGTTCTGCGGCTGAAAGGTCGATCACTTGTACACCCCACACAGTTGGAGCCGCATCCGAGGCACTGTGCGTACGTACGCGCAACGACATGATTTTATTATCGTCGGTAATCATTTTGCTACCGAATACAAACGAGTCGAATACATCCAAATCAGCCGGATTCGCGCGCTCCGCGTCACTGTTGCGGATTTGTAGTGTCGTACCCTCGTTCTGCTCTTCCCAGGCACCGCGGAAGTCAAGCGTTCCCATGTAGTTGGTCGACCAGTCCCAGTGTGGGTAAGAGTCGCCGTTACGGCCGCCACGATATTCGTTGTAGTACCATTTGTCAGCCGATCTCAAATCGTCAGCCGTCAACCCGCGCAACACATCTCTCCCGCCCATCCGGATGTCAGCTGTAGCGATGCCGGTAGCAACATCAAAGTCCGCTTTCGCAACGGCCTTTGTCACGGATACATAATTTGCTTTGCTGTAGGTTACCGTGTAATTGTCGGCAATCAGGTTCTCGATGGTGAATTTGCCATCACTACCGCTGGTAGCTGTACCGGCAACACCTACCGTAACCGTTACTCCTTCCAGCGGAGCATCGTTATTACGGGCATCGGTAATCGTACCGGTAATCACCTTCGACGCGTCCAGCATCATCACGTCCACGGTCGCCCGTTTGTTTTCGTCAAAGTCGCCGGCATCAACGCTCACGCTGGTGCGCAACAGTTTCGTCTTGGAGAACGTCACAGCATGCAGTTTCATCGACACGCCGTCTACGCTGAATTTTCCGTTGGCATCGGTCGTCAGGACGATATCCTCCTCCTTAATGCCGGAAATGGTCACCGTAACGTCGGGAATGGTTTGCCCATTCTCACCCGTAACGGTGCCGGAAATGGTCCCTAAAGAGGTTGTTGGGGCATCGTCATCCTTACAGGAGCCGAACGACACAGCGAATGCCCCCAGCAAAACAACGTACCGTAAGAATTGTAAAGCTTTACTCATTGGTTTTTAGGTTTAGATGAAAAACTGGTCCAGTAGCTTTTTAAAAGTGTTAGACTTTGCCAATTATCGATTGCGGGATGGTTGCTATCGATTGCAAATTGTACCGAGTTTACCAGTCAGGTGGTTAAAGAATGGGTTAAAACCGGGTTAATGGAGGGAAAAAAATCGTTAATCTGCGATTTTGGCCACTTTTGCTGTTTGCGGTTGAAGAAATATTTTTGAGCCTAACAAGGGAAATTAAGCGCCGTACACAGCGGCGCACACAGAGACAGATATCTTCAGCTAAACCGATTTATGAAGCGTTCAGCAAACGTTTGGGAAGGCGCTCCCGACAAGCGTGTTGGAGCAAGGTTATTAACCCGGTTTTCAACGCCAGCTAATACGCTGAAAATCAAAAAGTAAAACCACATTAACCCGTAGTTAATGGCCATTTTAAGGCCTTCCAAAGAATATGGATGTTTACGTGACATCCGTTGCGGAAATGTATGCGGGGCGCGTACGGATGACGGCGGGCACCGTCTCGGGCACATTGACGAACTTGCAGATCACATCGCCACCGGCATTCTTCATGATCTTTTGTACAACCCCCAAATCCAGGGTCTTCAACGTCCGAGTTAGTGCGGAATCTTCGTCAGCCACCGTAATAGCGGAATGCACCTGATATCTTGCCAGCAAGGCCTCGATTAACCGCTGCAGATCGGCTTCGCATCCAGCAGCATGATAGATTCCTTCCAACGCCAGAAACGCGTACCGATGTCCCATGACGCGATTGAGCGATGGCAAATGTGACACAAGGGATAACAGGAATTTGCCATAACGCCCCGGCAACGAGCGAACCTGCCAGCAGTCCGGTGTTGCCTGAACACCCGCTACGACCTCCCCTTTCGAGTTGCGTAGCACAAAGTACTGCCCGTCACGAAACAAGTTTTCGGTACTGAACATCGTATAATCGGCGTAGAAGCACGCCAGCCGTTGCTTCATATCAGCCAACGCATCGTGCCCCTGAAGCGATTCGGGCCGTGCATCGCTTCGGAGGGTAAATCGTGTGAAAATAAAAGTGGAATAACGCCGGACCTGCTCGAAACCAAACGCACGACATAACCGGACCGACCGCACGTTCCGGGGGTCCACGTACGCATAATGAAAATAGCCGCCGCTCGACCGCGCCCAGGTGTCTGTCTCCAGCAGCATGGCAATCTCCTGCCGCAAAGCACTCGTACGCTGTCCAACCCTATGCGCACGCGGCATGCGCTTAAACTGATCCAGGAAAGCAAAATACCGGATGTAAAATGCCGGGGTCCAATCACCCGCCGCCGAAACTCTCCGGAAACAAAAACAGCACGTGCCCACCGTCTGGTCGCCGCGCTTCAGGCTGATGAAATAAGGATCGGCAATCCCCTCGATCTTTCGCGCTACCTGCGTATGCTGATAACACATACTCAATCCCGGGGTACCGATAACGTTGTAGGCCAGGATCTGCCGCACCTGGGCGGATGGCGAGGGATGTATAGTTAAATACCTAAAATGTGTCATAACGAACCCGGTACATCCTTTTCCAGAGAGCTGTTGAGGTGACCAAGATAGAGCCCTCCTCCCGGAAAATCAATCCGCTGATTCCCTCCCCTACTTTCTATTTCTGCCTCGCCGAAGAATATTCGTGTAGTCCACACCCCGTCTTACCAGTCTCCCTTTTTGCTTTCAGCAAGCATTTGAAATGGCCGGATAGATTTGTCGATACCCAAGAAGGTCACTCGATAAACAGTCTTTTTAAACGATTGAAATGTCGATTTTGAATTTAATATATTATTGACATTGATTCCTGCAGACCTTTTGTCATCTTTGAAATGCGATTTGTCTTTATTTAATCTACCATGAAGTTGTCTACCTGCGGTGCCATGTGCCTTATCATGGCTGTGCTTTTACTAATCTATTCATCTCCACGTTCTCGGAAGATGTCAAGCGATTTAACTAGTCTTTTCTACTACCGCTTACAGACGTAGCGTTGCGTGCTCACATGATTGTGTCTTGAACTTGCTGTGCGCATTCGGCTGTCCCAAGCTCAGTTTGGGAATGGTAAATAGAGTTAAATTTTGAATAGTGTATCGGAAAAATAAAAAGTAATATGAGAGTTCTCTATCTGTTGGTCGTTCTATTAATAGTCTGCACCGGCCTGTACGGCCAGCCACCTAGTGAAGTGAGTCTTTTGTCACCTAAAGCTGCTTCAATCCTTAAATACGGCGATTACCCGCCCACAATGTATAACGGCATGATCGATATAACGGTACCGATATATACGATCGAGGCGCACGGTTTTAAGGTGCCCATCGAATTTAAATACCACGCTTCGGGAATCAAATACGATGATACCAGTAACGAAGTGGGGCTGGGATGGTCATTGATCTCCGGTGGCGTCATTAGCCGCTCGGTCAATGGCGCGCTAGATGGCTCGGTTGCCGGAACCTTTTCGAGGGATGTGTCAACATTCGTGACATGCCCTGATATTAACTCCGAGTTGGATAACGATTATGTACGAATCCAACAAGTTGCGGCCGGAAGCAGCGGACAAAATACCGGGAACGGTTTGCAATTGGATGGTGAAATGGATACATACTCTTTTTCCTTTCTGGGCCACAGTGGTAGTTTTAGCTTCCCATTTTTGAATTCGGAGGTTGAAGCCGCAACGCATCCAACAGGTGGCAATGCGCTTTTTACACCCGCCAACGGAATGAGGGTAATTAGTTGCACGGGGCAAAAAATTGAAATACTCGATACGGAAGGCGTCTATTACAAATTCGAAGTGAAAGATGAGGATCAAAACCTGCGGTTTAAAGAGTTTTACCTGACGCAAATCATATCTGTGGACAAGGCGGATACGGTGGACTTTACTTACGAGGTTGTATCGCAGTTCGTTAACTATATGCGGCGCCCCTATATAACATATACTGGCTCAGTTTTAACAAAAAGCGCGCAGGGAGGCCCCTCGGGCACCGAGGTCTCGCTCGAGTTTATTGAGGACGGAGGCGTATATATCCAGTATATGCGGCCACCCCGGCTTAAGCGTATCGACTTTCCGGGGGGATATGCAACGTTCGACTACGCCGTAAAGAACGAAGTAAAAACATGGGATTTGCAGCAGGTCAAGATTTATAACCAAACAGGAAGCACCCCTTTTCGAACCGTTAACCTGACAAAGACGGCGTTCACCAACGGTGAGCAGCGACTAGATAAAGTTACGTTTAATCTGGGCACGTCGAACTCCTTTGATTATCAGTTTGGATATAACGGTAGTCCATGGGGCATGTTTGCCCTTGGGCCCAAAGGAATAGATTATTGGGGCTACTTCAATGGAGCCATCGTTCCGTATGAAAAACAATACACACCCTATTTCCCGGAATTGCCCTACCTAATACGCGGCAGCACCACCGATCGTCTGCCAAACGTATCGGTTATCCAACAAGGTGTGCTGAATAAAATAACATATCCTACCAAGGGATATTCAGAATTTACCTACGAACAGCATAGAGGCCGGTATTCTCTAAGTCAGCCGGTGGTAGCCTGCGGCGGTCTTCGTCTTGCAGAGATCCGCAATTATCTACCCGACGGTACGCTGGCAGAAAAGAAATGGTATAAATACGGAGCAGATGAATCTGGAATAGGGGTAACCAATACTATGCCGCCCAGTCCCACCGATTTTCGACGGACGACAACATCACTTCATACGGTTCGTAACGGTCACGGTACGCAGTACTTAGCCAAAGTGAGCTATAAGGATACATATTTGCCATTTCCACGAGTTAGCTATTTTCTGATGGGAAGTGCTGCCGTCTATCCGCAGGTGACGGAGTACGCGGGCAATGCTACGGGGGCGTACGGTAAAACTGTGTATGAGTACGAAGTATTTGCAGATCAACAGATGTATTCAGAAGGATATACATACCGCTTGACAGCAGCGAGGCAATATGCCCGGACAAATCAGTGGAAGTCCGGTAACTTATCTGCGAAAACGGTATATAAGAAGAAAGACGACGAAACTTACGAGAAGGTATACTCCATTCGAAATGCATACATCGATATTAATAAAGCCGAATTCCGAAACGTGGCTGTGCTGCCTAATATAGAATTTACGTATGAGTGGGTAGGTTCAGGTTCAGCCATTCCGGATTATTTGACAAATTTTTGTGGTGTCCCTGAAGCATACCGTGGATACTTTCGCGAAAGACCGACCTTATGCCCGTATGATTATTATAATTATTACACCACTACGGGACTGCGGGTGCTGGCGTCCACCACAGAGGAGTCTGATGGCGTGTCGACGGTTACCTATTATAATGCTCACAACGTAAATGGCTTGCCGGCTAACGTCACGCGAACTTCCAGCGAAGGTGATAACGTCGTTACCGCATTCAAGTATTCGACAGATTTTGCCTATTCACCGTATGCGGACATGAAATCCGCCAATATTCTAACGCCTGTTATTGAAAAGACCATCTCGAAAAATGGATTCATTATGCGAAGGGAAGCTACCAGCTATGGATACTGGCATTCCCGATTTTTTGCTCCCTCGTTCTATTCGGAGGGTAATCTGAACGAAAGCCCGGTGACCCGCATGGAGTATAAGTACGATCTGACGGGAAGCTTGCGGCAAATCTCCAAAGACGGCGCGGTAAAGAATGTTTACCTATGGGGCTATAACGCTCGGTATCCGATTGCCCAGATTCAGAATGCTACGTACGACCAAATCCAGGCGATCCTGGGACAACCATTGATCGAGCGGGTGGCAAGTGCTGCAGTGCCCGCTTCCGCCGATCTCACCGCGATCAACAACCTGCGTACCAACGCAGCATTGCCGGGTGCCCTGGTGACGACCTATTCCTACCAGCCTTTAATTGGAATGATCTCTCAGACGGACCCGAATGGAAATACATCGTCCTATGGCCTCGATTCGTTCGGAAGACTGGTGTCGATCAAAAATAGTGACGGCGTTTTCGTTCAAACGTACGAGTACATATACAAGAAATAACGGGGTGTTTGCCAAACTTATCATGAAACTATATAACAGCGCTCGTTTTGTTTTATTCAGTATCTTTTTAGTTGGAAGCCTGCAAAATGCGATTGCACGGTCATATACCGTACCCCTGATAGGAAGCTCCGCAGCAGCACTGGGCGCAACAGACTGCCCGCCAGCACCTGCTTCCGCGACCGACGTCCATATGATCACCAACGCTTCGCAGCAGGTCACCCTGTCCGTTGCGATGGTGGCCGGTGCGAGCGGATATGCCTGGTACACTGTTCCAACAGGCGGTACGCCGCTGGCAGGCGTTTCCTCTAATAGCTATACCGTTAGTCTGGCTGCGACTACAACCTATTATGTTGCTACATTAGGCAATGTTTGCCCTAGCACTAGCCGTACGCCGGTAACGTTTTATAAATATCCAGAGCCGTACA
This sequence comes from Dawidia cretensis, assembly GCF_018598175.1. Classification (GTDB taxonomy): domain Bacteria; phylum Bacteroidota; class Bacteroidia; order Cytophagales; family Cyclobacteriaceae; genus Ohtaekwangia; species Ohtaekwangia cretensis. Next base: position 64,163 of record NZ_JAHESE010000025.1, read on the forward strand.
TCGTCGCTACAAACGGCGGCTGGATATCGCCAGAATCGCCGACTACGCTGTCGGTTACGGACTTCAATGGTCAGCCGGTAAGCTACGACACCTATCAATGGTTGGATGGCTCCGGAGTCCCCATCGCCGGAGCAACTGAGCCGACGCTTTTAGTTGCATTTCCAGGACGGTTTCGAGTACGGGTTACAAAAGGCATGTCGGCACCCGTAGTGAGTCAGTACGAATCTCCAGTTCGGCTCGGCCCGCGGCTTACGGATTATAACCATATTGTCATTAATACTATCCAAGTTCCGGGTGTGACGGATGGTTGGCCTGTTGATCGCCCGATAGAAGAAAACCAGGTGACCACGCAGTTTTTCGATGGGCTTGGGCGGCCCATGCAGACCGTGGTGATGCAGGGATCGCCTCAGCATCAGGACTTAGTCACGCCGGTTGTATACGACAATTTTGGAAGATCAACCCGGACCTACCTGCCGACGGCTACCGGAAACAACGGTTATTACAAGGCCAACACCGGTTTGATCGACGCGGCAACAGGCAATTACAAAGACGCCGCTGGTGCCACCTATGGTATAGGGTCCGCGAATAAGATCGCCGACGATAATCGCCCCTTCGGAGAAGTGGTACTGGAGTCTTCCTTGCTTAACCGGCCGCTCAAAGAGTTTGGCCCCGGACAGGAATGGACAGCCAATAACAAATTTACGCAATATGATTACCGGGCGAACACGGTCAACGACAACGTGATTTGTTGGACAATCAATGCGTCCGGTATGCCCGTGCCCCGTGCTGCGCCCGCGGGGCCAGCCGTATATGAAGCAGCAAAACTTCATGTGAAAGTAACGACGGATGAGCGCGGCAATCCGGTGCAGGAATATACCAATACGGACAAGCAGCTTATTCTAAGACGCGTATACGCAGGGGACCTGACTGCCAATCCGCCCGTCGTATGGGCGGAAACCTATTACATTTACGATGACCTTGACCTGTTGCGTTACGTGCTGCCACCGGAACTGGTCAGTCAACTGACCGGCACGACGACGCAAGCTCCTACCACAACGCAGCTGGCGAATTGGGCTTTTCAATACCGCTATGACACGCGCAAGCGCATGACGCAAAAGCAAGTCCCTGGCGCGGAACCAGTATACATGGTATATGACTTGCGGGATCGGCTCGTCTTGACACAAGACGGTGTTCAGCGGGCTGGTAACTATTGGTCTTTTACCAAGTATGACATGCTGGACCGTCCTATTCTCACAGGTGTAAAGGACACCACGACAGCCGTTTCACAGGAACTGATGCAATCGTCGGTGAACACACACTATTACAAGTCCTGGACCAGGCTCGGGGAATCTTTTGTAGGCTATGAGCAGGATAATATTCACGGGTATAGTAATCGATCATACCCGGTTTGTACGTCAGGCGCGTTGGTGGACGAGAACCATTATCTTACGGTCACGTATTACGACAACTACATTTTTATACCGGCATGGCTTCAGACAACCTACCAATACGAGAGTGCTGGGTTGACACAGCCTGTAAGCTATGGTGGTCCTTACACATCGCCCGCTTCGGCATTCGGAAAGGTATTGGGGCAGGTCACCGGGATGAAAACCAAAGTACTGGATGAGGGCGTGCGCGGCGGATATATGTGGCTGAGGACCGTAACCTATTATGACAAGCAGTATCGCGCCGTTCAAACAGTGGCTGATAATTTTAAAGGCGGAGTAGACCGGCAGTCGATGTTGTACTCGTTTACCGGGCAGGTTTTACAATCACGGCTTGTCCATTCGGAACGTGACGTCGCCTGGACGGGTTTTGTAGGAACGCGGGTAATAGGCAATAAGCTGTATCGCAATATCGGAAACAATTCCAGGGGACAGGCAGGCGCCGTGTCGCGGCAGATTCTCCCGGCTGGTCAGGATGGGTGGCTGGAATTCACAGCTTCAGAGCAAAACAAATCGCGGATGCTGGGATTTTCGGACCAGAATTTAGACGCGGACTATACTTCACTCGACTACGCTTTTTACTTGCGTGATGATGGCGTATTGCAGGTTCGGGAAGATGGCGGCAAGGAAAAGCCGAGTACGGGGGCGAATATGTGGACGTATAAACCTGGTGATGTATTGCGTATTGCCCGGATAGGCACGGCCGTCAAGTATTATAAAAATGGTGCCGAAATATATCCCGCAGAGATGTCCGTCACACAGACGAGCTCAACCACACCGTTGATGGTGGATGTGGCATTTTCCCAATCCCAGGGATCCCTTGTCGGCGTGCGGTCGTCTTTTTCCGGATCGACGCATACTGTCGGCCGTCGGTTTGTATACGACCATACAGGGCGGTTGACAGAAACGTATCATACCCTGGGACGTTCCGCGACCTGGAAAGACCGGGTCGGTACAGCGGTGCTCAGCGACGGTCTGACAAAGACCCTGACTACTTCATCGTGGGACGCAGGGGCCGTTTCGAACGAATCGATCCCGGCAAATACGGACGGATGGATCGAGTTCCGGGCAGTGGAGCGTAATGTAGCGCGCATGGTCGGTTTTACGGATCAGAACACAACAGCGAATTACAGTGATATGGACTACGCCGTCTACCTGCGTAACAACGGGGTTTTGTGGATCTATGAGAGCGGCCAGGATAAGGGTGTTTCCTTGTCCTACGCAGTCAATGATATTTTGCGAATTGAACGAAAGAACGGAACCGTTTATTACAAACTAAACGGCGAGACGATCTATACCAGTGCGACATCTTCAGCAAATGAGCTTCGTGCGGACTGCTCGATTTATACTCCGGGAGCCAAAATTGCATATGTATTCATGGGGACCAGCCCGGGAACATCGGAAGTGTTACTGACCCGTAATACCTACAACGAAGTTGGGCAACTGATAGGTAAAGATCTTCACAGCGCGAACGGTGCAACCGCCCAACAATCGATAGATTACCGGTATAACATTCGTGGTTGGATGACGTCTATCAATAACGCGTCGCTGACAAACGACGGGGCCATGAACGAAGACGTCGCTGGTAATGGAGATAAGGACTATTTCGGCATGAATCTGCTGTACAATACGGTCGATGCGGGACTCGGCAATACCGCGCAGTACGATGGCAATATTACCGGTATGACCTGGAGCCATAACCAGGGGCTCGGCGCGATCAAACAAAATGGGTACGTCTATGGTTATGATGCGATGAATCGAATTCAAAGTTCGCAGTTCAAGCAGCGTAACGCTACCACGTGGTCCGCGTTGGCAAACAACGGCTTTGCGGAGACAGGGTTTCGTTATGACCTGAATGGCAATCTCCTGAATCTTACGCGCAACGATAATCGTGTAACCGGCCTCACTATGGACGTATTGAATTATGACTATGGCACGGGTACGACGCGAAGCAACAAGCTGTTAAAAGTTATTGATACCGGAGACAAGGCAACGGGTTTTGTCGACGGTGCGAATACAAGCAATGACTATAACTACGATGCAAACGGAAACATGTTACATGATCTGAATAAAGGCATCGGGTTCAGCCTGACGGATCCGGCAAATATGATCTCCTATAATATCCTTAATCTTCCTCAGGTTGTCACCAAGGGAGATAACAGCATTCGATATATCTATGATGCCGCCGGCCGAAAGTTATCGCAGCAGGTAGGCTTCGCCTATGGCATGAAGAAGACCGATTATACAGGAGACTTCGTTTACGAAAACGATGTATTGCAATTCGTCCATCACGAAGAAGGTCGGGCTGTGATCGCTAATTCCGAGCTGGTGTACGCGAACACCTGTGACGTAGTATCACCTGATGTCACGGCGAAAGATGTGACCATCTCAGCAGTAACGATTGGCACGGAGAAGTACATCAAAGCGAAGACCAATGCGGCGGCACGCGCAGGAATCTTCCCGATCGGTTCCGGGGTGAACGTATTGCCGGGAGAGCGATATAAGATACGGGCAAAGGTGTACTGGACGAAAGGTACTGCCACTAGCAACCATCCTGCCAACATCCTGGTGACGCTTAACGGAAATGATATGGTGTGGCCAGGAGCGCTTATACCGCTTTCATCGACCATCAGGACAGAATCGTGGATTGAGCAGATCGTGACGATACCGTCGTCCGCGCCCGCCGACGCGTTGTTGGAAGTTGGTATTGTAGCCAATGGTACTACCTTCGCAGGCGAGGAGCTGTATTTGAATGAGTTTGAGATTGCCCGGTTGGCCGACGATATCCCCGAGTACCAATATTTCATGAAGGACCATCTCGGCAACGTCCGTCTGACGTTCACGACTAAACATGAGTCGGACACGGATATAGCAACGATGGAAGATGCCGCAGCGGACCAGGAGCGGACGCAGTTTATCGATTATGATGAGGCGGTAACGGTGAATGAGACGATTTTTGATCACACGCACATTAACAATTCAGCGCAGTCAACGTTCCGCTCTGTTCGTTTAACGGGTGGAGCCAACGATACGTATGGATTAGCAAAATCAGTCAGTGTGATGCCGGGAGATGTTATAGAAGCAGAAGTGTGGGGCAAGTATGTCGATCCTGACAATACAACGCCGGAGCTGCAGGGTATTCTGACGTCGATGATTCCTGGATCAGGCGCAGGGGGTGCAGTGGTCGACGGTGGCACGGCAGTAACCCTGGGAGCATCTGCATTTCCGTTTGTGGCGTTGATTTCGCGTTCTGGGGATACGGGAAGTGGCCCTCGCGCGTATCTGAACTACTTGCTTTTTGACCGCAACGATCAGATAATCAGTCAGGGGTATCGTCGGATGACAACGGCTGCGCGAGAAGATGGCGCTACAGGAAGTCATGAGCGACTTCAATTCGCCGGAAGTAACAAGATTGCGATTACGGAGCCGGGGTATATTTATTTCTTTTTTAGTTATGAGCCTAATGGCGTAACAGGAGATATTATGACAGAGGTGTATTTCGATGATTTTAAAGTAACCCATACGAAGTCGCCGGTGATTGAGACGGATGATTATTATCCGTTTGGGCTTACGTTCAATTCCTATCAGCGGCAAAATTCTATTCATAATCGCTGGAAATTCCAGGGGCAGGAGCACATTGATGACTTGAATCTAGGATGGGATTCGTTCAAGTGGAGAAACCATCAGCCGGAGATAGGAAGATTTTTCAATGTAGATCTGTTATCTGAGAAATACTACTTCAACTCTCCCTATGCCTTTAGCGAAAATAAGGTTGTTGCTGATGTCGAGTTGGAAGGGTTGGAGTCGGTTAAAGCTAAGACAGTATATACTAACAATGCTAATGGAACCATCACGGCAACGTCGAGTACAATTGCAACTACTGAGAAATTGCAGGCTACGGTGGCAATAACTTCGGGTACAGTGATGGTAAGCGGTAAAATGGCTGGCATCGAGGTTGGGGCAGGTATTAAAACAGAAGAGACGGATTTAATTGGTTTTAGAGATAATGGATTTGTGTTTGGTGGATATAATGAAAGTGGTGATTACGTTGATCGCACGGGAGCGAGCGGAGGTGTCGGGTTGTTTTCTCTTGGAACTGAGGGTACGCGGATCAATGGTGTAGGAACGTCTTCGGATGTTTCTTTCTCAGTCGGCGGTTTAAAAAACACCGTGACTACAGACGCGGCCACCGGCACTCAAACGTATCAGCAAAGCTTTGATATTGGAGGCCTTACTTTAGGTATTGGAGTTGTTGGGGTTGATATTGGCCTTTCATATAAAACAGAGCAAACCGTGACGCAAACGACAACCACGTATAAAGGTGATATGGGGATTAAACCTTCCGGAGGTAGCAGTACATCAAAGCCAGCTACTGCGCCTAAACTCACCTGGCATTATGTCCCCGGAGTAGATGCTTCGAAAATTAAAGAAATCATAAAGTAGATGAAGTAATATGAAAAGTGAGGAGATAAGTAATCTGCTATTGGTACTTGTTGCCATAGCGTGGTACACCAAGATTTGGCTTCATTTTAACTATCTCAGGGTTAGTAAGGCGGAATTTAATGGATTAAACTTGGTGTCATTTCTTACTAACCCAGCGAATTTTTTTAAGATTATTGCCGTGGTTTCGCCAATTTTCTTCCCGACTGGTGACAGCGATGTATCCAATACAAAGGTTGAAAAACGGAAGGTTTGGATTAGTATTCTATTTTTATGGGTGGTATTTGGGGTAGGCCTTTTCTATTTATACAAGCATCCGCCTTCTCGCGGAGTTAAGAAAATAGAATATGACTTTACTAAAAGCCCTACTGAATGACTTTGTCGACATTATTATTAAAAAATATGAAACAAGTGTTTATTGTTGCTTTGATGTTGTGGTCGCTTAATATGAGCGCGCAAGATGTGCCTCAGAAATTTGTGGATCAGTTCTTTAGTATATATCAGACGAAGGGAGCAAACGATGCGATTGATTACATTTTCTCGACCAACAGGTGGATGAATGAGTCGAAAGACCAGATTGAAAATGTAAAATTCAAGCTTAATGGTACCATAAAGCTAATCGGTAAGTATGAAGGCCATGACTTAATCACAAAAAAGACTGTTGGTGAGCATCTTTTAGTGTATACATTTCTGGTGCGATATGATCGGCAGCCACTCAGGTTTACCATGATGTTTTATAATCCCTCAAAGGAATGGCGATTGTACAACTTCAGTTATGACGACTCCCTGGACGAAGAGTTGCAAGAAGCAGCGAAGGCTTATCGACTTAAAGAAAATCTGCAAAACTAGCTTTAGTCCACTTCTTGTCTTCGTGGATATGGCGACTAACGTACCAGTGTCCCCACGACCTTCAACACATTCTCCGTGACAATCTTATGCCCGGCCGGGTTAGGATGAATGCCATCGGCGATATTTAACTTCTCATCACCCGCTACGTCCTGTAGCAGGAAAGTATCAATGAGGTGTTATTTCCCTGGTCAATTCCGGATCGATCTTTTGAAAGCTTGATGTATAAACGGCTACGAGTTTGGTGACACCATTACGCCGGCGATGACGAACTTTACGTTGGATTCTTGGCTTTTACCTCACCAATTAGATCTACCAGTTTCCCCACATGTTGCCGCAGAAACCGTCATGGGCACCGAATCCCAGAGCGAAGATCTGAACGAGTTGACTATTTCCCACTACCTTGCCAGTAAGTCAGAGGCAATGCTTAAATATCTGTAAGACAGTGCCTTCTTATTAAAAAATCAATTAGCCGCCTTCTTCCGGTTAACTCCAAAGAATGCCCCGAGCGCCGAAAACGTCCCAACAGCGACTTCGTTAAACGCTTCGCTCACCTTCAAGTCAAGAAGGTTCAAACCCAACACGTAATACGCCGCGGCACACAACAACCCAATCAACGCTGCATACAGGAAAGGCTTAAGACTGAATTTCTTACCACCTTTTAAAAACGTTAGCAAGGCGCCAAACAGACCACCTCCCAACGCTGCCACCAGGAATACCCAGGGAAACGTATAGGCTACAGTTATCTCGCTACGCTGCGTATTATCCTCGACCGAAATGGTCACATCGCCGATTCCCTCCGAGCGCAACATCACCGTCACCGGCTCATTATATTTTACCTCAATGGCTGAAGGCGTAATCGTTCCGCGCTCCGCCTGCAAAATTACCTTTCTCGACTTGCCGGAGTTTGAGCCGATATATCGGATGGTCACGGGTACTTCCTGTATCCCCAGGCCTTGCATCGATTTTCGCTCGATGGATAGTTGTAACGCGGGCTTGACGGGTACAAACACGTCATAGCCGTTCGGGTTGAAATTGGTCACGAGCTTTACCAACGCCGAATCCTGAACGTCGCGCTCCATGAGCTCCACGTCGGATAACGGCAGGAAAAGGTGAGAAAGCTCAAGGCTCTTGGGAGTAATAGTACGAATCGTGTTGGACGTAATCTGCAGCGGGATCGGTTTATCCAACGCCGCGGCGTCTCCCGACTCGTCTACCAATAAAAAGCTAATGGCTCCCGTAAACACGTCCTTCTCGGCATTAAACTCCAGCGGCACATTCGAAGCAAACGCAATGCGATACGTCCTGCTGGTGCCGTCGCTGGAAGATTTTTCAAAATGCAGCTCCGGAATAATTTTCAACTGCGACACATCAATCTTCGACGCCAGCGAGTCTTCCATTTTACCGACTACCATCCGGGTTTCTTTTTCATCCAGCTTGCCAAGAGCACTACTATACTGAATCGTCTGACGTCCGTCCTCTACTTTAATCTCATCGCGGCGCAGCAGCTCCTTCGACCCATCCGCTTGTAGGACTTCGACCTTTTCCGTTGGACGTATATACTCCCGTACGGCAGGCGACACGCGTTGCAACTGGGGTTCCTGCTGCCGGGGAAGGACTTGTGCAGAAACACTGGCATTGTTCAGGGTGGCCGATCGGCGGCGCTGGCTCGCGGCCGGCAACGCCACCGTCAGCAACACAACGAGTAAATAAAAAACGGTTAGTTTCTTCATGTGCAGAGATTAAATATAAAAACCCACCATACGTCAGGTATATTGACGCACGATGGGCTCCCGTCTATAAAGATAAGAAGATTTAGTTAACCACCGCATACCCTAAAAGTGTCAAAATAGACCTGAAACACAGCCTCTTTGGGGGATTACTTATGCCAATCTTACCGTATTAAACAGCGTCTATATAACCGATTGCGCCATCCATGTCACGTGCATTAAACCAGGAGTTTCTGCAAATTCTGCATACGCTCAACAACAGCTCGGACAACCTCTATATTACGGGCCGCGCCGGCACGGGCAAATCCACGCTGCTGAAATATTTCATCCGTACCACCTCAAAAAAGCACGTTGTACTCGCCCCCACGGGCACGGCGGCGCTAAATATCGGCGGTCAAACGATACATTCCTTTTTTCGCTTTGAACCGGAAATCATTCATCCGGCCACCATTAAGATAGACCACAAAAGAGCAGACTTATTTCGAACACTGGAAATGATTATCATCGACGAGGTCTCCATGGTCCGTGCTGACCTGATGGACGGAATCGATATCGCCTTGCGCAAAAACTGCCGAAAGCCCCATACTCCCTTCGGGGGAACAAATGGTTTTTGTGGGCGACTTATTTCAGCTCCCACCAGTGCTGCACGATAAAGACGAGGAAGTGATCTATACCCGCTATGGCGGAGAATACTTCTTTCACGCGCCGGTATTCCAGAATTTTAATCTCCCGGTCCGTGAGCTTACGACAGTGGTGCGTCAGTCACCGCAGCAGATAAAATTCAAAGCCCTGCTGGACAACATCCGCGTCAACCGCGTGCGCGACACAGACTTGAAGCTCCTCCAATCGCGCTGCAAGAAGCCAACGGCAGCCCACAAGCACGCCCTATACCTGACAACAACCCGCAAAGCCGCGAATGGCTTCAATAAAAAGAAGCTGGATGAGATCGATTCGGCGCCCTTCCAATTTGAAGGCACCTTACTGGGCGAATACGAAAAGCTTCAGGACTTGAGCCACCATAAGCTAAACAATAAATTTCCGGCACCCTATATACTCGAGCTTAAAAAAGGCGCTCAAATCATGATGGTCAAAAATGATCCGCAGAAACGCTGGGCCAACGGTAGCATCGGAAAAATCAGTAAAGTAGGCCGTCGCGGTATCGCGGTAATAATCGACGACAAAGAATATAAAGTAGCGCCCGAGCAATGGTCGGAAATCCAATACGAACTGGACAGAGATACCGGTGCCATCGAGCCCAGGGTAGTCGCAGCGTTCGTTCAATACCCCTTGCAGCTGGCGTTTGCCATGACCATCCACAAAAGCCAGGGGAAAACATTTAGCAAGATCACCATCGATACCGGCACTGGCGCGTTTGCGCACGGGCAGATGTATGTCGCGCTCAGTCGGTGTACAACGTTACAGGGGATTACGCTGGTCAATCCGGTAGACAAACGCGACATCATTGTCGACCCGCGCGTCATTGACTTTTATACCGGGGGAAAGATCACCCGTACAAAATTTCAGAAACAATCACCTGCTGTTAAAAAGGCGCTGCTGGAGGCTATCTCCCGCGGCAACCCTATCACCATCGAATACCGTAAAACCAGGGACGAGATCAGCAAACGCACCATCAGCCGTGTGGAAATTTGCAACGACTACCAGGACAACGGCTATGAAGACGCCCACATCCGAGCCTATTGTCACCTCCGAAAAGCTGAGCGCACGTTCAAGATCGATCGAATCATAACGATCAAGACACTTCGCTCGCTGGGCCGCGTATCAGCCTGAAAAACAACGAAACCTGACGTCGGTCAATAGATACCGACAGTAGTGATTTTGCATTAAAACCACCGCTCACTATCTTGTAATACAGTTGCAAAAAATATGAAAACCCATACCACCAATTATTTCGATACGTTTATCGAGGTAGCCGAAGATACAAAGGCCAGCAGTGGCACAAAACCACCGTCGAAAGGCGACGCTAAAACCGTGGCCGAAATGCAGTATGCTTTAGTCGCCAGAAGCCCGTACAAATATACCTCGGACGACGTACTCTTCCGGGTATACGCGGAGCGGAACGACATTCCCAAAGATGAGCACAAAATAGCCCGGGAGCAATTCTTCTCAAAAGGACAGGCCTGTCTTCGCGCCTCTCCACTCACAAAAACGTATGGCTTCGGGGTCCACAGCAACAGCGAAGGCAAGATCGCCCTCTATGGCATGGAAACTCCGGAGTACGAGAAACTGACAAAAGACACAAAGGTCAAAAAAGTCAAGGCCATGAAGTCGGCCCGATAAGGCCTCGCCCAACAGCATGACCATAGTAGGCCGTCAGGACCAAAACCCGTTCGCAAATACCTTCGCACGAAATCCCGGAACAGCCTTCAAAGCCTTCCGCACTGTCTGCACCATGGGAATGTGCCCCGCGACATACACCGCGCTATAGCGGGTCAAATCTTTCCCTTGAATAGCCTTCAGCAACAGCTCCGCCGCATCGGCGTCTTTTCTCATCATAAAATTAAAACCGCCGTGCTCCGCCACCAGCGACGCGGGCAGCGTGTATACTTCGTTTAGATAGACAAAGGCATCCAATGGCTGGCGCCCGGGGGAAATCATTTGCTTCAACGTCATAAAGTGCCCCAGTGCACTCCCATCCCCCAGCCCCAGCACATGGCCATCCGACGAAGGTAACGATGCCGTGCTCGCAGGCGAAAACTGTATCGTGTCGCCTACCCGCAGTTGCTGGGCCCACGCGCTACCAAACCCTTTGTGCCCCGTCTCAATCAGTACGGTACATTGATGCTTCCCGGCATTCCAGGTTGCAGGGCTGTAATCGCGGTATTCAAACTCGCCTACCTTGCACTTTATCCGGGGGATAGACTTCCATTTAGTCATATCGACTGTGGGAAGATAGACGACCAGCTCCACCATGGCCGCCGGTTCCCAGTGCCTGACTTCCAGGACCTCCCCTTCATCGATGAGGGCCTTCTCTATCAGATTGAATACTGCCTTCTTAATGCCATTCGCCATACTCTGTCGCTGCGATTAATACTACACAACGCAAAGGACGGGCAACCGCCACCCGGCAACAATGACCGATCCATGGCAATGATAGGACAAATCACGGTAACTTGATTTTTTGCCGGAACTGCAGCGGTGTCTGCCCGGTCATCTTCCGAAACAAACGATTAAAATAGCCCGGGTCAGCATACCCAAGCTTGAAAGCGATCTCCTTTACCGATTGCGTTGTATAGAAAAGCGTGCGCTTAGCCTCCAAGATAATTTCATGATGGATCCAATGACTAACAGGATATCCGGTGGTCTCCTTCACTACTTCGTTCAAATAGGCGGGTGAAATATGCAACGACGACGCATACTGCGCCGGACTTTTCATCACCCGAAAATTGGCCAGGACCAATTTCCGGAATTGCTCGGTGATCAGCGCCGGACGCGAATGGTGACGTGCTTGCAGGTCCAGGTTCTGTTGAATCGCGGACGAAAATAAATTGAGACAAACGTCCAGCATCGAGCGCAACGTAGGCTCTAAACGAGGGTCTTGTTGCCAACGAGCGTCCAACCGTTGCAGCAACCCAAAGCTCTCCTGAAAAAAAGAGACCTGCGAAGGCTCAACAGCAATAGGTCTGTTTCGAACAGCACTTTCCATCAACACCGAACGGAACGAATGATGGATCCAATCAGCATCCACCGCGATAAACCAGAACACGGCATTTTTTACATACACACCATGATGCACCTGTCCGGGCAGAATACACAAAGCAGCGCACCCCTTCGCCTCCACTTCCCGAAAATCAATCATCACCCGACTCACGCCACGCTCTTGAAAAATCAGGATATAATTCTCATCCCGGTGCGGCTTGTTGTTTTGCAAAAGCAGCGGATCAGAGACCTTCGCGATCTCAAACATCTCCTTCCCCCGCCCCCGAAGATTAAAGGTCGGAATCCCACTCCGCTTTTTCATAGCATCAAAATTGACGAAAGTCTGGCCGTAAAGAAAAGAAATCCCGTCATCCGGCGAAATAAAATTCACGGAATCCATGGGACAAATCGCGGGTCTCCGGATCCCTGGTTCCGCCCACCATCTTTGTCCAACACGGCCGTGCCGGCCGATATGCCAGTCTAAGACTGGCGCGGGCCCTTGCTTAAAACGACTGTCTAAACTCCAATGGTGAAAGATTCGTCTTCGCCTTAAACAATTTACTAAACGACTGCGGATGTGAAAAGCCTAATTGATAGGCAATCTCACTCACTGTAAGATCCGTCGTCGACAGCTTCTCCTTTGCCCTATCGATCAGCCTATCGTGAATATGCTGCTGTGTATTCTTCCCCGTGAGCATCCGTAACATACTCCCCAAATACCCCGGCGACACATTCAGCTCACTCGCCAGATACGTCACCGTCGGTACACCTTTTTCCGTCAGCGCATCACTTGCCAAATACGCCGCCAGCAGATCCTCCATACGCGCCAGCAACGTATGATTGCTGACCTTTCGCGTAAGAAACTGACGATTATAAAAACGATCCGCGTAGTTCAACAACACTTCCAGCTGCGAAATGACAATTGCCTGGCTAAACTGATCCATGTTCGCGCGGTACTCATGTATAATGCCTTGCATAACTCCGATCACAATCGCCTCTTCCTTCTCCGACAGGAAGAGTGCCTCGTGCACCGAGTAATCAAAGAAGGCGTACTGTTTAATAGACTTTGCCAACGGCGTATTCCAGAGAAAATCGGGATGAATCAGCAACATCCATCCCGTATGTTCAACTTCCTTGTCTGGCTCCCACTCGATGCGAAGCACTTGCCCCGGCGCCATAAACGTCATGATCCCCTCGTCGAAGTCATACACCTGCTGACCGTATTTCATCTTCCCGCCAAAGTTCCGCTTCAACGCAATCGAGTAGTGGTTCAATACCATCGTAAGCGCGTCGCTCGTGTCAGGATGACGGACGTCCTCAAACCGAACCACGCTAATGAGCGGATGTTCCGGCTTACCGAGCTGCATCAGGCGATGATATTCGCTGATGGAGCGGATGTGCTGCGGCTGACTTTGACTCATACGACAAAGGTATCAGCTTTGATGATAGACTGCTGCAAACTCCTTCGCAAAATCAGTCAGCTTTACCTTGCCAAAAACGGGCTTATGCTTGTTATAATCCTCCGCCAGCTTGCCCGTGTGAAGGCTGTCATACAAGTCCACGTACAGCCGGGCCGTATGCGGATTAAAACCCGCCTGTAGTGCGCGTGCCAACATTTCTTCGTTGGAGATCACCTCCCATCGCAGCCCAGGTTTGCCGATGGCATTGCCCAGGATACGCGCGATCTCATTCGCCGTCAGCTCCTCGCTGGCTACATACCGTATCTTCCGACCCGGGGTGGGATGTTCTATTTCGTCCGCAATCGCATCTGCAATATCCAGCGGCGAAACAATGGCCACCACATCCTCCGCCCCGTAATTGGAGACGATCTTTCCCGTCGCTTTGATCTGCCCGATAAAGCTCAACAGGTTATAATGAAATGACGTAGGCCGCAGGGTGGTAATGTTTATCTCCGCCGGCAACGCATTGAAGACCTCCTCCACCGCGTGCGCCCCTAAAATAAATCCCGTCCCGGCGTCCAGGTCCGCGCCAAAGCTGCTCAGGTGAATCACACGCTGCACGCCCGAAGCAACAATAGCCTGTGCGTAACATTCACCCAACTGCCGGGTATACGAAATGGGCTCCAGCGACTGATCATAATAATAATTAGGCGGCGTCATACAATATACTACATCGGCGCCTTTGAACGTCTCTGTCAAAAAGGAAACATCCTCCAACGATCCAATCGCGGCCACGGCGCCCAGTGATTCAATAGCTGCCTGCTTATCAGCCTTACTGCTGATCACGATCACCTGGTGCCGGTTGGCAACGATTGTTTGGGTAAGCGGCTTGCTGATATTACCCAGCGAGCCCGTAATAACAATTCTCATATGCGTTGATTTTTATACCACAAATCTCCGCCAGAAATTGTCACGCATGTTAGTCGAATCGACTGACGTTGTAGCCATTCCGAATGCTTTACATCGATCGCACGTACACACGGCCCATCAGGACTTCACCGGGTAGTGCCTGAACCAAAGTATACCCCTGTATACTAATTAATTATAGTTCCTCCCTTGGATATTCTGGTATGGTAGCTACCTTCGCAACGCAATTATTAGTATCATAAAATATAGTGAGGCTCTCCTGGAGCTATTGGCCAAATTTTAAATGTATCAGAAATAAGTATAGTCTAATCTCAAATTATTAAAGCTGTGTTAATGAAAAAAGTACAACTCCTGTTTGTTCAGGCTACCGTGTGTCTGTCACTTCTTGTTGCGTGTGGTGGGGACAACGACGACCTCTCCACCAATCCTGATGATGTTGCTTTTTTGGACTTTTCGCCGGAGACGGCTTTCATCGGCGATGAGATCACGATCCATGGCAGGAACCTGGGCACGAACCCGCATGCACTCATCGTTACCTTCGGCGATATTATTGCTAACGTCGTGACGGTGGACGGAACGTTCGCCAGGGTGATTGTGCCCGATGATATAGAGACAGCTTCCGTCGGGTTAGAGCTCCGGATAAGCCTGGCATCTTTAAAATCTGGTAAAGCCTTTACCCTGAAAGCGCCGGTGATAGAATCTATCTCGCCGACGTCGGTACTTCCCGGACAGGAAGTCGTCATCAAAGGCAATGGGTTTAGAAACTCCCAAAGGTTTGAGCAGGTAAAGTTTGGGAACACTATGTTGAAAGGTGAATCAGTCGACCCCGGCAATACCGAGCTTCACCTATATGTTCCCGCCGATGCGACGCCGGGTAAATATGCTGTTAGCGTAACGGTCGCCGGGTTGACCACCACGGCAACCGACCTGGTGGAAGTCACGGGGCCTCCCGTATTCTCAGGCTTCTTGCCGGCGACAGCTTTTATCGGCGATGAGATTACCCTGACGGGTGAAAACCTGGGTACTGATCCCGACCGGTTGGCCGTCAGCTTTGGAGGCGTCGATGCCACGGTGGTGAGCGTCGACAAGACGTCGGCGAAGGTCATTGTGCCGGATGATATAGAAGCGTCTTCGGTACAGATTCGAATCAGTATACCGGGTGAAGAGCTTCTGAGCTCGGCCAACAATTTTATACTGAAAGCTCCTGTCGTCGAGTCGCTTTCGCTTATCCGCGGATACTCCGGGCAGTTGGTGAAGCTCATTGGTAAGGGTTTCAGAGACTCTTACCGGTTCGAGCAGGTGGCCTTTGGCAGCAAGGTCATCGAGCGGGGTTCCGTTGCCAGGCCCGGACATAATGAGCTGCTCGTCAGCGTGCCCGACAGGCTCGCGGCGGGAAAGTATCCCGTGTCTGTTACAGTCGCAGGCATGACCGCCACGGCGCCAGAGTCCTTTGAGGTCATCGTGCCATCCGTTACGTCGTTTACACCAGCCTCGGGATCCCGATACGCTACCATGACCATCACGGGAACAAACTTTATCGATACAAACTATACCGGCAATAAGGGCGGAAATACCAGTGTCAGTTTTGCTGATTTTGCTACAGGCCTCAATTCACGATCAGGCCTTGTAACGTCGATCACGGATACGCAAATAACGGTCTTGGTACCGCAGCTGTGGCCGGGGACGTATAAAGTGACGGTCGGGGTGCAGGCGTCGTATGTTTCCGCGGAAGCGACTTTTACATACGAAGAGTAGCCAAAAAAAACAGCGTGCGTGTGCGCGCGAGAGCGGATACAGGTGTTCTGTTCGCTCTCACACTCACACTCTTTCATCACTCTCCTATATATCCACTCGTAATCGACCCTTCCGCGTGTAGCAACTCCTCCGGCGTTCCCTCAAACACAACTCGTCCGCCCTTGTGCCCGCCATCGGGGCCCATGTCTATGATCCAGTCTGCGTGGCGCATTACGCTTACGTTGTGCTCGATCACAATCACGGTGTTGCCAGCGTCTACCAGGCGGTTCATGATGCTCAGCAGATGATCGATGTCCGACATGTGTAAACCCGTGGTGGGCTCATCCAGCACATAGATACTGCCTTTCTTGTGCAGCTCGCTGGCCAGCTTGATGCGCTGGCACTCCCCGCCCGACAATGTGCTGAGCGGCTGCCCCAGTGTCAGGTAATCCAATCCTACGTCGCGCAAGGCCTGCAGTTTCTTCTGGATCTCCTTTTGCTGAAAGAACTCACTGGCTTCCGTCATCGTCATATCCAGTACATCGGCAATCGACCTGCCGTCGAAGGTATACTGCAGCACCTCCTCTTTAAACCGCTTCCCTTCGCAAACATCACAGGGAACCTTCACGCCGTCCAGGAACGCCAGGTCGGTATAGAGCACACCGGCGCCCTGACAATTTTCACACGCTCCTGCGGAGTTGAAACTAAAGAGCGAAGCGCTTACACCGTTCTTCGCGGCAAAAACCTTCCGCACATCATCCATAATACCCGTATAGGTCGCGGGGTTGGAGCGCGTCGACGTACCCACGGCTGATTGGTCAATGACCACGGCGTCGGCATGCTGCTTTAAAAAGACATGGTGAATCAACGAGCTTTTGCCAGAACCCGCGACACCCGTCACCACGGTCAGGATACCGGTGGGGATCTGGACGCTCACGTCGTGGAGATTGTTGACGCGGGCGTGCTGAACGGCCAACGACCCCGTCGCCCGGCGAAATGTACTCTTGATCGGCGACGCCTGCCGCATGTGCCGTCCCGTCAGTGTGCCCGACGTCAACAGCGCGTCAAACGTCCCTTCAAACATAATGGTGCCGCCACGATTACCGGCGTGCGGCCCTACATCCACAATGTGGTCGGCGACTTTAATCACATCCGGGTCGTGCTCGACGACGATTACCGTATTGCCCTTGTCCCGCAACTTCTTCAACAAATCATTCAACCGGTGCACATCGCGCGGGTGCAGCCCCACGCTCGGCTCGTCAAAGATATACATCACATCCACCAGGCTGCTGCTCAGGTGCTTCACCATTTTAATACGTTGCGACTCTCCGCCCGACAAACTGCTCGTCTCACGGTCGAGGCTCAGGTAATCCAGTCCGATGTCCACCAGGTGTTGCAGTCTTTCTTTCAGGGTCACCAGCATGGGGCCTGCGACGGGCGCATCGATCGCTTCGAGAATATTGATCAACTCGGTAATTTCCAGCGCGGAAAGCTCCGCAATATTCTTACCGCCAATCTTGCAGTGCAACGCCGCCTGACTCAACCGCGCGCCTTTACACAACGGGCACCGCTGCAGGCCGATGTAGGGCTCGACACGCTTTTGTGTTCGCTCCGACATCGTCTTCAGGTCGCGCTTGATAAAGGCCTTCGTAAATTTCTCGATCACGCCCTGGAAGGTAATATTCATCTCGCCACCACCAAACTGCATCTTCACCTTGCGCGGTTTGCTGTGCAGCAGCAGGTCCATCTCTTCGGGCGAGAAATCGCGCAGCTTCTTGTCGTTATCAAAGAGCCCCGAACCCTGATACATCGCATTCTCCCAGGTCGCAAACACCGGCACCTGTACCGCGCCTTCGTTTAAGGACTTGTCCAGGTCTACGAACGAGTCCGCCAGCACACCCATTTTTTTCCCCAGCCCATGGCATTCCGGGCACATGCCCTGCGGATCGTTAAAGGAAAACGCATTGGAGTTGCCCGCATACGGCTGGCCTACGCGGGAATAGAGCAACCGCAACACCGGGGCGATATCCGTGATCGTCCCTACCGTAGAGTGTGACCCACCACCCAGGCGCTTTTGGTCCACGACAACGGGCATACTCAGATTTTCGATGGCATCGGCTTGCGGGGGTGCATACCGCGGCAGGAAGTTGCGCACAAACATCGTGAAGTTCTCGTACAGTTGCCGTTGCGCCTCCGTGGCAATCGTGTCGAAGACGATCGACGACTTGCCGGAACCCGAAACACCGGTGAAGATCGTGATCTTCCGTTTCGGTACGCGGAGAGAAATGTCTTTCAGGTTGTTTTCGCGTGCGCCGCGGATCTCAATATACTCTTGCATCATAACATTTGGGGGTTCGTGAATCTGACTTTAACGGAAAACCAGCCTCAGAGGTTACGACGCTGCAAACTTCACGATGTAGCGCCCGGAAAAAGAAAGCCCACCCTGCGTCATAGGCCATGACGCAGGGTGGGCAAATGTATGGGCAACACGCTTATGCTACGGGTCCAGCGGATCCAGGGGATCCATATGCAAACACTCCATGACGGGGTAAAACTCGATGACGTGATTCGTCAGCTGCTTTTTCCGTGTGTACGGCGTATATCCCAGCTCCCGGATGTTCCGCGCATCAAAACTATCGGCGGCGGAATATTTGGTTTGTGACATCGATGTTACAAACAACGATGGGCCCGTGACCGGCATTCCATACCGGACCATCAACCGCACCGCATTGCGAATGTTGGTCGTCGTGTGCCGCGCCTGCGGCTCGACAATAATGGCCGATGCAGGAATGTTATACTTCTCCATCAGGTACTTCTTCATTTCCACGGCCTCGTTATACGGTCCCTGAAACGGGTAACAATACCCACCGGAAGGAATAATGAACGGCGCATCCCCTGCCAGGTACCGGCGCGCGGCCATATCGCAATGAATTTTTCCATTCGGACTCACCGGCGTCGTTGTCAGCGTCGGCCCCGCGCCCGGCAACACAATGGCGGCATACCGGTATTTCTTCCAATCGGTTTTTTTAATTTGATCGAAGGCCGCCTTGTTAATACCTTCTTCCAAAGGTTCCAGACGCGCCGGCTCATCCCGGTCGTTCGCCTGCATCAGCTGCATGGCCACCGCAAGCGATGGCTTGTAAAATACATCGAAGCCTTCACTCACCTCCGCCAGAGACGACATCATATCTTTCAACGTCGTGCGGTACATACGTGAGGTCACCACATAACTAACGGAGTCGATATGCGGGTAGCGCATGCGTTTGCCCAGGCCATACTGGTTAATGATATAATCCATACCATAAAAACACTGATTCCACGCCTTGCCCAGCAATACACCGTTTGCCATACCCGCAAAGCGCTGGTAATAACCCGACGGCCGTAAATGCGCATCGATCATTTTGTCAAACGCCCTTTTATTGGCCGCGTAAACACTGTTTAATTCCCGGGCGAGCGACGCTGTATCGTTCTTCCAGAAAAAGTCAGGCATCAGGCTGGCAGGATACGAGCACGTATCCGTAACGTGTGCTTTCAGTATTCCAACCTTTGCCTGTAGAAAAGATTTCAAGGCAACGTTTCCCGCCAGAACGGCTTTTACATCCGGTGTCTTGTCGATCACGGTGAGTAAATAAAAATTCTTATCCACCGTCAGGTCGCCCGAAGACAGCCTGCGGTAATTTTTATCATACCCCTGCGCTGCCGCACATCCGGCAATCAGCATCAAAACAATAATTGCATGTACTCTCTTCATGGCATGTTAATTATATCCATCGTTCTGATACATTTTCTCAGGATCGAGCTTGTATTCATCGAACGGTATCGGAAAATAAACATCTTTGGCAGACACGTTGTTCAGGTCTGAGATCCCATAATCCGCCTGATTCTTACCCTTGATATAGTCGACAAACGCCTGAGGTTCCGCGCCAAACGTACGGAGAAGATCAAACAGGCGATGATTTTCAAACGCCAGCTCTACCCGTCGCTCATGCAGGATCGCCAACTGCAACGTCGGGTATTTTGCGTGATACACCGGATCTGCATTGGCCACGGCATATAACGGCAACCCAGCCCGCGTGCGCGCCTGATCCAGGTAATCAATAGCCTCCGCGGTGTTTCCAAGACGCTCGTTCACTTCGGCAAGCATCAGGACGATATCGGCAAAACGCATCAGGATAAAATCGTTGCCCCCATAAGCGTTGACACCCGCAGTGCTGCTGGCATCGCGATACTTGGTAATAAACCAGGCCTTTGCTTTCGCATTGTCAGCCCACTTCACCGAAAAATCCTTCCGCAGATCGTTTGCCTCATAGTCATTCACCAGGTCGGGGTTAACATAGGTTCCCTGACCAGTGCCCGGCTTCAATGAGTTGATGTTCTCACCGATGGATTGATTGCGCGCGGCCAAACCTGACGAGTAGTTCAGATCACCTTGCTTGTAAACAATCTGGAAAATAATTTCCGGACAGCTGTTCTTCTTCGTCACATCGAACACATCCGCATACGGAACATCAGGCAGTTGACCAAAGCTGCGCATCCCATACGCCGTCTCCAGGTACGTCCTGGCGTTCGTGAGATTCTCCTGGCTGCCCTCGGCAAAGAGCTCACCCAGCGTCAGGTACACCTGGCCAAGCAGACCATTGATCGCTGCCTTACACGTACGTCCCTTTCCTGCGGCCACCTGAAGGTTCGGGATCTCGGAATCCAACGCCGCTTTCAGATCAGTAACAATCTGCGCATATACTTCCGCCTGCGGCACCCGGTAGGTATGCTCCACAATAGCATCATACGACGTCAGGTTCTCCGTCACCATCGGCACGTCACCCCACTTGCGCACCAGGTGAAAATACGTGAGCGCACGCAAGAAAAGCACCTCTGATTTATAGATCTTACGCGTCTCCTCATCCGCAAATTTAATAGAAGGATCATCGATATACGACAACACATAATTGGCACGCGACACCGTCACATACAGCGCGCTCCAGTGTGACTTCAAATTGGTATTGCCCGGCAGCAACGAAAAATTGGTAAACTGAAAAGGTTCCCCTGCGCTCGACTGGTTGTCAAGGCGCCCGGCATTATCCGAACGCTCCTCGTTAAATAAGTCGCTGCTTTCGCCCAGGCAGTTGTTACTCCGAATGGCATTGTAGATCCCCGCCACAGCCTTGTCCACGTCGATCTCCGAAGAGAAATAACGATCGCTGGGTACCGCATTCGGGTTCGGTACATCCAGATAATCACTGCACGATGCCAGCACCAGCGCAACGATCACGAATAGAAAACTTATATTTTTCATGGTAAAAAGTCTGTTTAGAATTGAACTCTGATTCCTGCGTTATACGATCTCATCAGCGGATACTTGCCGTAATCCACGCCGGGCGTCAGGTTGCCGCCGTTGGCATAGTCCACTTCAGGATTGTAGCCTCTGTATTTCTGGAATGTGTGCAGGTTGTCCGACGATACATAGAACCGTACGTTCGAGATCGTATTCGATGTCAACGCCGCCGTGTTCCACGTATAGCCAATCGTCACGTTGGTAATCCGCAGGAATGAACCATCATTGAGATAAAAGCTGGACAAGCGCGTGCTGTTACTTTGTGTACCCCCGCGCGAAGCGCGATACACCTCTCCGCCGCCGGGATTCGCCGGCGTACGGAAACGCTCGTCCACAATAGCATACTGGTTACCCGAACCTTCCATATTCAGGTTGTAATAATTTTGTCCGTCCAGCACCTTATTGCCATACGTACCATTTGCCGACGCCGAAATATCAAAGCGTTTGTACCGTCCCGACAAATTGAAACCATAAATAAACTTAGGGTGCGGGCTGCCAATGATCGTCTTGTCGTTGTCGTTGATGATCCCGTCGGGCTTCACATCGACAAAGTACAAATCACCCGGTTGCACCTTGGTGCTCTGCGACGACGACGGCGCATGCCCCGTGCCATTGTTCATAGCATCGGCCTCCTCCTGCGTCATCACCATGCCGGCCACCTGAAAACCATAGAACATACCGATGGGTTGTCCTTCCTCCGTAATGTGTGTCATATATGAGCGCTCTGCACCGTTAGTGATAATCGTCGAAGCGCCACCCAGGTCAAGCACCTTGTTGCGGTTCAGCGAGAAATTTCCACCCGCGCGAATCTCATAATCAGTCGACGAAGCAATCAGCCCATCGAGCTGAAGGTCGATGCCCCGATTGTTGATCTTCGAGTCCGGCAAATTCGTGAGCATGGACGTAGTACCCGACACTGCCGTGATCGGCTTCGAGAACAGCAGGTTGTACGTATAGCTGTCGTAGTAGTTGGCGATGACCGACAGGCGCCCGCCGAACAAGCCCACATCCACACCAAGATTTGTCTGCGAAGTAGATTCCCACCCCAGCTCGTTATCGCGGAAAGGACCGGGGTACATCGCTGTGACAACGTTATTCCCGATCACCACGCCACCTTTGCTCATCGTCTGCTGAAAATTGTAGGCGCCGATACCATTGTTACCGCTCAATCCCCAGCTGGCGCGAATTTTTAAAGAGCTTTGCTCACCCGCCAAATTCTTGTAGAAGGATTCATCCGAAACAGTCCAGCCGCCGGAAACAGAAGGGAAATAAGCCCAGCGGTTTTCCGGACCAAACAGCGAGCTGCCATCACCGCGGAATGTCGCGGTCAAATGATAACGATCGAGGTAATTCAGGTTCACACGGCCGAAAGCCGATGCCATCGTATACTCCGTAATCCCGGTTCCACTGTTCCGCGTAAAGTTGCTCGGATCTGCACCACCGCCGGTAACGTAAGGCACTTTGTCGTCCGTAAATCCATTGGCTGTAACATCGATCACATCCGTATAGTGTGATTGCGCAGAAGCACCCAGCACACCACTCACGCCGAGCTTGTCGAACTTCTTGTTATAATTCAGAGTAAACTCCGTCAAGTAGTCTCGCTCGTCCGATCGCGTGTTGCGCGCATTGGCCGCGGCAATGGCCTGGGGCGAATACGGAGCAAAAGTACTGGAGGTAATGCTCGTGGGGCGGTAATACTCCCAGTTCTCAGTATAGTTATAGGTACCGAACGACAGTCTTGCGACCAACGGCTCGATGATTTTATATTGCCCGTAGACGTTGTACGTAGCACGCGTGGTTTTACGGAAGTTCCGTACCTTCTCCATATACGCTACAGGGTTCTCGATGTCGTTTTGAAAAGCATAGTCCGCAGATTGCGACGACATGCCATACTGCGCCGGTGTTCCGTCCTCATTGTACGCCGGCAAAAAGGGAAGATAGATCAACGCCGCCATGACCGGGCTTTGCTGGAAACGTCCCTCTGTCACCTCGTTCGATTCCGTATCCGTATACGCCAGGCTCGCGCCCACCGTCATGCGCTTCGAAATATCGATATCCAGGTTGGAGCGCAGGTTGTATTTCTTCAAACCGGTATTGACAATGATCCCTTCCTGGTCCTGGTATCCACCCGAAACCGCGTAACGCACACCGTTGCGTCCACCGACAACCGACAAATTATGGCGGCTGTTGATCGCATTCCGGTAAAGCTCATCCTGCCAGTCGGTATCATACTCCGGATCTTTGATCGTACCCGAGCCGAAGTCATACATATACTCGGGAATTCTGATCGTGTTGGCGTTGGTGTTGTTGGTATAGGCCGTCCGCGTGGCGTTATCGTCACGCACCATGTCGTCGTTCCACACCTTGCCTTGTGAGGTCACCAGGTCTTTATAGGTTTTGTTGTGCGCGTCGACAAAGAGATCGTAGAATTGCCGGGCGTTCAAAACATCCACCTTGCGGGCAAGCTGATTGACACCGAACTGATAATCATACGTGATGGTCGGCTTCTCTTCCTTACCCCGCTTCGTGGTGATCAGGATCACACCGCCGGATGCCCGCGATCCATAGATGGCAGCCGAAGCCGCATCCTTCAATACCTCGATGGATTCGACGTCTTCCATGTTAATGAAAGGATCGCCGTTCTGCGGATAGCCATCGATTACGTACAGGGGATCGGAGCTCGCGTTGATCGAGCTTGTACCCCGCACGCGGATCTTCGTGCTTTTGTAGGGAGCTCCCGTTACCTGTGAGATTTGCACGCCGGCAACTTTTCCCACCAGCGCCTGCCCCAGGGTTGGCGATGTACGATTGAGCTCACCGGCTTTCACGCTGGCAATGGCACCCGTAACATCGCTCTTGCGCATCGTTTGATAGCCTACCACCACAAATTCGTCCAGCGCTTGTGTGTCGCTCTCCAGCGCTATTTGTAACATCGTGCTGGTGCCGATCGTTTGCTCAACCGTTTTATAGCCCAGGAAAGAAACGACAAGGGTCGTGGCATCATCCGGCACACTCAGCGAAAACACCCCGGCAGCATCCGTGATCGCGCCGAGCGATGTCCCCTTTATCTGGACAGTCGCGCCGGGTATAGGCTCACCCGTCTCGGTGTCGGTAATTTTACCGCTTACTTCTTTTCGTTGTTGAAGAAAAGCGGGGGAGCCTGTCTCGCCCGCAGCATGCAGGTGCGCGTAACAAAACACGACCAACAGCAGACACGCGATCGCGTGTAACAATTTGTTTGTAAATATTCTACTCATGTACATAAAATTTTAAGCGCTGTGAATGTTAGGGAGCTGACCACGCTCATTGGAACCTTTCAGAGGCGGCAAAATTGACAAAATCATCGGATGACCTCCGCTCAATTTTATTAAGCAATCATTACGATTGATCGATTCTTTTTAAAGGCGTGTTAAGACGCACGAGTGGCAATGATTGTGATTTCGTTAGCGAAGACCTCCGTGGCAGCCTGACAATGACCATCCTCTCTAGCAGATGTTGCTCATACTTCACATAGACATAACGTTGTGTCGTCGCCGGTCATGCACGTAGCGCCCGTCACAGCGTTCGCGAATCCTATCGCCGTGGTCGCGAAAACGAATGTATCCCCTAACGTGCCGATCATCTTGCCCCGGGGCGCACAGACTTGCGTCGGTTTAAATATTATCCCAAAAAGAAAATCCACGCGCTTCCCACCGCCCGCGCCGAAAACCTAACCATTTTGATTTTTCCCCAAAAAGAAATAATTTCATCATAACAAACGATGGAAAACCATTCGTACCATAGAGAAGTGAGCATCTTTCTGTCTGCGAAGAAGGAAGAGACAGAGCGTACGGCTGACAAGGCCAGTGACCTGGAGCTTTGGAGCGCCTTTCGGCAAGGCGACGAAGCCGCCTTTGTGGACATCTACAAAACCTACGTCAACAAGCTCTATAATTATGGAACCAGGTTTTGCGGTGACCGCGAGCTGGTAAAAGACTGCCTGCAAGACTTTTTTATCTACCTCCGCAAAAACCGCGAGACCCTCGGCGACACCACGTCCATCAAATTTTACTTATTCAAGGCCTTCCGCCGGCGCGTCGTAGACTACATAAAAGCACAGGAAACCGAGCAAAAGAAAAATCAGCTGGCCGACATCTTCCAGCTGCAGATTGAGGTCTCCGACGAAGTAAAGTTTATCGACCGCCAGCTCCACGAGCAACAGCTCATGCGGCTCAACAACGCCATCGCAGCCCTGACAGAAAAAGAACGCGAGGCCATCTTCTATTACTTCTATGAGGGACTCAGCTACCAAGACATAGCCAAAATCCTGAATTTCACCCACATCGCCTCCGCTCGCCGGCTGATCTACCGCTCCCTGTCTAATATTAAAGACATGCTCATCATCCTATCCTGCCTGGTCGCCCCCGGCCTCCTGTCATTCCTTCGCTAACCCAGCCCTGAAAAGCCGCCACACATCACCCCAGGCTGCCGGCCCAAAAGCCGCTTCCCGCCCCGATTTTGGTCCACTTTAAAAAAAAATCAACTTTCTCGGTATCATTCCAACGTTTGCACCCTTATAGGGATAAATAGTCAGAAAATGTCTGTAAACGATCCGGAAGAAGATGTTGTCGTCACACTGTTGTCTAATAAGGACTTCAAGGATTGGGTATTAAACCCTTCCGGAGATAGAGACTTTTATTGGCAAAACTGGATAAAATCCAACCCCGACAAGCTCCCGGCGCTAAACAAGGCCCGCGAGCTGGTGCTACAGCTCAAATTTAAAGAAGATCACCTCATACCCCAGGAAGTGGACCAGCTGCTGAGCGATATCATCTCCGACAAGGCCTCCGCCCGCGCTGGCAAAATCGTCAGCTTCCGGCGGCATACCTATACGCGGTGGATAAAAATCGCGGCGTCCTTCCTGTTGATTCTCTCCAGCAGCATATACCTGTACCGCTATGTTGCAACCGCATTCAAAACCGAGATAGTCTTCAAAAAAGTGCAAACCCGAAAAGGACAGCGCCTCCGCATCGACCTGCCGGACGGAAGCGTCGCCTTCCTCAACGCCGGCAGCACATTAACCTTCCCCGAAGCATTTTCCGATACACTGAGAAGCGTCGCGCTAACCGGCGAGGCGTTCTTCGAAGTCGTTAAAAATCCGGAAAAACCCTTTGTGGTCAAGACTGCAGACATTCAAACGCGGGTGCTTGGTACCTCCTTTAATGTGCGGTCGTTTGAATCCGACAGCGCCACCGCGGTATCACTGGTTACAGGAAAAGTGCGGGTCGCCCCGGAGCATCCGTCACGCGAAAAACAAGAACACGTGCTCGCCCCCGGCGAACGCCTGGTATACCGTCAGACGGATCACACCTTTGAGAAAGCAACCTTTGAAATAGCCGATATAACCGGTTGGAAAGACGGTGTGCTGGTATTTAGTGATACCGACTTTGCGGCCACCATCCAACGCCTGGAGCAATGGTATGGCGTGGAGATCACGGTGCAACATCCGCCTTCAAAGGACTGGCACGTCAACGGGCATTTCGAAAACGAACCCCTGTCGGAAGTGCTCGCCAGTATCCAGTTTGTATACGATATCAACTATAACATAAAAGATAGTAACGTAGTCCTAATATGTAACTAACCCATGAAACAACAGACAAACCAAAGCCCCTAAAAAAAAACGGAAGATCAGCACGTGACCTTCCGCATTCCTTCGCTCCGGTTACACCAGCCGATCTCGACAATCACAGGTATACCGGAACTGCGATAAATAGTAACTATTTACCCAAACTCAAACTTATGGAAAAAAGCTTACGCAATTTGCTTTTCCGACTGGCCCGTGGCCTTTTTTTTAGTATCATCCTACAATCGATTCCGATGACGTTGCTCTTCGCCCACGAAGGCGGAGCCCAGGTCAACGAAGTCTCTCAGGATCTGAAAAAGGTCTCCATTCAGATCGATGTACAAAACGCCTCCCTCGAACAGCTCTTTAAGCTCATCGAGCAAAAAACAGAGTTCAGGTTCTTCTACGACAAAAAGGCACTTGCTTCCGACAGCAAGTTCACGCTCAACAAAGAGCTCTCGCTGTTTGAGCTGTTATCGTGGATCACCGAGCGCACCAGCCTCCAGTTCAAGCAGGTAAAGAAGAACATCAACGTTCGCTCCGTACCTGTGAAGGCCACCGCCATCGTTGGCCCGACGGAGGACGTTACCGTCAGCGGCCGCGTTCTTTCGGCCGACGATGAACAGGGACTGCCTGGTGTAAACGTAGTGGAAAAAGGCACGTCTAACGGCACCATCACAGACTCCGACGGAAACTATAGCCTTCGTGTGCCTGACGATGCGGTCCTGGTCTTTTCTTTTGTAGGGTATAGCCAACAAGAGATTGCCGTGGGCGGTAAAACCATCATTAATATATCGCTACAACCCGATATACAAGCGCTGGGCGAAGTCGTGGTTGTGGGGTATGGTACGGTGTTGCGTAAGGACCTCGTGGGCGCGGTAGACCAGGTTAAGGCCGATGCCATCCAGAACCGTCCCGTGGCCAACATCACCCAGGCGCTGCAAGGCCTTTCGCCCGCCCTTGTCATCCAGCAACGAAGCATGAACCCCAATGATAATACGATGAATATCAACATCCGGGGTATAAACAGTTTCAATAACAACGAACCACTGGTGGTAATCGATGGGATGATCATGGAAGACGTGGGCAGCATGAACCTGCTCAACCCCAATGATGTGGAAAGTATCTCCGTGCTGAAAGATGCCGGCGCATCCGCCATTTACGGTTCACGTTCAGCCAACGGCGTGATCTTGATCACGACCAAAAAAGGAAAAATCGATATGCGGCCCGTCGTGAGCTTCAATGCCTCGGTGGGAACTCAAAATCCGAAAGTTTTACTCAAGCCCGTCAAGGGGTATCAGAATGCGCTGCTACGCAATGACTCCTACGTCAACGCCGGCCTCGATCCCATCTATACCCCCGAGCAGATCGCCAATTTTGCTAAAGGTGACAGCGAGTGGGGCATGGACGCGATTATGCAAAACGCCTTGCAGCAGAATTATAACATCGGTGTACAGGGTGGTTCCAAGACCGGCTCGTATAATTTATCCTTTGGTTACTTCGATCAGAAGAGCAATTTCAAAGGACCGGACTACGGTCTGAAGCGGTATAATATCCGTGGCAACTTTGTCAACGAAATCGGCAAGGTAAAGGTTACGACCGTCCTCGCCTACAATCGGCAGGCAGGTTTCTCCGACCGCGGCGGGCTTTTCCTGGCCGACGTTATGCGGGTACCTACGTATAACACCTACAACCTGTATCCCGATGAAAACGGGCATTATTATAACAACGATATCACGACCGGTGGTAACATGTTGGCCACACTATACCACGGCGGCAGTACGACCAACGACAACGACCAGTTTCAGGGAATCGTGACCGGCGAGCTCGATATCTGGAAAGGCCTGAAGGCCCGGGCCGTACTCGGCTATGACCTCAAGTCCGAGCACCGCGTCATCAGAAGGCGGTATTACCCGGTGTATGACTTCATCAACCGCAACAATATTGCAAACGCGGGCAGTGCCACAGACTTCCAGATCGAAGATTACAATGCCAAAATGACGACGCTCAACAGCCAATTCCTGTTGGATTACAGGAGAACGTTCAACGAGCAGCACACCATCACAGGTCTCTTCGGCTACACCAACGAATCGTGGCGGCGCGAACGCAATGAAATAAAAAAGACGTTTGTTGACGAATTGTATCAGAACACTGACAATACCATCATCGGGGCCGACAGCTACAACACGCCCAGCGGTACGGCCGAACGGGGCCTCCACTCCTGGCTGGGACGTCTGAACTACGCCTACGGCGACAAATATTACGCAGAAGTAAGCGGCCGCTACGATGGTTCATCACGCTTCCTGAGCGAACGCCGTTGGGGATTCTTCCCGGCGGTCTCCGCCGGCTGGCGTGTCTCCGAAGAACCCTTCTTCGAACCGGCCAAGTCGATCCTTGATGAGTTCCGTCTCCGTTCGACTTACGGTGTACTCGGCGCTCAAACTGTCGATGATTATGAATTCATGACCACCTACGACATCTATACCAACCAGTATGCATTTGACAAAAAGGGCGTGACTGGTACCGGCTATACTCTCGGTAACGACCAGCTGACGTGGGAGAAAACCGCCACGTTCAACGTGGGCTTCGACGCGGCCGTATTGAACAACAGTCTGGCATTCTCCGTCGATTACTTCGACAAACATACCTCCGATATATTAATGGCACCTCCGGTACCGAAAACGCTGGGCGGCGCCCAGGCCCAGAGGAATATAGGTGAGATGCGAAACCGCGGTTTTGAGCTCAATGTAAGCTATCGCCTCAACCACGGCGACTTCAAGCACGTGATCAGCGCTAACCTCGGCGACTCGTACAACGAAGTTGTGAAGTTTGGTCCCCAGGCCATTTCTAAAGCTGACGAAGTGGAGCGCATCGTGCGCGAAGGTGTACCGCTGTACAGTTACTATGGTTACAAAACCGCCGGCTTGTTTCAAAACACCGCCGAGATCGAGAACTCCGCCGTCTGGGTGGGCGCCAACGTGCAACCCGGCGATGTCAAGTATGTCGACCGCAACAAAGACGGTGTGATCGACGACAACGACCGGTTTATTCTCGGCAACGCCTTTCCCCGGTATACTTTCGGCTTTACCTATAACATGACCTGGAGAGGATTCGACTTCAGCATGATGTGGCAAGGGGTGGGCAAACGCGACATGGCGTTGCGCGGCGAAATGATCGAGCCGTTTCACGGCAGCTACTACTACGTCATGTTCGAGCACCAGCTCGACTACTGGCGCCCCGGCAACACCGACGCCGAGTATCCTCGTCTGGTCAACAGCGCGTCACCGTCATACTCCAACAACTACGGCCACGGGTCGGACCGGAATATCTACAACGCGGCCTACCTGCGTCTGAAGAATATCCAGATCGGCTATACCGTGCCCCGCGCCATAACGCAAAAAGCGCGCATCAACAAGCTACGCCTGTATGCTACTGGCCAGAACTTGCTGACGTTCTCCAAAAACAGCTTTATCGATCCGGAATCCTCCGAATTCGGTAGCAGTATGAACGCCGGCGGTGCCAACAGCGGGCGTAACTACCCGACCTTATTGTATTACGGCGGCGGTATTGAGGTTGAATTTTAACAGCGAACGCATGAGAACCAAAAATATGAAACCGAGCATCAATTACCTGTCAGGGTGCCTGACTGCCTGCATCTTGTTGCTGGCCGGATGCGTCGAGCTCGACGTGGTGCCCACGAATAAATTTACCGACGACACCTACTGGACGTCCGTCGAGAAGGCCTCGTCCCTACTTAACATGGGCTATCGCCAAATGAACGACGCAGGGCGGATTTTCCGCGACGAGCGGCTTAGCGACAACCTGTATAACAGCTACGGCAACGACGACGTGCGCGTCACCGCCAACGGACAGGCAAACACCTCCACGGCCATGTTCGACAATTACTGGGGCGATCTGTACGGCGGCCTGAAAACTACGCACACGTTCCTGGCCAATGTCGACCGGGTGGAAGGCATGGACGAAGCCCTCCGGAATCGCATGAAGGCGGAAGCCCGCTTCATTCGCGCATTCCTGTTCTTCCAGCTCACCAACTGGTATGGTGATGTCCCCTTCTTTACGGAAGACATCACCCTGGAGATCGCCACCACCATCGCGCCGACGCCGCAGGCTACCATCGTCGACTTTATTCACAGCGAGCTCGAAGAAATCGCCGAGATCCTGCCGACCAGCTATGGCCCTGGCGACCGGGGTAGAATTACCGCCGGCGCGGCGATGGCTTTTAATGCCCGTGTAGCCCTCAATTTCAACGACTGGGAGCGTGTCAAGACATATACCGACAAGCTCATCAACAGCACGCAATACGGCACGTACACACTCTTTCAAAATTACGAGGGTATCTTCCACTTCGCCAACCAGTATAATTCAGAGATCATCCTCGATATACAATATGCACCGGAAGTGCGTACCTGGAATGAGATTTTCACCTACGTTCCGTTCAGCCTGACCGGTGTGCAGTATATCCAGGCCAGCCCAACGCAAGACCTGGTGGACACCTACCTCATGAAAGACGGTAGCAAATGGGATGAAAACAAAGACCCCTACGCCGATCGCGATCCGCGCCTGGACATGACCATCTATCGCCACGGCAGCGCTATCCAACAAAGAGGCAACCCCGGAAGCGTCTTCAATGTCAACGTCGATCCGAATGATGTCGACAACGACACCAACGATAAGATCGGCCGCGAAAACGGTACCCAAACAGGTTATTTCTACCGCAAGTTTTATGACCCCAACCCGGCCGCATGGACCGGCGGCACGTCGTGGGATTGCAACATCAACTTCGTCGTGCTACGCTTTGCCGATGTGCTGCTAATGTATGCCGAAGCGATGAACGAGCTGGACCAAATGGATGCCGCCGTGTGGGATAAAACCATCCGGCTCCTGCGCGAACGCGCCGGCTTTGACAATACGGCCCTCGCCCTCGATTTTCCTGGCGGCGGCAAAGACGCTCTTCGCCCTATTATTCGCGACGAGCGTCGCGTAGAGCTGGCGTTGGAAGGTACCCGCGTGTATGACATCCGCCGCTGGCGCATTGCCGAGACCGTCATGAATGCGCCCCGTCGCGGAGCGAAATTCGATCTGAGCACCGGCACGCTGAAGTATTACGAATACCGCAACAACACCTTCAACGAAAACCGCGACTACCTGTGGGCCATTCCGCGCCAACAGTGGCTGATCAACAAGAACCTGGGACAAAATGATGGATACTAACATTAACCGAACAAACATGAATACGCTCTATAAAAACATACTGGCCCCCGCCACGCTATTCGTCCTGATCATGACCGTGCTGATCGGTTGTAAAGACGATGAAGGTTCCTTCAACGATGTAACCGTCACATCCGTCGAGCAATTTTACGAACCTGCCAACGCCAAGCATATCACATTGCAGTCTGCCGGCAGTACTTATTTCGAGTGGGAGAAAGCCACCGCGGCCGACAACAGCATCGTGTATTACGACGTGCTGTTCGATAAAGCCGACGGCGACTTCACCAACCCGGTGTATGTTGTCAGCTCCGACAACAAAGGCACGTCGACCGGCGCCACCGTCACGCACAAAACACTCAACAAGATTGCCATGATGGCTGGCATCGAGCTGGCTGAAGAAGGCGCCTTGAAGTGGACAGTGCGCTCGAGCCGCGGCCTGAATTTCAATCTCGCCAACGAGAATCGCAGCATTTCGGTCATCCGCATCAACAATGTCGATGATCTCGAAGGTGCAACCCTGTATATCAACGGCGAAGGTTCAGAAGACGGCCAGCAGGTGAAAGCCAGTGGCGCGATCGGCGAATATGATATCTATACTAAACTCGAAGCAAACAAACCGTACTACTTTACCTCCAGCAGCCAGCGAACGTTCATGCTCAACCCCGATCAAACATCGTTCAAAGAAACCCTGGACGCTCCCGAAGGTGCTACCGTAAGTGAAACCGGCGTATACCACATTCACCTGGATTTCGGCGCGGCTGCCGCCACGATCGAAAAAATCGACAAGGCTGAGATCGTGGTAAGCTGGACACAGCGTCGTAATGCCTTTACGTACAAAGAAAAAGGCGAATGGGAAATAAAAGATTACAACGTCCAGCTGGCCGCTGCACCCTGGGGCTTTGACGAACGCTACAAGATCGTCTTCACCATGGCCAACGGCAGCGAACAACACTGGGGACAAAAAGGACCGCACTTCGACGACAGACCGTCCATTAACAGACCGGGCTATCGCGACATGGCGCCTACCGAAGGCGGCCAATGGGGTGGTTCACAATTCAAATTCCCGAGCGAGCTGGCCGATGGCAATGACCTCGACAAGTACACGGTTGACGCGACCATGTCCCTAACGGCCGACAAGAACTATACACACGACTTCACCAACGTACGTCCGTAACAGGCGCCATGTATAACGCTAAAAGCTATTAAACATGAAGAAACTATTTTTAGAAACACTTTGCGTGGCACTGCTGCTCGTCTCGTGTGATTCGTACGAAGACGAATATATACCGGTGAACAAGTTTCCCACGTTTGCCTGGCAACCTGCTGCCGACAGCAGCACCAGCGCGTTTGTGAGCCGCTACTTCAACGCCACGTACCACGTCTTTAACAATACGTACGACGGCCAGATTACCTGGAACGACTACTGGCCCGAAGCGCACGGTCTGGATGTCTTGGTCGATTCCTATGCCCGCACCGGCAACGCTGTCTATAAACAAGCCATCTACGACTTCTACGAAGGTGTGCGCCAAAAGAACTGGTATAGCGACAACTGGAAGAACGAATATTACGATGACATGGGCTGGCACGGGCTGGCGCACCTCCGCGCGTTCGAAGCCACGGGCGACGCCCGCTACGAAGAGTCCGCACGTAATCTGTGGCACTGGATCACCGAAGGATGGACCGAATTCGACGGCGGCGGCATTAAGTGGCGCGACACCGACGACGAGGCCGGAAACTCCAAAGGCATTCCGGCGAACGGCCCCGCGGCCATCATCGCGGCCCGCCGCTACCAGAAGTATCCCGACGAAGTCATTGACGGCCTGAATAATTTACAATGGGCGCAGCGCATCTACGACTGGATGAAATACAACCGCACCGTACTGGCGACAGGCCGCGTCTACGAGACCTTCAACGACACCAACGGCGATTACTCCTACGACGTGGGCACCTTCATCGGCGCCGCCCTCGAGCTATACAACATCACCAAGGAACGGGTATACCTCAACGACGCCATCAAAGTCGCAAACTACCACATCGCCGCGAACATCAACACCAACAATCGCGTCATGACCGATTTTGGTGAACAGTCCGGCAACGGCGGTGGCCACGACGTAAACCTGTTCAAAGGCATCTTCGTGCGCTACTTCACCTTGCTGATCCAGCACCCCGATCTGCCCGAAACAGCCAAGACCCGGTACATCTCGTTTCTGCAAAACAACGCCAACTATTTGTGGGCCCATGGCACCGACAAGTCCGCCGGCATAAAATTCAGCTACTCCTGGTGGGAAACCCCAACCGGCGACACCAAGTGGGGCGACCTCCGCTCCGCCATCAGCGGCGCCACAACCATGGAAGCCATGGCCTTGCTAGAGAAAGAAGGCTATTTCACAAAAGAATAATCGCAGTCCAAAAACAGAGCGAGTGTGGCGCGAGAGCGAACATACTCACTCTGTTTTTTTATTCGTTCGGGCACCCCAGGCAGTAGCCGCCAGCGCAACAACAAATACCATCCCCTGCAACACCAGTCCAAGTGTTTCCGCCCCGGCGCGATCCGACGGTGAGGCGGTCGATAAAAACGAAAGCTTCCAGATAGAGTCATCTCGCTTCATCCCCACCAGCATCTGCCCGACATTCAGCGCAACATGTATTCCCGTCGGCACGGCAATACCCCGCGACAGCACCGCCCCCAGCCCAAAAACAAAAGACCATACAAAAGGCCCCGAAAAAGCCGCGGCCACAGACCAGCCTCCGGCAACATGGTATAAAGCAAAAACAACGGCCGTAACAATCTGCACGACCCACAACCCATAAGTGGTATTGAGCAAACGGAAAGGGTACCCGCGAAACGCCAGCTCTTCCATAAACGCCAGCGGCACCAACATAACGCACCCGAGAAAGACCGCCTCATAGTTTACCGTTGCCGCCGGCGAGATTTCCAACATTGTGAAACCAATCAGCGTGAACAGTATCGCGGCAAAGACGAGCGCGCCTACGACCAACCCCGTGAAAAATCCCGGCAAGGTAGTACGTGACCAAACCAAACCGGCATTGTGAAAGGTCACTTGCTGCCATCGTAAAAATACGGCGGTCGTTCCCAGCGCGAGCAGCGTGCCCGTAATACCATGCCGCACACCCCACCAGGGCGACGCGATGGGCGGAAAAAAAGAAAATGATCGCGATACGACGACGAATACGCCGACAAAAACGGCCCAGAATACTAGTGCAGTGACAACGGCACGGTATCGGGAATGAGTATAAAGCTGTTTCCCCATAGTCTCAAAAGAATAGCCCAAAACTATTACCTTTAAACATTCGCCGCCTTACGTCAAATGCGTATGACGTAAGAATGACGCATGTGGCACAATGCAAGGCGCTATGAATCAATACACAAAAAAACAGCTGGCTGACGCCGTCAGAACCGCGCGAAGCCAAAAAGGATACACCCAGCAGGAGCTTTCCGACCGGACCGGCCTCAGCCTCCGGTCCATTCAGCGCATCGAAAAAGAAGAAGCGCTGCCCCGCGCCTATACCCTGCGCATCCTGGCCGCACACCTGGGCATCGCAGAAGAACCCGAAGTAGCCAGCCATCGCACCCGTTGCCGCCGATCACGCGTTTGCCCTACCCTTAGCATCTATGCCACCTCGCCTCAACAGACCCCGCAAAATCATTCTGACGACAGGCATCGGCATACTCTTGATCCTTGGTGGCCTGGCGTTCATCGCCCAGGCCACCCGCTTCCCCGAAACAACCTTTGAAGCACTGTTATTTTGGATGGGCATCAGCGGTGCTTATATGCTCATTCAATACAACCTGTGGCGGTAGGAAAAGACAACCAGCCCCACAAATCTCTCGCCGCCAATCCCATCAAAATCGAACCAAAACGCTAAGGAGTGATTCATTCACTTTTAATTAAAAGTTCTTTAGTAAATTTGTAACCAACAGAAAGCAACACCGAATCAGGTGTTATATGGCGACAGCTGGCGAGTCTTAGACCCGCCTCGGGCCATTTCAAGCACCGAGCGCCAGCGATGGTGCTTGACTACAAAGCTGCTCCCCACATCAAACCCTCACTGAATCCCCCTTCAAAATTCGGCTTAGATCAAATGAAAACCGCGCCACACGCGGAATCCAGTATAAAACCAACGCACTGTCATCCGGGAAGTTCGATAAACTAACCACACGCTTGACCTTCACCAGAAACACCCGGTATGAATTGTCGATATCCTTTTCCGCCAAAAGCTCATCGATAATCGTCTGTAAGGCCTTTTCTCGTAACTCCCGTCGGATCGTCGGGAAAAACTTGAGCGCCTGCTCCGTGGCTCCGCTCATAAGCGCGAGCAATAACATCGGCGCCTGAAATTCTCCCGGCAACTCGGCCTGTCCTTCAAACGCCTGCAAATTTGCTTTCGGCACTCCCGCCTTCAACAACCGGTAAGCATTCGAGAAACGTGTAGCCGCCCGTGGCGACGCAATAAACTCATACAACTGTCCGGAGAAACCGATTTCCCACGCATGTATCCGCATGGACTCCTCGTCGATAGTATACTTCTCTTTATTTTCAGCATGCGTACTCCCTATCCGGGCATTGTCGCTATCCGGATCCTTATTGCCGGCACGACGCCCATTCGCATCCTGCGGATCGGCATTACCCTGATCGCTGTTACGCTGATCTGTGGTATTGCTATTTGTGGTATTCTCTTCTCGGGTATCTGCCTCGACGCCCGGGTCTTTTTCCTTCGGACGTTCGGCGTCTCGATCCGTCACGCGTTCCGCAGAAGGACTCGACGTACCTTTAGTCTCCGCGTCCCCGGATCCCGCTTCGTCCGATGCTCCCGCGCCAAACGAATCAGCATCTTCTTTCACCCCGTCGCCGTTACCACGTCCATCCGTATTCTTAAAAAGGTTTCCCATCATTGTCGTGTAGCCCTCCGATGTCATCGGGCTCAAACAAAATTGGATCTGGAAAATCTTCTCCAGGAAATGCTGCGGCGTGGTCAACCAATCAGCCGTGGCCTTATCGCCACCAAAGTTTTTTCCTGCGTTCTGAAAAGCCGAAAACTGCGACCCCAGCGAATGCAGTAGCCACCGCGGGTCAACCCCTACAATCACAACAAACAATTTGAACGCCAGCAACAAATGAACTGCTTGCAGCACTTCCATGACTTTGTCCACCGGGCACCGATCTAGATCGTCTATATATAACACAATACGATCTACACGTCTATAGCCCGCCCCCGGCTCATCTTTATAGGCATTCGCAAGCTTCTGCGTAAGCGACGTAAAGTCCTCCCGGATAACCGAAATAATCCCCAGATGCTTGCGATAATCTTCCGACTGCGTGCGTGTCGTCAGGAAGCGATTCAGGCTACGCTCTTCTTTCAATATTCGGATCTTCTCCTCCAAATCGGCCAGTTCCTTCTCTTTCGAAGATATCTCCTGAGCGACGGCGGTTTCACGCGCCTGCAAGTCGATGATTTCTCTTTGTATCCCCTCCTCCGCCGCCGAAGGTTGGCTCCGCTGCCGATCAAAAATATGCTGTGCATTATTCTTGATGGACTCCAACTGCGAAACACCGGCATGAAACTTATCCAATCCTTTGCGAACGACACCATAGACCGTACAAATGCCTGCTACAAACTGGGCGACCTTCGCGCCAAACCTCGCGATAAAAGCATTCTCAGCATCCTTCGTCGTGATGAAGTCTATAAGAATAGGCACTGCAAAAAACACAAAAACAAAGGCCAGGATCAGCCAAAACTTATCGCGTGATTCCAAAATTGACTTGACGAGCGATCGTACCTTTCCCGTGGTCGACGATGCCTCCGTAGCAAGTCGTCGTAAATCAGAAAAACTTTCAATCACCGCCGGAAAGCCTAACCTATCGGCAATCCTTTCTATTTCCTCCTTCTGTCCAGAGGTAAGTACGTCATACACATCCTTCAGTCGCAAATTCTTTAATTCGACCTCCTTCTCCTGCCGCTGTTTTTTAGCCGCCTCCAGTTCGCCTTGTTTGTCGACGAGGGCGTTACTGACAGTCTGCTTTGCCTGAATAGCCTCTCCAATCTGGCTCTTCGTGGTACTGATTTTATTGAGTATCGCCTGCTGCTTCTCCTCGTCCGTCGCCTCCGGTGACACAAACTTTAAAAGCTGCACCAGGATGTGGTTTACCAAACTTGCCCAGAGACTCGTGTCCGCATAATGCCAGGCATTAAATTCAATGGGCACTACGTGCGTGTGAAAAGCCTTGGGACTATAGTATCGGTGAGCCTCCGAAATCTCCTTGCGGACAGCTCCCATAAAAAAACTCTTACCGTGTCCCCAGTCTCCGAAAAGTCCGATAGCAAGTGGCAACGGAGTATTCTTGGCAAGAATAACCGACGTGAGCGTCTTCACATCCCGGGTGATATCGAGCAAGTCTTCCGCATCTTCGTTAAAATCGCCATAGATGCCGGCATGGGATACTTCCTCAACATCATCCAGATCCTGATAGAAATCCTTCAGAATCAACCGCACATGCGTAGCGACGATGGCATATTCACCTTGTGCTATAATTTCAAGAAGTGCGCCGTCGACTGCCTTTCGATCAAAATCGACCAAAATTCGGGTTAGGTTCACACGGGTCATATCACGAGCATCAAAAAGTATAGATGCAAGGCGGTGAACAACCACGGTTATTCCTGGATCTTCTGCCAATGATCGCGTAGCTTTCTGAATCACCCCTGGATTCACCAGTGCATAAAAAGCGTCATACTCTAACACCCGATCATCCAGTCGACGCAATACGTTACAAACATCCTCTACCACGGATTCGACCGGCAGAACTCGTAAAACCCGCAAGGCCCTCAGAATTTTTTCTTTATCCTTAGATGTCAAATACTCCCGCAACCTGGATAGAAAGAACTCCAGTTGAGGAGCCAAAATACCAAATCCCAAAAACGCTATCGAAGCATGACGATGATCTTCGCCCGCAATTT
This sequence comes from Dawidia cretensis, assembly GCF_018598175.1. Taxonomy (GTDB): domain Bacteria; phylum Bacteroidota; class Bacteroidia; order Cytophagales; family Cyclobacteriaceae; genus Ohtaekwangia; species Ohtaekwangia cretensis. The sequence continues at coordinate 103,480 of NZ_JAHESE010000025.1, forward strand.
TGGCAGCCTCCGCCAGGTAAGGAACGTTCTTCTGATAAAGTCCACTCAACACCCAATATTTTACATGCTCCTGCGTCTCAAATTCGCTACTCACATGTCGAAGCAATACTTGCCGATTTTCAGAACCAACGGCATCACATTGTATAAGGCAACTGAGCAACCACGACCGGATAGAAGGAATTCGGTCAACAGGACGGGCCGCCCGCGACAGCTCTTTCTCCGAAGATGGCTCAAAGCGTTCAATCTCACGCCGCAACCTGGCAGAAAGCACAGTACGATTATAATTCTTAGCGCGTGCGATCTGATTCAGAACTGCCAGTCGCTCTTCTTCCTCACCATCCATGATCTTTAAAACGAGCGCATCGAAACCGTCCTCCTGGCGAGGGTCATTCGCATCTTTGTTTTCCACTTGCTCCAGGCTGCGACGCAAGTCGGCCAGTGATTGATCATTAATCATCGCCATCTCGACATAACGAACCTGCACAAACAGACCGTTGGCTTGTCTTCGAAAGTCTGCGCGAAGCGTTCCCAGTAGTACAGGTATAATCCGTTTGTTCAGTCGTTGAGCCTCCTGTGTAAGCTGTAAATGAAAAGTTCCCCAACCATTTTCACCCAGAAACACAAGCACCGTCTTCGCACCCCGCAAAACACGGAATTCTTTTTCCAGCCAGTTGTCGCCGTAGCGCATATCCCGTCCCCAAAAGTATGTACTGATGCCCCACGACCGGATCGCCTCGTTAATCAGCCGTACCTTCTCATTGTCAATCTCTTTATAGACAATAAATACCTCCGGCGGTTCTTCTTCCTCCATAGGTCCGGTGTCCGCGCTGCTGCTTATGTCCGCCATCACATTATTCGGTGCCTCTCCCGGCACCAAAAGCCCTGCATCTCGCCACCATACCCTCCAACCCTCAGGCCCCCGATGGTCATCGTGCGATGCCATCAAAAACTCAAACCACGCACGACGCAAGTCATCCAATTTTACGCCCCGCTCCAACAGAAACAATTCGAGATCTTTGTCGTCGTGAACCAACAAAATCAGCATAATGAGATCCCGGCCCCAGAAGTTCTTCTCTTGACGGAGTAATTTTTCTGCTCTAGTGTACGATTCATATAGAGATCCCGAAACGGGATACGATTTCAGAACAGACTCCGGCCCAATGCCAATAGTCTTGTCTTCCGTGTCCTTGAAATCGGGAAATAGGCGTTGGATCAATTCATAGGAAGGACTCTCCGTACCGCGTTGTTTCAAAATGCCTTCCAGTATCGCACGGGAATCTACGGGCTTGCCGCTGGTGAGGTTAAAAGCAATCAGCAGCGTCCGTCTCACGTAGCTGGCCGGAGTCAAATTGAGAAAGTTGATAGAGCTCATAACATGCAATCAGGTAAATAAAAAGGCCCACCACAGTTCCTTCCGAAACAGCGATGGGCTCATACAACCAAGATAACCAATTTATCTAAATCAACCCAATTCCCCAAAGAATCATTCTTTTTACTTTTAATTACAAAGTTCTTTAATAATTTTACAACCAACGGAAAACAACCCCGTTTTAACTCCAATGTTCAAATTCAACAAAACCTACTTCACCCTCACCCTCCTCATCCTGGCAATAGAGATTCTCATCGCCCTCTACATCCACGACACCATCATCCGCCCATACATTGGCGACGTCCTCGTCGTCATACTTCTATATTGCTTCATCCGCGCGTTCCTCCGCACTCCCATACCCCCAACAGCCATTGCCGTCCTACTCTTCTCCTGCCTGATAGAAACCCTCCAATACTTCAACATCGTAGACCTCCTCGGCTGGGGTGAATCCAAAGTTGCCCGCATCGTCATCGGCAGCTTATTCTCCTGGCTTGATATACTCTCGTACATCGCCGGCATCGCCATCCTTCTGCTAGCAGAAAAGTATGCGCTAAAAAAACAACTTCGCACAAGCCCCGAATAAAGACATGGTCGCACGCATCCATCAAATCCCGCACGACAGAAGTATAGCATACTTCGTAGACGAACACTCCATCGTACGAAAGATCTGGGGCAAAAGCGATACAATCCTGTTCATCTTCGCTGGCGCCTCCGCGGAGTTCGCGCTCAACAAAGCTGTAGACTGGCTCTACTTCACCGGCCGCCTCCCGGCCGATCCCCTCGGCCGACTGTTCTCCACCGTATCCTATGCACAGGCGATAGTATTCTCTGAAAAGCAAGCTGCCCTCCGCGCCATCGACGCCATGGCCCACATTCACGCCGACGTAGAGACCAAACGCGGCGCAAAGATTCCCGACTGGGCCTACCGCGATGTATTGTTCATGCTCATCGACTATTCCATCCGGTCGTTTGAAGTCCTCGAACGCATGCTAAGCATTGCCGAGAAAAGAGAAATATTTGACGTCTTCTACCGCATGGGAAGTCGCATGGGAATAAAAGACCTACCCGGTACGTTGGAAGCCTGGGAATCCATGCGCCGTGAGCACCTGCACCAAAACATGCACCGCTCCCACTACACAAACGACCTGTTCCAGCAATACCGGAAACACCTCGGCACCATACGCTATAAAATTCTCCTCGAAGCACAAACCCTCGTCGCTCCCGAACAGGTGCGCAAACTCCTGGCCTTCCGAAAAACCTCGCTCCTACACCCCGTCGTCCTCCTATACAAGATCAGCCGAACCCTACACCTCGACGGACTCCTCAAAGCACTGATCCTACCATCAAAGTATAAAAAAGAAATCGACGCGCTAAACCATACGTGGAAACAGCGAGCACGCACCTGGCGCAAGTCTTAGCCCGTCTCGGGCGGAGACTTGTGCCTCGCTAATGGCAGTCTTCAGACTGCCATCGAGGTCACGTCGTACCCCAAACAACCACAAACCCACCCACCCCCATCGCCCACCAAAAAACCCAAACACCATACAAAAGATACTCTCCCCAAACTCTTCCCCAATATTCATTTCACAATCAGCCAACTCCACTCGACAAAAAGCCTCCACCGTAGTTTTTTGGGGAAACCTTAGAAATCCACGACATAACGCTGTGGAAGAACCTCCATATACACTATATTATATACCAATTCCCCGCCCAATGAAAAAGGATGACATCACTACGCTCAAAATCCCGTCACCTGATCCAGGGACGGAATTAGAAGTTGCCTTCCTCAAACTCCACCAGGACCAGGCACAAAAGATCCGCTTCCGCTTCCCCCCGTTCGCCGGCATCGTCGTCAACCATTCCGGCTACTGCACCCTCGACCACGGCATCAACACCACCGCTATTCTGGAAGACACCTACCAGGTCCTCCACACCCTCGGCGGCTGGGCAACGATAACGCTGGGCGTCGGCAACCATAGTATATTATTCATCAAGATCCCCGCCGGCTTCCTCACCCCTTTCGAAACTACCTACCCCGACGCCGTCCTCGAATTCCGCAACGCCACCACTAACAGCAAAGCCTACGGCGCCTTCCCCGAACCACGCCCCCTCCCCACCGGCATGAAAAACATCGCCACCATGCTCTTCACCATGCGCTTACCGAACGACCCAAGCCGCGCCCCGTTCCTCCGCGAGCTCGTCACCTCCCTGGTCATGCTTCACTTACACCAGATTCCCCGCAAATTCAAGCTCACCCCACCCAAAACGCATATCGACACCGTGGCCCACGCCGCCCAGGAGTTATTAACCACCCAATACGACCGTCCCTGGACCGTCGACCTCCTCGCCGACACCCTCGGCGTCCGCAAACGGAACCTCAGCTTCAGGTTTAAAACCGCCTTCAACACCACCCCCATGCAGTACCTCGCCGACGTACGCCTCACCACCGCCCACAAGATGCTCATGTCCACCGACACTACTATAGCGATTGTCGCAAAACGCGTCGGCTATAAATTCAGCAACGACTTCACGCGCGCCTTCCACAAGAAGTTCGGTCACCCCCCGATCCAAGCCAAGCAACGCTTTTTCCCAAATTCATAAACCTGTTTGCTAAGAAAAGAATACTCCATACGTAAAACGCATCGAAGTAACGGAGGTTTGTGATACGATTGTTAATGTTATCTTTGAATGCACGAAATGAATAAAATGACCATCGTTGTTACCCATATACTCGGAAAATCGTCTGCCATTCTGCACGCCGACGGCTTAACGTTGTTTGAAGCAATCCGCAGCTCAGATTCAAATGCCACGATTTCGTTCGCCGACATTACACATTGCACTACTGCGTTTAAACGCATCGATTGGAAAAGCTATGATCACTGACGAAACCCGTCATATAGCACTATCCTTCGTCGACGTTTCAGCCGACATCCAAAACAAGATAAACCTTGTTCAGGATAACGCTCGCGACGAAAAAAAAAGGATAGGGCTTGATGAGGCCACCCGCCAGCTGTTCTATGCCTAAACCCAATTTCTTGTGTAGCGACTAAGTACCCTCGCTCCATAGAACGAATACTCACGCTGTATTCCCGCAACCCACGCTCTATTCTTCCCGTTACCTTCCTATGAAAATCCTCGTCACCGGCAGCGCCGGCCACCTGGGTGAAGCCCTGGTCCGCACGCTGCAGCAACTGAACCGCGATGTGATCGGCCTGGACATCAAGCCCTCGCCCTTTACCACCTATGTCGGCTCCATCACCAACCGCGCCTTTGTCCAGCGCTGCCTGGCCGGCGTCACCACCGTCTTCCACACCGCCACCCTGCACAAACCCCACGTCGATACCCACAGCCGCCAGGAGTTCATCGACGTCAACCTCACGGGCACGCTCACCCTGCTGGAAGAATCCGCTGCGGCGGACGTACAGCAATTCATCTATACCAGCACTACAAGCGCCTTCGGCGACGCCCTGGTCCCACCTGTCGGCCAACCCGCCGCGTGGATCACCGAGTCCGTAGCCAGCGTGCCCAAGAATATCTATGGTGTGACCAAAGAAGCCGCGGAGAACCTCTGCCAGCTCTTCTGGCGCAACCACAAGCTGCCCTGCATCGTGTTGCGCACGTCGCGCTTCTTTCCGGAAGAAGATGACGATGCGGCGAAGCGCACTGCCTACAGCGGCGACAATGCCAAAGCCAATGAGTTCCTGTTCCGCCGCGTGGAGATCGGCGACGCCGTACAGGCTCACCTGCTGGCGGCGGCGAAGGCGCGGGAGATTGGGTTTAGCCGGTATATCATTAGTGCCACCAGTCCGTTTACGATGGCGGATTTGCAGGGGCTACGGAGTGATGCGCCGGGGATTGTACGGAGGGTAGCGCCGGGTTATGTCGGCCTGTATGACCGGCTTGGATGGAAGATGTTTCCGGAAATTGATCGCGTGTATGTTAATGAGAAGGCCCGCCGGGAGCTGGGCTGGGATCCGTTGTATGACTTTGGATATGTGTTGAAGCAGCTGGAGGCGGGGCTGGAATTGCAGAGTCCGCTGGCGCGGGTCATTGGGGTGAAAGGATACCATGAGTCAGTGTGAGTGTGGAGTGTGAGAGCGAAACTTGCCAGTCATTCAGACTCACACCAGTAGACAATACAGTGTCCGCGGGGTGGCCTCATGATGCCACTTTAACCTGGGCTCGTGCCTTCCTGGTCTCGCACTTGACCCAGGCATGTTCTACTCCTGTATAGCGTAGATCATCCGTGGTTCATGTGTGGAACATCTATGGGGAAACCCTGTGACAGACTCGAAGGATCCCCGGCGAAGAATGCCTTTTTTTCGTCCCGGCTCCGAATCGGCCCGCAACTCCTCACCCCTTCGCGGGACCTCCTGGTTCCATTTTTTCAAACTAACGAAAATTGTTTTAAAACAATCTTTCAAAGCTGATGCAACAGGTGACTAACACGTGATCATCAAAATGCGCTCTGACGCTTGTTTTTTATGACAGTACCTCGCGCCAGACGTCGGCGTAGTATTAACCTTTCACCTTCTTGTTAACATACAATATATACCCCACGACTGTAAAAACAACAAAATACGCTACCGCGATCAAATGAAAATTAAACCCCGGCACAATAGCCTTTCCGCGTTCACTCGCGCCTAAGAAATTAAAGATCGTGTAGCTATACGGCATAATATAACTATACTTCCACCGCAGCACGCCGATCGATCCCACCCACAGCAGGAAGCCCGCGCCCACCGGCACCAGAAAGTTCCGGTAATTCAAGCTGATCAAATACTGTAACGCCACAATCGGCAGGCAATCCAAAAAGTAATACGCATTCCCTTTCAGAAAAAACAACACATCCGGGTATCCCGGAAACGGAACATTCCCGAGCACCAACGGTGGCACCAGCGCAGCGATCACCATCCCAACATTAAACAGCACGAAGAACGCCACGACCAGCGTGAGGATTACCGCGAGCTTGGAGAAGTAAATCGTGGTATAGGTCATCGGCGTTGTATGCACCTGCTTCCAGGTATTGTTCTTATACTCCAGCTGCGTAATCAAGCTGACCGACAGCATCACTCCCATCGGCAACAGAAAGACCGCCATCGACTCCCACGACGTGCTCCAATGGTTCATCCAGAATCCGTCGGAAGCATATACTTTGGGAAGGCCCGAAGCATGCGCCAGCCGTGCTACCACTACCACGGCGGGAGTAAAGAACGCGCCGATCACCACCAGCCACGACGCCAGGCTCCTGCGCCGCTTGATCCATTCGCTTCTATAGCTATCAATAAATGTCAACTGCATAATTAGCCGCTGATTAAATCCATGAATAAAGTTTCGAGATCACGTTTGTGTGTCGTGATGCTATAAATGCCGACACCCTGGCTGACCAGGTGCGCGGCCATCGACGGTATATCTTGTTTCATCAGGCCGCCCACCGTCAGCTTCTCCCCGGCCTGCAGGCTTGTCACGCCCAGCTCGTGAAAGGTCCGCGCGGCGTTTGGCAGATCGTTTACTTCGAAGGTTACTGTGCCGTCCAGGTCCGCCAGCCGGTTCAGTGCGGAGAGCGTACCCTGAAACCGCAGCGTGCCGCGGTGGATGACGCCAACATGGCTCACCAGCTTTTCAATCTCCGCCAGCAAGTGACTGGAGATGACAATGACGATGCGATGCTCTTCGTTCAGGCGCTTGAGCAGGGCACGCATCTCGATGATGCCGTTGGGGTCGAGGCCGTTGGTGGGCTCGTCGAGAATGAGCAACGAGGGACTGTGAAGCAGTGCCGCCGCAATGCCGAGGCGTTGCTTCATGCCCAGGGAAAACTGGCTGACATACTTGCGGCCGGTGCCGGCAAGGCCCACCAGGTCGAGCACTTCGTGAATCCGTGAAGACGGACACCGGTATAGCACGCGCAGTATTTCCAGGTTCTCGTGCGCGGTGAGATGGCCATACAACGAAGGGGTTTCGATCAGGGCGCCTACACGCCGGAGTATCTCGATGCGATGCCGCCGCAGGTCCATTCCGAAGATCGACACGCTGCCTTGCTGTAAGGTCAGAAGGCCGAGCACAAGGCGTAGGGTGGTGGTTTTGCCGGCGCCGTTGGGGCCGAGGAATCCATAGATGCTGCCGGCTTCCACCTGGAGGTTGATGTTTTCCAACGTCTGCTCGGTGTTGCCGTAACGGTGTGTGAGACCGGTCGTCTCAAGACAATAGGTTGATGCCTGCATGCCGCTAATTTTCGGACAAGACGGCGCATCGCGGCGAATGTTACAATCTATACCAGAATGGGTGAGAAATATTTCAACACGGCTCGCTACCTTAGCCTAAACCTAATGCTATGAACATGAAGAATCACATCGTTATCCTCGTCCTGGTTGTCGCCCTCGCGGCATGTTCCAAACCCAAAGCCGACGAAAGCGCGCAAGACGACACGCTTCGGAAAGTCTTACTCCAACAGCTCAAGAACAGCCACGCCCACGAAGAGTGGTTCGTACCCTTTGTCCCGGCGCTCGACGGCGTCACCGCCGAACAAGCTGCCTGGATCGACTCCACCGACAACCACTCCATCGGCCAGCTGGCTTCGCACCTTGCCTTCTGGAACGGTCGCATCCTCCAGTCCCTCCAGGGCAACACTCCACCCGAGTTCAAAGACGACAACAAAACCACCTTCCGCCAGCTCAACGAGCAAGAGTGGACGGCCGTCACCAAACAACTCGACAGCATTCAAACCGAAATCGAGAAGCTCGTCGAGAACGGCACCGACGCACAAGTAAAAGAATGGAGCCCCACCATCGCGAACCTGTCCATGCACAATGCGTACCACACCGGGCAGATCCTCTACATCCGGAAGAAAAACGGCTGGTGGAAAAAATAAGAGTTGTAAAATCTTAACAGGTTTCCTACCTTCATACGGAAGCCCATCTATAATGTCACTTTACCCGAAGTGCCGTATAGATGGGCTTTTGCTTTTACGATAGCGCCTGACGCATACCATGACTTTCGTGTTGTACATGCTATTGCTCGCGGCCAATGCCGCCGGACAAGGGGCCGGTGATGTTCCGGCCACCAATGACAGTTATGTAAAGAGCATCGCGCTCTTTGCGTTGCTTCCGATTGTGATTGTGTTCTCCTTCCTGGTGTTTATCATCTATCGAAAAAAACGGGAGGCACATTTCCGGCAGATAGAAGCCGAGTTGAACCTGAAGGTAGCGCAGGAAGCTATCCGGGCAGTAAAGGCGCAGATCAGTCCACATTTTATATTTAATTGTATGAACTCGATTCACCACTACATGAATCGGAACGATGTAAAAAAAGCCGGCGACTACCTGATCAAGTTCTCCCAGCTGATCCGCATCGTGCTGGAAAATGCGTCCCAAAACACGATTACTATAAAAGAAGAAGTGCGGTCCCTGGAGCTATACATACAGTTGGAGCAAATGCGTCTGAACCACGACTTCACCTACGACATACAGGTAACGGCCGGTATACCGGGCGACGCCGAGATCCCTAACTTCATGATCCAGCCATTTGTCGAAAACGCCATCTGGCACGGATTGACAAAGCTCGCGGAAGGCAAACTGCTGATCGCCCTAACGCCCCACCATAGCCGCATAGACTGCATGATCGAAAGCACCGGCAGCGGCGTGAAACCCGGCCTCGACAACCCCGGATTGGAAACCCTTGTCTCCAAACGGTCCATGGGCCTGAGCTTAATGCAGGAACGTGTCGACCTCATCAATAAAACAAATGCCGAAAAGGCCCACTTCACCCTGGACGACAACTCGGTACCCGGAACATACCAGTACCGCGTCCACCTCTCCCTTGCCCTCTATACCGACGCCTA
>NZ_JAHESE010000258.1 GCF_018598175.1 Dawidia cretensis
GATGGATATAGATAAGTTCAAGGTAATTAATGACATTTATGGAGTTAGAGGAGGAGATAAAGCTTTAATATATGTTGCAGAGTTGATTCAAAAAAACATTGGTTCTAATGGTATATGTTGTCGTATGTATGCAGATGTATTTTGCATTTTTTATGAGAGTTACTCTGATAGAGATATTCATAAGGTAATTTATAAGATTAAAAATAGCTTAAATAGAAAAAAATTTGAATATATGTT
>NZ_JAHESE010000259.1 GCF_018598175.1 Dawidia cretensis
TACATATATAGCCTTCATCAAATACCTGCAAAGTCAAAGTATTGACAGGCTTTAAATTATCTATTTCGGTGTCAAAAAAAACTACTGTTAACGTTTAACTATTAGCAATTAACGCCGCCCTAAAACAAAAAAAGCCATCCTTTCAGAATGGCTTTCAAACAAATATGTCCAAATCTCTTAGATCTTCTCCTTAATACGAGCAGCTTTTCCTTGCTTGCCTTTCAGGTAGTATAGTTT
>NZ_JAHESE010000260.1 GCF_018598175.1 Dawidia cretensis
CCTTGTAATCATCGCTACAATCGCGTCGGTTGCAACGCTTATGGGTCTTCTTGGTACGGTAACAGGTATGTTCGCGGCTTTCCGTGCGATTGCTACTTCTGGTGCTCCTGATGCGGTTGCTCTTTCAAACGGTATCTCTGAAGCTCTTATCAACACAGCGTTAGGTATCGGTACTTCAGCTTTAGCGATCATTTTCTATAACTACTTCACAAGCAAAATCGATACACTTACTTATGG
>NZ_JAHESE010000261.1 GCF_018598175.1 Dawidia cretensis
CTGCATCCTAAGGGCATCAGTTGCCTGATCTGTCGCAGCCTCAAACGACCGAGCCTTTTCTATTGCAAATAACTGGCTGCCTGGAACATTAAGTTTAATTTCTACTGTCTTATTTTCGATACCTTCATTGTTTAAGCGTAAGAAAACTTCTCCGTCAACTAATCTATCATAGAATGTCTCCAGCTTGTCAACTTTCCTTTGAATGAAATCAACCAATTTGTGATCAGCATCAAAGTG
>NZ_JAHESE010000262.1 GCF_018598175.1 Dawidia cretensis
TCTTATAAGCGAAGGACCAGAGAACGGTTTTACGAGTTTTGAAGGGGGATTGTTTAAAGCGTCGGTGACGCAATTCGGTTGTACAGTACAGAGATAACGTCAGCACTGAAACTAGTACGTCGACCATTACCAAAAAAGCCTGTATTATCTGTGAGTTCCAATGATATCTGTAAGGGATCAATTGCTACAATTTCAGCCTCATCCTTAGGTTACACCAATAAGTGGTGGAATGATGG
>NZ_JAHESE010000263.1 GCF_018598175.1 Dawidia cretensis
CTTACACATTGTCCCGTATCGAAATGTTATTTATCGCGCAGCCGGCGGCATGAACTCCACGCCGCGAGATATGGCAAATCTTATTGAATTCTTTCTCAGGAGAGCCAGCGTCGGCCCGATGCCCCACGAATTTATAAGAAAGATGGAAACGCCTCAGGGTACGCCTGGAGCCCGGGCTGGCCTGCAATTAGGGTATAGCTTGGGTAACGAAACGAGTATATACCATGGATTTGTAT
>NZ_JAHESE010000264.1 GCF_018598175.1 Dawidia cretensis
CATTACTGAATTGTTGATGTCATCTAAGCCGACTGAAATGGCATTCGAGAGGTTGATCCTTCAAAATGTAATTGATGAGACTATCACCGTAGCTTTAGATAGGATAACTTTAAAACAAATTAAGCTTAAAGTTAATTACCCTGAGTTCCCATGTTTCATCAGTGGTAATAAAGAGAAGCTTAAGATTGCATTCTTAAATATCATCATTAATGCAATAGAAGCTATTGATTCAGAT
>NZ_JAHESE010000265.1 GCF_018598175.1 Dawidia cretensis
CGACAGGATATGGCGTGCATGCGCATCCATGTCGCGGTACGCCAGCTCCAGCGCCTTGGCCATTCCTACGACGCCGTATACATTCTCTGTGCCCCCGCGCATGTTGCGTTCCTGGGCGCCGCCGTGAATAAACGGCTCGATACGTTTCTTCTTCCGCACAAACATAAAGCCCACGCCTTTCGGTCCATGAAACTTATGCGCGCCGGCGGTAATGCCATCTACTTTTAAGCGACTT
>NZ_JAHESE010000266.1 GCF_018598175.1 Dawidia cretensis
TTACTCATCAGCGTCAATACATCTATTCTTCTTTTTATATCGTAGAGCTTAGTGTTGTTACCTTATTTATCAGCGGGTTTATTGCCATGTTGAAATTCGTAGCAGACTGGTTTGACTTAGTAGCCCACAAAAAAGAAGTTGAGACAGAAAGATTAACAGCAGAATTGAATTTCCTTAAAGCGCAGATCAATCCTCATTTTCTTTTCAACACGCTTAATAATCTATATTATCT
>NZ_JAHESE010000267.1 GCF_018598175.1 Dawidia cretensis
TTCTTCCGGCGCCTTTTAAAAAATCTGCTTCGTAGCAGGGTCTATTCAGGGGAACTTAGTTCCCCCAACACGCAAGCCTTTGGATGTAAGTTTAAGCGCCATTTTATTCATTTACTCCAGTGCGTTTCTGATATGTTTGCGAACAATAAAACACAAACCCGCCCGCGTTATGAAGATGAGATTATCAGTCCTTGCCTGTATCTGCCTGGCATCCATGGTGCCCACCCTTACA
>NZ_JAHESE010000026.1 GCF_018598175.1 Dawidia cretensis
AATTACGCGGAGCCCCTGTAGCCCACCCCCGCCCAGGGTTCCCCCGGCCGGGGGAACCGCTGCCGGCGGAGATTCCATTGCTGGCTACGATTTCACCTGGCTCACCCTGCAGTTGGAGAAGTATGGCAAGCAAAACTTCGGCGACCACTTCCACATCCACCAGGAGAACCACGACATTATACGCCGTCTGTTGGTATACTTCCTGGAAGACGTCCCCCAGGCCCGCCACCTGGGCATCGATCTCACCAAAGGGATTTTACTGACCGGCCCTATCGGTTGCGGTAAAACCGATCTCATGACCCTCATGCGCCTCGCCGCCAAGCCCGAACGCATCTTTACCATCAAAACCATCCGCGACGTATCCTTCGAGTTCATCCAGGAGGGCTACGAAGTAGTCCACCGCTACAGCAAGTTATCCTTCAATCCCAAAGGCCCTCGCACCGTTTTCTTCGATGACCTAGGCGCCGAGCAAGCCCTAAAGTACTATGGCAATGAGTGCAACGTCATGGCCGAGATACTACTATCCCGTTACGATCTTTATATTTCTTTCGACATGCTCACTCACCTTACCACCAACCTCTCCGCCACAGAGATCGAAACCATGTACGGTCCCCGCGTCCGTAGTCGCATGCGCGAGATGTTCAATCTAATCCCATTTAACGAATCGTCTGATGATCGAAGAATTTGAGAATTTCACATGTCGGGTTCCAAAGTCAGACAAAAAACATTCCTAGCCATTTAAAATCTCATTCTCTCGATGGAATCAGAACTTGATTGATAGCACGAATGACCTTTTATTTCGTTTCACATGTTCAATACATAGTGATTTGCAGATTATCATTTTTATATTGTAAGAAAAATAAGAGAATGTCGCTGAAAGGAAATTTGGACAATCTGCAGACTAAAGCAAAGGAACGGACTGTCAAAACGCAAAGCATTGAGTATGATCTTGAGACGCTCGTAAAAAAAATCCAAAAAGGTATTATTAAACTTGATCCTGACTACCAAAGACGACATCGATGGGACGAATCAACATCGTCTCGCTTAATGGAGAGTTTAATTCTAAATATTCCTATTCCAATTATCTATCTTTCCTACGATATTGATGTTGACACAAATGAAGAAGGGGCACGCTATTCCGTAATTGACGGACAACAAAGGCTAACTGCAATACTACAATTCTTTGAAGGTACGTACGCTTTACAAAACCTGGACATACTTGATGACTTGGAAGGTTGTTTCTACAAAGACTTGCCTCCATTTTTACTAAGACGTTTGGAGGAAAGGACAATAAAGTGTTTGCGAATTGATTCCACTATCGATCCGCAGGTTAAATACGATATTTTCGAACGTTTAAATTCCGGTGCAGTTAAATTGGAGTCGCATGAGCTTCGGAATGCAATCCATAGAGGACCCTTTAACGATTTATGTAAAAAGCTTGCTAAGGATACGGACTTTCGGCGACTGATTCAAATTCCTGAGGACGATCCAGAAAACAATTCAAAGGTAAAGAAAATGGAGGATGTCGAGCTCGTACTTCGTTTTTTTTCGCTGATGAACGATAACTATAAGAACTATAAAAAGTCTAAGGATAAACAGTTTAAAGATTTCTTGTCGGAGAACCTAGCGGTAAAGAATTCTCTGCCGACTGTTGAACTGAAAAAATCAAGTGATACTTTCATAAAGGTTATCCAGTTAATCAGGCTACATTTCGGTGATCTGGCGTTTGCCAAGTATAAATTTGAAAATGGTAAGTTCGTAAAGCAGTCTAACTTTAACGCAGCGGTGTATGACGCTTTGGCTGTTGGTATAGTAAGCGAAGTAGACTTAGAAAAGTCACACATTACAGACGGTCAAGTAAGCGCATTTAAGGAATTATTTAAGGATTCAGCATTTCACGACAGCGTTTCTGGGTCTATCTTAGATAATGCAAAAATTATAACTCGTATAGAAGCCGCTCGTAAGGTCTTTAAGAAATGAGTACGTTTATTAACCTGGGACTTGTTTCATTGAATAAGCGGCTCGCAGAAGTAGATATTATCCTGCAGGAGGCTAGACAACATTCGGATGATAATGCCGACTTGTACAACAGCCTTTGTCGATCTGCTCAAGTACTACTTTGCGCCCATTTCGAGGGTTATGTGAAGGATCTGGTAAAAAATGCCCTTGAAGATATTAATCTATATTCAGATTTCAGATCATCTAGGAGCGCACTGAAGAGGCGACACTGTGCATACTTCGTTAGGGTCAATGCTGAAGAAAAAGACAGCAAGGAGCATAACAAAAGGGTACTTGAATTGATTTCTGAATTTGAGGGACTTAATGCCAAGTTTAAAAAAGAAATATTTTCATATTCCGATAATCAGAATCCTAAGACTTCCGTCTTGGATAAGATTGCTGAGCAATTTGGAGTCAAAAATTTCTTTAAACAATTAAAAAAATCAAACCTTGATCTCGTTTTCTCAAATACTCATACTGAAAACTTACAATTGTGTCAAGAAATTGAAACACTGATGCTTCAAAGGACGTCCGTTTATCCATATCAGACAGACCTTGGCTACCTTGAAATTGACTCTGAAAAATCAGATTCTGATAACCTCTGGGACGTATTTATTAGTGATTTTCTGAAAAGGCGCCACGGTATTGCACATGGTGCTGAGTTAGAGAGTACTGTTGGACATTCAACGATAGAAAACGATAAGACAAAAATAAAAGTACTTCTTTATGCCTTTACGTCTTTCATCTGTATCGAATCTAACCCCGCCAACTACACGGCGGTTCTTTGATTGTTCCCTACGACTCATTTACGTAGAAGAGACGGCAATTTCCTGGTCCTGGACTCGCCGCAATGATTTAACAGACCTTTCCGTTATTATCCCTATTGTACTCGTGATCCATGCTCCGTGCTGAACAGGGAGGGGAGAGAGCCAACCGCTCCGCCACCGAGATTGAAAAACCATGTATAGCCCCGCGTCCGTAGCCGCATGCGGGAGATGTCAAATCTCCTAGTATCTACCGATCATAACGCCGATGGAAGAAATAACATCTCCGATTGGCGTTCTATCCATAACATGGACCTTCTTGCGCATCTCCACTAAACCAGCTTTCTTCTCTAGCTATAACAGTGGCACATTTGACTTTTGCTCGATCTAAATCCAAAGCACGAAATGTTCGACACCCACTCTCCCTTCCTCTCATACTTAATTCGTTACAGCGGAAGACTATACCTTCGTCAACCATTTCAATTCTATCTACAAAAAATCTCAATCCTACGTATCGCTCAAAATCTTTTATAAATCGAAATTTAATTTCATATTCCAATCCCTTCCTTCCATCTCTATCAGGCCCTATGAGACGACCAATCAACGCTCCTATGGATCTCGCGAAGACATTTTCTAAAGGAATAAACTCTTTATCATCAAAAGAATAAGCTCTAAGAAAAAGCCCTTCACTTGGAATGAGAGTGTGTTTTATAATCATGCGGTCAATTATCTATATTTCAAATACTAAAACTGCCCTGCAAAATATCAGCTTAAGCAAAATAGCCGTACCCCCAAAATAGAACGCTGCTGATAGCCAAAGCGCCGCTTTGTTCTTTTTTGATTTTATCTCAAAATCCTTGAACAGAAAGCGCTGTACGCATCCAGGGTAAATCATATTTAGCAAATCATCATACTCCATTTGGACTATTTTCCTCTCCTCTACGCCAAGACTAACATTTTTTAAGACGTTATTCAGGTGATGTATTTTGTTCATAGTATCTTCTTGGCTGTCGGCAATGTTGCTTTGAACAATGTTGTATTTTTTGTCGGGGTATGCACGCTCATATAAATCTTGATAAACATTTACATACTCGTCTGACGTATCAAATCGCTTTATCTCTTTAGGACAGAAGAATTGATACAACGCAATTCCTGTCGCATAGGATATACTTGCTGTATACATCCACTTAAATCCAGAAGGGAAATCGAAGTCCACATGTTGCTTTATCCAACTGTTTTGCAATGACTGATAAATCGTGGCAAGCAAAGGAACGCCTATCATAATAATGTAAGAGATGTTGAAGTATTTTACCCTTCCAAAATTCTTTACCACCAACCAATCCATTCCCATTTAATTTAAAAGTTATTACATACTAGGCCATAAGTCGGCCTCTCACGTAGCGCAAATCAATATTGACTAAGGTAAAATAAATAAGAAACTAGTACAACTAATTGATGGTTTCGGCCGTTAGCCTTGGTTTTGACCAGAAAAATCTGTAATTAGAATATCTAAGCGAGCCCATCCAATGCACTTAAAATGGTGTTATAGGATGGGCTTTCCCTTTTTTTGAAAAATTTATACTCCATGGCCTTCAAGAAAGCACAACCATCGCAAAATGTTCCAGACAGCCCTGAGAAAATTCTGCTCGACCTCCCTCGACGGAGAATTCCAGGGGTTCTTTTGCATCAGGGAGAAGTGCTAAAAGCTTATGTTGCCTCGGCGATAGATCCGACAAAAGCACCGGATGTTGCCTTACAGCTTCCTACGGGGAGTGGAAAAACATTAGTAGGTCTCCTTTTAGCCGAATGGCGCAGGCGTAAGTTCAAAGAAAGAGTAGTCTATCTTTGCCCAACAAATCAGCTCGTCAACCAGGTAGCAGAGCAAGCCGACAAACAATACGGTCTTACTGTAAATGCTTTTACGGGTCGTGCTTCTAACTTCGATCCGACAGCTAAGTCCGAATATCAAAGTGCTGACAGAATAGCTGTAACTAGCTACAGCGCTTTATTTAACACTAATCCATACTTTGACAACGCACAGATCATTATTGTTGATGACGCTCACGCCGCAGAAAACTACATTTCGTCCCTTTGGACAGTTAAAATCGACAGAACCGATAAGAAGCATAAGACTCTACACGCCGCAGTAGTAAACTTACTTACTCCATTTTTGGGCAGCAATTTCGATCGAATCAATGGCGAAATTAATAGCATGGCTGACATTACTTGGGTGGACAAGCTTCCAACACCATACCTAAATGAGATTCACAACGACTTGATTTCTGTTATTGATAGTAATATTGCAAAACTAGATATTTCGTATTCATGGAGTATGATACGTGATCACGTCCTCGCTTGTCATGTTTATCTTACTCCCAATGATATATTAATAAAACCATTGATACCACCAACGTGGTCGCATGCACCATTTACAGGCGCTGAACAACGCATTTTTATGTCCGCCACTCTGGGATTAGGTGGCGACCTTGAAAGACTGACTGGGAGAAAAAATATACTAAGATTGCCTATTCCTGAAGGCTGGGACAAGCAAGGAATCGGACGTCGTTTTTTTATGTTCCCTAGTATGTCATTGTCGGATGAGAATGCCGTGGATTTAAGGAACCAATTGATGATGCAGGCTGGCAGGAGTGTTATACTTGTGCCAAGCAATTCAATTGCAAGAGAGGTCACCGATCAAGTTACAGAATCTCTTGGCTTTAGTGTGTTCAACGCCGATGATATCGAGGAGTCGAAAGAGCCCTTTATCGCAGCGAAACAGGCCGTCGCCGTTATCGCCGGCCGATATGATGGAATCGATTTTCCAGGGAATGACTGTAGGCTACTTTTTGTAGACGGACTTCCTAAGGCAACGAATTCGCAAGAACGTTTTCTTATGTCTAAGATGGCAGCGAACGTGTTGTTCAATGACAGAATACAAACACGTGTGCTACAAGCAATTGGTAGATGCACTAGATCCTTAGAAGATTTCTCTACTGTAGTAGTGTCAGGTGAAGAACTTTCAAATTACCTGACAGATATAAGGCGAAGGAGTTATCTTCACCCTGAACTACAGGCCGAATTAGACTTTGGTATTGAACAATCTAAAGGCACAAGCAATGAGGACTTTTTCGAAAATTTTAAAATATTCTTAAAAAACGGCAAAGAGTGGGAAAAGAATGCTAATGAAGTAATCGTAGCCAAGCGTGAATCCGCTGAGCAAAAAAGCTTTCCAGCCATTAAAAATCTTTCAAACGCAGTCCTTTATGAAATTACATATCAAAAATGTATGTGGCAGCAAGACTATTCGGGGGCATATACAGCGGCGGAAAATGTCCTTGCCGAATTGGACGCGAAAGAACTAATAGGATACAGAGCGCTATGGCACTACTTAGCTGGAAGTGCAGCACAATTGGGAGGAATCAAGGGTAAAGATCGCATGCAATACGCAAACGCTAAAAAGGCAGCTACAGGAATCTCTTGGCTAGTAGGCCTTGCGCATAGTGACACACCGACCGAGGAACACGATTCTAGCAATTCAATTCTAATTACTCAGTTGGAGAGAGTCGAAGCCATTTTAGAGACATTGGGATTGAGCCATTCGAGAAAATTTAATGAGAGAGAAAAAGAAATACTCAATGGACTTGAGGATAAAGATCAATTCGAACAAGCGCATGTTTTATTGGGGCAAATGCTAGGTTACAGTGCCGGCAAAGAGGAGTCTGACGGGTCTCCCGATCCATGGTGGCATGTTGGCAAAATCTGTTTTGTTTTCGAGGATAACGCCGGTGCTGAAAGTGACATCCTTGCTGCAAACAAAGCCAGACAAGCTTCTACGCACCCTGATTGGATAAGAGATAGAGTTGTTTTAGACGATGATGCTGTGATAATTTCAGTGTTAGTCACCCAAAAGACCAAGGCAAAATCTGGAGCAATGCCACATCTTAAAAAAGTTCTTTTATGGGAGTTGAATGATTTCAAAAAATGGGCAAGAAACGCGCTAGCGATACTAAGAGAACTTAGAACAAAATTCTCAGAAGCTGGTGATCTTGGCTGGAGAGCTGAGGCAATGGAGATTTTTAAACAAAATGGACTTGATGCCACTTCTTTGATGAAAAAGTTAAAGGGAAACATCGCTGCCGAGAAAATGGAGGAAGTCAAATAGATACCTGCGTTCGCTGCCGCCTTAAAAACAAATTGAATCGATTGAGTAGCGGCAACTCATATTGATACTTTTTGTTCAAATGGAGATAATCTTAGGTAATTTTCAGTTAAACAACAGCTGTCGTGCTACTTGGAACGTGCGCGTCCTGAATACCGCCAACACCGCGCCAACGCACAAGCCTACCCCTGCCCTTTGCCTCCTTCGGCAGTCAACAAGGTAAAAGCGGAGCGCTTGCGCGCGGTGGGTTGTGGGGCCGGAACAAAGGTCCCGCCAGGCGCTCCACTCCGGGTACTAAAAAACTCCCGCAATGACCGTGTGACAAAGCGATCCAGGATGTATTTAATATATAGCGGTCGTATCGTTTCTCACACCGTCATTCTTTCCTGCCGCACAGGCCCCGTTTTTTAGCCCCCTCCGTTACGCCCCTGTCATGCCCTTTGTACCGGCCCTGCTGATACTGTTTTATCTGGCGCCACTGCGCTCTGCCTATCAAAGAGGACAGCTTTGGCACAACCCACGTGCTCGCGCGGTCTTGGCCTGCCTTTATTTTTTGCGGGGGGTCAGTGGAGGCAGGCCAATCCCAGTTATTGGTGCGCGCCTTGTACCTCGCCGGCTCCCCCCGCACCCCCCACACGCCGGCTCGGGCGCGCTCGGTCCCAAAGCGATGTGCGTTGTTGGATGGTGTATCTGAACTTGAAAGGAAGCAAAATACAGGGGCAGGTGGTCACGGGTATTTAAACATAGGACCAAAGTTACGGGCATGCGGATCAGAAAGGTGCAAGGGTTCGCTGGCGCCCGCTCAAAAGAAAATCTCCACCTTCCGTCAGTCGCTCGTTCCTCACTTCTTCCTCCAGGTAGTATTTTCTTTTGGCGGCCCTTGCACCTTTCTGACCGGTCCCGTGGGATGCGGGCCTATGTTTAAATACTTCGTTCGTGTACCGATTGGCTCCCGGTGGTTGCTGGTCGGCATTGCCCCTCGTCGTTGGGCAGCATTTAGTTTTCATTTTGGCTCTTCGCGTCGCTATCGTCACGAGTTTCTCCTCGTGCGCGTTTTCTGGTTCGAGGTTTGCATTTCAGAGCTCCCCTTTTAGGGGGGCTTTTTCTTACTTCGATAAGTCAGTCTTTGATTTCGAGGGCTTCCAGAATTGACCCCAGGTTATTGACGATCCGGGGGATTATATCTGCGATCCTGTAGGCGACGAGTAATAATAGGCCATTAATAGCAATAACCAATATTAAGGCCCCATAAAGCAAATGCCCAAAATGAGGGATAGTATTAAAATAGACGGTAGCCGCTAAGAATACCCGAAACAATAAGACGAAGTCCCGCTCGAACTGCAACTGGGCAGATCGCCGTTTACTCAATAATCGAGCATATTCGGTTGATGATATAGATTGGTTCGTCTGCCTTAATAATTCATGAATCCAATCTGCCTTAGTGGCCTTGATAAATAATACAAGTCTTTCTTTGGTTTCCATCTCATACGAGTCGATGCCTGTAAACTTCTTTACCACATAAGCTTCTATCCTTCTTTGATATTTTCGGACGACGCGAATGCTTAAAATCGTAAAAAGAACTTTGGCAAAGAGATCAGTGCCCCACCATAGGACATAGAATAGAAAAGCAGGTACGAGAAAGTCCCCGTTAATAAAAAACTGATAATATCCCTTGTGATCATCGAATGCCAAAATATCATATTCAAAATATGCGCACTTAAATGTTGCTGAGGTGACGCTCCCCACCAAGACTACATTCAGAAACGCCTTAATCTTCGCCGAAAGTCTGCCGTCCAGGAGTTTATCGGCAAGTGCAGTAATCGTATCCATTTTATAACACAGTTCATCCTAAGATAGGGAAAGAAATCAAAGATCAGCCAAAGGTTGGCCACGGGAGGGCGCTTGTCAAGGTCAAGCCCTGCGGGTTTTGAAAAAAATAGTTTTTGGGAACAGCAGGCTTCGACCGTCAACAGTACGGTGGAAAACTATTTTTTTCAAAAACCTTGACAAGCGCCCTCCCGTGGCCAGGTGATCGGCTTCTCTTTTCTTTTTTTCCTTTTTCTTTTCTCTGGAATTGTGCTGGGGCCGGAGGCAAAACAAATGCCTCGCTCTGTGAAAATCAAAACACATCAAATCAACAAAGAATATACCGGCGAATATTTCTTTATACTCTCGAAGGGAAATAATGCAGGTAAGCCGCTCGCGCAGCCTTGCGCAAATTGTTTCGTGCTGCTGGCCGATGATGCAAGGCAAAAGGAGGATCTATTCTGGCTTTGCTTTGGGCTCTGGCAGGGTGGCTTCTTCCTGCCGTTCTTGTGCGGATCGGTTATCCCGTTTATACACCTCGGAGATCTCCGGAAGATCATCAGCCAGGCCGGTGAGAAGGTCGCCCAGAAGCCCGAGCCTTTCGCCCAGGCCGTGCAGTTGCTCAATAGGTTGTCAGCTCACCAGGAGAATATAAAAGCGCAGCTGAAGCTAATCCAGGAGGCAAAACGTGCCCTAATGCACAAGCTACTAAAATGAAAAAAGGACCTCCACCTGGAGGCCCTTCATTAACGTGACCGAAACTTCTTTCTAATCCATTCCATCACCACCGACACCGCGAAACTTACCACGGCACCTATAACCGACAGCACAACCGTTTCAACCAGGTTCAGCAGGTGGAGGGATGCGAATATGGAAGAGAGGGTTCCACCGATCACGCCCGCAACGGTGTTGGCACTATGTACCGCCATCGTCGTCTTCCTCCTGGTCGCTCTCTTTAGTCACTGCCGTCTGGCTTACCGCCGTAGCTACGCTACCGGCCACAGCCAGGTATCCAGCTGCAGTGATCACTGCCGCCGGCAGTGCTATCGGAGCCACCAGCAGCGCGCCGCTGGCAGCGGCCAAAGCAAGGCCCACCGTCCGCAGCACTTTGAAAAATTTAGGCGTGGGCGCCTTCAATCGTTGAATTATATTCATGATCCTTCTGATTTAATCGTGATAAAAACTTTTTCATTTCGATCCAGGGCAGCAAGCACCAGGATCTTGAGCTTTTCATTGGCGAGTCTCGATTGATTTCCCCGACCTGGTCCGGTCAACGTCGTCACCGGTGCGATACATCCCAGCAGCTCCTTCTTCGCGTCGTTCGCCGGGTGAATGAGAATATTGCTTCGGCCCGGCACGTCCACTACGAGCAGATGATGCCCGCGTTTCTCCGTATACCGCCTACGTACCTCATACCGCCCCTCCGGTATACACGACACACTTCGCCGATTGTCCAACCAGGGGAGTTCAATAGAGGGGCAGACAAGCTGCCCCTCATTTTTGATTTCGCCGTTCGTTCCTTCAGGGTCATAGTCCCTGATCAACTCCAGCTCCATTACGCACCTCCACCGTCTACAGCCACCAGAGTCAGCGCGTTATACGCACCGTTCTTCAGCGAGTATTGTTGACCGTTCACCAGCTGGTAGAACTCCACGCCAAAGACGAGGAACATCGGCCGAACGCCGCCCGGGCCTACGAGCGTTGTCAATGTCTGAAGCGGCAACTGAGCTGCACCATTCACCGGCAGTTCCTCGGTAGCGGTCGTAATGACGTTGTAGTCTTCGTTTTCGAAGTCCACCACAGCCCCGCCGGCCACCAATCGCACGTGCGTCGCCCCTTGCGGAGCGGCAATCATGTTGCCTGGAACAAATGCCGGTATTTCTACCTGCAGCATACCGGTCTGCCGATTGATCGTCGTGGTAAAGGGCGCAAAAAATGTACGGTTCAGTTTACCTCGCTCGTTAAACTCAAACCCGCGCAGCAGCTCGGTTTCACCGTCGATCACGTTCCGTTCACCTCGCACGTTGGTCGCGTCCGCTTTAATCACCTTCACCATTTCACCCGTCAGGCGGCTCGCCATACGGCTATCCGCCGTGTTGACGATCAGCGCGCGGAATGCAGTTCGTAAAACCTTGCCGGCTTCGCCGGCCCTTCCAAACTCGCTACCGTTCTCCCTGGTGCGCGCAAACTCCGGACTGTTCTTGATACGGTCACCGTTCACGCCACCTTTCTGCCGCGCCAGGAACCCGTCCTGGGCGGTCTTGTAGAAGCTCACGCCTCCCATTTGCCCTATCAACTTGATAAGGCCCAATTGTCTTGCCATTCATTCTTGTTTCGTTGTCCGACCTGTATACATGCCCAGGTCGGTTAGGCCGCCGTTGCAACAACAGCAGCAAAAGAATGGAGTCAGAAGCTATCCTCAAAAGAGCAGGTTCCGTATCAGGTCATCCTGTGCCAACACTGCCTAACTCTTCCAGGTTGTATATTTCAGACCAACGCCCAGGCACAGGTATACCAACAGTATAGATACAGTATTATGGAAGTCAAACGCATCGTTATATACTCAAAAGACATAGAGAAGATCACCGGCCGTAGCGGCCGTTACGCCCGCAAGGTCATGGCTACCTTACGTAGAGATCTCGGCAAGCAGAAACACCAGTTCGTCTCCCTGGGCGAATTCTGTTCGTATACCGGTATCCCCGAAGCCGAAGTGATGCAATATCTTAACCTTAGTTAAGTATATAATAATCACTTATTATCGCTTAATCCATGGCCAAATCGAAGGTTTTTCGTATCTTTATAGCTATACGTTCTTACAAATTTTGATAGATTTTTCACTCTTTTGATGCCTCCGGTAATTCGGTTAGTAGCATCACTTGTAGTTTGTAAAATATTAATTCTGAGGCATTTCCGCGTTAGGTTAGAATACCAGCGGGATCACGCGGTAGTAACCAACAACACTCAAAAGCTCATCCCGACCTGTCGGGATGGGCTTTTTTGTTTTTAAGGCCTACCGAAAAAAGCATCTTATCTCGTATGTAGCGGATTAATTCGGAACCTGCGAGAAATTGGGAAACAGCGGTTGAATATTCCGGATCATATTGACCCCGCTGTAAACCATCATAAGCAGCAAAGTTTTACCATATTGTAGGGTATGGACGAATTTTTTAGATTTTTCTCGGAATCAAATATCACTTTATCCAAAGAGCAAATTCTAATGTTCAATCGGCTGACTGAAAAGTTGAGTAGTCTGGTCAAAGGGAACAATGACAAAAACGATGAAATCATCATGCGCTCTAAAGAGCAGGAGGAATTAACGAGATTCGTCTCCTTTGTCTTCATTACCAACAAAAAAGTGATGGGTGAATTCGCCTGGAGAACATTAGTCACTGGATTTGTAAGTGGAGCGAGGCGAAATAGGGAATACTAAATTCATACCGGCCAACTTAAAGATCGCATTGCAGAGCGCAAGGAAAACCGCCACGGCAGCTACTACGATCGCGCGGGAGAATTTAGGAAACAAAGGTAAACTCCAACTATAACGTATAATCAAGAAACATGAAACAAGAACTGGTACAAAGCCTCAGTGCATTCCGTGATGCAATTACAAAAAATGGCCACGCTGATGCGTCCAAATTCTTAATCGAGGCCGACGATGCTGTAACCAATAAGGGTGCGCTTAATGATATTGATAGCGAGTACGAAGAGCAACTTTTTGAGCTTATCACCGATATCGAAGCGATCGAAAACGTCAGCGCACCCAACAAGGAAAGATTTGATGCAACCGTCGAATTGATAGAGACAACGTTATACGAGAATGACGAAGATTAAACATAGCATTCTAAGAACTGAGTAATGACGTGTGCCGTTTCTTCAGGCTTTTCCGCCAAAATAAAATGCCCGGCATCATCGATTTTTTCCAGGCTATACGTGGTAGCAACCGCGGGTAGTGCATGCTGTAATAAAGCGTAACCGCTTCCGCCCACACCTAATACGGGCATGGTAAGTTTGGCATATGTTCGACTGTCCGCGATATCTTGTGGAAATGCCTGGTACCAGGCATTTGAAGCACGAATAGCATCTGCGCTGTTGTAAGCAGCGGCATAAACAGCGCGATCAAAGTCGGTAACAGAATCTTTCTTCCGTAGCAATTGGTTGAAAATCCAATCGATCACGATTGACATGCGCCCTTCCAGAAGCTGTTTGATCTGATTAAATGCCAGCCACCAGGGATACACATAGTCCGCTCCCGGTATGGGCAGCATGGGTAGACGGTACATACTATCATCAGGATGTGGTGTGTCCAGAAGAATAAGGCTGGATACGAATGCTGGGTAATTGGCAGCAAAGCTGAAGGCAACGTGAGCGCCGATGTCGTGTCCGCCAATAGTCACTTGATTATAGCCCATTACTTTCACCAATTCGAATAAGTCACACGCCATATTCCGTTTTTTATAACCTCCTAACGGTTTGCCCGACCCCCCCCATGCCGCGCAGATCGACAACGATCACTTCATAGTGTTTAGCCAAAAGAGGCATTACTTTGTGATAGGTCCACCAGGTTTCCGGCCATCCCGGAAGTAATACCAACGGTGTACCCACGCCTCCCTTTACGTAGTGAAGGTCTACATCGTTTACGTTTGCGTAGCCATGGGTAAAACCAGGCAGCAGCTTCACAAGCTCGTCGTCTGAATAGTTCATTTCCATAAGGTAGTTTCGATGACAAATTTTACGGTTGCTCGGCTCAAAAATAAGCCGGACTTTTGTGCGTAACAACCATACAGTATACTGCATGGTTTGAATTTATTTTTAATACGGACGCGAATGAAATTGATCAGCCAACTCTCTAAAGAAGCCGGCATTCCGGTGGGAACGATACGTTTTTACGAAAAAGCGGGACTATTCAGTGGCGTGAAGAAGAAGGATGTTACGACCAACAACTATGTCTATTATGAACAGGATGTTGTTGAGAAAATACGGTTCATTAAGATGGCGAAGGCGGTTGGATTTACGCTGGCGGAAATTCGTGAAGTAGTCGATGCCTGGTATAAGAAACAATTCACTAAAAATGCAAGGCTGCGTGTGCTGGACAAGAAGCTGGTTCAACTGGATGAAAAGATCGCTGAGCTAAAGGCCATGAAAAAACAAATTGCGATCTGCAAAGATAATATCGAGAACGATCGGAGCACATAATTTGCTGCAGGCACATATAAACCCCAAAACAAAAAAGGCCTTCCACAGGAGGCCTTCATTGATGGCACAAAATTCCTCGTCGAGGTTAGAGCAGTCCGCCTGCAACTGTAATTCTCTCGCCGGTTACCCACCCGGCATCATCCGAAGCCAGGAACACAGCAACTTTTGAAATATCTTCCGGCTGCCCGGTTCGGCCCAGCGGCGTATTGGCCACCATTTGTTTTTCCAGCTCTCCCCCAATGATGCCGGCAGCATGCGTGCCTTCGGTTTCTGTGACACCGGGTGCTATTGTATTGATCCGGATTTTTCTCCCACCCAGTTCTTTTGCCAGTAATTTTGTCATGGTATCAACAGCGGCTTTTGCTGCACAATAGACCACCAGGCCGGGCATCGGGTTTTGGCTTACGGTAGAGCTGATATTGATGATACTTCCACCGCGATCACCGAACAACTCAACCGCATTTTGCGTCGCCAGTAGATTGCCCCAAACATGCGTGTTGTATTGTGCATAGAACGTCTCCTCTGTCACTGCCTCCAACGGTTCAAATTTAAAAACACCGGCATTGTTGACGAGGATATCCAATCTGCCGAAGGCGGTTTTTATTTCTGTAAAAAGTCTTTTTACATCGGCTGCTTTTGTCACATCGCCGTGCACGGCAATGGCGGTGCCGCCGTTTCGTGTAATCTCCTGTACGACTTTATCAGCACCTTCTTTACTCGATGCGTAATTGACAACGACTTTTGCGCCTGCTGTGGCAAATGCTTTTGCAATGCCAGCACCAATCCCTTTTGACGCACCCGTCACCACGGCTACTTTATCCTTTAATCTTAGGTCCATTGTTATTTGTTTTACTATGCTGCAATAGTGGATCAAATAGTCGCTGTTGGCAAGTATGTACTTTTTTGTATCGTATGAACCAAAAGGTATGTAATGGTGGTTATCAGGTGCTTGTAATGAAATAAAAATGAAAAATAAATCGGTTGTTGCTGAGGCAACGCAAATGTGCGCAGTGGATTACGCATTCAAGCGCATTGGTGGGAAATACAAAGCTCGGATCTTGTGGTACCTGAACATGAAAAAGGTACTGCGCTATGGGGAGCTGACCAGGACCCTGCCCGATATCACCACGAAAATGCTTACCCAAACGTTACGGGAGCTGGAGGACGATAACTTGATCGTTCGAAAGATGTATTACGAGGTGCCGCCCAAAGTGGAATATTCCTTAACCGAGACGGCACATGAGCTGATTCCGTTTATAGCGCATTTGCACAACTGGGGAAAAAAACAAATAGAAAAGGAATCGTTGACCAACCGCATTCATCCCGATGAGCGTGCCCTGGCGGTTTGTCAAACCGAGTGTGACTGACTTTTCGCAAAGTCAATACATTTTTTCCCAGAGCTTAAGATTTCCCTTGAATAGTGTGTCGATCAGCTCGAAGTTGGTCGGAACGATCCACTCGTCTGTGAAATAGGTGGCAAGGCGTACGCCAGACGGTAAGGAGCTAAGCTTGTTAGATGTATGGGCACCGTAGGTGGTATAAAACCCGGCGCTCAGCGAAATGGTTTTGTCAATGCTATTGCGCGGGTCCATGTTCTCGAAGAACGAATTATACAAATAGAATCCGTTGTAATCACGGAAGTCAATCGAAATGATGTTTGCGTTGATGTAGTTCGTATTGGTAAGTCCGTAAGAAGCGGAGAGCATTCTGGATAATTCAACAAGCTCCGACCGCTGCTCGACTCCGGTAAAATGACCGTGGGTAAGAGCGGCGCCGACCATACAGAACTTGCCTACACCTGAACCGATATCCAGCACCTTAATGCCACGCCGGCTAACCAGAAATTGAGCCGCAGCTTTCGCTACGGAAATTGGAGTCCAATGCTTTCGGGCCAACTGCCTGATATGGTCCGGATAGATCGCGTCGAAGTCATCGTCCGTACTATCAATCAGGGGCTGGAGCTCGAGGTTCATAAATGAATCCCAAATTTAGCGGCAATCCTCTTCAAAACACCCGTTTAGCGACAAAATCTGACAGAAGCTACGTAGCTTTCGAAGCCATGAGAAGTTTTACCCTTACCGACCATCCTGCCTTCTCCACAACGGCTCTCCCTTATTTTCCAGAACATGTAATTTTTACGAGTAAGGTCTCGGATTTCGTCATTCCCGAGCACCGATGTCACCACGGGTTGATTTATTCTCTCGGGGGGACATTCTCTTTTAAGCTCAATGGATTGACCCGCACGCTGGATGAGAACAAGTTTCTGATCGTGAACGGCAACAGCACACTCAGGCTACACGTGGGCAGCGCGGTCGTGCAGCCTATGATGTTGTATTTTCAGTCGCGGACTCCGGCGTTGCACGCGGGCGGTGATGCGGCGGACTGGAATTTAACAGAGCGGATTTATCCGGCAACCGATGTATTTAAAGAACGCATTCGCTTGCTGGCGTCATTGCCCGACAGTTGCTCGTCGTTTATCACGATGAAAGCCGATGCCGTGATCCGGTCGATCCTGGTCGAGATCCTTTCGTTTAATCAATACGCTTCGGAAGAGTCGATGAAGCTGGATGTGCGGAAGGCCTCCACCCGGCAGGAGAACTACAAGCGTCTGGCGGTAGTGCGCGAGTGGATCGAAGATAATTTCAATCGCACGTTAACGCTGGATGAGCTGGCGAGTATCGCCGCCATGAACCATCAGCATTTTCTAAGGCTCTTCAACAAGGTTTTTCACAAGACGCCTCACCAATACATTATAGACCGCCGCATAGCCGAGGCCAAGCAGTTGCTGCTCGACCCCGGCATGGTGGTAGCGGATGTATGTCTGGCCATAGGCTGGGATAGTCTCAGTACCTTCAGCCAGTTGTTTAAACAACGCACAGGACAGACGCCCGGTGATTACCGAAAAGCCTCAGGCGGTGATCACATTCTTGAGTGACGGATTGAAATTCCGCAAGTCCAAACCGCCTTCGAGTACCGACTTGAGGTTGGTAAGGAAGAATGTCCAGCCCATGGTGTTGCTGGTGTAATGTTTGAAAATCCGCGCATTGTCTACCGGTATGTTGTCTTCGATCAACTCCACGATCACTTCGTCCTGCTCCTTATAGATTGAAACGGTAACGGGGCAATTGGACGAGAAGCTGAACGCGAACTTGTCTTTGCCGTTGGCCTCCAGCACGGCGCCTTCGTGTTTCATGTCATCGCTGTAACCGTGCCAGGTCCACAGGTAGGTATCGTCTTTCGACAACAGCTCGTTGGTTTTACGATTTTTGCCCTGTGCGTCCGTGGCGGCGGCTTTCCGGAGGAACCATGCCTCCAGGCCTTGCTGTGTAGCCCACGAGCTATAGGCTTTTTCGATGGTGGTTTTGATGTTAATCCGGAGCTTGATCTGGCTCCAGTCTTTATTAATTGCTTCCATAAATGTGTTTGTTTTTTAACGAAGGTAGCGGGGGAGTGTTCGCGGCTGTTTCTTGAAAATGGAGAAATTTCAGAACCGGCACCCCTGGCACGACGTTTTCTCTGTCTTCCGAACGACTATAAACCTAAGACAGATTAATATGTCAGAGAAAAATAAAGCAACATTATTAAAGGGAAACGCGGCCATCGCGGAGGGTAATCATGAGGGATTCCTGTCACTCTGTACCGACGACACAGCGTGGACGTTTGTTGGCGAGCAGACCCTGAAAGGCAGAGCGGCTGTACGCCAATACATGGCAACAACGTACTTAGAGCCGCCCAACGTTACGGTCGCTAACCTGATCGCGGAGGGTGATTTCCTCACGGCCGTCGGTGACATCACCATGAAGGACAAAGACGGGAAAGCGACGCATTACGCGTACTGCGACGTCTGGCGTTTTCACGAGGGTAAGATGGCTGAGCTGCGGGCTTTCGTCGTCAAAGCAGTGGCCCCTTAATGCAAGAAATTTATTGGTCTTTGCCCGAGTAGGCGACGGTAATAACTCCGCGGTATTCATTGTTTGAATAGCCGATGTGATAAAAATACATTCCAGGAGCCTCCCCGTTGGGATACCACTGAAACTCCCGGCTGCCACTCGAGAATACGCGACGACCCCAGCGATTAAAGATTGTAATTCGTTCAAAATGCCCCGCGCAGTTGTCGAGCGGTAGGATGTTGACCAGCTCGCCGGCATCGTCGAGTTTTAGCATGGCGAAATAGTCGTTCTTGTCGTCGCCGTTAGGCGTAACGAAGTTGGGCGGAAGGAATTTATCGTCGCTGCCGTCGACATCTTCGATGTGCAGGCTTACCGTTACCGTGTCGGCGAGGTTGGCGAAGCAGCGGTCGTCGCTTACGCGGAAGGTAAAGGTATAATCGTTCTCATATACCCGGTTTACGAAGATGCTACAGTCCGGCTCCCAGAGGAAGGTGCCGTTCACAATGCTCTGTGCGGGCGAGGACGTAAAGGTATAGCCGGAGGGCTCAACGGTGCCCGTGGCGCCGACCAGGCTCATGGTGAGCATGTCGGGTTGAGGAAAGAGGTCGGGGTCGCGGCCGGTCAGGGCCAGGGAGATGGGCTGGCCGAGGATGATGTTCATGGAGTTGTCTGCCGCCAGCACCAGGTCGGGGTTGGTGTTCGCGACGGACAAGGCAGGGGCGCGGTTGTCGGGCGGCGAGACGTTGACATTTACGACCAGGGTGTCCTGGTATTTAAAGCGGCATTTGTTGTTATAGTCCTGTACGATGAAGTGGAACGTGAAAGAGCTCTTCAGGCGCAGGTCGATCGGGCCACAACGGAGATCCCATGCAAACGGCGACTCTACCTCTCCTGCGCTTTCCTCTTGACGGAAGATAGCGTTGTAATCTGACAAGGCAAAGTCTTTGCCTTCACCATACAAGGTTAGCATGTCGCCGTTCTCGTCATGTCCTAGGACCTTGAAATTAAGCGACTCGTTTATTTTTCGTTCGACTGTTACCGAGTCGTCGAAGCGATCACTGGTGAGTCCGAGGGATGAGATTATGGGCTTGCTATTGAGGGGCAGGATGATCCGGAGATTCATGTTCAGGAGATCCGGCTCTTTGAAAAGGCATTGATCGGCGTCCTCAACCTGGAGTATTACGGGGAAGACCGTCTGTTGGGTGAAATCAAATACGTCACACCGAATGTCCCATTGAAAAATAGCGGTGCGTGTATTACCGGTCTGCGGGTTTACGGTCAGGCTCATACCGGCTTCGGCGAGGGATGTGGGACCGGTCAAAGGTAAAGCGGTAATGTCCATCGCATCGCCGTCGGCATCAAATGCTTCAATGTTCCAGGTCTTTATGCCACTGCCTTCGTTAAATTGTTCGTTGATGTCGTTCGTGACGAATACCGCGGGCGCGTTGAGCGGCGGCGTGATAGTGATGGTAACGAGTAGTGTGTCGAGGTTTGGCAAGCTACAGGCGTCGTCGGCGGCAATGAAGGCGATCTGGAATGGGCGGTTTACAAAGGGACATTCCGGAAAGCAGACGCGGAACGTCGCGAAGGGGCTGGTGCGTGTGAGCCGTGCGGACGTGATGGCGGGAAGGATGTCGCTGATATCGGCGTTGAACCCGATCGGAACCGCATGTAGCTCGATCTCTTCGGCAAAGCCATCGGCGAGGTTGTTTATATCGTCGTCGGAGATGCGCACCTCGATGCAGCGGTTGGCATCCGGCATACCGGCGGGAAACGTAACGTTCATGATATCGTCGTGGGTGAAGGTGCCTTCACTCAGGGTGCGGCCAAGGATCTGTGGCGGCACGGCGGTGGGGCATTCATCGACGACATACATCTGGAAGTCGCGGCGAACCTCGCCGATCTTACGACCTCCACGATATTCTTCACAACGGACACCAAAGACATACAAGCCCACACCGCTGAAGGACGGCGTGACGGTAAGCAAGCCTTCGCGGCTAATGGCCAGGTCAGGACTGCCGCGCATGACGTTGGTGAGGCTGTACGGCGATTCCCAGCGTACGTCGGGATAGGGGCCCGGGTGTGGACCATTGGCCGGGACCGCTTCGGCCGTGACGGTGTTCAGGGGAGTAACAAGTGAGTAGACAAGCGAATCGCCATCGGGGTCGGTGCCGGAGAAATCGGCATAGTACTGCTTGCCGGGGCACGCATAGTCGCTCAAGGGCCGAAACAACGCGGGCGATGAATTGATGAACGCCCGGTTGCGCCATACGACGGCGGGGAACTCCATGTAAAATGTCTGACCGGCGGCGTTGGGAAAGTCCACCGTGCCTTCGGGCGGCTCTTTGCTGACGATGTTGACCAGGCCTACGCTGTTATAGTTGCGGCAACAGCGCTCCCAGCTGATGTAGTAGCCATCGGCGTGATTGAAGGCGTTGCTGCGTAGCTGTATCGTATCGGTATACACAATCTTGTCCGTAATGATGCCACCATTGGAGCAGTTGGGTTGCGTGTACTCGACCGAAGTGCGTGACCAAAACGTGAGCGGCTTCAGGCGCAGGCGCCGGTTGTCGAATTTTCGAAAGATCCCCACTTGAATGACGCGCTCTTCCGCTTCGGGATCGCGCGTGGGATTGTTCTGAACGTCGAGGTAATAGATGAGGTTGATGCGATAGATGTTTCCGGATACGTGCACAAGCTCGATTTCTCCCCCCACAATATGCCGGGCTGCAGCAGGAAGGCAGAGGAATACGAGCAGAAGGAGAAAAACAATGCGATTCATACGCTACACATGCCGGTTCGGGAATGTTAAAGATAGAGAATCAGGACGAGGGGGAAAACCCCCGCCAGTTTGTATTTTTGCGCCTTTATGCGAAAAGGCGACGTAATCGAAAATATTGTAGTCGAAACCATGGCTTCTGAAGGCAAATGCGTTTCGCACGTAGACGGCAAAGTGATTTTCCTGGAAGGCTGCGCACCCGGCGACACGGTCGATGCAGCCCTCACCAAGATCAAAGGCAGCTACCTGGAAGGCCGCGTAACGCAGATCCGCGAGCTGTCACCCGACCGCGCGCAGCCGTTCTGCATGCACTTCGGTCTGTGCGGTGGCTGCTCGTGGCAGCACATTCAATACGAAAACCAGCTGCACTACAAACAACAGCAGGTAGTCGACAACCTCGAACGTCTCGGGGGCCTCACGCTGCCGCCGCTTACGCCGATCCACCCCTCGGCCAGAACCCGCTTCTACCGCAACAAGCTCGACTATACATTCTCCGCGCAACGCTGGCGCACATGGGCAGAGATGAGCGATGAGAATAAACCCGGAGAGGGTGAAGTGGCGCTGGGGTATCACATTCCGCGCAAATACGATTTGGTATTTGATGTAAAGGAATGCCACCTGCAACCCGATCCCTCCGACGCCATCCGGCTGGTGGTAAAAGATGAGGCTGTAAAAAATAATATACCCTTCTTCGATCTGCGCAAGCAGATCGGATTCCTGCGTACGGTTACAATCCGTACGGCTACCACGGGCGAGACGATGATCATCTTGCAGGTAGTCTACGACAAGATGGAATGGACAGAGCTGATTCTGCGTCGCCTGGAGCGTGACTTCCCGCAGATTACGTCGTTCCAATATGTGATTAACGGCAAGAAGAACGACACGTTTGCCGATCTTACTATTCTTACCTGGAAAGGCAATCCCTATATCACGGAGCAAATGCCGAAGCCGGACGGCAGTGGTGTGCTGCAGTTCCGTGTAGGGCCGAAGTCGTTCTATCAGACAAACTCGGATCAGGCGTTTGAGCTGTATAAGATTGCGTGGAGGATGGCGGACTTGAAAGGACATGAGCTGGTGTATGATTTGTATACCGGCACCGGTACCATTGCCAATTTTGTGGCGGGCCAGGCGCGGAAAGTTGTGGGTCTGGAATATGTGGCGGCGGCAATTGATGACGCGAAGGTCAACTCGCAGATCAATGGTATTACCAATACCGATTTTTATGCAGGCGATATCAAGGACCTGCTGGACGATGAATTCCTGTCAACCCATGGGCGGCCGGATACGGTGATTACGGATCCGCCGCGGGCGGGGATGCACGAGGATGTGTGCAAGATGTTGTTAAAGGCAGAGCCGGAGAAGATTGTGTATGTGAGCTGTAATCCGGCAACGCAGGCGCGCGATCTGAAGTGGTTGTCGGAGAAATATGAGATTTCGGCGGTGCAGCCGGTGGACATGTTCCCTCACACGATGCACGTAGAAAACGTCGTCCGACTAGACCGGAAGCGATAAATATCGCCCTATTTCGCTCTCGCGCTCACACTCACACTGTTTTTTACCGGTGGTGGAGAGGGAAATCTATAATATTAGTAGTTTAGTGCAGACGATTGAAATTACATGCAACGAAGAACGGCATTAAAACAACTGGGGTTGATAGCGGGGGCGGCGATCATTCTGCCGCACTGTACCAGCAAGGAGGCGGCCACCGAAGCCACCATCAAATTAAACAAGCTTCAGGTGAGCGGTCAGCAGGAAAATTTGTTGGCAACCATGACCGACGCGCTGATTCCCAAAACCGATACGCCTGGTGCCAAAGAACTCAACATCCACCAATATGTATTGCGGATGATGGACGACTGCTTCGATGCCGACGCCCAGAAGAAATTTATGGCCGGCCTGACGCAAGCGCAAAAGGCCCTGGCCGACAAAACCGGCAAGGACGCGGAAGACTGCACACCGGCCGAGTGGCAGGCATTCTTCCAGACCATTGAAGCCGGCAAGACGGCCACGCCGGCGCAGAGCGACGACAACCTCAAGGCTTTTTACGAGCCCTTCCGCCAGCTTACCATTCGCGGCTATCTCGGCTCCGAATATGTCATGACCAATGTGTTTGGCTATAAGATGATTCCCGGCAAGTTTACGGGTGAAGTGAAGATTGATGCCAACAGCGACCTCAAAACGATTCTTGCATGAACGCCAATATTGACGCAACCAAACAAAATACCTTCGACGCGATCGTCATCGGCTCCGGCATCAGTGGCGGCTGGGCCGCCAAAGAGCTGACGGAAAAAGGTCTGAAGACGCTCGTGCTCGAACGCGGCCGCGACGTAAAACACCTCAAGGACTACCCCACCACCAACATGCAGCCGTGGGAGTTCCCGCACTACGGCCAAATGCCGAAGGAGGTTAAAGATGCCAACCCGATCGTGAGCAAGTGCTATGCCTTCAACGAAGATGCCGCACACTTCTTTGTGAAAGATCAGGAGCACCCGTATGTACAAGACAAGCCGTTCGACTGGATCCGCGGTTATCAGGTGGGCGGCAAGTCGCTGCTCTGGGCACGTCAGACACAACGGTGGAGTAACTTCGACTTTGAAGGTCCCGCGCGCGATGGCTTTGTCGTTGACTGGCCGATCCGTTATCAAGACATCGAGCCCTGGTATAGCTATGTTGAAAAGTTTGCCGGCATTTCCGGTAACAAAGACGGCATCCCGGCACTACCCGACGGCGAGTTCCTGCCGCCGATGGAAATGACCAAAGTAGAAAGCTATTTCAAAGAGAAAGTAGCAGAGAATTATAAAGATCGTCACATCATCGTCGGCCGCTGCGCGCATATCACCGAGCAACAACCGATCCACGCGCAGCAAGGCCGCGCCAAGTGCCAGCACCGTAACTTGTGTCAGCGGGGCTGTCCGTTTGGCGGCTACTTCAGCAGCAATGCCTCGACGATACCCTGGGCGGAACGCACCGGTAACATGACACTGCGTCCAAACTCGGTGGTACACTCTATCATTTACGATGAACAGAAAGGTCGTGCGACCGGTGTACGCGTCATTGACGCCGAAACCAAGGCGACTACAGAATACTTTGCACGCATCATTTTCGTCAATGCTGCTGCGATGAATACAAACCTTCTTCTCCTCAACTCCACCTCCAACCGTTTCCCGAACGGTCTCGGGAATGACAGCGGTGTGCTGGGTAAATATGTGGCGTTTCACAACTATCGCGCCCGTGTATCGGCTGAGTACGAAGGCTTCGCCGACTATACCAAAGCCGGCAATCGCCCCAACGGATGTTATATACCACGCTTCCGCAACGTACAGAAACAAGAGACCAACTTCCTGCGTGGCTATGCTGCGGGCTTCCAGGCCTTTCGCCACGTCGAGCGCTCGTTCGATGGTATCGGGGCGGACTTGAAAGACAATATTTTACATCCGTCGCTCGGCATGTGGAGCGTAGGCTCACACATGATGGGGGAGACGATTCCGAAGGAAAGCAGCTATGTTGCCCTCGACAAAGACCAGAAAGATGCGTGGGGCATGCCACTGCTCAAGATCTCGATGGACTACGATGACAACGACGAGAAAATGGTAAAAGACTATCTCGAACAAATCTCCGAGATGTATAGCAAAGCCGGCTTTACCAACATCCAAACCTTCGACAGCCACCAGGCCCCTGGCCTCGACATCCACGAGATGGGCGGCGCCCGCATGGGCCACGATCCGAAGACATCGATACTCAACAAGTGGAACCAGGTGCATGCGTGTAAAAACGTGTTTGTGACGGATGGAGCGTGTATGACATCTACGTCTACGCAGAATCCATCGTTGACGTACATGGCCTTTACGGCGCGCGCCGCAGACTATGCGGTGAAGCAGATGAAAGCAAACGAGCTGTAGGAAGAACTGAAAGATTTAAATATTCATTGCCCCATGTTTAACGACATGGGGCAATTTTTTTGGCTATTCCCAACAAACACTTGTTTTCAAAAAAATAAAATCCTCCATCTGCTTGAATCCTTTCTCCAAACTTCTCAACATCGCCTTTCAATTTTTTTTGGAGTATGCGACAAAAGCTGCTAAGTGAAGGAGCAAAAGAGCTCAGCTACGAAATCCGGGAGATCGTAAAGAAGGCAGACCAGCTGCAAAAGCTCGGTGTGGCCATTTCATGGGAGAACATCGGCGACCCCATTCAAAAGAACCACAAGCTGCCGCAGTGGATCAAGGACGTCATCGCCGACCTCATGAAGCAAGACGATACCTATAGCTATTGTCCATCCAAAGGCATGCAGGCCACGCGCGAATTCCTCGCCCGCCAGACAAACGCCATGGACGGCGTACAGATTACGGCCGATGATATCTGTTTCTTCAACGGCCTGGGCGACGCCATCTCCAAAGCATACCAGTTCATCTCGCGCACGTCGCGCGTCATCGGTCCTTCGCCGGCATACTCCACGCATTCCAGCGCCGAAGCGGCCCACGCAGCCCACGAGCCGCTGACGTATAAGCTCGATCCGGATAACAAATGGTACCCGGACCTGGACGATCTATACAACAAGATCAAATACAACCCCAACGTTGTCGGCATCCTAATCATCAACCCCGACAACCCGACGGGCATGGTATACCCGCTGGAAACCTTGCAGCGCATCGTCGCCATCGCGAAAGAGTTTAACCTGTTTTTATTAGCCGACGAAATCTATATCAACATTACCTACAACGGGGCGCGCGCGTATTCGCTCGCAGAGATCATTGGCGATGTGCCGGGCATCTCCATGAAAGGCATCTCAAAGGAGATGCCGTGGCCCGGGTCACGCTGCG
This sequence comes from Dawidia cretensis, assembly GCF_018598175.1. GTDB lineage: Bacteria > Bacteroidota > Bacteroidia > Cytophagales > Cyclobacteriaceae > Ohtaekwangia > Ohtaekwangia cretensis. Next base: position 25,410 of record NZ_JAHESE010000026.1, read on the forward strand.
GCTGGATGGAATACTACAACCGCGACAAAGACCAGGACTTCAACCGCTTCTGCCAGGCGCTCGACAACGCCAAGATGATCGAGGTGTGCTCGACGAAGCTGCCGCAGCTCGCGATTCCGAAGATCCTGGGCGACCCACGCTTTAAAGGCTACCGCGAGGCTACGAACACCAACATCGGGCGTCGCAGTAAGATCATATCCGACATTCTCGGCACCGTGCCGGAGCTAACCTTCAACGAAACGTTCGGTGCTTTTTATAACACGATCATCTTCCGCGAAGGCGTGCTGAAGCCGCATCAGCAGATGCGCATTGATAATGCCGAAGTACGAACCTTGGTAGAGGCCTGGGTGAATCAGGAGAATATTCAACAGGACAAGCGCTTTGTTTATTACCTGCTGGGATCGAAAGGGGTTTGTGTCGTGCCGATCTCGTCGTTCTGTTCCGAGTTGCAAGGCTTCCGCGTAACGCTGCTGGAGGAAGACGAAGATACCCTCGTCCGCACCTTCACGGCTATCCGCGACGGCCTGGTAGAATACCTGGCGTCCTGAGTGATCGCTTTTTCTGAAAAAAGCGCCAGATTGGCAGACTCCTGGCGTAGGGTACTGCCGGCATACAGTAAGTATACTCTATGTATACTTTAAGTATACTTTATCCCTACTCTATCTCTCTGTTGTATTTGTCTATTTTATGGCGTTTCTGTAGCGTCATGGGTGCTCTTTGGCTAAGGTATTCCTGCCATTGTGTCTAGGTTGTATTGCTTGCAAGCCTGAGGCTCCGGGGCACTTGTGACTACGACGTGGGCTCAGGTAAAGGCGTGGACCATTGGCGAATTGCCGCTGCGGGGCACTCGGCAGTCTAAGACTGCTGGCAGTTCCAGTCACAAGTTCCGCCCCTACGCTAACGCTTGGGACTAAAACTTGCGCCAGCCTTTCTTATATGATTTGACTCCTCAGTACGTAGTATAATGGTGCGGCTTCCCCGCGCACTGTCCGCAGAAAAGTATTCGATATCGGACATCCTGTAACAATATCGAACGTCTTTCAGACGTAACAATGGGCCTTAATCGCTAAAAAACACGATTTTCAGCAACTGGTACGACCTTTGGTCCCTGTCTCATCAAATCTCCGCCCCATGATCAAATACCACGTTCTTCTCTTTCTGCGCAACATGCGGCGCCAAAAGCTATTTTCGGCCATCAACCTGCTGGGCTTAACGGCCGGTATCGTCAGCACTTTGCTAATCTACCTGTATGTGCAGCACGAGGTGAGCTATGACCGTTTTCACGCAAACGCCGACCGCATCTACCGCATCAACCAGACCTTCATCTGGGGCGAAAACGACGACCACCTGTTCTCTTCCACCGGTCCGGGCGTAGCCTATGCGTTGGATGCCGAGATTCCGGAGGTAGAGCAGGTAACACGCGTACATCCGACGGGCAACTTCCTGGTATCGTATACGGATACGAAGCACGAAGCGCATGCCTTTGATGAAAGCAAGATTCTGGCGGTGGACTCTAACTTTCTTTCCGTTTTCACCTTCCCGCTTGTAAAGGGCAACGCTGCCACAGCCTTGACGCTGGCGCGGAGCATTGTCCTGACAGAAGAAGCCGCACGCCGCTATTTCGGCGACGAAGACCCCCTGGGCAAACTGCTCGAAGTAAAAGACACGAGCCCGCAGGGCGATGGCGCCCTGGTGACATACCAGGTAACGGGCATTGTAAAAGAAGTACCCTCGAACTCGTATATCGACTTCGACATGCTGGTGTCTATGAACACCTTCGAAAATATCGCCAAGGCCGACTGGAACTGGATCTGGACAACCTTCGAGACCTTTGTACTGCTCGACAAACATGCTTCACCCGAAGCGCTCACGGCCAAACTGCCGATCCTTCCACGCAAGTATGCTGAAACAACCTTGCGTCGCACCATGAACCAGTCCTTCGACGACTATACAAAAAGCGGTCGTTCGTGGGAGCTGTTCGCACAGCCGCTTACCAGCATTCGCTTATACTCGGACAATATCTATAACCGCCTGAATACCGTCAGCAGCGTCGTGATTTTATACGTGCTGTCGGGTGTTGAGATCTTTATCGTGTTGCTCTCGTGCATCAACTTCATGAACTTATCGACGGCGCAGTATACACGTCGTATCAAAGAGTCAAGCTTGCGTAAGATCCTGGGGTCGAACCGCCTGCAATTGGCCGTGCATTTCTTCGTGGAGGCATTGATGTTCTGTGTATTGGCGGCAGGTATGGGCCTGGCGGCAGCGCAGCTGGTATTGCCGCTCTTCAACGTACTGACGGGCAACGACCTTCATCTCAACCTGTTCACGGACCCTCAAATTCTCATGGTGCTGGGTGCACTGATCCTGATCATGAGCGCCTTGTCGGGTAGCTACCCCGCCATCTTCCTGAGCCGCTTCTCACCCGTAGAGGCGATGAAGGGTACCCTGCGTACCGGCAAGCAAGGCAAGGTGCTGCGCAACGGTCTGGTGATGTTCCAGTTTGCCATCTCGATGGTGCTGATCGTCTGTACGGTAGTGGTATTCCAACAACTGCACTTCCTGGCTAACAAAGACGTAGGCTTTAACCGCGAGAACCTGGTCGTGGTAAAACGCGGTGAATGGATTAAAGACAGAAAAACATTCGCGCATGCGCTCAAGAACATTCCGCATGTAGAGGAAGTGGCCTGGTCTACCTCGGTACCGCCGCGCCTGTACGATGGCGACCAGTTTCAGGCAGAAGGCCATACCGATAAAACTTCTTCGCTGAACTATGTAAAGGCAGACGAACAATATATATCCACGCTGAAGCTGCAGCTCGTGGTGGGCCGCAACTTCTCGAAAGATATACCCGCCGACAAAGAGCGCGTCATTTTGAATGAGAACGCGGTGAAGGCCTTTGGCTGGAATGTAGACGAAAGTGTATTGGGCAAGAAAATATTCTACCCGGGCATCGAGAAGACGTACGAGGTAGTGGGTGTCGTGAAAGATTTCCACTACTGGGCGCTGGCCGCACCGGTACAGCCGATGGGCATCTTCCACATGGAGGGATCGGCATATTCCAGTCAGCAACAGTTTGCCGTGGTACGGGTGGAGGCTGGACAAGCCGACGTATGGAGCAACGTACTGGCATCGCTGGAGAAAGAATGGAAAGTATTTGCCGGCGACGCCCCGTTCCAATACGAGTTCGTGGATCAGGCTTTTGCCGAAGCGTTCAAGGGACAGGAGCAATTCGCCCGTGCCTTAACAATCTTCGCGGCAATGGCCATTCTGATCGCTTGCTTCGGCTTGTTGGGCATGATCATTTTTACCCTGGAGCAACGCACCAAAGAGATTGGTATTCGCAAAGTAGTCGGTGCCTCGGTCTGGAGCATCTGGGTGCTGGTGGTACGCGAGTATACCGTACTGATCGTGGTATCGGTGCTGATGGCGACACCGTTGTGCATTTACCTACTTACAAAGTGGCTCGAGACCTTCCAGTACAGAGTGCCGCTGACGCCCTGGGCCTTTATCCTGGCGGCGGGCAGTATGCTGGCGACATCTATCCTCATCACCGGCTACCATGTGTTAAAAGCCGCGCTGATGAATCCTGTGGCAGTATTAAAAGATGAATGATCCTGACGTTGTGGTTATTGATAGTTTAGGTTAATGTTAAAGTTCAAATGTGCAGAAGGCTGCCGGTTCGCCGGCAGCTTTTTTTATGTCAAGACCTAACAGACCGACTCGCTCAGCAATCAACCTATATACTTTCCTTAACTTTTAAGGAAACAAAAATGCGTTTCCCGAAAACGCTTGCGGAATGGTGACAATCCGCGCAAACGAAAGCCAGTAACTGTCAACCTAACATTCGTTTTTGAGCTGGATTCGAAACATTTCCGGAAGTTTGCTTGAATAGTAGATGATAATTCGTGATAATTGTACTCGCACAGAATTTTATGATGAAAGATCTAAAAATAACCGAACGATCGTTAAGCCTCACAGGGCTGACCAGCGTTACTGTGCTCGTCATCGTCGTCATTCTCCTCGTGGTCAAACCCGCAGGGGCGATGGTGATTTAAGATTTTAAACAAGATATCACGAACCGCCCCGACTACTCGGGGCGGTTTTGTTTTATACAGGCAACTACAAACTAACAGTTGTAAATTATGTACTACACGAAAGACACGATCCTTTTCCTGAATGGGAAATTTATCAAGGCGGTCGATGCCCACATAGATCTGTACAGTCAGACACTGCACTATGGCTTCGGAGCGTTCGAGGGAATCCGTGCCTATCAGACCATGAACGGCACGAAGGTTTTCAAAGCCGTCGAGCACTTCGAGCGCCTCAAGAAAAGCTGCGCGCTGGTCGGCATTCCGTTTCAGTACGAAACCGAAGAGCTGGTACAAATTGCCTATCAACTGTTAGAGAAAAACGACCTGTCCGACGCCTACATCCGTCCGTTGGTATACAGCGGCGCCAACATGCAGCTGACGCAAACGAACGAAGTATACCTGATGATGTGCGCGTGGGAGTGGGACAAATACCACGGCGACAAACACCTCCGGATGTGCATCTCGTCGTATCAGCGCCCCAATCCGGGTGCGTTGAAGGTGGAAGCCAAAGTAACCGGACATTATGTGAACTCGATCCTGGCGACCAGCGAAGCCAAAGTACGCGGCTACGACGAAGCCCTCATGCTCGACATGAACGGCAACATCGCCGAAGCCCCCGGCGCCAACTTCTTCCTGGAAAAAGACGGTGTGTTGTACACGCCGGCGCTGGGCCATATTCTGCCGGGCATCACGCGGCAAACGGTGCTAAACATTTGCCGTGAGCTCGACATACCGGTGAAAGAAAAACAAATCCGTCCCGAAGAGCTGGAAGCAGCCGACGGCGCGTTTTTGTGTGGCACCGCGGCCGAAATAGTAGGTATCGAGTCCGTTGATGCAAAACCTTTTAAAAAAGAATGGTTTGACAGCTTAGGGGCGACCGTGCAGGAAGCTTACAAATGTCAAGTATTGGAGAAATCATTTAGCTACGTCATCATCTAGACAACCAGATGGTCCGTGGAGGCGGAGTATTCAAGCTCGGAATACTCCTGCCGTCCACGAGTAACCGGAAGGTTATAGGGGAAGAGTGATCAGCAGGGGAGAAAATTTTTTAAACTAAGTTTCATCATAGAGTCAACAACGTGAGTACAGAATTGAATAAGTACAGCAAGACACTGACCCAGGATCCGACGTTACCTGCCGCACAGGCAATGCTTTACGGCATTGGTCTGACGGACGAAGACATGCAGAAGGCGCAGGTAGGCATCGTGAGCACGGGCTTCGACGGCAATACCTGCAACATGCACCTCAACGGACTGGCGCAGGATGTGAAGAAGTCAGTGTGGGCGAGCGATCTGGTAGGATTAGTCTTTAACACCATCGGGGTAAGCGACGGCATCAGCAACGGTACGGCGGGTATGCGTTATTCACTGGTGAGCCGTGATATCATTGCCGACTCGATTGAGGCGGTGTGTGGTGCACAATATTATGACGGCCTCGTCGCGATCATGGGCTGCGACAAAAACATGCCCGGTGCGTTGATCGCCATGGGCCGGTTGAACCGTCCTGCGATTATGGTATACGGCGGCACGATTGCCGGTGGCCACTACAAGGGCCAGGAACTGAACATCATTTCGTCGTTCGAGGCCCTCGGTAAAAAACTCGCAGGCAACCTCAGCGACGAAGACTACAAAGGCATCATCAAAAACTCTTGCCCCGGCGCCGGCGCCTGTGGCGGGATGTATACTGCCAACACGATGGCTTCGGCGATCGAAGCCATGGGCATGTCGTTGCCGAACTCGTCGTCGAACCCGGCGGTGGATCAGTCGAAGAAAGATGAATGTGCTGCTGCGGGTCAGGCGATTTACAATCTGCTGAAGCTTGACCTCAAGCCCCGCGACATCATGACGCGTAAGGCCTTTGAAAACGCCATTACCGTGGTCATGGCCACCGGCGGCTCCACAAACGCCGTCCTCCACCTCATCGCTATGGCCAAAGCCGTAGACGTCGCGCTGACGCAGGACGACTTCCAGAAGATCTCGGACCGTATACCGCTGCTCGCTGATTTCAAGCCCAGCGGCACGCACCTCATGGGCGCACTGCACAAGATCGGTGGCATGTCGTCGGTATTGAAATATTTGTTGGAAAAAGGTTTCCTCCACGGCGACTGTATCACCGTAACAGGGAAGACCCTCGCCGAAAATGTAAAAGATGCCCCGAGCCTCGTCTTCGGTGAAAACAATGTTATTTATCCGGTAGAGACACCACTCAAGCCCACCGCTCACTTGCAGATTCTCTATGGCAACCTGGCCGAAAAAGGCTCAGTCGCCAAGATCACCGGTAAGGAAGGCGAGCGCTTCAAAGGTCCGGCCCGTGTCTTCAACGGCGAGTTTGAATTGATCGACGGCATTCAGAATGGTCGCGTAAAATCCGGCGACGTAGTGGTAATCCGCTACGTAGGACCGAAAGGCGCCCCCGGCATGCCCGAAATGCTCAAGCCCACGTCAGCCATTATGGGCTCCGGCCTTGGCAAAAACGTGGCCATGATCACCGACGGTCGCTTTTCCGGCGGCTCCCACGGATTTGTGATCGGACACATCGTGCCGGAAGCTTTCGCCGGTGGCCTCATCGCCCTGGTAGAAGACGACGACCTGATAGAGATCGATATTAAGGGTCATTCCATCAACCTGTTGGTGGATGATAAAACGATAGCCGTGCGCAGAGCAGCGTGGAAGCAACCCGCGCTGAACGTTAAGAATGGAGTTTTATGGAAGTATGCTAAACAAGTAAAAACTGCTGCTGATGGATGCGTTACTGACGAAGAATAAGCCTGCCGTAGCTGTAACCAGCGAGGTTGAAACCGCCAAGAAGATCACCGGATCGGAAGTGCTGCTCAACTCGCTCGTGTCGGAAGGTGTTGATATAATTTTTGGTTACCCGGGTGGGGCCATTATGCCGGTATACGATGCGTTGTACGGCTATGCCGACCGCCTCAATCATATCCTGGTGCGCCACGAACAAGGCGCCATACATGCCGCCCAGGGTTTCGCCCGCGTATCGGGCCGCACGGGTGTGGTATTTGCCACGTCCGGTCCCGGCGCTACCAACCTGGTAACAGGACTGGCGGATGCGCTGATCGACTCGACACCGCTGGTCTGTATTACAGGCCAGGTGTTTGCTCACTTGCTGGGCACGGATGCCTTCCAGGAAACGGATGTGGTCAACACGACCCTTCCCGTCACGAAGTGGAACATTCAGGTGGCGGAAGCCAAAGACATCGCGCCCGCGGTGGCAAAGGCTTTCTACATCGCCAACACGGGGCGTCCCGGACCGGTGTTGATCGACATCACCAAGAATGCACAAAATGAAATGATCGCGGAGCAACCGTACGAAAAGTGCGAACACATCCGTACCTATAAACCGAAGCCGGTGCTGCAGGCAGCACAAGTCGACAAGGCCGCGGAGATCATCAATGGTGCGAAGCGTCCCTATATCCTGGCGGGACAAGGTGTACTGCTGTCGGGTGCGACAGACGCGCTGGTAGCCTTCTCGGAAAAGACCGGTATACCAGTGGCCTGTACGTTGCTTGGCCTGGGAGGTTTCCCGGCCGACCATCCGAACTATGTGGGCTACCTGGGCATGCACGGCAACTACGGCCCCAATCTGAACACCAATGAGTGCGATGTGCTGATCGGCATCGGCATGCGCTTTGACGACCGTGTAACCGGTAACGTCAGCAAATATGCCAAGCAAGCGAAGGTCGTACACATCGACATTGACAAGGCGGAGATCAACAAGATCATCCTGACCGAAGCCTTTGTACATGCCGATGCGAAGGAGGCGTTGCAAGCGCTGTTACCGAAGTGCAACGTGGCCAAGCATATCGACTGGGTGGACAGCTTCCACAAACTGAACAAGATCGAATTCGATAAAGTCATTCACCCCGAGTGTAATCCGTCAGGGAAGATCACCATGGGTGAGGTGATCAGCAATCTCACGAAATATTCCAATGGTGAGGCCATTGTGGTGACAGACGTAGGGCAGCATCAGATGGTCACCTCCCGCTACTATCAATACAAGAACCCGCGCAGCAACGTCACGTCGGGCGGTGCGGGCACGATGGGCTTTGCCCTGCCGGCAGCACTCGGCGCCAAGATGGCGATGCCGCTGAAGCAAGTGGTGGCTGTCATTGGTGATGGTGGTTTCCAAATGACATTGCAAGAGCTGGGCACCATCATGCAATACAACATTGCTGTGAAGGTGATGGTACTGAACAACAATTTCCTGGGCATGGTGCGCCAGTGGCAGCAGCTGTTCCACGGCAAGCGGTATTCGTTTACCGAAATGACCAACCCGAACTTCATCATGCTGGCCCAGGCCTATAGCATCCAGGCCCGCAAGGTGGAGGCACGCGAAGACTTACACGATGCTCTGAAAGAAATGCTGGCTTCGAAAACCTCGTACTTCCTGGAAGTAGTGGTGGGCAAAGAAGACAACGTATTCCCGATGGTACCGGCGGGTGCCGGTGTCGCCGATGTGCTGCTGGAAGCGCCGGAAGACTGTAAATAGACCCGACGGAGTTAGATCAAAGACTGAGACATGAAACAGGATTTCACATTAGAGATACATTCGGATAACAACTTTTCGGTGATCAACCGGATCGTCAATATCCTGAACCGTCGGCGGGTACGCATTAAGCGGCTGCTCGCCCACGAAGCCGAAGATGATTTTCGTCGTGGTACCGCGGTACTGCTGCTGGTGGCGACGGAAGACATGATGGAAAAAGTAAAACACCAGGTAGAAAAACTCATCGAAGTAGAGCAGGCGCTGTATTATACCGGCAGCGCATTGTACTGCGAGCTGAGCGCAAAACACAGTGCGATTGAAAACGCATAGCATTCCGAAGCACCTATTTTAACTGTAAAACATAAACAATTAAACACATAGACAATGGCTAAGATTAATTTTGGCGGAACCATAGAAGAAGTAGTAACACGGGAAGAATTTCCGATGGAAAAGGCCCTGGACGTATTGAAGAACGAAACCATTGCCATTATCGGATATGGCGTGCAAGGCCCTGCACAGGCGTTGAACCTGCGCGACAACGGATTTAAAGTGATCGTGGGACAACGCAAGGGTTCTAAAACCTGGGACAAAGCAGTTGAGCACGGTTGGGTTCCTGGCGAGACGCTGTTCGAGATCGAAGAAGCTGCCAAGCGTGGTACGATCCTCGAGTTCCTGCTCTCAGACGCCGGCCAGATTGCCCTGTGGCCTACCATCAAGCCTTTCCTGACCAAAGGCAAGACGCTGTATTTCTCACACGGCTTTGGTATCACCTTCAAAGACCAGACCGGCATCATCCCTCCGGCCGATATTGACGTAGTACTGGCTGCACCGAAAGGTTCGGGTACTTCGGTACGCCGCCTGTTCTTGCAAGGTAAAGGTATTAACTCGAGCTATGCTGTATTCCAGGACGCCACCGGCAACGCTACACAGAAGGCTATTGCCCTCGGTATCGGTGTAGGCTCAGGCTACCTGTTCCAAACGGATTTCAAAAAAGAAGTATACTCTGACCTTTCCGGCGAGCGTGGTACGCTGATGGGCGCTATCGCCGGTATCTTCGAAGCACAATACGAAGTATTGCGTGCCAACGGTCACTCACCTTCAGAAGCATTCAACGAGACGGTAGAAGAGCTGACACAAAGCCTGATGCCGCTCGTAGCCGAGAACGGTATGGACTGGATGTATGCCAACTGCTCGACTACCGCTCAGCGCGGTGCGCTCGACTGGAAGAAAAAATTCAAAGCCGCTACGTTGCCTGTGTTCCAGGAACTGTACAAGAGCGTAGCGACCGGTGAAGAAGCAAGACGTACGATCGACACCTGCAGCAAGCCAGATTACCGCGAGAAGCTTGCCGAAGAGCTGAAAGAGCTTCGCGAAAGCGAGCTCTGGCAAGCAGGCGCCGCGGTGCGCCAGCTGAGACCTGAAAAGAACCAGGTGGAAGCCAGCATGATCAACTCATAATTCAGATCAATGTGCAGGTAAAAAATACCTGCACATTGTTTTTATAACAAGACCATGGTATCAGATAAACAAACGGAAAGCCTCGATGTCAACGCCGCCGCTGCCGTGCTCAAGTCGGTAGTGTTGAAAACCCCGTTGCAGTTTCACCGGAAGCTTTCTGAGAAATTTAAAGCGGAGATATACCTCAAGCGCGAAGACCTGCAAGTAGTGCGCTCTTACAAGCTGCGGGGCGCCTATAATCTCATTCAAAGCCTGACCACCGACCAGCGCCAGCGTGGCGTGGTCTGCGCCAGTGCCGGCAACCACGCGCAAGGCGTAGCCTTCTCGTGCCGCCAGCTGGACATTAAAGGGGTGATCTATATGCCGGCCATTACGCCCAAGCAGAAGATCAACCAGGTAAAAATGTTCGGTGGTGAGAACATCGAGATCGTACTGATTGGCGATACGTTTGACGAATGCCAGGCGCATGCCCTGGTCTTCACGCAAGCGAACAACATGGTGTTTATTCCGCCGTTCGACCACCTGAAGGTGATTGAAGGGCAAGGTACTGTTGGTAAAGAAGTCCTCGACGAGCTGAGCGACATCGACTATATGTTTGTGCCCATTGGTGGCGGCGGTTTGTGCGCCGGCGTGGGCCAGTACTTTAAACTATTTTCTCCAAAGACAAAGATCATCGGTGTGGAGCCCCTGGGCGCACCGTCTATGAAAGAAGCGCTGAAGGCTGGTCACCCCGTGGTGCTGGATACTATTCAGCGTTTTGTAGACGGCGCTGCGGTGAAAAAGGTAGGCGACCTGACCTTCGCATTGAGCAAAGATTTGCTGTCCGATATGCTGCTGGTGCCGGAAGGCAAAGTCAGCACGACCATTCTCCAGCTCTACAACGAAGATGCTATTGTGGCCGAGCCGGCCGGTGCATTGTCTATCGCGGCACTGGAACAATATGCCGACCAAATACGGGGTAAGAAGGTCGTGTGTATCCTGAGCGGCGGGAACAACGACATCGACCGCATGCAGGAGATCAAAGAACGCTCGCTGCTGTACGAAGGACTAAAACATTACTTCATTGTGCGCTTTGCGCAACGCCCCGGAGCGTTGAAGCAATTCGTGAACGAGATCCTGGGGCCGACGGACGACATCGTGCGGTTTGAATTTATCCAGAAACACAACAAAGAATCGGGGCCGGCCCTGATCGGCATCGAGTTGAAATCGAAAGATGATTTTAATACACTTATTGCCCGTATGGATAGCCACAAGCTGAACTATACACTTGTGAACCAGAACGAGAACCTCTTCGAATACTTAGTCTAAAACCACTATGCTACAACGTACCTCTACGCAAACAATCTTCGTGGAGGTACGTAGGTAGCGAATTGCGGTGCTGCCAGTTAAAATACGTAGATCGTCGTATTGAATGGGGTGCGCAGGCCATCGAATTTTACTTCATAACAAAAAAAACCTTATGAAGATCATTACTCGATGCCTCCGGCACGCAACGCTGGCGCTATGCCTGATGCTCGGTAGCGTAGCATGGGCACTTGCCCAGGACAGCTACATGGCGCGTGAAACCGCCTACGCCATCTCAAACAAAGCCGAACAGGGGTACCTGGGCAACGTGGAGATGGATGAAGCGCAACGCGAAATCAGGCTCTACTTCGTCACGGCCACTAAGGCCAAGAAGATCAAAATGGAAAAGTATATTTTTGATTTTGACCTGACCTTCAAGACCTCGGAGAAAGAAGAGTACGACAAGCCTAAGGATCTTAAAAGCAAACACAGCTGGTTCAAATTCCGCAACGAAGAAGTCGAGACGGTTGTCGGCGTGACTGCCGAGCCCAACATGATGGGTAACCTGGTGTTTAAGCGCAAAGAGATTACCAACTACTGGAGCTGGTTTTCGGGCGGTTACAAAACGAAAGTGAACGTAACCGACAAACTGAAACCGAAGGGTGAAGACGGTAAAAAGTTTTTCTACCGCAGCCACTTCGACAACGACGAGAACGGCGAAGTACTGGCCCTGGTATCGCCTAAATATGGCGGCGCGAACTACAACAAGATGCAGGAGGAGTACAGCATTCTGCGTGTTAATACAAACCTGGACATCGTCAGCACGACGCAGATCAAGTTTGACAAACCGCAATGGAACATCTTCTCCGGGCGGTATACATTCGCGGGAACTTCCGACGAAGACCTCTACCACGGTGACTACGTAGCCATCTTCGCGCCGTTTGATGGCGCGGGTGTTAAGAATGCCTCGGAGAAACCGACAGAATATACTTATGTGCGTATCTCGCCGCAGGGCGAGGTAAAAGAGCAGGTCACCTTTGATACGAAGTCCTCGCGTTGGCAGATCGAGGGTGTATACGACAAAGACGGTGTCGTGACGATCTACGGTGCGGGCTTCCGCATCAAGAAGCCGTCAGATGCCTATGGTAACCTGAAGAATTACAATCCGGCCGAAGATTCCAAGGGTTTTGACAACTTCCAGCTGGTAACGATCAAAGGCGGTAAAGTAGATTTTGTTACCGCCCCGAACCTGGAGGAAATGGCCACCAAGACGGTGGCTCCTGCAGGACAGAAGAAGGCCAGAGAATACGATGGCGGCCGCCTGCAGGTGACGGGCCTGGAGACCGCCGGGAACGGCGACATCATGGTGATGGCGCAGATGGTGAATAAGAACTTCAAGAGCCACCAGTTTGTCTACAAGGACTTCATGGTGCTGCACTTTAACGGCAAAGGCGATCTGAAAAAACTGTACAGCATCGACTCGCCTGCGAAAGGTGGTTTGTCGAACGCCACCGACCCGGTAAGCTCGCCGGCCACACGTGCGTCGAGCTCCAACATCTTCCTGGGCGCAGACGGCAAGTCGGCCTACTGGATGACGGGCCTGGTGACAAAAGTGGACAAGGCGACGCAGCGCTATTACTTCTCGGGCTCGTCGGTTACAACCTATACGCCGCGTGAGCAATTGCTGATCGGCCGGATCGATCTCGAGAGCAACACCATGGGGCAAGTGATTGAGACGGGTGATGGGGCGAAAGGAAAAAAGGACTTCTTCCTGCGCCAGGATATTCGCTACGTGCCGTACAACAATAGCAACGGTTTGCTGGTGATTGGCGAAGATCGCGCGGGCTTAGGCCTTTTTAGCAAGTCTGGTAATTATATTTATCTTGGCATGATCGACATGTCAAAAAAATAAAAGACAAGAGCAGACCCTCTTTACGAAAATGGTGTCCCGATGCAAAGCGGGTTGCGCCGGCAGAACAATCCAGAGCCTGTTCCTGCTAGTTGCACCCGCAGAAGCTTGGGGCACCTTTTCTGTTTTAGAAGATAACCCCGCCGCGGGGCCATCCTCTAAAAACAGTCTTCACTCTCGCTCCCACACTCTGCATTTCAAACGCCCGAAAACATAGCGAACTACTTCCTCCATTCCCGTGTTAAATATCAACGCAGGGTTCATATTACTATACTATACTACCTACTGATTGTTAGGAATCATAAAAAAATGTTAACAATTCGTTGATGCACGCCCTAACTTTTGTGATCTTCGTGTACAAGAACCCTCGTTGATTTTACATTGACAAAACAGACAGGCTTGGGCCTGAATGAAATAGAAAATATCGAAAGCAATCGTCACCGTCCCGATACCCTCGGGACGGTTTCGTTTTTTTTAGACTGGAACAAACTAACAGTTGTTACTGCTTCGGGATTTTCAGGAAAAGCTAATGGATTTTACAGACACGAAAACAAAAATGAGTCAACCAAAAACACTGTTCGACAAGCTCTGGGACGCGCACGTGGTGAAGAAAAGCGAAGGCTATCCGGATGTGGTGTTCATCGACCGTCATTTCATTCACGAAGTAACCAGCCCCCAGGCATTTGACGGCCTGCGTAAGCGCGGTATTTCCGTGTTTAACCCCAGCCGTACCACCGCAGTGCCCGACCACAACGTGCCTACGTTGGATCAGCACCTGCCCATCAAAGAAGCGCTTTCCCGCCACCAGGTAGAAACGTTGCGCAAGAACACCGCCGAATTTGGCATTACGCTCTATGACCTGGGCCACCCGTACCAGGGCATCGTACACATCATTGGCCCCGAGCTGGGCCTCACCCTGCCCGGCATGACCATCGTCTGCGGCGACAGCCACACGTCCACCCACGGCGCGTTTGGCAACATCGCCTTTGGCATTGGTACCAGCGAAGTAGAACAGGTGCTGTCCACGCAGTGCATTCTGCAATACCGCCCCAAAACCATGCGGATCGAGATCAACGGAACCCTCGGCAAAGGCGTGGTAGCAAAAGACATCATCCTGTACGTGATCGCGAAGATCTCTGCCAGCGGCGCCACGGGTTATTTCGTGGAGTATGCCGGCGACGCCATTCGCAACCTCTCGATGGAAGCGCGTATGACGATCTGTAACATGAGCATTGAAATGGGTGCTCGCGGTGGCCTGATCGCTCCCGACGAAACAACCTTCAACTATATCAAAGGCCGCAAGTTCGCACCGCAGGGTGCTGAATTTGACCGCCAGGTAGAAGCCTGGAAAGAGCTGAAGACCGACGAAGGTGCGCAATACGACGAAGTACTGAAATACGACGCCGCGGACATCGCCCCCATGATCACCTACGGTACTAACCCGGGCATGGGCATTAAAGTAATGGACCGCATCCCGACCGTAGAAGAGCTGAAAGATGTATCCGAACGGACTTCTTTCAAGAAGTCGCTGGAGTATATGGGCCTCGAGCCCGGCTCACAACTGTTGGGCAAGGCGATTGACTACGTGTTCATCGGCAGCTGTACCAACGCCCGCATTGAAGACCTGCGCGCTGTAGCAGCGCTGGTGAAAGGCCGTAAGAAAGCCGAGAATGTAGAGGTGTGGGTTGTGCCCGGCTCGAAACAAGTGGAAGAGCAAGCCCGTCTGGAAGGTCTTGACAAAGTATTTGAAGCAGCAGGATTTCAATTGCGTCAGCCCGGTTGCTCGGCGTGCCTGGGTATGAACGAAGATAAGATTCCCGCGGGTAAATATTGCATCAGTACGTCTAACCGAAACTTCGAAGGGCGTCAGGGCCCTAAGTCCCGCACGTTCCTCGCCAGTCCGCTCAGCGCCGCTGCGGCAGCCATCACGGGTAAAGTAACAGACGTACGGAGCCTGGTATAATTCCTCCTGAGGAGAAACGAAACGTGAACAAGTAAGACAGGAGCCCTAAAAAGTATTTTATGTCGAAAGAAAAATTCACCACATTAAAAAGCTCGGCAGTACCCCTGCCGATCGAAAATATTGATACCGACCAGATCATTCCTGCGCGCTTTTTGAAAGCCACCACGCGCGAGGGATTTGGCGACAACCTCTTCCGCGACTGGCGCTACAACGCCGACGACACGCCGAAGGCGGACTTTGTATTGAATGACAAGACCTACACCGGCAAGATTCTGGTAGCCGGCAAGAACTTTGGCTGTGGTAGCAGCCGCGAGCACGCCGCGTGGGCGATTGCCGACTACGGCTTTCGCGTGGTGATCTCGAGCTTCTTTGCCGACATCTTTAAAAACAATGCGTTGAACAACGCAACGCTGCCGATCCAGGTATCCGATGCGTTTCTGAAAAGCGTGTTTGCCTTAATCGAAAAAGACCCGCATACAGCCATTACGGTAGACCTCCAAAACCAGCGCGTAACCCTGGCCGACGGTACATCGGAATCCTTTGATATCAATGCCTACAAGAAAACGTGCCTCACCAACGGGTACGACGACATTGACTACCTCCTCAGCCTGCGCGAAGAGATCCGCCAGTTTGATGCAGTACACTAAACCATAACCTAAACCGATACTTGCTGCCCGGCGGCAAGCCTGTAAGAACAATGAAAAAGAAAATCGTAATCCTTCCCGGCGACGGCATTGGAAAAGAAGTGACGGCCTGTGGCAAGAAAGTGCTGGAGCAGGTAGCCGAATGTTTCGGCCACCAGTTTGTATTCGACTACGCTACGATCGGCCACGAAGCCATTGAAGCGACCGGCAGCCCGCTTCCCGATACATCGCTGGAGAAGATGAAGAACTGCGACGCGATATTGTTCGGCGCGGTAGGACACCCGAAATACGACAACGATCCGTCCGCCAAAGTTCGCCCGGAGCAAGGTTTGCTGAAGATGCGTAAGGAGCTGGGCCTCTATGCCAACCTGCGTCCCATCAAATTATTTGATGAGCTGCTCGAAGCATCCAGCATTAAGCCGGAGATTCTGAAAGGTGCGGATATACTTTTCTTCCGCGAGCTGACCGGCGATGTATACTTCGGCGAGCGCGGCCGCAAAGACGAAGGCAAGACGGCATACGATACGATGATCTACTCGCGTTATGAAGTAGAGCGCATCGCGCACAAAGCCTTCAAGGCGGCACTGACCCGCGGTAAAAAAGTTACTTCTGTCGACAAAGCCAACGTACTGGAAAGCTCACGCTTGTGGCGCGAGGTGGTACAAGACGTAGCACGTCAATATCCGGACGTAGAAGTAGAGCATATGTTTGTAGACGCTGCTGCCATGAAGCTGATCCAAAACCCGCGCGGTTTTGACGTGGTGGTGACAGGCAACCTGTTTGGCGATATCCTCACCGACGAGGCCTCGCAGATCGCCGGTTCCATGGGCATGCTGGCCTCGGCATCCATCGGTGACACCGTCGGGCTATACGAGCCGATCCACGGCAGCGCGCACGACATTACCGGTAAAGGCATTGCCAACCCGCTCGCGTCCATCCTGTCGGCGGCTTTGCTGCTGGATATCTCTTTTGGGTTAAAAGAAGAATCAGAAGCGGTGATCAAAGCGGTGGAGAAGACACTGCGCGAAGGATACCGCACCCGTGACATTGCCGATGCGAACACCGCCCACGAGAAGATCCTGGGTACGGAAGTGATGGGCAACGTAGTATGCAACAACGCCCGCATGCTGGTGAACTGCCAGGTAGCGGTATAACAATACGAACACAGACGCCACCACAATATAAAACGAACATCAAAAGTCTTATTCCAAACCAATGAGCAGAAAAATTGAAATCTTCGACACTACGCTGCGCGATGGCGAGCAAGTGCCCGGCTGTCAATTGTCAACCGAAGAAAAGGTCGTCATAGCACGGGAGCTCGAGCTACTCGGTGTGGATGTGATTGAAGCCGGTTTCCCTATTTCGAGCCCGGGTGACTTTCTTTCCGTGGTGGAGCTCTCCAAAGCGGTGAGCATCGGCGTCTGTGCGCTGACCCGGTCTAAAAAGGAAGATATCGATGTAGCCGCCGAAGCCCTGCACCACGCCAAACGTGGTCGGATTCACACCGGCATTGGCTCGTCGGATATCCACATCAAGACCAAATTCAACAGCAGCCGCGAGAAAGTACTCGAGCAAGGCGTATGGGCCGTGAGCTATGCCAAGGCCAAAGGCTATGAAGTCGAGTTCTTTGCCGAAGACGCCGGCCGTGCCGACCTGGCCTTCCTGGCGCAGATGGTGGAGGCCGTTATTGCTGCCGGTGCCGACGTAGTAAACATTCCCGACACGACAGGCTACTGCCTGCCACACCTGTATGGCAAACGCATACAATACCTGTTCGAGCACGTAAAGAATATACACAAAGCGACGATCTCCGTACACTGCCACAACGACCTGGGTATGGCGACCGCCAACACCATGGCCGGCCTCATTGCCGGCGCCGGTCAGGCCGAAGTGACCATTAACGGTATCGGTGAGCGCGCAGGCAACACGTCGCTGGAAGAAATAGCGATGATCATCCGCACGCACAAAGATCTGGACTTGCATACCAACATTGTCTCCGAGCGCCTGTACGGTGTCAGCAACCTGGTGTCTGACCTGATGCGTATGCCCGTGCAGCCGAACAAAGCCATCGTGGGGGCTAATGCGTTTGCACACTCGTCCGGTATCCACCAGGACGGCTTCCTGAAAAACTCGGAGAACTACGAGATCATCAACCCTTCGGACGTAGGCGTGCCGACATCATCGATCGTACTGACCGCCCGAAGCGGTCGTGCCGCACTGAAGCACCGCCTGGAGCTGCTGGGCTACCAGCCGAGCAAGCCGGAGCTGGACCAGCTGTACGAAGCGTTCCTGACGGTAGCCGACGAAAAGAAAAATGTCAACGACGAAGATCTAATGACCCTGGCAGCCAACACGCCGCTGCTGGTACAGAAATAATCTTTTTCAAGCCAAACCTCCCAAACCCGAAAGGCATCATCGCAAGGTGATGCCTTTTTGTTGGTTCCGTTGCTTTCCGCTACCTTCATGTCCGGAACCGTCTGCTATGCAACCCTCTCTGAAAAGTATCTGCTTTTTAGTCATACTTCTTATTTCCCTATCCCGGCTCAACGCCCAGGAGATTGGCTTACAATTGTACAGTTTACGCGATCAGTTCGCGAAAGATGTGCCCGGCACCATGGCCAAAGTGGAGGCTATGGGCATTCGCGAAGTAGAAATGGCAGGCACTTATGGGCTGGAGTTTCCCGAGATGATCAAGCTGATCGCCAAACACAAGTTACAAGTGATCAGCTTTGGCGCCGACTTTGAGCGTCTGGCCAAGTCGCCCCAATTGGTGGCGGATGAGGCGCGCGCCTATGGCGCGAAGTTCGTAGTATGCGCCTGGATACCTTTCGGCGATATGTTCGACTCGGACGACGTAAACTATGCTGCTTCTGTCTTTAACGAGGCTGGCAAGGTCATGGCCCGCAACGGTTTGTTGTTATGTTACCATCCGCATGGATATGAATTTCAACCCTACGAGTCGGGCACGGTGTTCGACTACATGGTTGACGCGCTTGACTCGCGGTATGTATACTTTGAGATGGATGTGTTTTGGATCAAACAAGCCGGGCAGGACCCGGTCGCGTTGCTCAAGAAATATTCCACCCGTTGGGTACTGCTCCACCTGAAAGACCGCAAGCGCGGCACCCCCAACAGCAACGACGGCAAAGCCCCCGACGAGACCAACGTCGTGTTGGGCCAGGGCGATGTCGGTATTGCCGCCGTGATGAAGGAGGCAAAAGCGATGGGCATCCAGCACTTTTTTATTGAAGACGAATCGCCTAAAGCTGAGCAACAGATTCCCAAGAGCCTGGCATATCTAAAGACACTGAAATAAAAACCGTGTCTTCTCCCTGCGCGCTACACATGGAGGCTCTTAAAGCCCGCATACCCTTTGCAATAGTTTAATACGAGCTTGTAATCTTTGAGTACCTCCATGCCTACCGAAGCATAGTTCTGCCACTGTGCATAAATAATACCGGTAGATAAATTATTCATCTCCAGGGTTGCCAAAAGCAATTTATGGGAGAATGTTTCATACCCTCTGATCAGACCATTAAACCCGCGGCCTAGTGTCCGCGAAGGGCCTTTGCGATAACTGCGCAGGTCGGTGGTCTTTAATAACAATCCGCGCGCAGAGCCCGTATCGATCATGAGGTTACAAGCCTGGCCATTCTCCTGCTTTTGGAGAAAAACCGTGGCTTGGATCAGCGGGCGGGAGTCGGTGACCTCGATCGGCACATGCTGATAGCCCGCGGGCAGCGAGGCCGTGGCGGCGGGGCGTAGCGTAATCTCTTGCTTGCCGGGATGCAGCTCTACTTCAAATTTGATAAACAGGTCATAGCCAATCACCCCGTGCACATTGGGATACTCGCTGAAGAGATTTTGCTCCGGAATAATCACGACGGGAATGCGGTTTCCCAACACGGCATCGATCGATACTTTGTTGCCAAGCGAGAGTTTACCCTGTACCGTACGGCCGGAGCCAAGCCCGGAGAATTCTACCGTACGGCCCGACTCCGTGTGAAACAACTTGCCAAACTTTTTGCCAAAGAGTACCAGGTTGCGACAGCCGGTATCCAGGATGAGATTGACCTGTATGGAATCGTTGATGCGTACGGGCAGTACGATAAGATTATTGATGACTGTATACTTAAACTTGGTTTCCTGCAGATGTGAGGGAAGATAAAAACCTGCCTCGGTCGGTGTGTGAAGGGCAAAACATGGTGCGCTCAACAAGAGCACGCTTGCGACAATGATCCGGTAAAATGTGGCCATACCCAGTGTGATTAGGGTATGAAGCTACCGTTATGCTATAGGCGGCGAAACACGCGGGAAGGCTGATTTTTAGATCACCCCGAAAGCTCTGCTGCGCTGCGCGAAGAAAGGGTTACACCAGAAGTCGGTAGGCAGGAGGGTAAATATACCTTAATTCTATCCCGTGCTTCGTGGTACAAACAAAAGAGGCACCCCCGTTCGGAGATGCCTCTTTGTTATAACATTTATACTATAAATTACTTGCTCTTGGGCTGGGTCTTGATGGTGGAGGCCAGCTTCACCGCTTCGTATACATTGACCAGGCCACCCGTGTTGCTAAGGTCGCTGAACGGCACCTCGTCGTGCGTGCCGGGCTTGATTACTTTCAAACCGTCAAACTTGCGGGTTGACTGGCGCAGGATGTCTTTTAACTGTGCGGCCGACAGGTCAGGGAAGTAGGAGAGGAGTACTGCCGCTACGCCGGCGGCGGCGGGGCTGGCCATGCTGGTACCTTGCAGGTTCTCATACGTGTTGTCGGGTGTAGTAGAATAGATCTGCACACCGGGTGAGAACAGGTCGACAGACTTCTTGCCGTAGTTGGAGAATGAGCCTACGAAGTTCGAGTCTGCTCCCCACGAAGAAGCACCGATCTCCAGCCAGGTCTTGGCTTCGCCGCCTTTCAGGAATTTGCGGTTGGGAAAATTAGATTCCATGTCCGTATTGTCGCCGTCGTTGCCTGCAGCGTGTACCAGCAAAACACCTTTCGATACCGCGTATTTCACCGCTTTATCCACCAGCTCTTTGTTCGGCGAGAAAGCTTTGCCAAAGCTCATGTTAATGATCTTCGCGCCGTTGTCGGTCGCATAGATAATAGCGTTGGCTACATCTTTGTCACGCTCGTCACCGTTGGGTACGGCGCGTACGGACATGATGCGAACGTTGTCGGCAATGCCTTTTACGCCGATGTCGTTCTTGCGGTTGGCGCCGATGATACCGGCTACGTGCGTGCCGTGTTTCGGATCAGGGCCGGCTACGTCGTTGTTGCCATAATTCTTTTCGGTCAGGTTCTTTGCATCATCGCCCACCACCGTGCGCGAGTTGAAATCGAGGTTGTAACCGTAGTTTACGGCAGTGCCGAAATGGTCGACGGCTTCTTTGAGCATGTCTACATAGCGTTGCAGACCTTCGAGGAACTCGCTCACCTGGATGTCTTCATCAATGGAACCGAGCACTTCCACCAGGATGGTCTTGGCTTGACGAAGCGTGTCACTGGTGGGGTTGATGGCTTCCAGCGTAGATTTGCTCAGGGGCTTACCGACGCTGCGCGAAAGAATGCTATCGCAGAAGGTGAGATTTTTCATGGCGCTGCTATACATCATGTACTGGCCGTTGTATTCGTCGTACTGATCTTTGTTGGCCTTGAAGTCGCGCTCGTATTTGAATTTCACACGCTTCCAGTACTCATATTCAGCTTTGTCTTTTTTGCCCACCTTAGCCTCCTCTATGGTTTCATACTTAGGCTTGAGACGCTTGTATTCGCGGGTTACTTCATACGTGTCTTCGTTCACGTTTCCGCTTTTGCCGCCGATGAAGTTCCAGCCGTGAACGTCGTCGATGTAACCGTTTTTATCATCATCGATGCCGTTGCCGGGAATTTCGTCCTCGTTGGTCCAGATAATATCTTTCAGATCTTCGTGGTCAACATCGATCCCCGAATCGATAACCGCTACCAGTACTGTTTTGGAAGGTTTTCCTTTCAGGAGTGTGTTATAAGCCTTTTCGGCGCTGACACCCTGCACGTGGTCGTCTTGCGGGTCGCGTAAGAACCAGTCGGAAGGTGTCGTTATTGTGTCCTGATCTTGGTTTTCTGCCTGAAAGGCAGCAGCCCAATGGGTTGTGAGGGTCATAATTGCCGCAACTACCACCCCTGCGTTTCTTCTTATCATAAATCGTTGGTTTTCAAGTCAACAAGCGCGCAAGATAATGAGTTATGGTTTAAATCCGGAGCCCTTTATACGCGCGGGTTGTTTTTTTGAAATCTGGCAAATCGCGGGCCGATCTTACGTCGGTGACTCTCCAGAGGAGACAATTAAGCGTCGCAACAGATAATATTGCACCTTTGTTATCAGGAAACCGCTACGCTTATGACATTAGTATTTACATCTATAGCCGCGTTTTTTACCGTTTTTTTCCTCTGCGTCGGCAAATTGAATAACGACGTACAGTGGCCTGGATTGGCCCGGATCTTTCCGCGTCTGGCGCGGTTATTTCCATTCGCGGACTAGTTTTCCGAGTGTTTTAATTCCTTCTTCTACGCTTTCCGTCCACAATTCGCCGTAGCTCAGGCGGAAGCAATTTTCAAATCGGCCCTGTGTAGAAAAAATGGGACCGGGCGCAATACCAATGTTGTATTTCAGCGCCTTGCGGTGCAGCTTGTAAGCATCCACTTTTTTGTTCATCTCCAACCACAACGTAAAGCCACCGGTCGGTCGCGTAACGCGTGTATCCTCCGGAAAGTATTCAGCCACCGCCTGCTGGTAACGCAGCGACTGAGTGTGCAGTGCTTTGCGCAAGTGCCGCAGGTGTAGCTCATACCGACCGTTGCTCAGAAAGTTGGCCAGTGCCGCCTGCGTAAGCGTATTGGTCGACACGGAGTGCATACGTTTCAACCGCATGACCTGCGCTTTAAACTTACCCGGTATGGTCCAGCCGATGCGATAGCCGGGCGCGAGCGATTTGGAAAACGACGAGCAATATAGGACCAGTCCTTTGCGATCGAACGACTTACAGGTCCTCGGACGCGTCTTACCAAAATACATCTCACCATAGATGTCGTCTTCCACCAACGGAATATCTTTCTTCGCCAACATATCCACGAGCTTCTTCTTGCGATCGTCGGGCATGCAGCTACCCAAAGGGTTGTTGAAGGTGCTGACGAACAAACAAGCTTTGATATCAAAACGAGGGATGGCCTGTTCCAGGTAATCGATGTCGATGCCCACTGTGGGGTCGGCCGGAATCTCAACCACCTTTAACCCGTGACTTTCCATCACCTGGAAGATGGCGTAGTAGGTCGGCGTTTCAATGGCCACCGTATCGCCGGGCTTGGTAATGGCCTTCACACAAAGTGACATCGCCTCGACAGCACCAGCGGTTACAACAATATCGTCTTCGCTGGGCGTACCACCCCAGTTGAAGGCCTGGCGGGCGATCTGTTTACGCAGCGCCGCGTTGCCTTGCACATTCTCATAATTCAAACAGCCCGCCGGAGAGTCGCGAATAGCCTGCATCGTAGCCTTGGCCAGCTTGGCCACCGGCAGCAGCTTAATAGAAGGAGTAGCAACAGAAAAATTAACAATACCTTTTGCGTTGAGATCGGAATATACCTGCCGGATCATGTCATCAACGCTGACAGGCAAAGCATCGTCTACCGGATCACACACACTGGGCAGCTCCAACGCATGCTCGTGCGAATGTTTAACATAATAACCCGACTGCGGCCGCGCCTCGATAAGACCTTTGCTCTCCAGAAAGTAATACGCCTGAAAGGCCGTGCTCAGACTAATCCCCTGCTCTTTGCTCAACGCTCGTACCGACAGAAGCTTATCTCCCATCTTCAGCACTTTCTTTTCAATAAGCGACTCGATGCGCTCAGCGACTTCCGCGTATTTATGATCGGGCTTTAATACAGTATTTTCCATAGCATGCGTGGACGTAATGTCTGCAAGCCTCAAGTTAAACTGATATGGGCTAAATTGCTAAAATGGAAACTGTTTTTTGAGCTAGCGCGTCAGCTCATCTACTACCGCCAACAACATAACTGAAGAAATATGATGCTGCAGCCGATGCCTGATAAATTGCAACGCAGCCACCATTTGGTTTTTTACAGTATTGGGCGAAATCTGCAACCGCTCAGCAATAGCCTCATGACTCAGCCCCTCGACCTTCGCCAATTGAAAAATGTGCTTCCGTTGTGGTGGCAAAAGATCGACCGCTTGTTCTAACAAAGCTTCGTACTGTTTATCCAATACCGCGGTCTCGCCCGCATTAATAGAGGGAGTCTCCTTTTTCGCGAATTCATAATTCGCAACAGCTTCCGTAGCAAGCTTCTTTAAATGCTTGTAGGCCATGTTGCGCGTCATAGTCACGAGATAAACATGCAGGTGCTGCACTTCCGTGAACTCCGTGCGTTTTTGCCAAAGCTTTGAAAAGATCTCTTGTACAATGTCTTCGGCCAGAGCAGCCGAGTGAAGATAACGATAGGCCACCTTATATATCGCAGGCCAATGCCGATCGTACAGTTGCCGGAACGCCGCTTCGTTTCCCTGCGCCAGCAATGCTAGCACCTCATTTTCATGATATGAAATGGATTGAGTTGTAGGCATTAGGTTTAACGAAAGAATACATATTTAAACGATTCGCTTAACTAAAGCAAAACATTAAATTAAATTTTGATTCATTTCAATAAACCACAACACACTACATCATAACAATCGTTACGACTCTATTCCTGTTGTAAAGTTGTTACAAGGAAACGTTTTGGCGCTTTCCAAAAAATATTTCAGCCCCCAATAGTCCTACCCCCTTCCCAAAAGACTCTTAGTATTAAAATGTGCCAAATTCCGTGTTTGGCATATTTTGACTTGATAAATAAACCTAAAACCAATAAATCTTTTGTCTGCATGGCAAGTCGTTTTACCCTTTTGCTCGAACGTTACCTGGAAAATAAGGCCTCAGAATCTGAGCGACTTGAGCTCATGCAGCTGCTCTCGACGGGACAGTTTGAAGAGCAGATCAAGCAAGGCATCGCTCAACAAATGCGTGCCGAGATGCAGACTGATTCCGTTGTACACGATGATGTTTTGCTTGCCAACAATGCTTACGATCGCGCACAACAGATCGTAGAACGCATCCTTTCAGAAGACCATTCCGAAACAAAGGTGGTGCCGATACAACGCGCAGCGTCCACAAAACGCTGGTGGCTGGCCGCCGCGGCCGCCGTCGCGATCCTGCTGGCAGCAGGCTATACTATACTATGGACGACGATGATAGCACCGGCAGCGGAGCATCAATTCATGGCGAAGAATGCTGCAAACAGCGTATTCGAAGAAATAAACGAAGGCACTACGCAACGGCAAATAGTGCTGTACGACAGCACGCACGTGACATTGCAACCCGGCGCTCACCTGATCTATCCCACACAGTTCTCTCCCACCAAACGCGAAGTATACCTCACGGGCGAAGCCTTCTTTGAAGTAACGAAAGACCGGTCACGACCCTTCTTTGTTTATAGTAAAACGCTTGTGACCGAAGTGGTGGGTACCAGCTTTAGGGTGCGCGCCGACAACACAGTGCAGACCAGCGAAGTGGTGGTGATGACCGGCAAGGTGCGTGTGGTGCAGAACGAGGAGGACAAAAATCTGTTGCAGCGGTTTATGCCCGCGGGCAAAGAAATAATGCTGACGCCCAACCATCGCGCGGTGTATCAACGTGAGACGGAAGAGATGGTGATGACGCTGGTGGAAAAACCGCTGCCCCTGGCGGTGGACAATGTAAAGGCCAGCGTTTTTCGCGCGGCATCGCTGGCGCTGGTGCTGAAAAATCTATCCTCTGCCTATGGCATCGAGATCGTTACGCAGAACGCGCGCATAAACCAGTGCACGTTTACGGGCGATCTATCGAAAACGGACGACTTATACATACGCTTAGCATTGATCTGCCAGTCCATTGGGGCTTCATACGTCATACGTGACGCGAAGATCCTCATCACGGGCAACGGCTGCTAAGCGACGAAAATCCTATTACAAACCCTAACCCAACCCTATGCAGAAAGATCAATACAAGAATCCAACCTGATAGCAAAAAAAGAAAGCCGGCAATGTGGGGACATCGCCAGCTTTTAACTACCCAGGGTAGTGTTTTGTCCGGACTTATCACATCAAGAACAAAACTTTCTAATTTATGAAAAAGAAGCGAATTGTTGCTTTACTAAAGACAACAATGAGAATATCTATTATCCAGCTTGTACTGGCAGCGGGCTTCACCTGCAGTGCGCTGGCCGGCGATGTTGAGGCCCAAATACTCGATAAACCGATTTCCATCTCCTTATATCAGACTCGTATGGAGCAAGTTTTGCTCCAAATTCAGAAGATGACAGAGGTGAAGTTTGTTTACAGCCCTTCTATTGTCGAAGTCGAAAAGAAAATCTCGCTCAACGTTACCGACCGCAAGCTCAGTGCGGTACTGGACGAGATCCTGAAGCCCAGCGCCATTCAATATAAATTGATCAACGATTATATTTTACTGTACCGCAACCCGTTGGTGCCGGCAGAGGAGCTGGCGCCGGCCAAAGAGGAACCCGGTGATCATTCCAGTATCGATGAAAATGAATGGAAACTGCTGCAGTTTACGATAAAAGGCCGCGTGACCGACGACACCAACGAACCGCTGCCGGGCGTGAGCATTTTGCTGAAAGGCACCATCCTGGGCACAACCACGGATGCCAACGGCGAATACTCTATTAGCGTGCCCGACGACATGGCCTCTACGGGTGTGCTGGTGGTCTCTTTCATTGGTTATACCAAGCAAGAAATTGCGATTGGCAGTCAAACCACGGTCAACGTGCAGTTGGCGTCAGACATTACCTCGCTGGGCGAAGTGGTGGTGGTAGGATTTGGTGAACAACGTAAGATTAGCGTCGTGGGTGCGAATGCCGAAGTAAAGGTAGACGAGCTCAAACAACCGGTAGCCAACATCGGTACAATGCTGGCCGGCCGCGTAGCAGGCGTTGTACAGGTGCAGCGCTCAGGTGAGCCGGGCCGCGACGGTGCTAATATTTGGATCCGCGGTATTTCCAGCTGGCCCGACTATGGCGGTGTGTCCCCGCTGATCCTCATCGATGGCGTCGAACGAAGCCTCGACAACATAGACCCCGAAGACGTAGAGTCTTTTAATATTTTGAAAGACGCTTCCGCAACGGCCGTATACGGTATGCGCGGTGCCAACGGCGTGATCCTGATCAAGACCAAATCGGGCAAGATCGGCAAGACGAAAATCGACTTTAACTACTCGCAAGGTGTTACCAGCTTTACCCGTGTGCCCGAACTGGCGGATGGCCCTACGTTTATGCGGCTCACCAACGAAGCGCTGACCACCCGTGGTGATGTGCCGAAGTTTAGCCAGGAGCAGATTGACGGCACCGTGCTGGGCGAAGACCCGTATGTATATCCCAACGTAGACTGGTACGATGCCGTGTTTAACAATACTGCGAGGAACCGAAAGATAAACCTGAATGCCCACGGTGGCAACGACCGTGCGACGTATTACATCTCGCTGGGCTACTACAATGAAGAAGGCTTCTTTAAGACCGAAGGTCTGGAGCAGTATAATTCCACCACCAGCTTTACCCGTTATAACTTTACCAGTAACCTCGATTTTGAGCTGAGTCGTACGACAAAGCTGATGCTTGGGGTGCAAGGGTATATTTCGGAAGCAAACTATCCCGGCGAAAAGTCGGAGGACGTTTTCCAGCAGATCATGTATACCTCTCCGGTGGCATACCCGATCATGTATCCGGGCGGCCTCGTGCCGGGGCGTGAGACCAACGGTGATTTCCGTAACCCGTATGCCGACATCACGCAACGGGGGTATCGCAACAATTTTCGCAACCAGATATTCTCTAATGTGCGGCTCACGCAAGACCTGAAGGCCATCGCACCGGGACTGAGCTTTACCACGATGTTTAGTTTTGACGCCTGGAACCGGCACGATATCGAACGTAAGAAGAGAAAGGATACCTACTTTGTGGATCCAAACGACCCGCGCAATCCGGATGGATCGCTTAATCTCAACCTGACCTACACGTCGAACAACAACACGCTGGAGTATAATCGAATTACCGCGGGCAATCGCCGCTACTATACCGAGTCGGCCCTGAATTACAATCGCACTTTTGGCAAACACGTCGTTACCGGCATGCTGTTGTACAACCAGTCCGACTACACAAACGTAGTGCCGACCGACTCGGAAGACGACAACTTCACCAACTCCATTCCCTTTCGTACGCGGGGCTTGGCAGGTCGGATCACCTACTCGTTCATGGATCGTTATTTCGTAGAATTGAATGGCGGATACAACGGTTCGGAAAATTTTGCGCCCGACCGCCGCTTCGGTTTCTTTCCATCGTATGCCGTCGGATGGCTTATTTCAGAAGAAGCTTTCTATGAGCCCATTCGCAACGCAGTTCCCTTCCTGAAGGTTCGTTTCTCCGACGGTCTTGTCGGTATTTCGGGCGGTGGCCGTCGCTTTGGCTACCTCACCATTCTTGACAACGAAGACAAACCGGGCTATACGTACGGAACACCGGGCAACACCAGTGGCGTTGGCGGTATCGAGATTCAAGACTACGGCGTAGATGTAGGATGGGCGAAAGCGCGCAAGACCAACCTCGGTATTGACATCCGCACATGGCAGGAGAAACTTTCCCTTACGGTGGATCTCTGGAAAGAGCACCGTACTGACATTTTCCTGAGACGCGGGGTTGTGCCCGATTATATAGGCCTCTACAACCTGCCCTGGGGTAACCTGGGTGTAGTAGATAACAAAGGTATTGACATAGCCCTGGCCATCACGGACCTAAAGCTCGGCGAAACAACGTGGTCGCTGCGCGGCAACTTCAATTACAACCGGGATGAAGTAATTGAAAACGACCAACCCGCACAGCCTTATTCCTGGTTGGAGAAGCGTGGTTCGAATGTATTGGCCTACTGGGGCTTTCAGGCAGAAGGTCTCTTTGAAAGCCAGGAAGACATCGACAATCACGCGGTACAGAACTTTGGACCCGTACGCCCCGGCGACATTAAGTACAAGGATATGAACGGTGATAATCTCATCAACAACCTGGACCAGGTGAAAATTGGTATCGGCGACGTGCCGCGTATGACCTATGGTTTTGGGTTTACCACATACTGGAAAGGATTTGATGCGGGTGCGTTCTTTCAAGGTACAGCGCAGGCCGATCGCAACATTAATGGCATGGCGGTGATGCCCTTTTCGGGAGGAGCCGGTGCAGGGAACGTATATGCACTGGCCACGGATCGGTGGACCGAAGAAAACCCTTCGCAGGATGTCACCTATCCACGCCTGGCCTATGGCACGGAATATTCTAACAACACCCAGACGAGCTCGTGGTGGGTACGTGATATGAGCTTCCTCCGCTTGAAGACCGCGGAGATAGGATACACCCTGCGCTCTGAAATGTTACGTTCCATCGGCATTACCAACACGCGCTTTTACGTGATGGGGGTGAACCTGCTAACCTTTAGCAAATTCAAAATGTGGGACCCCGAGCTTAACACCGGCAATGGGACCACATATCCGAACGTACGGACCATCTCGATCGGTGTTAATGTTTCACTCTAATTCACGCCTATATGAAACTGACAATAGCAAAGCACTGCCTGGCAGTGATCATGGTATGGAGCGTATGTTCTTGCGAAGAAGGATTCCTGGATCAGGTGCCGGATGACCGCCTCACAGAAGACGACGTTTTTATCAATAAGAATAACACCGAAATGTTTCTGGCGAATATCTATGCCAACGTTCCGGATGAAATGGCGCAACGATTTGTAACCACTGGAAATGGCTATGGCAACTCAGGGCCCTGGACGGGCGGATCCGATGAAGCGGAGTATGCTCCGTGGAGTGGCACGCCCAACGAAATAAATACGGGCAACTGGAACGCCAGCAGCGATTGGGTAGAGACTTTTTGGAGTCGCTACTACCAGGGCATTCGTAACGCAACCTATTTCATGGCAAATGTAGACAAGTGCGTGCCGTGCCGTGAGCCACTCGTGAATCAATACAAAGCGGAAGCACGTGGCCTTCGCGCACTGTATTACTTTTACCTGATTCGCATGTTTGGTCCCGTCATTCTGTTGGGTGACGAAGTGATTGCGCCCGATGCTGGTCTCGAAGAAGTAGTGCTGCCACGCGCTTCGTTTGACGAGTGCGTAGAGTATGTGGTAAGTGAAATGGAAGCCGCCGCCTTGTCGCTGCCCAATGCGCCTGCCGGTTCTTCGGCCTATGGCCGTATGACGCGCAGCGTTATGCTGGCTATGAGGCAGGAAGTACTGCTGATGGCTGCCAGCCCGTTGTTTAACGGCAATGGCGACTACGCCGACTTGAAGAACGCGGACGGCAAACAACTGATCAGCCAGGAATATTCACCCGCGAAATGGCAACGCGCTGCGGAAGCAGCAAAGGCCTATATCAGTGAGTTTGTGCCCCAGTACCACGACCTGTATCGCAAAAATGATTCGGGTGGAAATTTTAGCGCCTTCCTGTCTTGTCGCGACGTAATGTTGGATAGTTGGAACACAGAGTGGATTTTCGGCCGTCCGGGCAGCGACGTGACGACGCGTCAATACGATATGACACCCTACCATGCCGGTGCATTGGACGTGAGCCGCGGAGGTGGCGGCCTGGGCGTGACGCAGCAAATGGTTGATGCGTACTTCATGGCGAATGGCACCAGTCCGGTGACAGGCTACAATCCCGACGGGACACCGATCGTGAACCCGGCGTCTGGTTATCAGACCACGGGCACAAGCGCCTTCCGTGCCCCCGACGACTCTCAATCCCGTACCGTCTATAATCAGTGGGTAAACCGCGAGCCCCGTTTTTATGTGGGCATTACCTACGATGGCCGCGCATGGCTCAACCCCAATACAGCGGGGTTGATAACCTATACACGCAAGACGGGTAACTCAGGCTCCAGCCAAAGCCAGTGGGATTTTAGTCCTACCGGATACATTGCGCGCAAAAACATGATTGTAGGCGACCGTGGAGTAGGTGGACGCGCCCTGGTACTATACCGCCTGGCCAATGTATACCTGAACTATGCCGAGGCATTGAACGAATACGACCCCGGCAACCCCGACATTCTGAATTATCTCAACAGGATTCGTGAGCGTGCAGGCATACCGGGATACGGCGATGAGGTGGATGTTCCGGTACCGGCATCGCAAGAAGAAATGCGGGAGGCGATCCGCAAAGAACGTCGCGTAGAGTTTGCTTTTGAGAGCGTGCGCTGGTTTGACACACGCCGCTGGAAGATCGCGGAGGAAACCGACAATGGACCGCAGTACGGATTGGACATCAACTCAGATCCACCAAATTTCTACAACGTCGTGCGTTTCGAGACTCGCGTGTTTGAAAAGAAACACTACTTGTTCCCGATCCCGCTGGACGAAACCTTGATTAATAATCTATTGGTACAGAATACAGGTTGGTCTGCAAACTAAGCAGACCTCCCACATCAAAATAACCTATCATGAGAAGATTATTATACTTTATCACATCCTTGATCTGTGCGGGAACGGTCGTGTCGACCACCAGGCTACAGGCACAGGATATCATTGCACAAGGCGGGACGGTGTCCGCGCAGTATGATGGCAATCCTCCGGGCGAGCTTATTGAAAAGCTTGTTGATAAAAATACGGCAACGAAATACCTGGCCCGGCAAAACGCCCCTTTGTGGGTCAAGTGGAAATGCAATACGCCGGCGGCAGCCGCCCAATATGCCTTGACGTCGGGTAATGACGCTCAGGGCCGCGATCCAAAAGACTGGACATTTGAAGGTTCTGACAGTGGTTCTGATAATGACGCTGACTGGATAGTACTGGATACACGTACGGGCGAGGATTTTAAGGACCGTGGCATGACGAAAACCTATACATTTTCGAATAACACAAACTATACCTATTACCGTTTAAAGATCTCAGCGCTATATAATCCTAACTCGACTATATTTCAACTTGCCGAATGGAGCCTTGCAGGTTCCAATCCTCCCGACGCACCGTCTAACGTTACCGTCGTAACCACCGGTGGCCAGGAAGCGATCCTCACATGGACTGACAACGCTGCTACCGAGAGCGGTTTTGAGATTGAGCGTTCGGAGAACGGAGTGGATTTTGTAAAAGTCGGTGCAGTGGCCGCGAACGCAACCCGGTATACAGACGCGGGCGTTGTAGCCGGCTCTACATATTACTATCGGATCCGGGGCATAAATGCTTTTGGTGGCTCTGCCTATACACCTCCCGTTAATATTACCACGCTGGGGCCGACAGGAGCGCTGATCGATCTGACGGACGATGGCGGTGTGTTGACGGTGCAATTTGATAACGATAATACAGACGAAAATGGCCTTAAGCTGATCGATAACAACTTGGCTTCAAAATATCTCATACCTGATGACTATGCAGTGCCCTATTGGGTTCGGTATCAGTCGACCACTGGTGGGAATACGCTGCTGACGAAATATACACTAACCTCGGGCGGTGATGCTGCGGAACGTGATCCGAAAAATTGGGTGTTGGAAGGCTCTGACAATGGCGCCGACTGGACCATGGTCGATATACGTACCAATTTTTTATTTGCGGCCCGTAGTCAAACAGCAACCTTCGTGGTGCCGACGCCCGTGCAGTATACATATTATCAGATACGTGTGACAGACAACAACGGCAGCACCGGTATACCGGGCCAGATTACGGAGTGGGAGTTATGGGGTGTTGATCCGAATGCGCCCCCACTGCCGCAAAACATAGCGGTCACGGCACTCTCGAAACGAGTAGCCGAGATCACCTGGGAAGATGCGGCTGCGAATGAAACGGGCTATGAAATCTTTCGCTCGGACAACGGCACCGATTTTTTGTCGATTGACACGGCAGCCGTGGACGCGACATCGTTTACCGACACGGGACGCAAAGGGGGGCTGACATACTACTATCGTATCCGCACGCTGTATGGTACAAACAATGCCACCATCTACTCGGCAATCACCGCCGTCACCATGCCAGGACAGAATATTGCGCCGACCCTCGACCCGATTGCGGATATCACGACGTGTAATGCGTCGGTGGACCATGTTATTTCGCTGACGGGCATCACCCCGGGTGAGGGGGATGAAGATCAGCAAGTGGCCCTGTCTGTTACGATTGAAGCTGATGGCCGGGAGGTATTTGAAAAAGTACCGGCTGTAACGGAAATCGTCGATGGAAAGGCTACACTAACCTTTAAACTCAACCCCGAAGCCGATGCCGCGACCGTTATTATGAAAGTACAGATTAAGGATGACGGTGGCACGGGCAATAGCGGTGTCGACACAGTAGTGTATAACGTGAAAGTGATCTTTGATCCCCTGCCGGTCGCTGTTAGTCTCGATACAAATTTACCGCTGGCGCGGGGCACGACGATACAACTGAAGGCTACGGGCGCCGAGCAATATATTTGGGAAGAAGGCCCTGGTATCATCGCCGGATCTTCGACCGATGAGCTGACCGTACGCCCGACGCAGGGTTATACCTACGTCGTAACCGGCAGCAACGCCGAAGGCTGTGAACGTGACGCCTCGTTCTTCGTGGGCATAGAAGGTACCTACGCCCTGGATCCTACTAACATTCTCACCCCGGACCAGGACGGCAAGAATGACACCTGGGTGGTATGGAACATCCACATCTTTCCGGGCAACCAAGTCAGCGTATACGATCGCGCGGGAAAGCAGGTATTTAACATGGAAGACTATACCAACGACTGGACGGGCACCTATCAGGGTTCGCCGCTGGCCAATGGTGTATACTACTATGTCGTCGAGCCGGGTGCGGGCATCAAGCCACTCAAAGGTTCTCTTACTATCATTCGCTACGATAAATAAAGACTATCATGAAAAACATTTCTATACGGCTGTGGCTGGTAGGATGCGGCATACT
The DNA here is from genome assembly GCF_018598175.1 of Dawidia cretensis. GTDB lineage: Bacteria > Bacteroidota > Bacteroidia > Cytophagales > Cyclobacteriaceae > Ohtaekwangia > Ohtaekwangia cretensis. The sequence continues at coordinate 59,267 of NZ_JAHESE010000026.1, forward strand.
GGTAAACACCGTAGCCTGCCTGCAAGTACAAGCGCAATTAAATCCACCGTCGGCCATCTATTTCCAAAATCAATACCTGGCCAATCCCGCCTGGGCCGGTGCGGAAGAAGGCGCCACGATAAACCTTGGGTATCGTCGTCAGTGGAACGACATCGAGCAAGCTCCTGTCACACAGTACCTCAGCGGTGTCTATAAGTTTGATGAGAAGGCCGGCTTGGGCGCTGTTTTGTATAGCGAGAAAGCGGGCCTGCTCCGTCGCACAAAGATCATGGCTTCGTACGGCTATCACCTGCCGCTTGCCACCGACCGCACCCTACACCTGGGGTTATCGGCCGGTGTCATGAGCGAAAAGATCAGCACCAGCGACATACACGGCGACCTGGACGATCCCACCGTGGCACGGTTTAACGATCGTGGTCTGTATGTGGACGGCGATTTTGGTGCGGCGTACACCGATCACAGCTTCACGTTACAGGCATCTATTCCAAACATTCGGTCAACCTTTGAAAACGAAGATAATCCGGTGGACAAGTCGCTTTTCTTTGCAGCGGCGAGCTACGCCTGGGTATTTGAGCGTGCATTCAACACGGTACGGCTTGAACCTAAAGTAGCATTCCGCGGTGTGAAGGGACACGACAACATTGTCGACGTGGGCGCCAATGTCCGTCTGGAGAACCAGCGGCTAAACTTCTTTGCCATGTACCACACTACGAGGAACGCTACACTGGGGGCAGGCCTGGAGGTAGTCGAACGGTTGACCTTAACGGCCATGTTCACGTCGGAGACGAGTGGGCTGCGGGAGCAGGGCGGTGGCACGTTCGAGTTTGGCCTGAAAGGAAAATTGTTAGGTAAGGAGAAATAATATGCAAAGGGTAAGGCCGGCGGATTTCCGCCGGCCCTTGTTTAGGGAATCATCGACTTTTATTGACTTAATTTGTAAATGCATAAACCGAAATTCATGATACGGAAATTTCAAGTATGCTTGTTATGCCTGTTCTTGCTGGCTGTTGGCAGTACAATGGTAGCTTGTAGCGGCGGCGATGACGAAGAACCCGTCATAGACACGCCCGACGACGATCCGGAGGAAGAAGAAGAGGAAGTGAAGTTGCCGGTACCGCCGGAGTTTTGGACGGAACATTGGCACGATCACCGACAATCGCTGGAGCGTGTTTATTATGACGATGATCTGGTGGTGTATTTTGATAAAGATGTAGACCGCACCGTGCGCTGGCCATTCCAATACGTAGGCGATGTATGGAGGTATACAAAAAAGACATATGGTGGCTATGGTGATGATCCGCGTTTGTGGGCTGTCTTTCACACTGGTCGCCACAGTGGCGGTCACCCAGGCTATTATTTCGATGCGTCGCACGACTACCGCAATGCCATCGACTGTGGCGATGGCACCTGGCTGACGCAGGAAGGCAACATCGACCTGCCCACTCACGAAGTGTTTCACATTGTGGAGTCGGCCAGCTTTGGCGCAAAGGGCTCTCCGGGTTTTGGTAACCCACCAAACGGCGTATGGGGTGATAGTAAGTTTGCCGAAATCTATCAATACGACGTATACCTGGGACTAGGCCTGACAGCTGAAGCCAATCGTTGGAAAGATCACGTCATGAACCAGGTCAATGATAATCCCAAAGCGCTGACTTATTGGTTCCGCGATTGGTTCTATCCGATCTATACCCAGCATGGAAAGACAAAAGTACTCGTAGAGTACTTTAAGCTTCAGGCGAAATATTTCCCAAAAGATGCCAACAATCATTTCACACGCCAGATGAACTGGGGTGAGTTTGTTCATTTCTTTAGCGGGGCCGCCAAAACTGATCTGCAGGAAACCGCAGAGACCGCCTTTGGCTGGACCACCGAGATGGAGGGGCAATTGTACCAGGCGAAGATCGATTTCCCCGATATTACCTACTAATTGTATCTATATATGAAACACTGTTCTATTTTATTGTTGTTATTGGCGCTGTTGGTATGTGGCGTGCAGGCGCAAACTCCCGAAGTCTTCCGTGAGAAAGGCTATACGTTGAATTTTGTTAACCAGGATCCGACATTTGATCCCGCCGTGAAAGCCCGTCTGATCAAAACGTTCTTTGAAGTATATCCCGTATTGGTGGATCAATACAACAAAGCCTCCATCAAAGAAGTGACGTTCTTTGTCGATACCACCTATAAAGCCGTAGCCGAAGCCGGCGGCGGCCGGGTACGGTTCAGCCCCGGATGGTTCCGGGCACACCCTGGTGATATCGATGTGGTCACGCACGAAGTGATGCACATTGTGCAGTCGTACCCACACCGTGCGGGTCCGGGTTGGTTGACAGAGGGCATTGCCGACTATGTACGGTATGCCTATGGCGTCGACAACAGAGGTGCGGGCTGGTCACTGCCCGCGTATGCTGCCAGTCAGCACTATACTAACGCCTATCGCATCACAGCCCGCTTTCTGCTGTGGCTGGAGAAATATGTGAAGCCGGGGCTGGTTAAGACACTGGACGACGCCATGCGGACGAAAACCTATACTGACGGCATCTGGAGTAAACAAACCGGTAAAAGCCTGGACGACCTCTGGCAGACCTACGCCGCACAAGCCGCAAAAAGCTAACGAGTATATACCGGTGTCAGGCAGTTCGCATGACACCGGTTCTTTTTTCTTCCCAGTCCGGAAACAACACGCGGTTGTTCTGTATAGCCAGGTGCGTGCCGGCAACCTCGCTAAAGATACTCCGGAAGTCCGTCGTTACTGCCAGGTCGCGTCCGTCTTCCAGATTCTCGACCGCCAGCGGATGCAGCGCGCCGTGTACCAGGCCACCCTTCACATCATTCCCAATAATAAAGGAACACGAGGCACGCCCATGATCGGTACCTCGGGTGCCGTTTTGTTTAACCGTGCGTCCGAACTCTGTCATGGTTAAAATCGTCACATCATCTTGATACGCGACCAGGTCGGCCCAGAAGGCAGCAATACTATTACTAAAATCCTGTGCATTGCGGGCAAAGGTACCGTTGCCTGTACCCTGATTAAAATGTGTATCCCAACCCCCGGATTCGGCAAAAGCAACTTCGAGGCCGACGTCCATCTTGACAAGCTGCGCGATTTGCTTCAACGATGTACCCAGTGCAGTGGTAGGATAGACTACTCCTGGCGCAGGGGCATACTTGCCAGTTTGGGCCTGCTGTAGAATCTTCATAGCTTCAAAGCTCTCCTTACCAGTTTGTTTTAATAGTGCGGACGACGTCTGGTCATATAAGCTTTCAAAACTCTGCGCAGTGGTGGAAAGGTCCAGCGGAGTACCCTTGGATTGCAGTGCAAAGTCTTTGAGGTCGCGTATGGCGAGGGCAGGTTGATCACCGTAGAGTGAGCGGGGCATGGCAGACGTTAGGCTGACCGCCTGGAACGGTGAGGCATCATGCCCCAGAAGGCCCACGGCACGATTCAGCCATCCACTGGACGTGGACTTGCTAAACGGCGTGCCGGACTCCATATAGTCCTGCGCGTCGAAGTGTGAGCGCGTATTGTTGGGTGAGCCCATGCCGTGCACAATCGCCAGACGCTTTTCGCGGAACAAGGGTTCGAATGCCTGCAGGGCAGGATGTAGTCCGAAGGTACCATCGAGATCAATCAATGGTTTACCCGTGCCGTTGCGCGCGGGAGACATAAACAGATCAGGCCGCGCCTCGCGTAAATAAGGATCGTTGAATGGAGACACAGCCATAAGGCCGTCCATCGCACCGCGTTGAAAGATACAAACCAGCACCTTGCTCCGTTTATAAAGTGCTATATGCTTTTGACTGTCGGCAGCGCGTGCCATAAAACCAGGCACACCACCGAGGCCTAATCCCACCAGGGCCAGGCCTCCTGCTTTTAAAAATGCTCTTCGGGATGTCATAGGTCGTTGTTGTTTTAATGGAAGTATAGCGCGCCTATTACCGTCGTTGAAACTCGGGTGAACCTAGAATGATACCGGCCACCTGTGATAGTTTATAGCGTTTGGGCGCGGCGCTGTCGGCAAGAATAGTCTCGTCCTCGTCAGCATCATCGCCAGTACCATGCTTGTGTATCACGCTGCCATGCGCGGCACTGTCGATCTTTTCTTGTAAAGCAGGATCATTGAGTAGCGGTGTAAGACGACGAATAGTTTCGTGTGTATCGCGCGCGGGCAGGAGCAGGGCGCTATAGGTCGCGAGCGCATCCGCTGCGCTTTCCGGCTCGTGCCGGTTATTGAGTGCGAGAAGATCGAGCTTTACGCCCGGTATACGCCCGGCCGCCAGCGCCATGCCGAAGTTCATACGGTTTAGCAAAGCACCGGTATTGATCCAGTACGTGGCCTTGTCGGGGAAACCCGTAGGAGCCTGGTAAAAGTATATCTTCTGGCCCATGCGCGTTACCCATTGAAACAAAGGATACGGCCGTTGCACATCTGCATGTAAACCGCGCAGTGCGCTCATGGTAAGCTCAAAAGGTGATTTAGTCTTTTCACGCAATGCATCTTTATTCCAGAACGTAGGCGAAGACACAAGCGTGGTCAGCAGCGCGCGAATGTCGCCATGCGTCTGCTGGTATGTTTTGGCCAGCGCATCGATTAATGCTTGCGGCGGTGTATCGCTGACAAAGCGAGTAGCCAGCTTTCGCGCAACGAATTTCGCGGTAGAAGGATGCGCTCCCAGCATGGTTAGTAGTTGCACTCCTTCTTCATAGCCGCCACCCGCCGGGAATGTTTTGCCCAAGACAACTTTTGCGCCGTCGTCGTGGCGATTGGGAGCGAACAGGAAGTCGCCCGTATGAACGCCACCGCGTTTTTGCAGGGTAGCATCATCGGGAAGCAAGCGGCGGAGGCTATCACCCGCGTATACACCCCGGGGGTATACGGTCCAACCCGTCAGGATGCGGGCGGCCTCGGTTACATCGGTTTGTGTATAGCCGCCGTCTACACCCAGGGTGTGGAGCTCCATCACTTCGCGCGCGTAGTTTTCATTGAGCCCTTTGCGTCGCTTCGTTTTTTTGCGACTGACGCTTCGCGCGCTCGGTATTTACGCCACTACTACTCGCATTGTCGAGGTATAACAGCATGGCGGGCGATTGGGCCGTTGCCAGTAACAAATCGTTGAAGCGGCCTAATGCATTCGGTCGGATGACATCGCGCTCGTAGGCTGGAATATAGCGTGTACAGATTCCCTTCGTGAAGGATACATTAAAATGGTTAAACCAAAAGTCCGTCAATACTTCCTGTACCTGGTTTTGCGTGTAGACCGCACGCAAGATTTTTTGATTCACGAATTGTCGTACGAGTTCCTGTTCGGAGCGAAAACCGTTTTGCTGCCGGTACTTTTGCAGCGCGGCGCGATACTCCGTTTTATCTTGTGAGGAGTCGGCTGTAACGGCGCCGTCTTTTATAGCCATGCGCAGTAATGCGCCGTTCTTTATAAAAATGCGTGTGACTTCTTCCGTGCTAAGCGACAACGCGTCGTAAGGTATTAAACGTTGTTGTAAGGTATCGTCAGGTAGGGTTGCCTGGAGCTGCAGGGCGAACCATTCCTCCAATCCCATACGGGCCACCTGATTAACCAGACCCGGCGTTGCACCATAGGTAAAGCGACTCACCAGATGCGCTGCTGCCTGCTGCCGGGTGAGGCCAGCGGCTGCATACGGAAAAACGGAAGGACCGGGCATACGTGACAACCGGTGTGTGGGCAGGCAAGACCAGTAATCCGAGTACGATAAAAACCGTCAATTTTGCGTGTGTCATAGCGTCGTGATAAAAAGTCAAAACCCTTCTTTTAAATCGTATTAGAGGCCTTTGGGTCATACCGGTGCATTAGACACGGCGGGGATAAAAAGGTTTAATACGTTCTGGCCGGTCTTCTCTTTTTTTGCAACTTTTCACCAACGCCATCCAACGTTTCCCTAAACACATCCGTCTCACCTACAGTAGCCGTTCGGTTGTAGGGCGGGTGCGCTAACCTGTACCGCTATGACCAGACCGGTTGAGAATATCGTGCCATGCCCACATTTTTTAGAAGAAACCTCTCCGGGATCACCGTTTAACCGCAAGATCGGGTTCCCGGTGCGGGAAGGGCTTGTTTTTTTATCGGCCCACGAGATCACCTGGTGCCAGGCCAGTGGTGCATACTCCGTGATATATTATGGTGCCGGTAAAAAACTGCTGTTGTCCAAGAACCTGACGGAACTAGAGTCTTTGTTACATACAGGCATCTTTTTTCGGGTTCACCATTCCGCCATCATCAACCTCTACAAAGTCACCCGCTACTTCCGGGGCAAGGGCGGTGAGGTGGAAATGGAAGACGGTAGCCTGGTAGCCGTATCGGCGCAAAAGAAAAAACTTTTACTCGAACGCTACACACTTCCGACCTAGTGCTGCGCCGCTAGGAATGCTTTTATCGTTGAACAAATAAAGACCACTTCGTCCTCCTGCATAGTAGGATGGATGGGCAAGGAAAGCATGTGTGCATGCACATGCTCTGCCACCGGAAAGGTATCGCTATTGTATGCCTGATACGCTTTCTGCCTGTGTAACAGCAATGGATAGTATAACACTGCCGGAATGCCGCGTTCTACCAGGTACGCTTTGATGGCATCGCGATGTTTTGTCTGAAGGGTATATTGATGAAAGACATGCGTTGAGTATTCACTACGGGCCGGTATTTGTAAACCAGCAATAGAGCCAAGCTCCCTATCGTAAAAAGCCGCGATGTCATTTCGTTTATGAATTTCTTGCTGAAGGTATTTAAGTTTCACCTGAAGGATAGCGGCCTGTAAGGTATCAAGTCGGCTGTTGACGCCCACGAGTTCGTGGTGATATTTTAGACGCTGGCCGTGATTGGCGATCATACGCATCTTTTCGGCATACAGGGCGTCATGGGTAAAAATGGCGCCGCCGTCGCCGTAACATCCCAGGCTTTTGGTGGGAAAGAATGATGTTGTGCCCATGGTACCCATGGTGCCGGCCAGTTGTTGGCGACCGTCCGGGAATGTATAGACAGCACCAAGGGCTTGCGCAGTGTCCTCGATGACAAACAGATTATGCTGCGCGGCGATATTGAGGATGGTTTCCATGTTAGCACACTGCCCGAAGAGATGCACCGGCACGATAGCCTTTGTCTTGGGTGTGATATACAAGTGCAGGCGGCGATCGTCCAACAGGAATGTATGCGGATCGATGTCAGCAAAGACAGGAGTGATGCGTAACAGTGCCAGCACCTCGGCCGTGGCAACATAGGTATTGACCGGAACGATGACTTCGTCGCCCGGTTCTAGCCCCAGGGCCATCATGGCAATCTGTAGCGCATCCGTACCGTTGCCACACGATATAACCGCACCGGCACCGGTGTACTCTTGTAAGGCCTGCTCGAAGGAAGAGACCTGTGGTCCCTGAATGAACGCAGCAGCAGTGAGTACTTCCCGGATGGCCGTGTCGATCTCTTCCTGGTATAAATGATATTGCGCGACGAGATCGACGATGCGGATCTCGCGTGAGAAATGATGGGATGTCATCGGTAGGTTGGTTGTGCCATGACGGCACTCTTATAAATCTTTTCAATGATCTCGACAGTCTTCAGGCCCTCGTAGCAATTGGTCAGGATCGAGCCGTTGTGCCGCAATACATCAACAATGTTGTCATAGACCAGGTTGTGGTTGGACATCGAGCCCCGGTATTTTCCATAGTCGTTGGCTGGATTGCCGGCAGCCACATTGGGAATACTATAGTCCTTGATCTTTTGATAGTCGACCGTGTTCAGGTACTGGCCGCCAATCTTTACCGTGCCTTTTTCTCCAAAAAGCGTTAGCGAGCCTTCCATATTCTCCTGATAGGCATTGATCGTAAAGTGAATGGTACCAAGAGCACCGTTGTGAAATTTTAGAATGACAACTCCACTGTCCTCAAACTCAATCGTGTTTTGGTGCTCGAAGTTTCCCGCCAGGGCATGTACCTCGCGGATGTCGCCCACCAGCCAATACAACAGGTCGATGAAGTGGCTGAACTGGGTATAGAGCGTACCACCATCCAATGCCAGGGTACCCTTCCAGTCAGAGGAAGAATAATATTCCCGGTCACGGTTCCAAAAGCAATTCAATTGCACAGTATACAGGCGACCGAGCTTGCCCTCTTCGATAAGCTTCTTAACCGCCGCTACCGGTGGATTAAGACGGTTTTGCTTGACGATAAACAACCTCCGGTTGGCACGCTCTGCCTGCTGGATCATTTCGCCACAATCCTGGGTAGATAAAGCCATCGGCTTTTCGCACAGCACATTGACACCGGCACGCAGCGCCTGGATGGAATGGCGTGCATGCAGGCCGTTGGGTGTACAAATGGCAACGAGGTCGATGTTTTTCTCTTGCTCCAGCAAGCGGTCAAGCGAATCATATGCGGTGGCACCGCTGGTGGCGGCGAGCGCTGCGGCTTTGCCTGCATCGACGTCGCAGACCGCTTGTAGCACGCCGTATTTTTGCATTTGGGCGGCGTGGCGCAAGCCTATACGACCGCAACCGGCAAGGGCGAAATGAAGGGGTTTATCGATACTTGTTTCCATGGGTGGATGGGGTCGGTACATGTGTATTCAGAAGTTCGGCCAGCGCCGCCGTTAAATTTCTTCGCGAGAATTGAGCGATAGACGACGATGCCACGAAGGGCTCATGTTGTTGATACGCCTGAAAGCGTTCGCGGAAATAGTGCAGCAATGCGTCCTGATCCGTATAGCCCACTGTTTCGCCGGCCTGTAGGGAGCGTATCACATGGGCGGTATCGCCATGTACCGGACCGATTGAGAGGATAGGACGCCGCGCGGCCAGGTACTCGAACAGTTTTCCCGGTAGGAATCCAACGTCGATGGCGCAGTCGTGTATCGGAAGGTATAACAGCTGTGCACGCTGGAGGATGTTCGGCACGGCAGTATGCGGCACATACTGTTCCACGTGCGTATTGCCGAGTAATACAGGGGGAATAGATTCCAGGATCGCTGCATCGACTTTTCCATATAGATGTATTTCCAGCGCTTCGTGAAAAGCGTTGTTTTGTTGGGCAAAGGTGGCCAATGCTTGCCAGAAGATCCGGTGGTCGCGTGCGCCCCCCAGCATACCCATGTGTACAATGGTAAACCGCACGTCTGGCGCCGGACGCTCGTGGAGGAAATTCTCTTCGTCAAAACCGTTGGTAATGACATGGACCTTTCTATGAGAAATCCCTTCGAGCATTTTTTGCAGAAAAGGGCTTACGGTAATAACACTATCCGCTTGCGTTAGCGTGCGATACTCTAACCGTTGGTGCAGTCTTCGTGCCGCAGCGGTCAGGGCGAGCTTGTCGAAATAGTCGATACCCGTCCACGGATCGCGAAAGTCTGCTATCCAGGATATCGAGAATTTCTTACTGACCTTGCTGGCGATGAGGTGTACAGTGTGGGGCGGCCCGGTGCTAATAATGGCATCGACCTTCTCTTGTCGGAGAAAAGCATTCAACTGACGGGTGGCGGGGATGAACCAGCCGATGCGCGCATCGGGTATAAAAAGATTGCTTCTGACCCAAAAGAGTAAACGGCGCAAGAGTCCCTTCTTTTGGCGGCTGTGAAAGAGATTGGTGTTAACGGGTTGTTTGTTGCCGGTGAGGGCTCGAAAAAGCGAATAGGGCTCCAGTGTGGGCGCGGTGAGGACGTGTAGATTTTCGGGAATGTCCTGTAAAAGTGTTTCGTCACGCTCTGGGTATTCGCCGTTGGCGACGGTAAAAACGATGGCCTCCCAACCGAACTCTCGCAGATATTTAGTAAATTTTACAGGGCGCTGTACACCCGATCCACCAGCCGGTGGCCAATAATATGTAATAAATAGCACGCGTTTTTTTCGCTCAGCACTCATTGCAACAGGCACATGGTTCAAACCCTGGTATCCAGCGTCAGTACCAAGGTAGTGTCCTTCGGCATAGAAGAAATGTATGATTTACGGATGCGTGTGCTGGGTTTGCCGGCAGGAATTTAAAGGACAAAAAAAAGTTCTCGAATGCGTTAAACCTTTGCCGGGTCCTGGTTTCTAAGCTTCGAAAATCACAAAGCGAAAACCATTTTAAACCATCATTCCTTAAATAAGTAACTATGAAAACTTTGAACGCGACGTTTTTTGCATGTTTAGTACTGGCAGCCGGTGCATGTAAAGATGACGATGAAAAAGAGGCAGTTTCAAACGACGAAGCGGCCGAAATGATTGCCTCGTCTTTAGCAGAAAGCTCGTCTGGCTTTGCAGCAGTGGCAGACGAGTCGGCGACTGTTACCGACGGCGTAATGGACGTATACAACGGGGGCCGCACAGCCTCATGTGGTTATGAATACGAACAGACATTTACGCGAACAAATTCCTCGAATGCACCCGTAACCTATGAATTTGTATATACATACCACTATCTGTTGAGCTGCGAAAATGATGCTCCCAAAAGCATGGAGGTAAATGTAACATACGATGGCGAATTTGACGGGCCACGCATTTCATCGGCACACGAAGGGTCGGCAGATATCACCATCACCAAACTTGAAAATACATCGGCCACCTATAGCATCGATGCCGACTATCAGTGGCACGGCTCTTTGCAATCAAAAATCCGGAATCAGAACTCAACGTCAAGCAGCGTAGAGATCACACTCGACGATGTGGTAGTAGACAAAGAGTCGCACGAGATCCTGAGCGGCAGCGCGTCGGCGACAATTACAGGCACAGCGACAGGCAAGGGATCCTTTACCTATACAGGCACGGTTGTTTTTAATGGCAATCACATGGCGGAGCTAACCGTGAAGGGAAGTAAGTATTTGATCAACGTAACAACAGGCAGCGTAACTGCCGAATAATTATAACGAGTATAAACTATAGTGAAATGAAAGTGATGAAAATTTCCATGCTGCTGGCAGTATTGATCGCCGGCAGTTTCGGGCAGCAAGCCACAGCGCAAACAGCAGAACGTACGTCCCTGACAGCCGAAGAGCGCGCGCAGAAGTGGACAGACTGGATGAAGAAGGAGTTGACGCTCACGGCGGAGCAGGAGCCCAGGGTACATGCCATCAACGTAAAGTATGCAGACCAGATGGATGGCATTAAGGCCGAAGAAGGGGATCGTCGTAGTAAGTTTAAGGAAGTCCGCGAGACTAATAAGGCGAAAGATGAAGAACTGAAAGCCGTGCTGACACCCGAGCAGTTTACAAAGTATACCGAAAAGAAACAGGAAAGACAGCAGAAGATGCGTGAGAATCGGAAGCGCGGCGGTTAAGCAGAACGACAAAATCCGGAGTCCAGAAATGACTCCGGATTTTCACTTTTTAACGTGATATCGAGGTGTGCCGATATATAAATTCGGAGTATTGTGAGCGTTTTATGTAATTATGAATCAGTGTTTTAGAGGGTTCTCTTCGTTGCCGTCCATCACATTCTTTTTGATAATCTCAAATAAACTCCTAACCTTTGTCATGCTTTAGGGGTGCCATAGTGCTGAGATAATACCCTACGAACCTGATGCAGCTAGTACTGCCGAAGGGAAAAGTAAAGATTGACCGCGTGCATTTTTGTCTGTTATTGTTTCAGCGCGCTTATCGTCATTCCTAAAGCAACACGCTACACAGGAATGCGACATGAAAATCACCATCAACGATCAACCGTATGAAGTAGCCGAAGGGGCTACGCTTCAAAGCATTGTTATCGCCCGCATGGGCGAAAAACAAACCGGCTTTGCTGTTGCCGTGAACCAGGAAGTAATCGCCCGCGTCGACCATGACCGTCATTACCTGCAAGCCCACGATTCGATTCTTATCATTCAAGCAACACAAGGAGGATAGCTATGGAAAAAACAGTTTCGACAGGAGCCATCAGTGGCTCGCGAAAAGTATACGTGTCGGGCACACTACACAACATACAGGTAGCCATGCGCGAGATCGTGCTCTCACCGACACGGCTGCACAACGGTCAACTGGTAGAAAATCACCCCGTGACCGTATACGATACTGGCGGTGCCTATACCGACGACCAGCAGGAGATCAATATACGCAAGGGCCTTCCACGCCTGCGCGAAGCGTGGATCCACAGCCGCGGCGACATAGAAGCATTGGACGGCGTGAGCTCGGTCTATGGCCGTGTGCGCCAGGAAGACAGCAACCTGGAGCACCTGCGGTTTGAACATATCCGTAAACCCCTGCGGGCAAAAGCCGGCGCGAACGTGACACAACTGTTTTACGCCAGACAGGGTATCATTACCGCCGAGATGGAATACATTGCCATCCGCGAGAACCAACGCATCCAGGAGCAATACGCCGCCAGCCAGGATCAGACATTGTGCCACCAACATGCCGGGAATAGTTTTGGCGCCCGTACGCCAAAATATATAACACCCGAATTTGTACGCGACGAGATAGCCGCGGGCCGTGCCATCATCCCGAATAACATCAACCACCCCGAAAGCGAGCCGATGATTATCGGGCGGAATTTCCTGGTAAAGATCAACGCCAACATAGGCAACAGCGCCGTGACATCTTCCATCGAAGAGGAAGTGGAGAAAGCCGTGTGGGCATGTCGTTGGGGCGCCGATACCATCATGGACCTGTCCACAGGAAAGAACATCCATGAGACACGCGAGTGGATCATTCGCAACTCGCCGGTGCCGATCGGTACCGTGCCGATCTACCAGGCACTGGAGAAAGTGAACGGCAAAGCCGAAGACCTGACATGGGAGATCTTCCGCGATACACTGATCGAGCAGGCGGAACAAGGCGTATCATATTTCACCATCCATGCCGGGGTACTGCTGCGGTATATTCCACTGACCGCGAAGCGTGTCACCGGAATTGTTTCCCGAGGAGGAAGTATCATGGCCAAATGGTGCCTGTCGCATCATCGCGAAAACTTCTTGTATACCCACTTTGAAGAGATTTGTGAGATCATGAAGGCGTATGACGTGGCCTTCTCACTAGGTGATGGTTTACGGCCCGGGTCTATTGCCGATGCAAATGATGCAGCACAGTTTGGGGAATTGGAAACCCTGGGTGAGTTGACAAAGGTAGCTTGGAAACACGACGTGCAAGTGATGATCGAAGGCCCCGGCCACGTGCCCATGCATCTCATCAAGGAAAACATGGAGAAACAGCTGCGCGAATGCCATGAAGCCCCGTTTTATACACTCGGCCCGTTGACAACGGACATCGCGCCCGGATATGATCACATCACCTCGGCGATCGGCGCTGCCATGATTGGCTGGTTCGGTACGGCCATGCTGTGCTACGTAACACCCAAAGAACATTTAGGTCTTCCAAACAGGAAAGACGTAAAGGACGGCGTGATTACCTACAAGCTTGCCGCCCACGCAGCGGACCTGGCCAAGGGACATCCGGGAGCACAGTATCGCGACAATGCGTTGAGCAAGGCACGGTTTGAGTTTCGGTGGGAAGACCAATTCAACCTGTCGCTGGATCCCGATACGGCGCGCGAGTTTCACGACGAAACATTGCCGGCGGACGGCGCGAAAGTCGCGCACTTTTGCTCGATGTGCGGCCCAAAGTTCTGCTCGATGAAGATCACGCAGGAGATTCGCGACTCGGCGGCGCAAGGTATGTTTGACAAGTCGGAAGAGTTTCGCATGCAAGGCAGCGAGCTGTATCACTAACAGTATGGTGGTCGTTGTCTCAAGCCCCGCGCTGGTACCCCAGGAAGCCGAATGCTTCAACCGTCTCTTTGAGGCAGGGCTGGACATTCTGCATGTGCGTAAACCGGAAGCCGGTGAAGAAGTAATCAACGACCTGCTCCAAGAGATAGATCCTCACTACTATGCACGGTTGGCCTGGCACCATCAGCACGCGGTAGGAGAGGCCTGGGGCATGCAGCGGATACATCTGACATCGGTCGTGCGGCGGCAGACATCCACCGCACAGCTTGATCGCTGGAAGGCGGCAGGCCGGACAATATCGACGTCGATTCATACGCCGGAAGAATATGAAGCGCTTCCTTCCACCATAGACTATGCGTTGCTGGGTCCCGTATTCCCAAGCATCTCCAAGCCCGGCTACCAATCCGCGTCACCGTTGCGTGCGCCGGTGCGGACCTCACAGGTGACGAAGTTGATCGCGATCGGTGGTATTGAGCCCCATCGTTGTCAGGCGGTATACGCGTTAGGATTTGATGGTATTGCCGTACTGGGATCGATCTGGCAACAGGGTGACCCCGTAGAGAATTTTAAACAGGTGCAGGAAGCATGGTATATACACGACCCATCGTAGTGAGCATAGCGGGCATGGATCCCACCGGCGGCGCAGGCTTACTGGCCGACGTAAAGACCTGCGAGCAACACCGGTGCCTGGGCTTTGGTGTCGTGTCCGCGCTGACGGTACAAACGGAAGATACCTTTTACCGGGCAGACTGGTTGCCGATGGCGGCGATCATCGACCAGGCTGCCCCCTTGTTTGCGCAGTACGAGGTGGCAGTGGTCAAGATCGGTATCGTTGAAAACTTTGCCGTCCTCGACAGCCTGGTGCGGTGGATTACCGAACAGCGTCCCGGCATCCGCATTGTTTGGGATCCTGTGCTGACAGCTTCTGCCGGATTCAGATTTGTGGATCGTGTGGACCCGGCAGTGCTTCAGCAAGTACTGCAGCACATCTACCTGATCACGCCGAATGCTCCGGAAGCAAGACAGCTGGCAGGTGTTGACAATACGCAGGAAGCCGCACGCCACCTGGCAAGTGACTGCCGGGTATACCTGAAGGGCGGCCACCTGGCCGAAAATACGGGCACGGACTACCTGTACGAAGCGGAAACAGTAACGACATTCTCGCCGGGCATACGGCGTGTGTGGCCCAAGCACGGTTCCGGATGTATCCTGTCTTCGGCCATCGCGTCGCGCCTGGCAGAGGGAAAAACCTTGGCGCAGGCATGTGTCGGCGCCAAGGAGTATATAGAACGTATTTTAATCAGCAACGAAAACCTACTCGCGTATCACCATGTTTAGTAGAGTTCAATACATATCACAAGGGACAACGCCGCTGGAGCAGCGGCAAAATATCCACGCCGCGCTCGATGCAGGCTGTACCTGGATTCAGTTACGTCTCAAAGGACAAGAAGAAGCGGTTGTTCGTTCATTAGCGGAAGCCGTTCGCAAGTTGTGCGCCGAATATAAAGCCTTCTTTATTGTCAACGACCATGCGCGCATAGCGCTGGAGACAGACGCCCACGGTGTACACCTGGGGCTAAAGGATATGCCCGTGACGGAAGCGCGTACCATCGTAGGCAGCACACGAATAATAGGCGGCACAGCCAATACGTTGGAGGACCTGCACCAGCGCATCGCCGAAGGCTGTGACTATATCGGTCTGGGCCCCTTCCGGTTCACAACGACAAAAGCGAAGCTTAGCCCCATGCTCGGTTTGGAAGGATACACAACGCTTTTAAAAGCGTTGCAACGCGGCGATATAAACATTCCTGTATATGCCATTGGCGGCATCACACTGGAAGATGTACCAGCCTTGCGTGAGAGAGGCGTATATGGCGTAGCGCTCTCAGGAGCCATCACGCACGCCGTGGATAAAAGACAGACAGTCGATCAGCTAAAAGAAATACTTTATGCAGCCACTACACATAGCCGGTAAGGCATTTCAATCGCGGTTGTTTCTGGGCACTGGTAAATTTGGTTCTCCGGAAGAAATGGCCCGCGCCGTACGGGCATCGGGTACAGAATTGGTGACCGTCGCGCTAAAGCGCGTAGACCGGGAGACCGACACGGACGCACTGCTGGCACCGCTACGCACCGCGTCACTGGGGCTATTGCCCAATACTTCGGGCGCCCGCAATGCGCGGGAAGCAGTATTTGCAGCACAGCTGGCACGGGAAGCGCTGGAGACCAACTGGGTAAAATTGGAAATACATCCCGATCCGAAATACCTGTTACCCGATGCGTTGGAAACCCTGAAGGCAACTGAAGCCCTGGCCAAGCTGGGGTTTGTAGTGCTGCCATACATCCACGCCGACCCGGTGCTGTGCAAACAACTGGAAAGCGCGGGAACCGCTGCCGTGATGCCGTTGGGATCTCCGATCGGAAGTAACAAGGGACTACGCACCATTGATTTTTTAGAGATCATCATTGAGCAAAGCCAGGTGCCCGTCATTATAGACGCAGGTATCGGCGCACCGTCCGATGCCGCGAAGGCAATGGAGATCGGCGCCGACGCCGTACTGGTCAATACAGCCATTGCTGTCTCGCACGATCCGGAGGCGATGGCGCAAGCTTTCGCATGGGCGGTAAAAGCCGGGCGCCTGGCGTTTGAGGCACGCCTGGCGGCCATACACGACCACGCGCAGGCAAGCAGTCCATTAACCTCATTCCTGAAAGAGTAAAGATGTTTACCGACTACTTCAACCGATTCTCCTGGCAAGAAGTGCAGGCCGATATTCTGGCAAAGACCGATGCCGATGTGCGCCGCGCGTTGCAGAAAGATCGATGCGACCTGGAAGATTTTAAAGCACTGATCTCGCCCGCCGCCGCGCCGCACCTCGAAACAATGGCACGGATCAGCCAGGCGCGGACACTAAAACGTTTTGGCCGTACCATCCAGATGTATGTGCCGCTATACCTCAGCAACGAGTGCCAGAATATCTGTACCTATTGCGCCTTTAGCCTCGACAACCAAATCAAACGTAAAACACTAACCGACGCAGAGATCCTGCAGGAAGTACAGGCCATTAAAGCCATGGGCTACGACCACATTCTACTCGTAACGGGGGAAGCCAATCAAACCGTCGGTGTACCGTACTTACAGCATGCCATTCAATTAATAAAACCCCACTTTGCACACATCTCGCTGGAAGTGCAACCATTGGACCAAACTGACTATGAAACGTTAATCGCGGAAGGCCTGCACACGGTACTGGTATATCAGGAAACCTATCATGCCGCGCAGTATAAACGCCATCATCCCAAAGGCAAAAAGTCAAACTTCCAATACCGACTGGAAACGCCCGACCGCTTAGGCAAAGCCGGCATCCATAAGATCGGCGTGGGCGCATTGATAGGATTGGAAGACTGGCGCACCGACAGCTTCTTTACGGCGCTACATATTCACTACCTGGAAAAGATATATTGGCAAACCAAATACTCGGTGTCCTTCCCACGACTGCGCCCGATAGAAGTGGACAAAGCCGGCCAAAGCCAGGTACAAGAGTTTCATAGCTATATGAGCGACCGCGAGCTCGTGCAACTGATCAGTGCATATCGTTTGCTAAACGACACATTAGAAATATCAATCTCCACCCGGGAGCAGGAATCGTTTCGTGACAACATCATCAAGCTGGGCATCACAAGTATAAGTGCCGGGTCAAAGACAAACCCCGGCGGCTACTCCGTAGCGCCCGAGTCCCTGGAGCAGTTTGAAGTCTCAGACGAGCGTTCCGCAGATGAGGTCGCTTCCATGATTCGAAAGCAAGGCTACGAGCCAGTTTGGAAGGATTGGGATGCAGCCTACGACTTTCGCCACCAATAGGTGACTAATAGAACAAAGCTCGTCATAAAATTAACAGCCGCTAAGTAGCGTGTCGACAGCGCCCGTCTAACAAGCGAAGTTTGCTGCCCGATCCCTTTCAATCCAGCGAAAGCTTTTTTAAAAGCCTTCTTTCGCAAGCGCTGCTCCAATTGCCTACGTTTATAATAGAATAGTCGCTCCAGCGCAATAACCTCCGGCACATTCCATAAGCGCGCATACTCCTGTCCCACCAATGTCAGATGTTCGACAGAAAGTCCCAACCGCGCAAAGTTGCGAATTCCATCTTCAAAGCGGATCAACCCAAACTTCATGCGGTTGTTATCAATCAGCGAAAGCTCGTGTCGGCCATCGTGCTCACGGAAGAGTATATTCTCCAGATTATAGTCAATGTGGTAGACGCCCATTTGGTGCATTTTGTAAGTATGCCGGGCGAGCTGTAGCAGGAGAGGCCTGGCCTCCTCCAGCGACGTTTCGCGAATCGCGTCCAACGCCATGAAGTCAGTGTATTCCGAAACAAAATACATCTCCGTGATCAGCCCGTCACGTACGATTTCAATGTAAGCTATCGGGCGCGGCGTTGTAAAACCTAACTTCGTCAGGATGTGGGCGTTGTCGAAAGCACGTTGAGCCTTCGAAGAAGTGAAATAAGTATACCGGATGCGATTGGGCAGGTAAATGCGTTTAAAGGATTTGATCACCAGGTGTACACCTTGCACCGTATCCTCCTTAATAATATTCCGCTTCGCATGCAGCACGATTCCCCGACTCCCAAAGGTTTGGGGAATATTCTCAATATATTCCTGTAGAAAGGAATACGCAGGATCAGTAATAATTCTCTTCATGGGTGTTAAGGGTATCGTCGAAAAGCCCTCTGAAATATTGTATACTTTTTAAAGCAAACGATTTCGGTGGATGCTATTCGGCGCATCTACAAAAACAACGCAAACAAAAAGCAAAAGATTGCTTCCAGGTTTGCGAAATAATCGTACCCGGGACAAAATAGCGACGAAGGGAAACAATTGATCTACTAACGTAGCGGGACTATACCTGTTCCAGAATCCCGCGGATGATACGCGTACATCCTTCGAGGTCCATGTGCCGGGTGTCAATGCCGAGGCTATTGTGCCCGTAGGGCTGATACGCTTCGGGGTCGGTGATAGAAAATAATCCAACGGTAGGTGCGCGGGACGCCGTGGCCAGGTGCATGATGCCGCTGTCCGCACCGACGAAAATAGAAGTAGCTGCGATAAACGCAGCAATGGCGCGTATGTCATTACTATAGAAAGTGGGCGCCTGGAAGGAAAGCATCGAGATATTTTCAATGGGTAGAACCTCGATGATGTTGTATTGGGGAAATTCTGTTTTTAGTCGATCGTAGAAGGTTGTCCACCAGTCAGAAGAATAACATTTGTCGCCCGTGGCGTAGGTATACAGGCTGATGGTCTTTCGGTCGTTGCCTGTGAGCTGGTGCAACTGTGTTTCGCCGTCGGCAAGTTCGGCCGCGCGCAGCCGGAGATCCAGGGACGGAGCATCGCCTGGGCGCGTAGGCATGCCCCAGGCCGACAGGTGGTTCCGAAGTTGGTATACCGGGTACCGGGCGATGTGCTGGTGACCGGTCAGCGCCGGGTCGATCGTCGTTTCATCACCAAAGATCTTATAGGCGGCGTTTGAAAATTTGGTTGCCAATCTTCCCGACGACGAGCCTTTCACGACGTTGATCACCAGGTCATACCGGGTACGTTTTAAAGAGATCCAGACGCGCAGGTAGCGCAGCAGCTCCTTGAACGGTTTCTTCGGCAGGGATATGATTCGCTCTATATTCTCATAGCCCTGAAAGATCGTAGGGGCCACGCCTCCTTTTACGAGCAAGTCGATTCGGCAGCCGGGAAAAGTTGCCGTCACTTCCTGTATCAGGGGCGTGATCAGCAAGAGGTTACCGAGGCGGTGGTTAGGACGGCAGATAAGCACCCGTTGGATGACGATGGATTTACCAGGTGTCCCGGCGGGAAGGTGACTGGACTGGCCGATGCCCCGGGTAAGACCACGCATCAGATTTCTCCGGAAGGAGTTTATTTTTTTAGAGACACTCATGAAAATAAAAGCGAAATGTAGACACCATGCTGACATAAACGTTTTTGAAGCATGCTTATTTTATTGACGGCATTGCCCATGGCAGGTGATGAAGCCCGTAACGGACACCGAACAGATCAAACTGATATGGTTAAAATACTAAAAACTGAAACTGTTTTTTCTACGTATTAAAAGCAAGTTTTAACCATTCTTTACACGTATCTAATTGCAACGCTTTGAAAAGAGATTTACTGTTTGCGTACCTG
This sequence comes from Dawidia cretensis, assembly GCF_018598175.1. Lineage (GTDB taxonomy): Bacteria > Bacteroidota > Bacteroidia > Cytophagales > Cyclobacteriaceae > Ohtaekwangia > Ohtaekwangia cretensis. The sequence goes on from NZ_JAHESE010000026.1 coordinate 79,111, forward strand.
GCCCTTGTGGCGATCTGCATCATCTGGGGGACTACCTTTTTGGCCATGCGGATGGCGGTTGTCGATTTCCCGCCATTTTTGTTCACCATTATCCGGCAACTAACAGCCGGGTCGATCCTGGTTATCTTTATGCTGACCATTGGAAAAGTGAAAGTGCCGAATAAGCGATATGTGCTCCGTCAGGCGTTGGCGGGTTTCCTCATGATCTCGGTTGGCAACGGCTTTGTGGCGTGGGCGGAAGTGCACATCCCCAGTGGCATCGCGGCCGTGATCTGTTCCTTTATGCCGGTGGTGGTGATCCTGTTAAACCTGGCCATCCAGAAAGACGAGCGTCCTACGGTGCCGATCATGCTCGGTGTAGCCCTGGGTGCCGTGGGCATTGGGTTGATCTTTAGTGAACACCTCAGTGACTTTGCGCAGCCCAAATACGTCATGGGCATCGGCATGACGCTGACCGCCGTGTTCTCCTGGGCTACAGGCATGATCTGGATGAAGAAAAATAGCGCCGATAGCAATCCTTTTTTGAATGCGGGCCTGCAAATGCTCTTCGGAGGACTGTGGTTGATTCCGTTCTCATTACTCTTTGACGACCTGCATGCCATACCGTGGACGACCAAGACCATGTTGCCACTGGCATACCTGATTGTGTTCGGATCCGTGATCGCGTATACCTGCTACTCGTATGCATTGCGTAAACTGCCCGTAACGATCGTATCACTCTATGCCTATGTGAACCCCCTGGTGGCCGTGGTGTTGGGCTGGCTGGTGCTGGATGAAAAGCTCAATATGCGCATGGGAGGTGCCATTCTGCTAACCATTGCCGGCATCTACATAGTGAACCGCGGGTATCAGCTACGCAATGCCTGGAAGGCACAGCTTTCACACGATTAGGGATATATCTTTATACCTATCTTATATACGTATGGAGGAAGAATTTGTAATCCGAACGGTGGAGCATGACACGTTGCCGGTGCTGCGTGAGCTCGCCATCAAAACCTTTGAAGATACATTCCGCGAACATAACACCGCGGAAGATATGGCCCTGTATCGCGAGCAGAACTTTGGCTTGTCAAAGCTGGAGATGGAATGGCAGGAGGAAGGGACCGTATTTTTCCTGGCCTATACCGGCACAGACGCCGTAGGGTATGCCAAGGTGCGCAAAGGCGAGCCGCTGGAAGCCCTGAAAGTTGAAGTAGCGCTGGAGATCGAACGCATTTATGTACACCAGGACTACCTGGGGCGCCAGGTGGGCAAAATCTTGCTGCAAGCTTGCCTGCACTACGCACGCAAAGCCGGCTACAAAACTGCATGGCTGGGTGTATGGGAACACAACACACGCGCGCAAGCCTTCTACAAAAAGTTTGGCTTCGAGCGTTTCAGCGAGCACGCCTTTGTGTTGGGTGGCGACGCGCAGACAGACTGGCTTATGAAAAAGACACTTTGACCCGATAAACATTCACCAGACCTATACCTATACCTATGAAGTTCCGAAATGCCACCCTGCAAGACCTGCCGCAGATTGTAGCGATCTACAATACGACAGTGCCGGGCAGAATGGTAACAGCCGACACCGAGCCGGTTACTGTTGAAAGCCGTGTAAAGTGGTTTGAAGATTTCACCCCCGACCGCCGCCCCTTGTGGATAGTAGAAGATGATGCGGGCACGATCCTGGGCTGGGTCAGCATCAAATCGTTTTATGGTCGCCCTGCCTACAACGGCACGACGGAGATTGCCATCTACCTCGACCCCGCCGCGCGCGGCAAAGGCTATGGCAAAAAGATCCTGGAGGAAGCGACCACCCGGTGCCGCGCACTCGGCGTCAGCACCTTGCTGGGTTTCATCTTCGCGCACAACGAGCCGAGTATTCGTTTGTTTCAAGGTGCAGGCTTTACGCAATGGGGATTGTTCCCCGACGTTGCCGTGCTCGACGGTGTGCAGCGAAGCCTGGCCATTCTCGGAAAACGTATCGATACGTAAATCCCGGTATATACTTTGACGGCTGAGGCCAGAAGTTTACCGGGGGATGTAAAACCCTCGGGCGGAATTGTATTGTTAAGATAAAACCATAACCAGACTAGCCATGAAGAAAATCACCATTGTCGCCTTTGAAAATTTTACAGACATCGATGTCTACCTCGCCTGGGATTTGTTTAACCGTGTGCGCTTTATCGACCCCGAATGGAGTGTCCGCATTGTAGGTACGGAAAAGATCCATACCTCCGTTACCGGGCTACCGCTGAAGACACACGGTACGATTGAAGAATGTGCCGATGCCGACGTCGTATTCTTTGCCAGTGGTAAAGGCGTGCGCGCATTGATCAAAGATGAGCAGTACCTGAACCGGCTAACCCTCGATCCGTCCCGGCAAATCATCTGCTCGATGTGCTCGGGCGCGTTGATCCTGGCAGCGCTGGGGTTGCTGGAGGGCATTACGGCCACGACCTACCCTACGGCGATCGAGGAGTTGAAAGCGATGGGCGTAACAGTAGAAGACAAAGCCCTGGTGGTACACGGAAATATTGCTACCGCTGCCGGGTGCATGGCGGCGATCGACCTGGTCGGCTGGATCGTCGAGCAAAAGGTGGGCACCGTGGCAAAAGAAGAAGTGCTGGCCTCGGTGCAACCGGTAGGAAAGGGATTGGTTTGTATCTATTAAGTACGGTAAGACAACTTAATCATGAACGCAGTATTACGAAGCGATAAAGAAGCCATCAGCGCCATCTTGCAACAGGTAGGGAAACTGGCCGACGAACATTTTCACCCGACCGAGCTGGCGCCACCCTCGCGCTATGTGCCTGACGACCCCTTTGCCGATTTACCCGCGGAAGGATGGGGGGCATTGGATGTGCTGGTACAATTTCGCGAACGGTATGCGCCCCGCATGGCCAACAGCGCCGGTCCACGCTACTTTGGCTTTGTCACAGGCGGCTCGACACCCGCGTCGCTGGCCGGCGACTGGCTGGTGAGTGTATACGACCAGGTGATGTCGGGCAGCACCGACTCGGTCGCCCATTTCCTGGAACGTCAAACGCTACACTTTCTCAAGCAGCTCTTCGGTCTGGACACAGCCTATACCGGCACATTTGTAACAGGCGCGACGATGTCCAACTTTGTCAGCCTCGCCTCTGCGCGTCAGTGGATCGGTGAGCAACAGGGTATAAATCTGAGCGAAGACGGCCTTTACGGCATGGCGCCCATGCGAGTACTTAGCGCAACACCGCACTCGAGCATTTTAAAAAGCCTCTCCATGCTGGGCATGGGCCGCAAGTCGTGGGTGAACGTTGAAACACTACCCGGCCGGGAGGCCATTGATCCGCGGGCGTTGGAAGCAGCGCTGGCACGTGAGCAAGGCCCCGTGGTAGTAGTAGCCAATGCCGGCACGGTCAACACGGTGGACTTCGACAACATGGAGGCGATCGGTGCCTTGAAACAGAAATATAATTTCTGGCTACACGTCGATGCTGCTTTTGGAGGCTTCGCCGCCTGCTCGCCGCAACATCAGCACCTGATGCGCGGCATTAATCTGGCCGATAGTGTAACGATTGATGCACACAAATGGTTGAATGTACCATACGATGCGGCGATGCAGTTCACGCGTCACAAAAGTATTCAGGTAAAAGTGTTTCAGAACCAGGCTGCTTACCTCGGCGACCCGGCGCTGATGCCCGATTCCATGCACGTGACACCGGAAAATTCCAGGCGGTTTCGCGCCCTGCCGTCCTGGTTTACGTTGCTGGCGTATGGCCGCAACGGGTATCGCGAAATTGTCGAGCGAAACTGTGCGGTGGCCCACGGGCTGGGTGAACGGCTGGAGCATTCGGAAGAGTTTCGCCTGCTGGCGCCGGTGCGGATGAACATCGTATGTTTCTCCTTCCGCAACGAGACCACGCTGGAGGAGATCCGCACGTTTCTCGATGCCATTCGCGACGACGGACGTGTTTTCTTTACGCCTACAGTCTACAAAGGGACGCCGGCCATTCGCGCGGCGATCTCCAACTGGCAGACTGGTGAGGCCGACGGAAAACTCGCTTTTGAAGTGTTACAGGCCGTGTATCGCGCGCAGGCACTAAAAATATCCGTATAATCCATGCTTATTAGACAGATAATTTAGAAATTTCCACCTCATAACCCATTGAACTATGACGACCTTGACGACTTCTATTCCTGTGCAGCGCGTTTCGAAATCGAGAATCAAAGAAGTTGATTTCAACAACCTGGAATTTGGAAAATACATTGCAGACCACATGATCGTGGCCGATTTCAAAGACGGCAAGTGGCATGAGCCTGCGATTGTGCCGTACGGCGATATGCTCATGAGCCCTGCCATGCTTTCCCTGCACTACGGCCAGGCGGTCTTTGAAGGAATGAAGGCGTTTTGGACCGGCGATAAAAATATCAACATCTTCCGCCCGACACGTCACGCACAGCGTTTTAACCGTTCGCTGAATCGCATGTGTATGCCGGAAGTACCGGAAGAAATGTTTGTACAGTCGCTGCACGCACTGATCGAGCTCGACAAAGATTGGATCCCAACCAGCGAAGGCTCGTCGTTCTACATCCGCCCCTTTATGTTTGCATACGAAGCACGCCTGGGTGTGAAAGTTGCCGATCACTTTAAGTTTATCATTATCAACAGCCCCGTAGCCGCCTACCAGGCCAAGCCCTACCGCCTGAAAGTAGAGAACCACTACGTGCGTACCGCCGAAGGTGGCACTGGGTTTGCCAAATGCGCCGGGAACTACGGTGGTGCTTTCTACCCCACACAGATCGCCCGCGAAGAAGGCTTTGATCAAATCCTCTGGACAGACCACAAAGACCACCAATACATTGACGAGGTAGGCATGATGAACGTAATGTTCGTCATCAACGGCACACTCGTAACACCCAAGCTTACCACGGCCATCCTGGACGGTATCACCCGTGATACCATCCTGACCCTGGCCAAAGACATGGGCATGAAGATCGAAGAGCGCCGCGTAAGCATAGACGAGATCGAAGCCGGCCTGAAAAGCGGTGCCGTGACCGAAGCGTTCGGTACCGGTACAGCGGCCGTGGTAGCGCCCATCGCCCTGATCAATATCAAAGGTCAGGACCTGGCAATCCCCGAAGCAGGCGCCAATAGCTTCCAGTTGCGTGTGAAAGAGAAGCTCAACAACATCCGCATGGGGATTGAGGCTGACATTCACCAGTGGAACTACATCATCCCGATACGCTAATAACTTTTTACGGTATAATAACGTATCACTACCTGACCGGCTGCAACCCGGCCGATCAGGTAGTGATTTTTTTTGATACGATATGAAAGCCCTATTGTTTAAAGGCAAAGACCAACCCCTGGAGGTTGGCGATGTGAAGAAACCCAAGCCTGTCAAAGACCAGGTACTCATCCGGCTATACGCCGCCGCCCTCAACCACCGCGACCTGTGGGTAATACAAGAGCAGGAACAGAATTTCCCCGACGGCGTGATCCTCGGCTCCGACGGCTGTGGCATTGTGGAGGATGTAGGAGAGGATGCCGATCCGTTTCTGATAGGCACGGAGGTGGTGATCAACCCTTCGCTGGAGTGGGGCACAAACCCGATCGTGCAGGGGGACAAGTTCCGCATCCTGGGTTTCCCCGACAACGGCACCTTTGCCGAATACATGGTCATATCCAAGAAGTATATTTTTGAAAGACCTGTACACTTGTCGAACGAAGAGAGCGCGGCCATACCGTTGTCAGCATTAACTGCTTATCGTGCGTTGTTCTCCAAAGCGCGATTGCGTGCAAAGGAGAAAGTGCTGATCACCGGCATCGGCGGTGGCGCCGCGTTGTGGCTGCTGCAATTTGCCGTAGCGTATCAGGCACGGGTGTATGTCACGTCCAGCTCACGTGAGAAGATCGAGAAGGCAAAAGCACTCGGTGCTGCCGGCGGATTTGTTTATACCGAAGCAGACTGGGCCGCCCAGGCACAAAAAGAGACCGGTGGTTTTGATATCATTATCGACAGCGCCGGAGGCGATCAGTTTAACAAGTTTATTGACCTGGCGCTGCCGGGCGGGCGCATCGTGAACTTCGGTCGCACCGCCGGAAACATTACAGACGTGGCCACACGCCTGCTGTATTGGAAACAGCTTTCCATACATGGAACGACCATGGGCACCCGCGACGAGTTTCTGTCGATGCTCGATTTTATCGAGAGCCGTGAGCTCAAGCCTGTAATCGACAAAGTATATCCGCTGGCACAGGCGGCAGAAGCATTTAAGCTCATAGAACAAGGCGGACAATTTGGTAAGATCGTATTGAAGATCGGCTCATGAGTGCATTTGTATTTCCTGATCTGATAGCCGACGGCTTTGTCTATAGCGCTGACCGAGCACGTCTCGACGTACCGTACATACATCAATACCTTTCAGAACGTTCCTATTGGGCGCAACACATTCCACTGGAGATTGTACAACGGTCCATTGATAACGCGTTGTGTTTTGGTATTTATCATGACGGTAAGCAGGTTGGCTTTGCCCGGCTTGTTACCGACTATGCCACCTTTGGTTACCTGGGGGATGTGTTTGTTGACGAAGCTTATCGCGGCCGGGGACTCTCCAAACAACTGATGCAGTATATATTTGAAGCAGAGCCCCTGCAGGGCTTTCGACGGATGGTGCTGGTAACCTCCGATGCACAGGGACTGTATAGTCAGTACGGCTTCCGACCGCTGGAATTTCCCGAACGTTATATGGAGCTCCGCAGGACGAACGTCTATCAAAAAAAATCTCCCGGCGCTGCGTAACGCCGGGAGATTACTATTCCAGGAAGTTATTACTTCAATCGGCTGATACGAGTGACGGCGGTAATACCCGAATCAATTTCAGCGCCTTTCGTCAAGGTGCCTTTATCAACATCGTATTTTGCGATAAACCAGCGGGAGTCATCTGTTTTTAGAATGACGTACAGATCATTGCCACTGTTTTCGGTATAGGTTTCCAGGGTCTTCTGGACAGTACCCAGTCCGAAGCTGTTCAGATCTTTTACTACTTTTTTGTTGCGCACATCGATGACGTAAGAGCTTATAAAGGCCAGTCCATTCTTTAAATATGTATGATGATCGGTGCCGGCATAATCACCGGCAGCAGCGCCCAGATTTCCGAGCTCTTTCAAATCATATTCATAAGTAGGATCGATTTCGGTCGCGCCGCTTTTAATGCGCAACACGCCGTATTGGGAATCATTGTTGACTGTGGTGAAGTAGTAGTCCCCGTTGTCGTCGGTAAAGCTCGACGAGGCGGCATACCAGGAGCCCGATACGTGACCCAGACGCGTATCTTTCAGAATCTTTACATTGCCCAGGCTGGGGTAATCACAAACCAGCATATACGCCGTATCCACTTCGGTAAGCCAATGGTAATGGTAGCCAATGAACAACTTGTTGTTGCGTACAGCAAAACTCGACGGTGTGAGCGACAGTTCCTCGTTGGGAATTAATTTACCCTCCTCGTCGTATATATCGAACGTGGGCATCGGAAATTTGATCGGGTTCTTGGACTTTACCGTCATGGCACCGGTGGTGTCGACAACAAACAGCTTATTTTCCAGCACTTCCTCATCGGCATTGTAGGTCGTTTGCCAGCTGATAAAGTTCAGGCCGTTGGTGTTGAAGAGTGTCTTCATCATGAACAGGTCATAGGCGCTCGACTCGCCCACCACGTTGCCGATCTCCTTGTATTTACCGGCTTCGAGGCGTCGTTTACTGACGGAGTTGCCCTCCATGGTATAATAAAAATTGCCATTGGAGTACGCGCTATAAATCGTCGCCCAGTATAAATCTGCATCCGCTACGATGCCGGAACCCACCGGGCTGATCACCGTTTCTTCATTCAGATCGTCAACCGTAAGGGTATAGTAGGCCTCTTCCGAGTTGGCGTTACCCGCTGTCACGAATACCGCGTATTTTTTTATGTCTTCGGGCGCGACGTTATCGGGCGTATCGCTACACGCCAGTAACAGCATGGCGCATGCACCGCTTAGAAGTACTTTAAACAGGTCTTTGGTAGTCATTGTTATCATGTTTTGTTTTTAAGAATTGGATAGTATTAGAGTATGCTTAGAGATCACATAATGGAAACCCTGAACTTCACGTAAAACGCCCGCCCAGGCTTCTGCAGCCTGAAGCTGTCGTAGGCGCGTTCGTCGGTGAGGTTTCGGGCTTCAAACGAAATGTTGTAGATGTCTTTTTTCCAGCTGTAGGTCAGTATAACGGTGTGAATAGTTTGCGCGGGTACGTAATTGAGACTCGACGGATGTCCGAGTTTTGCCCACGTCATATAAAACCAGTGAATATTTTGATACAGGTAACTGAGCTGCAGGCGCGTATCCTTTCCGATCAGGTCTTTTTTGCCCAGGCTCAGGTTTGCATTTCCATAGGCCCATGGGCGGTTCGGCAGTTGCTCATGGTACGTGAGGCTAAGCTTGGAATTTGTGGAGTCGGTGTACTTCCAGCTGTCGATGGCCTTGTCGTATGTCCCGTTGAGGGAAAGACTGACAATGTCTTTGTATCCATATTTAACTTCGGCTTCAGCACCGTATAACAGTACACCCGGGAAGTTGCGGCTTTGCGAGTAGATGTTATCAGGCAGGACCTGCGCGAGGATGTAGTTTTCTGAATTTCTATAGAATCCGGCGGCGTCAATATTAATGAAATGGTCACCGAAGAAATGGTTATAGTAGAAACCGGCGTTGAAATTGTCGCTGCGTTCGGGTGTCAAGTCGTAGTTAGCCAGGACAAAGCGGCCATCTCCGAACAGTGATGTAGTTTCGGGTAAATTATACCCCCGCTCCACCGAAGCTTTGATGCCCAGCTCTGGAGTGAGACGGTAACGCAGTGCCAGGGAGCCACTGGGATAGTTGAATAGGTTCGCGGTGGTGTTGATCTCGCCGCCGATAGGTTTACCGGTCTCGTCAAATTCCCGGTTATCGATCGCTACCCGCGTATCCATGCCGTAGTACTTTACCGACAGCACGCTGATCAATTTCTTATTGAACCACTGTCCTTGCCAGCTCAAGCCGACGATGTGTTTACCCAACCGTTTGGGAAGCCCTGACGTCTCAATCTGGTCCGGGTTGGCCCGCATCAGGTCGTAGGTATGGCGTTTGGTCGTGCTGAAAGTATAGTTCAGGTTGAGGCTGTGGTTCAGTTCCTGGTCGAGGTCATAATTGAAGTTAGCGCGCCCCACGAAGCTGTCATCGATCAACCGGTTGTGGATCTCGTCGAGGGGTTTTCCGCTGGCATTGGCCACCCAGGTACCACCCCAGTCATAATTATACCTGGCGGTATCGCGAATGTTATCCGTGCTTCGGGAATAATTGGCATACAGGTTAGCGTACAGTCCTTTTATCAAGAAGTTTTCTTTACGATACTTTACCGTCGGCATAATGTATCGGTTCTCTGTCCAGGCTCCGCCCCGTACAGCATTGATCGTTGCTCCCGTTTGGACCTGTTTCATATTCTCCGAATACGTGAGCCCGACCGTAAACCAGTCAGCCCATTTCACTTTCTCGAATCCGATTTCCATTTCGCCCATCACCGACCAGTACCGGTCATGAAATCGCCGGGCTTTGTCGATGGGAACATAGCGGTATACATCCGACGCTGCATCCGGATCCTTTCTGACAACGTTCAGTACGACGTCGTATTCAGGATCGCTATACATTCGGTAGTTGTTGTCTGAAAAATTATAGTATGCGCTTGCCCGGGCTTTTAATCCCGTCTTTTTATCGCGTATGCCCCCCGTGATCGCCGTCTGGTGGGTATTGAACGAGCCGTAGCTTTGGCTTATATCCAGGAATTTACGTGTGCGCTGTTTGGTAATGATATTGACAGCGCCACCCATGGCGTCTGAGCCGAGGTGCGCCGGCACAACACCCTTATAGACTTCGATCCGGTCGACGAGGTTTACGGGAATGTTGTTCAACGTCATGGAGCTGCCGTATTGATCCATCGGCACATCGTCGATGTAGATCTTTCCCGCCAGACCGTTGATGCGGAAGGTGAAGTCCGATCCCATGCCTCCGGATTCACGGATCACCAGACCTGCGGTACGTTTTAATACCTGGTTGACGTCTGTGGTCATGTTGTTATAGGTCTTGAGATCAATGACACTCGTATGAAAGCCTGACGTTCTGATCTCCTCCATTCTTACCTGGTTCTCCGATTTCCCCTCGACCACAACTTCGGACAGCTCTGTTTCTGCCGATGTGAGTGTTACATTGAATGAAAGTGTTTTTTCTTTTTCGATCTTGAGCTCATGTGTCTGCGCGGCAAATCCTACAGCAGTGACGTGTAGCTTGATTTTGCCGGTCTTTACTCCTTTAATAAGGAACTTACCGTTCTCATCCGACATGGTGCCAGTGCCTGCCGTGCCGGAAACGAAAAGGGATGTGCCAGGAACCGGGTTGCCCGATAAATCCATGACTGTTCCAGAAATGTTACCGGTCTCTTGGGATTGCGCGTATAATCCAAAGCATAGGAGACAGAGAAAAACTGTGTGTAAAATTTTGTTCAATAGCATTATTTTTTGGTCCGCATGGGAAGGCGGAGGATTATTCTCGGTGAGATGAGTTTAGAAGGATTATAAATAAGTGCAAACATTATTTCCAGAACCCCCAAAAGCAAAGTAATGCGTGTAAATCTTGATAAAATCACCTGTTAGAGTTAGGCGGCATACCCTTTGGCGGGTACAGTTGCTGCCAGGTAAATTTTCTGACGCGCGCTGCCGTACAAACAAAACCGTGCTTCAAAAAAAACGTGTACAGCAAGGTGAATAATCATCAATTTGAACCCTTTCATTATGCTTATGGCAGACATTGAGTACTACGACAACCGCCCGATTACAACAGTAGAATTCATTGACGTGCTGCAGCGATCAACCTTGTCCGAGCGTCGGCCTGTGAGCGAGCCCGATCGCGTTGCCCGTATGCTGGAGCACGCCAACGTGCTGGTTACAGCCTGGAGCGGTGACCTGCTGGTGGGGGTATCACGCGCGTTGACAGATTTTTCCTTCTGTTGTTATCTCTCCGACCTGGCAGTAGACGAAGCGTTTCAGCATCAGGGCATTGGTAAGGAACTGATTCGCCGTACGCACATCGCCTCGGGTGAAGAAACTACACTGATCCTATTAGCCGCACCCAAGGCCATCGACTATTATCCGAAGATCGGGATGGTAAAATACGAGCACTGCTTTAAAATCGACCGCACACGCTAACTGGTTCAAGTCTTCCGACCGAAGGGAGGGCGACTTGGACCCACGCTGATGGCAGTCTTCAGACTGTCGAACCATTAACCGCACGCACTAACCTACACACAATGAAAATCGAACACATCGCCGTCTGGACACACAATCTGGAAAAACTCCGCGCCTTTTACGAGAAATACTTCGGAGCAAGCGCCCACGATAAGTACATCAATCCGAAGAAAAACTTCGAGTCATACTTCCTGAGCTTTGGTGAAGGCTGTCGCCTGGAGATCATGCAAATGCCCGGTATTCCCGCCAGCGAGAACGATATATACAAGCAGTTTACCGGGTTGGTGCACTTTGCGCTTTCGACGGGTAGCAAGGGGGAGGTAGATCGCCTGACAGAAGTGCTGCGTGGCGATGGATATGAAGTGGTGGGCGAGCCGCGTACAACAGGGGATGGGTACTATGAAAGCGTGGTGCTGGATCCCGACGGCAACCGGATTGAAATCACCGAATAGTAACGGCGGGGACTTCCGTCGTTGGCGGTTATGTTGTACCTTGTGTAATCGATACAATTAATCCCCATGAAAAAGCAAACCCGCAGAACCTTCATCGCCAGCGCCGTCGTCCTGACGGCCGGCGTGGCCACAGGTATGTCACTTACAACTATGGAAGCAAAAGATAAAAAGCAACTAGCGCATCACGTATTCTTCTGGCTGAAGAACCGCGACTCAAAAGAAGACCTTAACAAGCTACTCGAAGGCCTGCGCACGTTGCGCAAGATTGAGACGGTGCGCAGCCTGCACATTGGCGTCCCCGCCAGCACCGAGCTCCGCCCGGTAGTAGATGCCAGCTATAGCGCGTCGGAGTTGATCCTCTTTGATGATGTGGAAGGGCAGAATGTATATCAAGTACACCCTATTCACGAGAAGTTCGTGAAAGAGTACTCTCATCTTTGGGAGAAGGTTATAGTATACGACTCCCTTGATGTAGAATAGAAAGGGTTACTAAAAAACAAAAACCCCGGGCGATCCACCCGGGGTTTTTTATGTTCGTTAAGTACAGCCTACTTCTTCCGAATACTACACCCCGCCGGGCGAACTTCTGTCGTAGCAACCTTCTGATTCGCCAGCATAATATCAATAGCATCTTTCAAATGATGATGCCGCACGTCGGCTTCCACCTGCGCATTGTCATCAATGGCGCCGCTGTAAATCAACATAAACTTCCCACCATTATTCTTCAACAAATAAGCCGAAGGACTTTTCGCAACTCCCAAGCTAGTCATCAACACCTGGTCCTTATCCGCCAGGTAAGGCAACGACCAACCCGCTGCCTTCTTTTTCATATTGTCAATCGACTCGTTGGGATCATTGTGTGAGTTCACCAGCAGGACAGGCACCTTGTCCTGATACTCGCGTGCCAGCTTACCAACGCGGCCGCGGTAATATTCATCGTAGGGACAGGCGTTGCTGGTAAACAAAATCACGATGCCCGCGCAGGAGGGGTATGTGTTCAGGGATACGGTCTTGCCGTTGGCGACGTTGAAAAGGCTAAAGTCTTTTACTTCCTGGGCGTGTACCGCCAGAGAAGCTGCAGCCGCGGCAAAAAGGAAAATGAGCTTTTTCATATTGTGGTGGCTTTATTGAATACCAGGACAAAGTCCGGGGTGACCGTGTAGCATAAAGGTATTACCCTTTCCTCGTTATCGACAATAATGCTGCCAACTATCTCGCCGTCGGTTTTCCGCGAAAACGGAGCCACTAACAGGCTTTTTGCGAAGGTGAGGTCTTTCTTTCCATACACTTTTATCAACGCCTCTTTTGCGCACCAGTAGATGCACAACTTGATCAGATCCGTGCCGGCGTCGGCCAGCTCCGTCGGGTGAAACATGCGCGGGGCAATGCGCAGCAGTTTTTCTTTCGGTTGCTCCAGGTCGATGCCGACAGACTGATGAGCATCTAACAATACAGCGGCATAGGGAAACGAATGGCTCAACGAGAGCTGATAGTCATGGCCAGTGGGAAAAGGCTTACCAAAGGCATCTTTGACGATGCCGCGATAGGGGAGGTGGAGGGTCTGGAGAGCTTCTTTCACCAACACGCGGCCGGACAGCCATTCCAGCCGTTTTTGCGCGTTGGTGACGTTTTCGGGGGCGTGTTCGCCCAGGTGCGCGGCCAATGTGGATTCGTCTTCGTCAATGTGCCACAGGGCCAGCACGCGGCCGGGACTTGTCTCGATCTTTTCAAGTCCCATTATTTTACAGACATCTTTTTAGAAAACATCCCGAAAGTTAGAACTTTGGCCGTTTAATTCAGGATGGAGGGAAAGATAGAAGTCGTCAAGCAGCACACCCTTAAGGGTCATCGCGATTGTGTATACACCCTGGCGGGGTCAGGCGTGGCGCAGCGCTTTTTCTCCGGTGCCGGCGACGGCATGGTGGTGACGTGGGATCTGAACGATCCTGAGAACGGCGAGCTGATCGCCAAGCTGCCCAACTCGGTCTATGCCTTGACGTACCACCATGCCTCCGGCCAGTTGGTAGCAGGGCATAACTACGAAGGCATCCATTTGCTGGACTGGGAGAATAAAAAAGAGACCGGGTCGTTACAATTGACGAAGGCTGCCATCTTTGATTTACAACAATCCGGTGATTTTGTGTACGTGGGCACCGGCGATGGCACGATTTTAAAGGTACATGTGGCGTCACTCACAATCGTGGCCCGGCATCAGGCATCAGACAAGAGCGCGCGAACGATCAGTCTGAATCCGGTAAACGGTGATGTGGCGGTAGGGTACAGCGACGACAGCATTCGGATTTACGATTCTGCATTGCAGTTGAAGCACGAATGGAAGGCGCACGGAAAATCAGTATTCACCGTCCGGTACACATCCGACGGTCATTTTTTGCTGAGCGGTGCGCGCGATGCACGGTTGAAAATGTGGGATGTCCAGGCCCGATACGCGCAAGCGGCGGAGGTCGTAGCGCATATGTATGCGATAAATCACCTTGATTTTAGCCCGGATAACAAACATTTCGTAACTTGTAGCATGGATAAGTCCTTGAAAGTGTGGAGTATGGAGGAGTTAAAGCTGCTCAAGGTCATTGACCGGTCGCGGCATGCGGGGCATGGCACATCCGTAAACAAAGTGTTATGGACACACCATCACAACCTGCTGCTCAGCGCAAGCGACGACCGTACAATATCAGTCTGGAATATCATTTTTTAAACTTATATACTTATGCGAGTAACACCACTTGAAATACGCCAGAAGACGTTCGAGAAGAACTTCCGGGGGTATCAGATCGATGAAGTTAACGGTTTTTTACAGACGCTTTCACAGGAATGGGAACGCATCCAGGACGATAACAAAGAACTCCGCATTAAGCTCGAAGCCACCGAACGCGAAGTAAACAAACTGCGCGAAGTAGAAAGCTCGTTGTACAAGACCCTCAAGACCGCCGAGGATACCGGCGCCAACGTCATCGAGCAGGCACGCCTTTCGGCAGACCTTCACATGAAGGAAACGCAGATGCGGGCAGACGCCATCATGCACGAAGCCAAGACCAAGGCAAAAGATACCATTGAAGAATCCGACGAGCGCGCAAAAGAGATCGTAGCCGAAATGGAAGAGCGTCTTAAGATGCTGGTAGAAAACTATAAGAAGCTGGAGTCTTCACGCGAAGACCTGATGGCTGATCTGAAGCGCCTGGGCAACGAAACACTGGAGCGGGTAGAACGTGCGCGGAATCACACCAAAGAATTCGATGCCGATCAACACCTGGTGACAGCACGCCGCGAGGCCCGCAAAATTGCCTTCCCGAATAACTACAGCGAAAAGATCCTGCGTCCCGAACCCGTAGCAGCGATCACCCACGTGCACACCGAGCAGATGATCAGCACCCAGCATGTCGTACAGCGGGTGGAGAAAGAGGTCATTGTCGAGCCACAGCCCGTCGCCGTGCTGGTAGAATCGACACCGGTAACCGTAGCGCCTGCCAGAAAGGTGCTGAAGTCTTTCTTTGACGAGATTGCATGATCGGACGTGTAGCACTCGAGGGGCTCGAGTTCCATGCATTTCACGGCGTCTATCCCCATGAACGCGAATCGGGCAACTGGTTCGAAGTAGACATCGCCGTGGACACCGATTTCAGTCAGGCAGCAGCCGAAGACGACCTGAACGGCACCGTCAATTACGAAACCCTTTTCCGGATCGTCCAGGAGGAAATGAACAAACCCTCCAAACTGTTGGAAACCGTCGTGGCCAAAATAGCCAACGACGTTTTACACACATGGTCGATGGCAAACTCCGTGGAGGTAAAGCTCTCCAAGCTCAACCCACCCATCGGCGGCAAGTGCCGGCGATCATCGGTCACCGTGATCCGCCGCCGCGGCCAATAACAGACTTTATTTTTTTCTTCTATGCGTACGTATCTCGCCTGCCTGCTCCTCCTGATCATCACAACGGTCCGGGCACAGGACAAACCTGCGTATAAACTATTTACCCCAGACGGCAAGGGTACAGACTATACCAAAATGATCAAGGCCCTCGCCAAGGCAGACATCGTGCTGTTCGGCGAGCTACACGACGATGCCCTGGACCACTGGCTCGAGCTGCAAGTGGCAAAGGACCTATATGCGCTACGCAACGACCTCGCATTGGGTCTCGAAATGTTTGAAGCCGATGACCAGATCGTACTGGATGAATACCTCACCGGCGTAATCGAAGAGCGTCACCTGCTGAGTGAAGCCAAAGTATGGGAAAACTATAAGACTGACTACAAGCCGCTGATCGAGTTCGCCAAAGAAAAGAAACTCCCGGCCGTCGCTACGAACCCACCGCGCCGCTATGCCAACCTGGTATACCGCAAGGGCATCGAAGCGTTGCAGTCCCTGCCGGAGGACGCAAAGCGATGGATAGCACCATTGCCGATCGAGATTGATCTTACCTTACCAGGCTACAAGAGCATGGCGTCGATGGGAGGACACGGCACAGCCGCGCCCGCCAATGACAACATGGCGAAGTCGCAAGCCGTGAAAGATGCGACGATGGCGCATTTTATCATAAAGAATCGGAAGGGACTTTTTCTACACTACCATGGCGCATATCACTCCAGGAATTTTGAAGGCATTGTGTGGTATTTAAAGAAGGCTGCGCCGGACTTGAAGATTGTAACGATTCACTCTGTAGAGCAAGCTTCGATCGATGATCTGGAAAATGAGAATCGTGGGGCAGCGGATTTTATTATTGCCATTCCGAAGGATATGACGAAAACGTATTAGTTCGATCACAATCTATAGAAAAAGCGGTAGTTGCCAAATGAGCAACTACTGCTTTTTTGTTTAAGCTTACCGGCTAAGGAATGGCAGTGACGTTGCGGCTTCTGGTGAGTGTCAACGTATTTTCATTTATAATTTCCATTTCTAGTTTAATCGTTGTTTCTGCGGCGACTGTTGGCACAGTGTACCGTAGAATAAGGGTGTCGGCAGACTTCATTCTTGAAAAAGCTGCAATCTCCGCATATTGGCCAGCGTATACTTTTTCCCGGGGGCCGGTGCCAAGGGTAGCGTACATATTTACTTCTTTTACACGGTCTTCCGTCCAGTATACCAGCTCCAGGGCGAGGTCGGAGCCGCCGGCGTAACGCCAGGTGGTGTTGGTAGGATTGTTGAGGTTTGTGAACGTATTGCCAGAGACCGGGTAGAAACCCTTGCCGGGAGCGGCACGGTCGAAGAGCACCTTGTCGTTGTCATCTTCTTCATAGCAAGCGGAGAGACTGACAAAAAGTATCAGGGTTGTTATTAGCGTATGTATATTCATGATTGAGTGCGTTTAATCGTGTGTCGATAAATTATTCTTCCCACCACATTTTTATTTCCATGGTCTTGATATGCGGCGTGACGGATGCGCTGTTGCGGTTGATCTCGTCAAAGGGGTATAGTACGCGGCGGACAAACTGGTTATTGAGATTGTTGTTGTAATTGCCCGGTAGCTCCATACCCCTGTATAACGTATTGTTGTATTGATAACGCCGCACGTCGACCCACGCCTCAGGGTTCAGGAACATGGCAATGTATTTCTCTTTTAAGATCAGCTCGAGTGTAAGATTGTCCTTGCCGACAGCAACCTCGTCGGTATTGGCGAGGTAAGCGGCGGGGTCGAGTCCCAGCTTGGCGAAGTGAGCGGTAATGCCGGCGATATAGGCATCATACGCTTCCTGCGTGGTGCCAACAGAGGTGGTTGTACCGCCGTTTTGCAGAAAGCGTGCTTCGGCTTCGAGAAACCTGGCTTCGATCAGCGTAACCATCAGCAGCGGCGCCGTCTGTGCCGCGTACCAGGTGTTGACGCTCAGCCGGCTATTACCGCCGGTGGCCAACCCGTTGGTCAGTCCGCTATAGGCGGCAGCGCCCTGATTGTCGAACATTTTCGGGAGACGGGGGTCGATCACGTCGTAATAGGTGCCGTTCATCAGGCTAATGATCTGTTCCGATGGTCCCACGGTAAAGTTTCCGGTGGTGATGGGCGACGATACATTGTTATACCAGGGATTGCGGTTAACGGTGTTGTATGTTAGTTGGAGATCTTCTGTCGGTGCGCTGATGCCCAGCGGAAGTGCCGCAAGGACTGTCGACACGGCCGCGTTCTGATCGCGGTTAGTCAGGTGCATGGCATAGCGGGCTTTTAATGTATAGGCCACTTTTACCCAGTTTACAAGCTTCCCGGCAAAGATGAGATCGTCGGCCGCAGGTTTGAAAAGCGACGTGGGTTGTTGCAGGTCGGTAATGGCCTCGTCGAGCAATGTATGGATGGTTTGATAGATCTGTTCCTGGCTGTCATAGTCAGGTGTCAGGCCATTCTCTCCCTGAAAGGCATCGGAGAAAGGTACATCTCCCCAGGTATCGGTTGCTATACCAAGATTGATGGCTTGCAGAATCTTGCCAATGCCTGCGTAGTGCGGCGAGCTCTGCTCTTCTGCCTGGTCAACCAAAACATCCAGGTTGGTGAGGGCTGTCAGGTAGATTCCTACCCACGTAGTGGCCATACGGGTCTCCTCGTAGGAATCGGTTCCCCCGGGGAAATACGACGCCAGGTGCTGCGTGAACTGGCCCGTAGTAAAGGCTGCCAGGTAATGGTTGTTACTGGTGGCGTCGATACAGGGCGCCAGCAGCGCCTCCAACGTGACTGTTTGGGCACGGTTCGGATCGATGTTCGTATCGAGGTAGTTGTCGCAGGCAGTGAGAAGAATAATGACCGCCAGCGCGCTGCTTATTTTTAGGGCAATGTTATGCATCATATAGATTGATGGTTAGAGGTCAGAAATTGGCACTTACAGTAAAGGTCAGGCTGCGGGTCATGGGGATGTTCAGGCCCGTGTAACCAAGCAAATTGCTTCCCGAACCGTAGGAACTACCCTCGGGGTCAAAGCCCTTGAAAGGGGTGAACAGCAGCAGGTTGTTGCCGGCAGCCGACAGTGTAAGCGAGTTAAGCGGCGTATTGGCAAGCACGCTTCTGCCGAACGTATACGAAAAGGAGGCACTGCGCAGACGCAGCCACGAAGCCTCTTGAAGAAGTACCTCCGAGACATCGGCATAGCGTGCAGCCACCCGGTAATACGTATCGCCATCGATGCGCACCGACCGGGTGTTGGGCGAGCCATCGGCGTTGACGCCCTGGAAGACCACATCGACGTTGCGCGGTACGGTGCGCTCGTCTACACCGTTGCGTATGCGGTTGCGCATGCCGGTGTCATAGGCATCACCTCCTTCACGTACTTCGACCAGGAACGACAGCGACAGGCCTTTCCAGCTTATCGTATTCGTCAGGCCGCCCATCCAGTCGGGCAGGGCATTTCCTACTTTTACATAGGTGTCGGTAAAAGCAGGATAACCATCAGCATCGAGGATCAGCTCGCCCTGGTCGTTTTGGCGATACGGCCGGCCATAGAGATCGGCAATCGAGCCGCCCTGGACAAACTTATTGGCAATGCGATCGTCCATGAACATGATCTCATTGATACCGTCGGGCATCGTGACGATCTTATTCCGGTTGGCAGACCAGTTTAGTGAAACGTCCCAACTAAAATTACCCGAGCGCACCGGGGTTCCGGTCAGCAAAAGCTCGACACCCTGGTTGCGTATTTTGCCAGCGTTCGTGACGTATAACGCCAGGCCAGAGGTGTAACTGACCGGTATGTCTGTAATTTGATTGGAGCTCATGGCCCGGTAGTAGGTAGCGTCGAGTGAAAGACGGTTATTGAAAAACTTCAGCTCCGTTCCTAATTCAAGTGAGCGGGTTCTTTCCGGCTGAAGGTTTTCAGAACCGTACGTTGTGCTTTCACGGAAACCATTAACCCCATTGAAGGGGAACCCGAGCGCCAGTTGATAATACTGACCGATCTGATAAGCTTGCGCATCTTTTCCCACTTCCGCCCAGGAAGCACGAATCTTACCGTAGTTGAATGTGGGATTGGTGCTCAATCCCAATGACTCTGTAAAGACATAGCCGGCACTAATCGATGGATAGAAGAAAGAACGGTTCTGTACGGGCAGTGTGGAAGTCCAGTCGTTACGCCCCGTGATGCTGACATACAACATGCTTTTATACTCCAGCTTGGCATCACCGAAGACACCGACAAGCCGCTGCACGACATCGCCTTCAGTGGTAAATTTATTCGCGGTATTGGTAAGGTCGTAAAACCCTTTCAAGCCAAACTTCTCACCTCGTACATTCAGTTGATTGGAGTGAATGTCAAGAACATTGTTCCCAACCATGATCGATCCTTTGAGATCTTCGCTGAAGGAGTGGCGCGCCGTAAGTAAAAAGTTCGAGTTGATCTCACGATAAAGAAGCCGCTCTTCGACCATAAATCCACCCGCGGCCGTAGAGATGTCAAGACCGACCGGCGCAATGCGCACACGCTGGTCTCCGTAATAATCCAGCCCCAGCTGATAGTCAGCTTCCAGCCAGTCAAGGATCTTCACGTTGGCGCCGGCGTACGTAATGATGCGGTTTACATCGTCCTCCATCGTGCTGAATTCAGCCAGGTAACGCGGGTTGTCGATGGTTGTGCCCGCATAACTTTTAATCGAGCCGTCAGGATTGATATAGTCGTTGACGTCAACGGAGGTAGTGTGATAGTTGAGCGCGCTCATGATAGACTTGTCACCCCCCTGTGGCCGCAATCCACCGGAGTTGGTATACGTTGCCCCGCCCCGCAGCGTCAGTCGGTCTGACATGGTAGTATTGCCGCTAAAGCGGACGGATGTGCGTGACCAGTCTGAGTTCGGTACAATACCTTCTTGTTTCAGGTGCGAAACAGAGGTGAAATAACTGGCCTTGTCGTTTCCACCGGAAACACTCAGGTTGTTGCTGAAGCGCTTGCCAGTTTGAAAGAAATTCTTGAAGTTGTCGTAAAGCACGTCGTCTTCGGTCACCGGCGGCCCGAACGTTTGAAACGGCGTTCCTGCACCGGGCACACCAATGCGTCTGACACCGGATGCGCCTTCACGGTACGCACGCTGAATACCCGGCGTTTTATTGACCTCATCCCAGCCTACAGAACCTGTATACGAGATCTGCGGCTTACCCGCCTTTCCTCGTTTCGTAGTAATCATAACAACACCGTTGGAAGCACGCAAACCATACAACGCTGTGGCCGCGGGACCTTTCAAGACGTTGAGCGATTCGATATCGTCCGGATTAATATCGATCGCACGGTTGCTAAACGAGTATTGCTCCGTGCTGGTCGTTGCCACCGAGCCGGAGCTCGGCAGCACGTTGGCGGCTACTGTCTGGTTGCTCATCGGCACGCCGTCGATAACAAAGAGCGGTTGATTATTTTGCCCCGAGGTCATCGACGTGATACCGCGTATCAGAATGCTGGTGCCAGCCCCCGGTGCGCCACCAGAATTCTGGATCCGCACACCCGCCACCTTACCCTGAAGTGCGGTGACAATATTCGTCGGACGTGTATTGGCGAGCTCGGCGCCTTTTACCTCCTGCGACGCATATCCCAACGCGCGCTTCTCCTGCTTGACACCAAGGGCCGTAACGACGACTTCCGACAATGCCGTTACATCCACAGCAAGCTGTATAGCAAGCGTTGTATTGCTGCCAACAGCAACTTCCTGACTCTTGTAGCCAATAAAGCTGATAGTTAAAATAGCATCGGGTGGAACGTCAAGGGAGAAAGCACCCGCGGCATCCGTAATCGTTCCTCGGGTTGTTCCCTTTAACGAGACGTTGACGCCAGGCATGGCGCCTCCGTTTTCAACATCTGTGACCGTACCAGTGATGGTGGTTGTCTGGGCATACACAGGCGAATAGAATATAATCGCAAGGATGCCTGCTAGCAGTAGCAGTCTTTTCATGCTCATAAGATTTAGGTTAATGAAGGGTTTGGACACAGGTCCTTATGAAAGTTAATGCCTACGGTGTATAAATAGCAAGATGTGTAGAAGCACTTCCACAACATATTTCACAACGTCAGGGCAGAAAACGTTTTAGGGAAATCAATAGAAATAAAAAAGGGTTGCCATGCGAACATAGCAACCCGTATGTATAGTCCTTAAATGACTTAGCTATACAGCTTCGTATAATATTCATCCGCCATGCGTCCCGAATCAAACATCGTAGACACCCCACTCATACTGGCCTTCATAATGCCCCGCCACTTCGCCGGCTGCTCATAATACATCGGAATAATCTCGTGTTCCAAAAGATCTAGCAACGCATTTCCCTCGAGCTTATCCTTCGACTCCGCTGTCAGCAAATCATTTGCCGGCGGAATGATAAACGCATTCTTGCCATGCTGCGCAAACTCAGGCACCCAACCGTCCGGTATCGAGAGGTTAATCGAACCATTCATGGCAGCCGTCATACCCGACGTGCCGGAAGCCTCATGATACAGGCGTGGGTTGTTAAGCCAAAGGTCAGAGCCTTTCTTTAAGTGCCCCGATAACCAAAGCTCGTAGCCTGTTACCACCGTGCAGTTGGGCATATCTTTGGTCTTCCAGTATATTTCGTTGAAGATGTTGATGGCATTGTAGTCCTCCGGGTAAGGCTTGCCGGCCCAGATAATCTGTATGGGATATTTCGTGTTTTGGACAATGCGCAGGAAGCGATTATAGTCCGCCAGCAGTAGGTTGGCGCGTTTGTACGCTGCGAAGCGACGGGCCCACACCATCGTCAATACATTTTCGTTGAAGAGCTTGCCGGTTTGGTTCGCCACGGTGCGGAAGAGCTTATACTTCAATTCCTTTTTACGCGCAATCAACGCCTGGTCGTTTCCCTCGGTCAGGGCCTTGTCCATCGCCGGATCGCTCCAGTACGTTTTGTTCTGGGCGTTGGTGATGGCGGTGATCTCGCAGATGCTGCCGTAGTCGCCCCACATCTTGCGCGATACTTCGCCGTGCAGTTGCGATACGCCGTTGGCGCGACGGGCCAGGCGTAACGCCGTAAGCGTATAATTTAATACACCGTTCTCCGGCTGTACATACTCATCCACTTGCTTTTGCGTGAGGCCGTTGAAGAAGCTCATGCTGTTGAGCAGCGGCACGCTGTGCTCCTCGTTGCCGGCTTTCTCGGGCGTGTGCGTGGTAAAGACAACGCGCTTTCGCACCTCTTGCAGGTTCTTGTATTTGTCGAGCAGGTAGAAACACAAGGGCAGTGCATGGCCTTCGTTCATGTGGTAGATTTCGGTCTCGCGCTCCAGTACGTCCAGCAGCTTGGCGCCGCCGATGCCCAGTAAAATGGACTGCGCAATACGGGTCGTTTCGTTAGGATCGTAGAGACGGTGGCTGATCGTTTGGGCCAGGTAGTCGTTCTCAGGAATGTCGGTGGTTAACAAAAACAACGGCACCGTGTTGAATACCTCCGGCTTGAGCAGGTAAGCTTTTACGTACACCCGCGCACCGTGTATGATGATGGGGAACACGATGTGCGTATCGGTCAGGAAGTGATAATCTTTATCGCGGAAGTTCGCGCGCAGGGTTTGATCCTGGTTGCGTTCCTGGTCGTAATAGCCTTTCTTCCACAGGATGCCGATGCCAATCATGTTTTGCTTTAGCTCATAACCGCTGCGCAGGTGCGAACCGGCCAGGAAGCCGAGACCGCCGCTATAAATCTTCAGGGGCTGATCTACGGCAAACTCCATGGAGAAGTACGCGACGGGCTTTTGGTACCGCTCGTCAAAGGCATATGGGAATAAATCGGTCAATTTGATCATGGGTGGTATGCTTCTATTAGGTGTAGAAACGACAAACTAATAAAACCTGAGGCATACAGTTTCAGGAATTTTGGGTGGGACCTTACACGCAGTCGCTGCAAACGATTGATTTGTCTGCCAGGGCGTATTGTTATTTTAACCGAAAGGGAGTCAACTGCTCTGCGCGTCGCTGTGGAGGGGATTCACCACAAGTACCTAATCCTCTAAAGGTCCGTAAATCTATGCACAGGTTCATGCGTGGGACGAATCTCATGGCTTAGACCCTTCGCCATACGCTAGGCACGAACAGAGCGGTTATTCGTCTTGAGAGTTCGTCGTTGAGCCTGGCCAATGGATAAAATGCGACGCTTAGGCATAAATTATTTTTTACCTTAAGTGATGATTATCCTTTTCAGAGACAATATTTATCAAATAAAGAGCAGGAAATCTTCCGATTTGCTGGTAGGATACTCGGTATTGTATTCGGGAATTTCTTGCGATTTTGGCTATTTTTAACCCGTTTTGCTTAATGGCCGAAGTAGCCAGAGTGCGGACAAAGGGTAGAGAAACATAGGTCTAAAGACCAGCTACAGAAATGAGAATTGATAATATTCGAATAGAGAATTTTAAGTCAATTGTTGATTTGCAATTAAATCTGGGACGATTTAATGTTCTGATTGGAGAAAATGGATCGGGGAAGTCGAACATTTTAGAAGCTATAGCGTTTGGCGCAGCGGCAAATGCCAACAAACTTGATTATGAATTTTTTGGAAGCCGAGGCATAAGGGCAGCAAATCCAGAATTCATGTTTTCGTCATTTGAGGGTGTACAGAAAAAGATAATCAAACTATACTACAGCACAATTGAGGAAGAAACACGCAATTCTTTTGAATATGACCTTATTAACGATGATGAGAATTCGAAGAAATGGATACGCTTACCGAAAACAAGCAAAAATGTAAAGGAATCAGAAATTATTGATACGATTGTCTCCAGCTTTCTTAACAACGAGGTGGAGGAGCGAGTAAAGACATTGGATCCATTAATAGGTGAAAATTTGCGAGTAGCATTAGAGCAATTTTGGGGTGGACTAAAAGATCTTGCAACAAGCAAGAATCTGGAGGCTGATATCCTGCTCAGATATTTTGCAAATTTGATGCTTACGACACTTCCCAATAAGGCATTGTCTGATTTCGTAATATACTCACCGGAACAAAGTAGTTTGCGTAGATTTGATGACTCCGCCCAAATCTATCCATTGGGTATCCGTGGAGAGGGACTGTTTCAATATTTGAAAGAGGTATCGCTAGATCCCAAAGAGCAAGAAATGCTGAGAAGCATAAAGGAGAAGCTCTTGCTATTGGATTGGTATGAGGATTTTCGGTTGCCTGAGAATTTAATGAGCAGTGAATTTTCTCTGCAAATTAAAGATCGCTATCTTGATCCAACTCTTCAATATTTTGATCAGAGAAGCACCAACGAGGGTTTTTTGTTTTTGTTATTTTATTCTACCCTATTTACTTCTAAAATAACTCCAGCATTTTTTGCGATTGATAACATCGACGCATCGTTTAACCCCAAGTTGTGTATGCGTTTAACGCAGACGTTGGTTAAATTGGCCAAAGAACATAATAAGCAAGTGATCGTGACCACTCAAAATCCAGCAATACTGGACGGCCTTGATTTAAGCGACAATGACCAACGATTATTTGTTGTGCGAAGAAATGATGAAGGCCATACTAAAGTCAGCAGAATCGAAGATAAGCCAGGAAGAACTGCTAAACTATCAGAAGTTTGGTTAGGTGGTTATATCGGCGGATTACCTGAAAATTTCTAGTGTCATGAAAGTTGCCTTAATCACAGAAGGGCCGTCCGAGCACAGAATTGTTAAGCATATTATCACCAGATATTTCAAGGGTGAGGATGTTGAAATCCGCCAGATCCAACCAAAATTGATTAGCGGCCGGCAAGACAACAACACCCCAGGAGGATGGAACGAAGTCCTGAAATATTGTGGACGTGAAGAAATTCGTGATATCCTGATTGAAAACGATTATCTCGTTATTCAGATAGATACAGATCAATCTCAAATTTCACCTTTTGATGTTAGTCACACTCATTTAAATAATACGCAGAAAAGTCCCAGTGAACTTTGTACGGAGGTCATTGAAAAACTTAAAGGGTTATTCAAAACTGATATTAAACACGAATATGGACACAGAATCTTTTTTGCTATTTGCGTCCATACCATTGAGTGCTGGTTGTTGCCTATATACTATTCAAATAAGGAGACCCATTGCTCTAAGACGGTCAGTTGTATATCTCTATTGAATAAGGAACTTTCGCGCCAAAATATTCAGACTCTACCAACGAATGATAAGAATAGCACGAATGCTGTTAGAGTATACGATACTATCTTACAGAATTGGAGGAAAAGAACTGATATAGAAGAATCCGCCCGGTATCACGCTGGATTTCAAATCTTTATTGACTCTTTAGGTTCCATTCAATCCGCTAAACAGGAGCCTACAGAAAGTCGATCTTAATATGCTAGCACTGGCAGGGTATTCCTCCGAGACGGATTATTTCAACCTGCAGAATGAGCGGAGTATAAGGGGGAACGCCATAAAAGCTGTTCGCGCCAAAAGCCCGGCAGGAGGGAAGGAAGAAGTTGGCCTTAGCGCCTTCCTCAAGGGCTTTGATGGCTGCTCTGGCTTCTGGTGTGTAACGACCCCACTCATCGGAGGAGACAGGACCTTGATAAACCAAGGTGCCATCGAGATAGTAGAAGGAAGACCGGATGTCCACGATTTGTAGATAATTGTCTGTTACCTTCTTTCCGTTTCCAGCTTGTGTAATAACATACTGCCGCTCGAGTTCATCGCGGAGGGGGGTAAGGCTATGGTCGGCAAAATACTGGTCCAATACGGCCTGGTCTTTGGCCAACCAGGAGTCTCCACAGGGATCGATGAAGGGAATTTCAACCTGTTGCGTTACACGGTCGGTCTCTCCGTCTTCGTTGGTGATTTCCAATTCAATATTATAAGTGCCCGCTGCATCAAAACGATACTCCAGCACTGGCGATGTAACATAGTTGCCTTCAATATGCCAGCGCAGGGATTCCGCATGTTTGGAGGTGCTGGTGAACGTGGCGTAAAGTGGTTTGTTCTCGGGATCCTGCTCGACCATAAAACTGGCTTTGGGTTCATCGTCTACACAGGAAGAGAGTGACACAACTAAAAATAAAAATGCAAGGTGCGGTAGTTTGTTAACTGATATCATGTTGTTGAATTGATTACAATGGCTAGCGAGGGACTTTTGCAAAGATAACTTTTTATTTTCAGAACGTTGTGGATGCTACAGATAACGTGCCACGCTCGTAAAAGATGTGTGTAAACCGGGAAAAAGTTATTGCTAAAGCGCCTGGAGTACTTCCTTCAATGAATAGTATACTTTCTGTGCGGTGCCTTCTTGCAATTGCCAGGAGGGGCGGTCGCCTGGTTCAACCGTAACGGTAACATCGGTAGGGGCGGACGCCGCGATGTTATAGCCATTCCGCTCGAGCGCGTTGCGGGTCCAACGGTATAGGTATCCTTCGCCGTGCAGGGCCACGGTCTTGTTACGGAAGGCCGTATGGTATATCTGGCCCGTTTTGAGGTCGAAGCCTTTTAATTGAAAGATATCATCGAGGGTGCCTTGCAATACCAGGTCTTCCGGTAGACCGGTAAGAAGGGTTTTGTCTTTGCCGGCGACCCACAGGATATCGGCCGTTTGCAGCGCCAGGTCCAGCTCATGGGTGGCGACCAGTATCGCTTTGCCGGTTTCGCGCGCCAGGCGTTTCAGCAGCTTCATGATCTCGACGCGGTTGTTGAGGTCGAGGTGGGCCGTAGGCTCGTCGAGGAGGATGACCGCGGTGTCTTGCGCCAGTGCCCGGGCAATCATTACCAGTTGTAACTGACCGTCGCTGAGCTCATATAGTTTTTTGTGTGTAAAGCCGTGGATGCGTGCCTGGGCAATCGCCTGGCCAATGATCTTTTTATCTTCTTCGCGTAAGCGCATGTTCCAGTCCAGGTACGGATAGCGTCCGAAAGTGACAAGCTCGTATACTGTCATGTTCATGCCGGCGATCTTCTCCGTCAGAACCACTGCCACCTGGTGCTCCGGCGGCATACCCGCGCCTCCCTCCAGGGTAACGCTACCGGCCAGTGGACGCTGCAACCCGGCCAGGGTGCGCATCAACGTAGACTTGCCTACTCCGTTTGGCCCCATTAAGCACACGAGCTCACCCGCGTGCAGCGTAAGCGACATGTTTTCCAACAGGTGCAGTACAGGATTGCTGTAGCCGGTGGATAGGGCGTGTGTTTGGAGCGCTATGGTCGGTGTGCGGGGAGACATATATCAAGGATGCATACGGGGATGACGAAGAATAACCCAGATCACCACGGGTGCCCCAATCAACGCAGTCACGGCATTGATGGGCAACACCTGCGTACTGCCCGGCAGTTGCGCCAGCACATCGCAGAATAACATCAGGGCGGCCCCGCCCACCATGGACGCAGGAATGAGGATCTTATGATCACTGGTGCGGATCAATAGCTTGACCAAATGCGGCACCGCCAGGCCGACAAAACCTATCGGCCCGCAAAAAGCCGTCACACTGCCCGTCAGGATACACGTGGACAGTATAATGATCATGCGTGAGCGTTTGATCGGTACCCCCAGGCTTTGCGCGTAATGCTGGCCCAGCAGCCAGGCGTTCAGCGCCTTGGCCGATCGTACGGCCAGCAACGTACCGGCCGCCAGGGTGAAGGTGAGCACGGCAATTTCCGGCCAGCTCAAGCTGCCCAGGCTGCCGAAGGTCCATATAATATAGATCTGCATTTCCTCGGCCTTGCTCACAAATTGAAGGATAGCAACGATCGATGACACCCCGGCACTGATCATCATGCCCACGAGTAGCAGCGAAACGTTGTCGCGCAGGCGCTGGGCAATGGCGAGCATAATAATGACTATCGCAAAGCAGCCGCCGCTGGCTACCAGGGCGGTTGTCCACGGCGAAGGTTCATATAACAGACGGATGCCGGCGGCCTGCCCCATAAAGATCAGGGCGACGGCGAGGCTGGCGCCGGCGCTGAGACCCAGCACATCGGGGCCTGCCAGGGCGTTTCGGAAAAGCGTTTGCATTTGCAGGCCCGCCAGGGCCAGGCCGCCGCCGGCTAAAATGCAGGTGAGGGCCTTTGTCAGGCGGAAATTCCAAACAATGTCTGCCCAGACCGGCTCGGTGGCATTGCCGCCGGCAAGAATGGTCAGGATTTGTGCAAAAGGAATCTGCACACTGCCCAGTGAGAGGCTAAACCCGAAAAGTAGGGTAAGAAGCAGCGGAAGGAGGAGCCAGCGGTTGCGGTTCATGTGGGCGATTCGGCTGCAAACATAGTAAATGTCAACCGTTGGTGAGGTGGGATTACCCGTATCAAAGCCGTACATAAGCCGTAGATAAGCCGTACTAAAGCCGTATTTACGGTATATGGAGAGGTATGCCTGGCATGCTGCGCACGTGCGCCGTCCCATACATTCCAATAGCTTCACTATAAGGTTACAATATGTCAAGCATAGCTTTGGTATAGGTATGGTATAGGTATGCTACGGGTGAACCCTGGCCTTGGTATGGCTGCCGATAGCGCGCACAAAGCGGGGATGTCTCAGAGTATAGCCAGTGTTAAGTCAGAGTTTAGCTAGAGATGAGTCAGTACTAAAAGGACTGGGATATTGGCGGGATAGTGCACTAAGCGCTCCATTACAAATTATAAATTAGGGGCTAAAAGAGCTTTTCCATGCAGCCAGCCCACAAAAATGGCGATATTTGAGAAAATCAGGTGACGCTCCGCTGCATTCGTCCGACAATATTCTCACCTAGTATTCTTTTTCCAAGCTTTTTTTGTACTTTTGCCGCCCCGCAAAGCAGGAATGCAGTAATGGGAACTCGGTACTTGGGGTCAAATTCCCCAAAAATATTGAAGGGTGAATTTGGTAACTCCCCTATAGTTCCTATCTTTGCAGTCCTTTTTGCGACAAGAGTTCAAAAAGTCCTGAAAAACAGCATAAAACGGTTTCAACCATGCCTGGAATTATAGGAAAGAAAATAGGAATGACTAGCATATTCGGCCCAGAGGGTGAGAATATTGCATGCACAGTAATCGAGGCTGGCCCTTGTGTTGTAACACAAGTGAAGAATGAAGAGACAGACGGATATCGTGCCGTTCAACTTGCTTTCGGTGAGAAAAAAGAGAAAAACTCGACCAAAGCAGAAATTGGCCACTTCAAAAAGGCCAGTACAACCCCGAAAAAAGAGGTAGTTGAATTTCGCGATTTCAAAGCTGAGTTTGAAGGCTTGGCTGAGCTCGGTAAAGAGCTGCGTATTCAAGACATTTTTGTTGTCGGAGATTTTATCGATGCGGTCGGTACATCTAAAGGCCGCGGTTTTCAAGGTGTTGTAAAGCGTCACGGTTTCGGTGGTGTCGGTGGTGCAACCCACGGTCAGCACGATCGTCTGCGCGCTCCCGGTTCTATGGGTAACGCCTCGTTCGCATCACGCGTACCGAAAGGCAAGCGTCTTCCGGGCCGTATGGGTGGTGCTCAGGTAAAACTGACCAACCTGGAGGTAGTAAAGATCCTTCCCGAACAAAATCTGATCGTTATCAGCGGCTCCGTTCCGGGCCCTAAAAATTCAACTGTAATCCTTCAGAAATAATGGAAGTAGCAGTCATTAAATCCAGCGGCGAGAAGACCAGCAAGAATATCAATCTTCCTGAGACTGTCTTCGGCATCGAGCCAAACGACCACGCCATCTACTTAGACGTAAAAAGCTATCTGGCCAACCAACGTCAAGGTACGCACAAATCAAAGCAGCGTAACGAAATCTCCGGTTCAAGCAAAAAGCTGAAGAAGCAAAAAGGCACCGGTGGAGCTCGTGCGGGTAACATCAAGAACCCTCAGTTCAAAGGTGGTGGACGGATTTTCGGTCCTCAACCCCGTGACTACTCGTTCAAGCTGAACAAGAAAGTAAAAGACCTGGCACGTAAGTCAGCGTTGACATACAAAGCGAAAGATAACTCAATCGCTATCCTTGAAGATTTCTCTTTCGAGGCTCCGAAGACCAAGCAATTCCTGTCACTCCTGGCAGCATTGTCACTGTCAGACAAGAAGACGCTTCTCGTACTTCCGGAAGTTAATAAGAACGTAGTTCTTTCCGGCAGAAACATCCAGAACACAAAAATTACCACAGCCGATCAGATCAACACATACGATGTGATGAACGCGGACAACGTGATCTTTGTCGAGAGCTCGATTACTAAAGTTGAGAACTTATTAAATAAAGCATAATGAGTATCCTGAAGAGACCATTGGTAACGGAGAAAGTTTCTGCCCTGAACGAGAAAGGCAAATACGGTTTTGTCGTGGATGCTGATGCTAATAAGGTAGAGATCAAAAAGGCCGTTGAAAAGCAATATGGCGTGAACGTAGAGAAAGTGAATACCATGAACGTAATGGGTAAGAAAAAGACCCGCTACACAAAGACAGGTATTCTTTCCGGTCGCCGTCCCAGCTATAAGAAAGCTGTCGTGACACTTGCACAAGGCGAAGTAATAGATTTTTATAGCAACGTATAATTTTTGAGCCATGGCGTTGAAGAAACTTAAACCAGTAACGGCCGGTACGCGACACAGACTCGCGCCCTCGTTCGATGACATTACTGCATCGAAGCCGGAGAAATCACTGGTAAAAACGATAAAGAAGACCGGTGGACGTAACAGCAATGGCAAAATGTCCATGCGCTACATCGGTGGTGGCCACAAGCAAAAAGGAAGAGAAGTAGACTTCAAACGTAATAAGGCGGGTATTCCTGCTACGGTGAAGTCTATCGAGTACGATCCGACGCGTACAGCGCGTATCGCTCTGCTTTACTATGCTGACGGCTTTAAGACATATATTCTTGCTCCGGACGGCCTGAAAGCAGGTCAGCAAGTTGTCTCGGGTGCTGATGTAGCTCCTGAAGTTGGTAACGCGCTGCCGCTGGCAAAGATTCCCATCGGTACAATCGTACACAACGTTGAGCTGAAGCCGGGTAGAGGTGGTGCAATCGCCCGCTCTGCCGGTACCTTCGTACAGTTGCTGGCCCGTGAAAACGGTATGGCTACGCTGAAGATGCCTTCTGGCGAAATGCGTAACGTGATGGACGTATGTATGGCAACGGTAGGTGCTACTTCAAACGCTGACCACATGAACGAAAGTGTTGGTAAAGCTGGTCGTAGCCGCTGGAGAGGTATCCGCCCCCGCACCCGGCCAGTAGCGATGAACCCTGTCGATCACCCGATGGGTGGTGGTGAAGGTCGTGCTTCTGGTGGTCACCCGCGCTCACGCAACGGTCTCTACACGAAAGGTAAGAAGACACGTTCTCCGAAGAAATATTCCGATCGTCTAATCATATCTAGAAGGAAAAAATAATGGGACGCTCAATTAAGAAAGGTCCGTACTGCGACAACCGTCTGATGAAGAAGGTTGAGACGGCAGAGAAGTCAGGTAAAAAGTCTGTGATCAAGACCTGGTCACGTCGCTCGACGATTACACCTGATCTTATCGGCAATACCTTCGCGGTACATAATGGAAATAAATTCATTCCTGTTTATGTAACGGAGAACATGGTAGGTCACAAGCTTGGCGAATTCGCCCCGACCCGCACGTTCCGTGGTCACTCAGGAAACAAGAAAGATAACGCTAGGTAATCATGGAAACTGTAGCGAAAAAGACAAAACGTTCAGTATTAAAGCGTGAACAACGCGATGCCCGGAAAGAGACCGCCAAGAACGGCCCTTCGGTAGCAAAATTGAAAAATGTGCCGACCTCTCCGCGCAAAATGCGCCTGGTGGCTGACTTGATCCGCGGTGTACGCGTGAACAAGGCACTGAACATTCTGAAATACGAGCCGAAAATTGGTGCAGGCAAGCTTGAAAAGCTGCTGTTGTCCGCGATCTCTAGCTGGGAAGCGAAACACACCGACGTGAAGCTGGAAGAAGCCGACCTGTACGTAAAAGATATTTTCGTAGACGGCGGCCGGATTCTGAAAAGACTGCGCCCTGCACCGCAAGGTCGTGCGCACCGCATCAGAAAGCGTTCGAACCACGTAACACTGATCGTGGATAGCTTCAAAAAGGAAGGCTCAGAAGTGGCAACAACTGACAAAGAAACTAAGGAATAATGGGACAGAAGATTAATCCAATAGGCCTGCGCTTAGGCATCGTACGTGGCTGGGATAGTGCCTGGTACGGTGGCAAGACCTTCGCTGATAAACTGGTTGAAGATCAGAAGATCAGAGAGTATGTTCAGGCTCGTATTCCCAAAGGCGGTATTGCCAAGGTTGTCATTGAACGCACGTTGAAACGCATCACCCTGACTATTCACACGGCTCGTCCCGGTGTTGTAATCGGTAAAGGCGGTGGCGAAGTAGATAAGATCAAAGAAGAGCTGAAGAAGATCACGAACAAAGATGTTCAGATCAATATCTACGAGATCAAGCGTCCTGAATTGGATGCGAAACTGGTAGGTGAGTCTATCGGCCAGCAGATCGAAGCCCGGATCTCTTACAAGCGTGCGATGAAGCAAGCGATTGCCTCAGCGATGCGTGTAGGTGCAGAAGGCATCAAAATCAAGACTTCAGGTCGTCTGGCCGGTGCCGATATGGCCCGTACAGAACAATATAAAGAAGGTCGGATTCCCCTGCACACCCTGCGTGCGGATATCGACTACGCTCTTTCTGAGGCACAGACTGTATACGGTAAGATCGGTATCAAGGTATGGATCTTCAAGGGTGAGGTTTACGGCAAGCGTGACCTGTCACCGAACGTAGGTCTGGCCAGCAACTCAGGCGGTGAGCAGCGCGGTGACAACCGTGGCGGTGGCCGTGGTGATCGCAACGAACGCGGTGGTAACCGTGGTGGTGGTGATCGTCGTGGAGGCGGTGGTGGAGATCGTCGTGGCGGTGGTCGCGATAGTGGTGGTGG
>NZ_JAHESE010000268.1 GCF_018598175.1 Dawidia cretensis
TATGTATACCGCGTGGGCAACGTGGATGCGTGGAGTGAATGGTACCAGTTGCGGCTCCCCGACATGCAGCACAAGAAGTTGTCGTTCCTATACTTTGGCGATGCGCAGAACGAGATCAAGTCGATGTGGGCGCGGGTGATTCGCGAGGCCTTCAAAACCGCGCCGCAGGTCGATTTTATGTTGCACGCCGGGGACCTCATTCACAATTATGACAACGACGCAGAATGGGGC
>NZ_JAHESE010000269.1 GCF_018598175.1 Dawidia cretensis
GCTCATATAAGTACTTAAGAGGTTCAGCATAGTTTGACTTTTGTGACTCTTCATGAGAATAACTGAATTCAAAAAAGTCATGTCTTTGTGCTTGTATGTTTGTAGTAATGATTGAAGGTTCATCATTAAAGTCCCTCTCAAGAAAAAAGAGCACTTCTTTACATTCATTTGAAACAGAAACTATAAAAACCTTCTTTACATGATTGAGCTCTTTAAGACCTTGCATTACAT
>NZ_JAHESE010000270.1 GCF_018598175.1 Dawidia cretensis
CTTTTACAACTTTACTCTCATTGATGCGCTGAATAATACCGGTAGTAGAGTGAGCTGGAATATGAGGAAGAAAAACAATTTGACCACCGAACTTCTCGACTGTATCTGCCTCTGGCAACTTATCTTTAGTATAATCGCCGCCCTTGGCAAAAACGTGAGGTTTCACAATTTGAATTACAGGAACTGGTGTATCATCGCCTTGCTCACCAAAGGCAACGACATGATCTATTG
>NZ_JAHESE010000271.1 GCF_018598175.1 Dawidia cretensis
TGTATACTATTGATGATCTGAACGTCAGACTTCTTTCTGAACTGAAAGAGATTGCTGAGGGGATGGGTATTAAAAATGCCAAAAAACTTGCCAAACAAGATCTTGTCTACAAGATCCTCGATCAACAAGCTGTGTCTGCGGAAGACGTAGCTCCTGCCCCAAAGAAAGCTTCCGCACAAGAAGCAGAGCCAGAACGTAAAATGCGTCCACGCAGACGTGAGAACGTAGCGC
>NZ_JAHESE010000272.1 GCF_018598175.1 Dawidia cretensis
CTTGTATGCTGATGAACAGAATTACCAGCAATACAACAAACAGCGTATCTACACCGTAGAAAATCAAGAAAAATGCCACTAAGGCAAGAAAGAAAAGCTGAAACAATATCTCTGTTATTTTTTCTTCTAAGAATGTAAAAAAACTCACAATTTCCAACCCTTTCCTCGTATATTTTCCAATAAATGAACAATCCCGATTTCTTTCATTTTCTTTTTTAGACGGGTCATATT
>NZ_JAHESE010000273.1 GCF_018598175.1 Dawidia cretensis
TTATTACTCCGTGCCGTTTTTTATGTATGGCCAATTTGATGCCCAGGACCGCTTGTGGATTGGCAACTCAGACGAAGGCGTGCATGGTGTCGACGGGCATACGTTCCGGGAGATCACGCCCTGGGATACGGCCCGGCAGCGCGCGCTGCGGCATAATAATAACCTCATCAATGACATGCGCGCTGGTCCCGACGGTCGTCTCTGGCTGGGCACCATGCGCGGTGTATACT
>NZ_JAHESE010000274.1 GCF_018598175.1 Dawidia cretensis
TCCTACCCGCTCGATGTCAAGTAAGTTGCCGATCTCGTTATTCGCATGCATCAGCGACACCACGGCATGCGGATTTTCCTTGAGCAACGTTTCGAGATCGTCCAGATTGATATGCCCTTTCTCGTCGAGCGTGACATGATGCAGCTTAAACCAACCCTGACGCGCCAGCACTTCCAACGTATGGCTTACTGCATGGTGCTCGACCGGCGACGTGATCACATGCTGCACAC
>NZ_JAHESE010000275.1 GCF_018598175.1 Dawidia cretensis
GCTTCTACGAAGAAAAGGATGCGATCGGTAAACGCTACAGAAGACAGGACGCCATCGGCACACCGTATTGCATCACGATCGATCACCAGACGCTGGAAGACGACACCGTCACCATTCGCGACCGCGACACCATGAAACAAGAGCGTGTAAAGGTTGCCGAGCTAAAGGCCAAGCTGATCGACGCCTGCTCGATCAACAACCTGCTGCGGAAGATCTGATCGGTCTTACCT
>NZ_JAHESE010000276.1 GCF_018598175.1 Dawidia cretensis
GTTAAGTCGGTTTTGAATACTATTATATCTTTGTATTTTGGCTCTCCTACCTTGTACGCAATTCTGTTAACTATCAAATAATCACGTTCAACTAATGTAGGATACATTGATTCTCCTTTGACTATTGTTGGCACTATAAAACGAGTTATTGCAAATGCCAAAACAAGAGCTATGACAATCACTTTTATCCATTCTACAACTTCTTTTTTAACTGCTTCACCCACTAAAAT
>NZ_JAHESE010000277.1 GCF_018598175.1 Dawidia cretensis
TCTCGCTACTCATGCCAACATTCTCACTCCCATACTGTCCACATGTCCTTACGGTCATGCTTCAACCCGTATGGGAAGCTCCCCTACCCATCATTACTGATGCCGTAGCTTCGGTAGTAAGTTTTAGCCCCGGAAATCTTCGGCGCAGGATCACTCGACCAGTGAGCTATTACGCACTCTTTGAATGAGTGGCTGCTTCTAAGCCAACATCCTGGTTGTCTGTGCAATCC
>NZ_JAHESE010000027.1 GCF_018598175.1 Dawidia cretensis
AAAATGTGGAGCATGACGGACGCCGACCTCGTTCAGTGTCGCCCGGTACCCCCGCCGTTTACCGCCTCGGCTGAAATGAAAGCAGAAACCGAAGAGGTAAAATGGTATTCTAAAAACCTGACCCGCGAGCGCCTCGCCATTGTACACAAATGGGCCGACGGTGCAGGCACCTATACACCCCCCGGCCACTGGAACGACATTGGCGCAGAATATATCCGCGATGCCCACTATAGCGAAGTACGCGCGGCGCGGGCCTTTG
Organism: Dawidia cretensis; assembly: GCF_018598175.1. Lineage (GTDB taxonomy): Bacteria > Bacteroidota > Bacteroidia > Cytophagales > Cyclobacteriaceae > Ohtaekwangia > Ohtaekwangia cretensis. The sequence continues at coordinate 260 of NZ_JAHESE010000027.1, forward strand.
CACTGATCAACATGACGCTGCACGATGCCGCCGTCGCTTGCTGGGATACAAAATTCTATTACTTCAATCCGCGCCCGAGCCAGATGGACCCGTCCATCAAGACCGGCACCGGCGTGCCCAACTTCCCGGCCTTTACTTCCGGCCACTCGACTTTCTCCGGATCGGCTGCCACGGTATTGGGCTACCTCTTTCCGCAGCAGGCGCAATATTTCTTGCTCCAGGCAACGGAAGCATCCTACTCGCGAATGTATGGAGCGATCCACTTCCGCTCCGACGTGGAGATGGGCCTCGAGCACGGCCAGACCATCGGCGGCTTTACCATAAACTTTGCAACGACAGACGGCGCCGATTAGTCTATAATTACGAATCACCGGGAAAGGCCGGACCAAAGCCTTTCCCGGTTATCCAAACACCCAGGACACATGACAAGACTTTTTACCGCTATTGTTTTTATCACCAGCATCTCAGCGGGCTTTGCACAAACCGACTCGCTGAAGATAAAGCAGCTGAAAGAAGTTGTGATCCATTCCAGCCGGTATGAAGTAGAGCGTCTGCCGGCTACCCAAGGTACCTACCTGCTGGGTGGCCGCAAGAACGAAGTGCTGAACATCCAGCAGATGAACGTAAACATGGCGGAGAAAACCCCGCGCCAGATCTTCGCCAAAGTGCCCGGCGTATTTGTATACGACATGGACGGCACCGGCAACCAAACCAACATCTCCACCCGCGGCCTCGACCCGCACCGCGGCTGGGAGTACAACATTCGCAAGAATGGCATCATCACAAACTCCGACATGTACGGCTATCCCGCCAGCCACTACAGCATGCCGATGGAAGCGGTAGAACGTATTGAAATGGTGCGCGGCACAGGGTCGCTGCAATACGGTGCCCAGTTCGGAGGTATGCTGAACTATATATCCAAACACCCCGATACCACGCGCGTAGCGGCCTACGAGACCATCAACACCGTCGGCTCGTTCGGGCTCTTTAGCACGTACCACGCACTGAACGGAACGGTCGGCAAATTCCAGTACTACGTATACTATAACAAACGCAAATCCGATGGCTACCGCGACAACAGCGACTCCGACTTCGATGCGCAGTCGTTTATGCTGGCGTATCGCCCCACCGATCGCATAACGATCAAGGCCGAAATAGCGCGCTCAAAGTACATATACCATATACCCGGCCCGCTGACCGACAGCATGTTCCACGCCGATCCCCGCCAGTCGACACGCGCGCGGAACTATTTTAATCCGGAAATCTATGTACCGTCACTCTCCGTGGATTGGAAACTCTCAGACCGTACGCGTCTGTCATGGGTAGTATCGGCCGTGCTGGGTGAACGCAACAGCGTGCAACTCGACAAGCTGGCCACGATGAAAGATGTGATCGATCCGAATACACTCACCTACGCCTCGCGCCAGGTAGATATCGATAATTTTAACAGCTACACCTCGGAGCTGCGCCTGCTGCATACCTACACCCTTGGAAAAACCGAGCATGTAATAGTAGGTGGCGTACAGCTCTTTAATAACGACCTGCATCGCCGTCAGCTCGGCAAAGGCACGACGGGCGCTGACTTCGACCTAACACTGATCGATCCCAACTGGGGCCGCGACCTGCACTTTAAAACCAACAACGTAGCCGTGTTTGTGGAAAACGCGTTCCACTTGCTGCCGGGGTTGTCAATCACCCCCGGCGTACGCATAGAAACAGGTAAATCAAAAATGTCGGGTACTATATCGTACTATGATGCCGGCAACTTTCCCGATGACATTGTTCACACCTTTGCCCTGGGCGGCATGAATATCGACTACATCACCCGCAAGGGAAACAACGTCTACGCAGGTTTCTCGCAGGCCTACCGCCCGGTAATCTTTAAAGACATCATTCCGTCCTCGGTATACGAGACCATCGACAAAGACCTGAAAGACGCCACGGGTTACAACATGGAGCTCGGGTATCGCGGCACCACCCATGGCTTGCGGTGGGACGTAGGTGTATTTAGCCTGCGCTATGACAACCGCCTCGGTACACTTGAACAGACGAACCCCGACAATGGCACGACATATATTTATCGCACCAACATCGGCAACTCCATGACCACAGGTGCAGAGATATTCCTGGAATATAATCTGCGGCTAGGCGACTACAGCAACCTGTCGTTCTTTACCTCGACAGCATTCTTCCACGCGCGATATACCGATGCTATAGTACGCTCGGGCAAAAACGCCGGGGGAAGTGCCCAATCGGAGAACATCGACATACGTGGCAACAAAGTGGAAACAGTACCCGATGTGATCACGCGCAACGGTATCACCCTCTACTGGCGGCGCCTGAGTGCGACAGCACTGTATAGCTATACAGGGGAGAGCTATGCCGATCCGTTGAACACGGTAACGCCCTCGAAAACCGGCGCCGTGGGCCTGGTACCTTCATATGGACTGCTGGACTTCAACGCATCGTTTCGCATCACGCCGCAGTGGATGGTGCGTTTTAATATGAACAACATGACGGATAAACAATACTTCACAAAACGTCCCAGCTTCTATCCGGGGCCAGGCGTCTGGTCGTCAGACGGCCGCTCGATGAACGTGACGGTAGCATTGAAGGTATAGTCCGAAACATTTTGAATTGATAATTTGGGTTAGTTCAAACACACCCGCACGGCTCAGACTCACACGCGCTTAGGCTCCAAGCGAGAGTAGTATCCGGATATGCCTTCATCCTTTGAAGGCTGTCCGGATTTACTTTTTTACGGGGGTATTCTTCACAATCATATCATACATGATCGCAAACACCTTGTCTTTCAGCGCAACGGTATTGGCCGTGGTAAGTCCCGTCGTTTCAATGGGCTCGCCTACATAAATACGGATCGTACCCGGGCGCAAATCAATAGTACCCGGCGGCATCAGCGGGCCAGCACCCAATACCACCATCGGCATAATAGGCTGTTGTGTATCGACGGCAATACGGAACGCCCCATCCTTAAAGGGCTGCAGCAAATCCTTCGAACGGTTCTGCGTACCCTCGGCGAAGATGAGAATCGAAATGCCTTGCTTTAAAAACATCTTGAGCCTATCGATACTACGCTTGCGGCTTTCCGGGCTCGAACGATCTACAATGATAGTAGCCGCTTGCGCAATCCACCCAAACACCGGGATCTTCTTCAATTCTTTTTTTGCCAACGGCCGGAACTGCCCGGGAATGATCATCCGAATGCCGGGAATGTCGAGGAACGAGGTGTGATTGCTGACATAAATGTACGACGCACCCCGTTTGAAATTTTCCGTACCATAAAACTCATACCGGATAAACGTAAGCTGACTAAAGATCCACGACCATGCATACAAAAACGCATAACCAATGTTCCCAAAGCGCTGCCCCAGCATAAAAGGAACGACAATGCCCGGCAGCAGAATCAGCATAAACACCGTAAACACCAGAAAAACCCACACCTTATACAGCGTAAGCAGAATGAATCGAATGACTTTCAAAGCGTTGAATTAAAAAATCGACCGCGAAAGTTCCGAAACTTTTCCCAACAAACAAGCACAAAAAGGTTGAAGAGGAAGAGTAGAAAGAGAGCCACTTGGCAGGTCTGGTTCAAGTCTTAGCGCCCAGCGAAGCGCAGGCGCGTGACTTGGACCCGGTATGGCCGCAGTCTTCAGACTGCGTGGTGCCAGCCAACGTCGTAGACAAAAGGAAAAAAGGCCCGAGGAGTGCTCGAGCCTTACGTATGAATTATTACACTAAGAAAAATACCGCGTAACCCCCGGCGTAGCAACGGGATAAAACCCATTCGCATCCGGCTTCACCGGCATATCCGCATCCCAGGCAAACGTAGTCGGCATAATGCTCAGCCCGGAGTTAAGTGCCTTATCCCACTCGATCACCTGTCCTGAATAAGTCGCCATCCGCCCCATGATCGCCGTCAGCGTAGACTTCGCGCCATTCTCCGCATCCGCAAACTTATATTCACCTTTCGCAATGGCAGCAAACAGCTCATCGTGCTCAGTCTGATACGGATTATTCTCATTCTTCCGGTCGTACTTATACAAAGCCTTACCCTTGTTGGTAATCTCCGCAGCACCACACTTCACAACACCTTTCGTACCCACGAACATCTCATCCACAATCGCATACGTACCTTTGATGTGACGGCATTGGCTGTTCAGTATAGTGCCATCGGCATAATGATATTCCACATAGTGGTGATCATAGATCTCACCATACTCTTTGCCCGTCCGCACCTGGCGGCCACCCAGGCCAAAAGCCTTCACCGGGTAATCGCCCTTGAACCAGTTCATCACATCGAGATTGTGTATATGCTGTTCGTTGATATGGTCGCCGCACAGCCAGTTAAAATAGTACCAGTTGCGCATTTGATATTCCATTTCGGTTTGACCGGGCTTGCGCATGTTTACCCACACACCGTCGTTGTTCCACCACACCTGGCCCGAAGTGATCTCGCCGATCATACCATCCTTCACGCGCTTGAACAGCTCGCGATACGAGTTCTGGTAGTGACGTTGTAGACCCACGACCACGTTGAGCTTTTTCTTCTTGGCTTCTTCCGCTGCGCGCAGCACGCGCTGTATACCGGCAGGGTCAGTGGCCACGGGCTTTTCCATAAACACGTGCTTGCCCTGACGAATGGCTTCTTCAAAGTGAATCGGACGGAAGCCGGGAGGCGTCGTCAGGATCACAACATCGGCCAGCGCAATAGCTTTCTGGTACGCGTCGAAGCCGACAAACTTGTTTGCTTCGGGAACGGCGACCTTAGCCTTCACGTTGCCCTCTTCCGAATTCTCGTCGGTGAGTGCTGCATAGGCGCTGTCGAGGCGATCGCGGAAAGCATCGGCCATGGCCACGAGCTTAACATTCTGTTTGGTGAGCATGGCCTGCATGGCTGCGCCGGTACCCCGGCCACCGCAGCCAACCAGTGCGATCTTGATGGTATCATCCACCGAGTTGAAATAGCCGCCGGCATGGGATAAAAACGGAGCGGCCACCAGGCCTCCGGCCAGCAGGGAGGATTGCTTCACAAACTCCCGGCGTGATTGTTTATCTTCTTTCATGGTTCTAGTGTTTGGTATCGTTCGTTTTCTAAGCGAAGTACAGTGAATATACATCTTCCGCCATTCCTTGCCGCCGGCTTTTATACACCCGGTCGGAATGCGGGTTGACCCTTACCCTGTTATTTCAGGTACGATGCATAAAACGCATCTGCTTCCGCTGCTGTGGGCTGCGCCAACGGACGCACGATGCGGAAACCCATATACATGCCCTCGGTTAACCACCAGCGGCTTTTCGGTATCTGCGGGTCGCGTTTGTTCCACGCGGCATTAGACGGAATGCGGTTGGCCGTACGCAACATGCTGGCATCGTCCAGGTATGAACCGCCCCGAGCTGCTCGCGGGTAACGCGAAGCCGGCGCCACCGTGGGGTCTTTTGCACCGTCGGCCAGCGTGTTATAGGTAGCGGCGTCGTATTGGTCCAACGTCCACTCGCTCAGGTTTCCGTGCATATCGTACAAACCCCAGGCGTTGGGCTTCAGCTGTTTTACCGGCTGATATTTACCGCCGCTGTTGCTGACAAAATAACCATATTCAGGCAGCAGCTTAACGTCGTTACCAAAGGTATAGGCTGTCGTGCTTCCTGCGCGGCAGGCATACTCCCATTCTGCTTCGGTCGGCAGCCGGTAGAAGATGCCGGTCTTGGTGTAGAGCCATCGGCAATACATGATACAGGCTTGCTGGCTCATGCTGTTGGCCGGGTGTTGCGGCTCACGTCCCATGCCCCATGTCAGGTCGATATACTGTGCCGTAGGGCGCGACACGGCATCAACGTCGATAGCCTTTGTCTGGGGCACATCCATGTTCTTAAAGAAGGTATCCCACTCGGCAAACGTCACTTCGTGTTCTTCTATCCAGAACGCAGAAACTTCCACTTTCTTTTGCGGGCCCTCATCCTCTTCACGTCCGGCTTCGGCCGCAGCGCTGCCCAGGGTAAAGCTGCCGCCCTTGATCGGTATCATTTTAAACTTTACCGCAGCGCCGGGCACGGTCTGCTCGTACGGCAGGAAATCTTGCGCGGTAGCGATACTAAAGATACAGGAAAAAGCCAGGATCAGGGTCAGTACCTTATGGTACAATAGGTGGCAAAGCGGATGTTTCACGTCAGTCGTAAATGGTTAGGGCCTCAATATAGAAAAACCCATCACCCGCTGCAACCACGGTGTGCCTACGAGAGACGGCGCAGCAGCGCCATATAGAATCCATCAAACCCTTCGGACGGCCAGGCGTGCGCTTCATCCAGCATGTCGAAACGTCCGTTTTGCGTCTCCAGGAATTTTTTTACCTGGACTTCATTTTCAGAAGGCATGATGCTGCACGTAGAATATACCATCAGCCCACCGGGTTTGAGCATCTCACAATAATCGTTGATGATGTGCTGTTGCAACTCGCGCACATTCTGGATAAACTCGGTCGAGAGCTTCCACTTGGCGTCGGGGTTGCGTTTTAATACCCCCAGGCCCGAGCACGGCACGTCGAGCAGTAGCCTGTCCGCTGACTTCTCCAGGCGCTTGATCGTCTTGGAAGAGTCGATGACACGCGTCTCGATGTTGCTCGCGGTGGCACGTCGGGCACGTTTCTTAAGCTCGTCCAGCTTCCACTCTTCGGTGTCCATCGCGAGAATGCGTCCTTTGTTTTGCAGCAGCGACGCAATATGCAGGGTCTTGCCACCGGCACCGGCACAGGCGTCGACCACGCGCATGCCGGGCTCCAGCCGCATGAAGGGTGCGATGAGCTGGGAGGCAGCATCCTGCACTTCGAACAGACCTTGTTTGAAGGCTGGTAACCGGAATACATTCTGCCGGCGCTCGAGCACCAACGCATCCGGTACATCGGGCAGCGTGGCGGTTTCTACATGCTCTTCCAGCAGCAGGGCCTTCAGCTCGCGGGGTGAGGTCTTGAGCGTGTTGGTGCGCAGCACCACCTCGGCCTCTTCGTTGAGGGCATGCAGCTCGCTGTCCCACCGGGCGCCGAGCTCTTGTTCGCCCAGGTCGTCGAGCCAGTCGGGAATCGATTCGTTAATGCGGCGGATCTGCTGAAACTTCTCCAACCGGGCTTGTATCTTGTCGGGCTGCAGTCGGTTGAACTCATCCCACGCAGGCAGGGGTACATCATGAAGCACACACCAGCCGCCCAGCAGCGACCAATAGTCGTTTGACGGGGTGTCGGTCAGGGTTTGAATCAGCCGGTACCAGCGCACAATATCGTATGTAGTCTCGGCAATAAACCGCCGGTCCCGGGCGCCCCATTTCGGATCTTGCTTTAATACTTTTTCGATCACCTTGTCGGCGAACTTGCCTTGCTCGAAGATCATTTCCAGTGACTGGATTACGGCACGGGCAATGTTGACGTAGAGTTTCATGTGGGTGCGAAGATACTAGGCTTAGGGGAATAAGGAGAGAATTTTTACCTTGTATCAAAACGACCCGGCCCCTTAAACCCCGATAACCATGAAACGCAGAAACTTTTTGCAAAAAAGCCTGGCCGCTGCCGCCTCTACCGCAACCCTCGGCGGCGCCCTGGCGACAGTCGCTACCGCACACCCCACGGCCTCTGCCGAAAAACCATTTAAGCTCAACTACGCCCCCCACGACGGCATGTTTGCCAACCACGGCGGAAAGGACTTCGTCGACCAGATCAAATTCATGCACGACCAGGGCTTTCGCGGCATTGAAGACAACGGCATGCTGGGCCGCTCCAAAGAGCAACAAGACAAGATCGGCGCCACCCTGGCTAAGCTGGGCATGACCATGGGCGTATTTGTGATTGACACCGGCAACAACTGGAAGGTATCACTCACCACCGGCAAGCAAGAATTTAAAGACGCTTTTATCGATACCTGCAAACGCTCCGTCGAGCTGGCCAAACGCGTCAACGCCAAGTGGGCTACCGTGGTACCCGGCTTCTACGAACGCCACTTACCCATAGGCATTCAAACAGCCAACGTCGTGGACGCCCTGCGCCGCGGCGCCGAGATATTGGAACAAGGAGGCCTGATCATGGTGCTGGAACCGCTGAGCGACACCCCCGAGCTCTTCCTGCGTTACTCCGACCAGACGTATGAGATCTGCAAGGCAGTCGACAGCCCATCGTGCAAGATTCTGTACGATATATACCACATGCAGCGCAACGAAGGCAACCTCATTCCGAACATCGAAAAATGTTGGGATGAAATCGCGTACGTCCAGATCGGCGACAACCCGGGTCGCCACGAGCCCACTACCGGCGAGATCAACTATAAGAACATCTTCAAATACCTCTACGATCGCGGCTACCGCGGCATCATGGGCATGGAGCACGGCAACGCCAAAAGCGGCAAGGAAGGCGAGCTGGCGCTGATCAAGGCGTATCGGGAAAGTGACAGTTTTTAAACCCTACATAACCGTGGGGGATGATTTTAAAACAGGCCGTTTCACCTGAGAGACGGCCTGTTTTTTTTGAGTGATAGCGGCAAGACTTTTGTAAATTTGACCTCCCTAAAAACCCCTCTATGAAACTTGGCTGGATAACCCTCCTTTTTCTCTCCCTCACGTTTACCCTGAACGCCCAAATACTCAAAGACCTCCAAAAGGCGGCAACCGACACCGGGAAAAAACTGAACACCAAAGAAAACCGCGACAAGGTAGCCACCATCGTGCTCAAGGACATGGAAAAGGCGCGTGCCGAATTCGACTCCACCGACTTTGACTACGCCATCCTCGTAAGCGACAACTCTGGATTGTTCGACCTCAAAGAAAAAGGAGAAAGTGCCGCCCGCTTTACCTCCGTCGTAGGAATGGGCACATCCTATCTAAAAAACGATGAGCTGGCCGATGCCGAAAAAGCCCGCTTTCACCGCGAGATGGGCGAAGTATGGTATGCCAATGGCAAGTTTAAAATGGCGGAAGCGAAATTCACCGCCGCCAAAGCCGCCTACGAAAAAGCCAACCTGCGCGAAGACATCGGCTATATCAAAACCCTGTCAGACCAGGGCTTGCTCTATAACACCATGGGCCGCTTCACGCAAGCCGAAGGCGCCACCGCGGAAGCCCTCGACATGCGCGTAACCAGGTTCGGCGCCAATAACCTAAGCGTGGCGGCATCCCAAAACAACTACGGCGTATTGAAGTATAACCTGGCCCGCTACAACGAAGCCGAGAAAGACTTCGAAGCCGCGGAGACCGTCATCAATACCAACAACTTGCAGGCCGCCATGCAGCACGCCATCGTGCTGAACAACCAGGCCATGCTGTTCCAAACCATCGGCCGCCTGGAAGAAGCCGAGAAGAAATTGAAAGAAGGAGTAGCCATCGCCGAAAAGATTCAAGGCTCCAGGTCCAAGAACAACCTGCGCTTCCTGGCCAACCTCGCCCTGCTATACCAGCAGATGGGGAAATATACCGAGGCCGAAACAATCTACACCGGCATGGAGAAACGCCTGGGTAAAAACAATCCCGACTACGCCGCCATGCTCAGCAACCAGGCCGCCTTGTACATGGTCATGGGCAAAGAAGACAAAGTCGAAGACCTGCTGAAACGCTCCGCTGCGATCTACAAATCCAAGTTCACGGAAGACAGCCCCGCGTATGCCAGAGCCGTGAGCGACCAGGGTAATTTCTATCGCTACAAAGCCCGGTATAGCGAAGCCGAGCCCCTGCTCGAAAAAGCACTGAGCGTACGCGAAACAACACTCGGCAAGAACCACCCCCTATACGTACAGTCGCAGGAAGACCTCGCCATTCTCTACTGGAAACAAAAAGCGTGGGACAGAGCCTTCACGATGTATCGCGAGGCGATGGATAAATCACTCGACTTCGTCAGCAAGTACTTTCCACCCATGAGTGAAGCCGAAAAGACTAAATATTGGGACGTACTCTCGCCGCGCTTCCAACGCTTCTATAATTTTGCTGTCGAAGCCAGCCCCGAGAATCCACACGTAGTAGGCGCCCTGTTCGACTACCGCATCGCCACCAAGGCCTTACTGCTCAATTCAACAAACAAGGTCAAGCAAACGATCTTTGCGAGCAAAGATCCCGCGCTGATTGGTGACTACATCACCTGGCTCGATCAAAAGGAAATGCTCGCCCGTCTCTATGCCTATTCCAAAGACGAGTTGAAACAACAGAAGATCAACCTCGACTCGTTGGAGCGTGCCGCCAACGCCACAGAGCGCAGCCTGTCACAACGTTCAGCAGACTTCTCATCAGGCTACACTACACAAAAGATCAGCTATGGTCAGCTCGCCGGACTACTGACCGATACCGAGGCCGTGGTAGAGATCGTGCGCCTGCAAAAATTCGAGCAGAAGTTTACCGCCGATGCACGTTATTTAGCATTGGTGCTGACGAAAGGCGTCGAGTCTCCCAAGCTGGTGATACTCGAAAACGGTCAGCAGCTCGACACGCGTTATGCCAGGTTCTACCGCAATGCCATTCAGACACACGCCGACGATAGTTACTCCTACGACCAATTCTGGGCACGCATCGAGCCCGCGCTCGCAGGCAAAAAACTCCTCTATCTTTCGCCTGATGGCGCTTACAACCAACTGAACATTAACACACTCAAAAAGCCCGACGCCGGCTACATTGTCAACCGCTACGACCTGGTAGTATTGGGGAACTCCAAAGACCTGATCGCCCTCAAAGGACGCAAGCCCCGAACCACAAAAAAGAATGCAACACTTCTGGGCTTCCCCGATTACGGAGCCGGCGACATTAATCCGCTGCCCGGCACGAAAGTAGAAATCGACAACATCAACAAAGTGTTGAAAGCATCCGCCTACCAGGTAACACAGTTCACACAGAAGACAGCAACCGAAAAGAACCTCAAGGCCGTAAAGGCGCCCACACTGCTACATGTCGCAACACACGGCTACTTCCTGCAAGATGTGGAAGAGACCGGCAACGCCTTTGGCGTACAACTTGAAAACGCAGGCAACAACCCGCTGCTCCGCTCAGGCTTGTTGTTAGCGGGAGCCTCAGGCACCGCCAGTGGTACCCGCACACCGGATCTGGAAAGTAACGACAACGGCGTGCTGACAGCCTACGAAGCCATGAACCTAAACCTGGACGGTACCAGCCTGGTGGTACTAAGCGCTTGCGAAACAGGCCTGGGAGACGTAAAAGCAGGAGAGGGAGTATACGGCCTGCAACGCGCCTTCCTGGTGGCGGGTGCAGAAGCCCTGATCATGAGCCTCTGGAAAGTAGACGACGCCGCCACACAAATGCTGATGAGCAACTTCTATACCCAATGGATCAAACTGGGCAACAAACAAAAAGCCTTCAAACAAGCCCAACTCCAGCTAATGACAAAATACAAAGACCCCTACTATTGGGGCGCCTTCGTAATGATGGGTATGTAATACTAGGTGGTAACTGACAGCTGGTTCAAGTCTTCCGACCGAAGGGAGGGCGACTTGGACCTACCATGATGCAGTCTTCAGACTGGCGTAGGGCATTAAAAAAGCCAGGTCGAAGACGTTGGCTTTCATTAACGACGCAACGCATCCTCTACTGCGGAACAATCTTCACAACCATCCCAGGACTTTCCGTAGCAACATATAGATCACCCTCCGGCGACTGCACCACTGCCCGCACCCGTCCGATTTTATCGAGTAACTTTTCATCATGCACCGACTTATTCTCCGCACTCACCTCAACCCGGTGCACATGCGTAAGCGCCAACGCACCTACTAAAAAATTCCCCTTCCATCCCGGATACTGATCACCACTCACCCGTACCAACCCACACGTTGCAATCGACGGTACCCAATAATGCACCGGCTGCTCCATTCCTTCCTTTGCAGTAATATCCGTAATCGGCGTACCATCATAATTAATACCATACGTAATAATCGGCCAGCCGTAATTCTTTCCTTTCTCCACCTTATTCAACTCGTCACCACCCTTCGGTCCATGCTCAACATCCCACAGTGTCTCCGTGGCAGCATCATATACCAATCCCTGCGGATTACGATGCCCATAACTCCAGATCTCCGACTTGGCACTGTCTATTCCCACAAAAGGATTATCGGTTGGCACCGTACCATCTTCATTCAGCCGCAGCACCTTGCCCAGGTGGTTGCTGAGTTTCTGCGCATTCGCTTTTGTACCACGTTCACCCGACGAAAAGAAAATATGCCCTTTACCATCAAACACGATCCGTGAACCAAAGTGCACATCCGAGTTAGCAAACGGCTGTGCCGAAAACAACTCATGGAAATCCGTAAACGCATTGCCTTGAAGCTTGGTGCGGGCAATTGTCGTGCCGCCACCGCCTTCGCCGGGCTTCGCGTAGCTCAGGTAAATCCAGCCATTGTTGGCATAGTCCGGGTGCGCAATAATGTCGAGCAACCCGCCCTGCCCGTTGGCATAAACGGAAGGTACATTTTCAATCTTCTCATCCAGCAACTTGCCATCCTGAATGATGCGAATCTCACCCTTGCGCTCGGTCACGAGAATCCGACCGTCGGGAAGAAATGCCATGCCCCACGGATTTTCCAACCCGGTAGCGACAGTATCAACACCAAAAGCTTGTTTTTCAGATTTAATGACAGGCCCGTTGTAAGCAGCAGAATCATTATGCTTATCAGAACATTGTATCAGAGCGAAGGTCATGCCCGACAAAAACAGAAGTACGTATTTTTTCATGAGTGTATAAAGGAACAAAGATAGAATACGGGAGTATTCAGCAGAATAAACACTTACCAACACCAGCTTGGACCTGATGAACGGCGTGTTATTCCGGCTTATTATTCATTTCCCGCACAATGTCGGCAATAGGCCGGTCGTTAACCATAACATTTTCCAACGCTGCTTGCCCGTTACGCACACGAATCATAGCGTATACCTGCTGTGTCGAGTCCGACCGCGATTCCCAGTAAAGCCGTTCTGCTTCTGAAGCTTTCGACTCTTCGAGATAAAACCGCTCAAAAGGATATTCGAACATTACCGTGGCAGGGGTACCGCTGTCGACATACGAAATGCGTACCTTGATATAGTCATCACCTTCCTGCTCGTAAAGTGAAGCGCGCGAAATGCGGCCATAGCCGGCCGAGTCGGCCAGCGTAATGTACATATACTCATGGCCAACCCATTCCTGATAGTCGTTCACCGTGACCTGATTTTCAGAAAAATTCAGGGTGATATATTTTCCCCGGAAGGGGTCACTCGGGTCTATCGGGGCGGTTTGCAATTTAAATAATCGTCCCTCCGACAGGATTGCCTCCTGGTCGAGGATCGTTTTAAAAGGAATAAACCACTGTGCCAGGCACATGACCACAAAAGCAACGATGATCAATGTTTTTTGCATGATACGATCAATAATATATATTTCTAGTATGCACTACGCCGGTTGCGCAGCACACGCAGGTTGGTGACAAAGAACCCAACCCCCACGGCTATGAATAATAACCCGCGTGCAACAAAGCTCATCTCGGTGTCGAAGAAGCGGCACAGGATCAACAATGCCAGAATAAACAGACCATAGTTCAAAATGCTTAACTTGTTTTGCCGTGCTCCATCGCGAATGGTGAACACGCCAAAGACAAAGACGGCAACATTGGCCAGAATACGGCTAATCTGCGGTTGCGTAAACCCGACAAGAAACAACACAAGAACAACAGCGAAAGCGAAGACCTTAGCATTGAGTGCGGCGTCACGATTTCGGTATAGCATATATACCAGCAGGCCAGCGGTAAGCACAACAGAAATCCAGTACGGAGCGGCCGCACGTAGATCCACCGCGTCACTCATACTCATGCGTGATACGCTGTCCCAGAAGTCATCGAATGTTAAAAATAAAAGCATGCCGATAGTGCCCAGGCTTCCACAAATCAGGAATCCATTGACAATCAACCGGCGCTGACGTAATTTTTCGAAATGTCCAATAAGTACCAGCAAGCTCATCAGGTTGACATACAGCAGCGCGGTAAGCTCCTCGTCGGCATTGGCGAGGAAGAGGTGGTTGAACATGCCAAACGTAAAGAGCAGCGATAAGGGCAGGAGCCAGGCATGAAACGCAAAGAAATTGCTTTCGCTATGGTCGCGATACAGCCGGTAATAATACGGGCATGAAACCGCCAGCAGCGCAAAATACCACCAGGCAACGCCGGCGGGCCGCTCGAAGTAAGCGACATTACACCCATACCACGTAATGCCACCGAGCAATAACATGGACGCTACAGACGATCGGAGGATATACTGAATCGGAAAAGCCAGTAACATCCAAACCAACAGGAATTCCGACAGCTCGCCATCGATCTGGTAAACCTGGCTAACAATAGCAATCGCCGCTCCGATAGACAAAAAGAGAAATGTAGCACTTCCCTCGCGCCACGCCGTGTTGTCAGCTTTCTTAAACAGAGTAAAAGCGCAAACCGCCTGCCCCACCAACAAAGGCAGAAGCGCCAGGGCCAGCTTAGGCGCCTTGCCAAGCACATCCCAGTTATGGGCGATGATGAGGATAACGCCCAGTCCCGTCAGCAACGCACCCAGGATACCGAATACGATCACGAGACGATTAGCCGCATGTTCGGGCTTTTGAGCATAGTACGCGCGAATGCGCGCTGCTGTATCGGGCGTAATGACAGAGGCCTGCTCCAGTTCGGCCAATTCCTTTACAAAAGATTTACTCATAGACGCTGTAAAAAAATATAGCCTACGGTAATCCGTAGGCTATAAAGTTAATGTATTAATATCGGTTTAGCACGCAGCTTAGCGGCGACGACCGAAGATCCGCAGCAGATACAGGAACAGGTTGATGAAGTCGAGGTACAGGGTCAATGCGCCCATGATGGCCTCCTTGTGGTCATCATCGCTGCCTTCGTTACCGATGATGTTCATGTTTTTAATCTTCTGCGTGTCGTACGCAGTCAGCCCGACAAAGATCAACACACCGGCATAGGAAGTAATCCAATAAAGAGTCTCGCTTTGCATGAAGTAATTGGCGATCGAAGCAATGACTAAACCAATGACACCCATAAACAGGATGTTACCCCATTTGCTCAGATCGGTCTTGGTAGTATAACCGTATATACTCATTACGGCGAATGTTCCCGCCGTGACAAAGAATGTAGAGGCAATCGATGAGGCCGTGTAAACAATAAAGATACACGACATGGTAAGTCCGTTCAATACAGCGTAAATAAAGAACACGAACGTCGCCAGGTTGGCCGACATACGGTTGATCATGCTGACCAGGATGCCGACGGAGATCAACTCTAAAATGATCAGACCGAAGAACATCCACTTCGTACCAAAAATAAAACCAAGCAAAGCTTCTGACGATGCAGTATACAAGGCTACCAGTCCTGTGAGGATCAGCCCGAGGCTCATCCATCCGTAAACTTTTACCATGAAACGTTGTTGCTCGGCCAGTACCTGGTCAACGGTGGGCATTGTAGGCGTAGTAGAAGAATCCATATTCGTAAAAATTGCTTAAAGATATAGAATCATTTTTGAAACGTATAGGTCATAATGCGGTTGCCGAAAAACGTCGGAACGTAAAGCCATTTTCGGGTGGCGTCGTATTCGACATCGGCGCAGTTCAGTTTTTGCTCCCGCGTGTCCAGCAGGGCGTGTGATTTCCCCTGCGCATCAACGAAATACGCCTCTCCCGGCCAGCAAGACACGATAAACTGTTGTTTGCCTACAGGCACGATCCCGTCATTTCCGCCGGTCGCCACATCCGAGACCTTGACCAGGTCTTTTCCTTCTTTTAAGCAGTAGAGCGCACCGTTGCCCACGTCAGCGACATAAATACCCTCGGGTTGTGCAAGTAACCCGTTGATACGTTGAAAAAGGGGGCTTTCGAAATACAGAATCGCTTTATCACCCTGGATGCGATGAATTTTACCTGTACCGGAATCAGACACATACACCCTATCCGCTTTATCTACCGTAATGTCATTCAGGAATTTAGCGTCCGGTACGTCTATGCGTCGCACGATCTTGCCCGAAGCCAGGTCGATCACCGCCACTTGAAAAAGATCGGCTACATATAGATGGGGGCCGGCTATGCCCATGCCCTTCGGGGCATCGAGACCAGTGACCCACTGCAGATTGAGTACTTTTCCTTCCGGTGATATTTTTGAAATAAAACCTTTGCCATCCTTTTCGCCGGGGCCACCGTCAATATTGGATACATAACAAACTTTGCGGGCGGGGTCGATCAGAACAGATTCGGGAACACGAAAGACCGTGTCAGTTTGCCAGACCAGGGTAAGCTTTTGTGCCACGGCCGTGCAGACCGAAAAAAGCAGCAGCATACCTGAAAATAACAGGGAGGGCACAGGTCGGTTCATCGGTTTGGGGTTAGGGTTGAACGCCTTTATTCAAAGGTAGCTTTTTCCCAGTACCCAAAGAAGCCCGTGAAGGTTCGGAACTTTGACCCCGCTGTGCTAATTTGGACCAAAATTCAACTTTTTATGCTTTATAAAATTCTTGTAGAAGCACACTCGGGCGTCCGCTACCTGGTGTTGCTGCTGTTGATCGTGGTAATTGTAAAATCACTGATGGGCCTGATCAACAAAAGCCCCTTCGCCAAAGCCGACAACATGCTCAGCCTGTTTCTGCTGATCTTCACACACATCCAGCTACTGTTGGGCCTGTTCCTGTACTTTGTCAGCCCGCGCGTGAATTTCGGCCCCGAAGCCATGACCGACTACTACCGGTACTTCACTGCCGAGCACATCACGGGGATGCTGGTGGCCGTCGTACTCATAACAATAGCCCGTTCGACGTCTAAGCGTATGACCGCTGCCGCCGCCAAGCATAAAAGACTGTTCCTCTTTAACACCATTGCCCTGGTGATCGTCCTGGTAGTATTGGTGCTGGGAGGTGTAAAAATTGTAGGAAGGTAACAGATCATACTTTTCGATCGACAAAGCCGGGTTTATCCCGGTTTTTTTGTATACGACCATTTCTGTTATTGTCTTAACTTTACACCCTAATATCTAACCTCTACGCTATGAGATCGTTATTACTTTTGTTACTGGTGTCGCTTACATTCTCTGCCCGTGCGCAGCAGCAATCCATGCTGCGGTATGAGCTCGTGAAGATGGACAAGAATGTAAACACCTTCCGCCACGAAGCTGCACCCGTAGTCTCTCCCGATGGCAACACCCTCTATTTCTTTGTGCAAAACCACCCCGACAACACCCTCGGAAAGGACGACACACAAGATATTTGGGCTTCTAAAAAAGACGCCAACGGCGTTTGGGGCGTAGCAGAACACTTGCGCAACCCGTATAATATCCACTCCTCTAACCAGGTATTTACAGTGTTCGACGACGGCAGCCTCTTCATTCGCGGCGGCCGCTCCAAGGGGGAAAAAGGATTCTCTATTGTCGCCAATGGCTCGCTGAAAGAACTGGATGTAAAAGACTTCAAGTCTATGAACAAAGGGCGCTTTTATGGCGCCAGCATGTCGGCAGACAAAAAATTCATGGTGATATACTTTAGCGAGAAGGATAACGCCGAGCTGAGCGATCTGTACCTAAGCCAGGCACAACCCGACGGCAGCTGGTCGCGTCCCGAAAAGATGGGCCTGAGCACCACGACCGACGAAGTAGGGCCCTTCATCGGCCCGGATCAAAAAACGCTATATTTTGGCAGCGCACGCCAGGCCCCCGGCCGCCAGGGCGGTGTTGATATTTACAAAACGACGCGCCTGGACGACACCTGGAAAAAATGGTCAGACCCCGTCAACATGGGCAAGCCCATCAATACCAACGCCCTCGACTTCTACTTCACCATCGACCGCGATGGAAACATCTTTACCAGCCGCGCCAACAAGGCCCTGGAAGGTGCGCAACTCGATTTATATCAGCTCGTACCCAAGACTTTCAAGGTAAATCTTACGGGCGTAGTGTTAAACGAAAAAACACAGGATCCCATCGTAGCCGCCCTTGATGTAAAGATCAAAGAGAAAGAGCCCCTGAAGCTGAAATCAAACACCACCGGTAAATTTGAAACCAAACTGCCCGAAACGCAGGCGATTACAATCGCCGCATCCGCAGAAGGCTTCCTGCCGAAAGAACAATCCCTGAAACTGCCGGTATTGACCGTCGACACGACGGTATTTGTAGAAATTTTGTTAAAGCCGGTAGCGAAGAAACTGCTTGTCATGGGGAACGTATATGATAAGAAAACAGAAAAGCTGATCGCAGCCAAAGTGGACATTACCCTGCGCAAGGATCGCAAAACAACGTTTAAAGTACCCGCCGAGAAAGGTACATTCGAGAAAGAAGTGCCGAAGGTAGGTTGGTATATGCTGAACGCCACTGCCGAAGGCTACCTCAACGCCACGGATAGCGTAGAGCTTGAAAGCGAAGAGCTCTCACCCGCCACCCGCGATCTATACCTCGAGCCGATTGAGATCGGCGTTACCGTGCGTCTCAAAAATATATACTTCGACTTCGATAAAACGACCTTGAAGAAAGAATCTTTCACCGAGCTGAACAAAGTGGCGGACTTCTTAAAACAAAACGCCACGGTAGAAATTGAAATCGCCGGCCACACCGACAGCAAAGGCTCCGACGATTACAACGCCAACCTTTCACAAGGCCGTTCGCAATCCGTGGTAGACTATCTCGTCAGCCAGGGCATCGAAAGCTTCCGCCTCACAGCCCACGGCTACGGCGAGTCCAAACCCATCGACACCAACGACACCGAACCCGGCCGCGCCAACAACCGCCGCGTGGAGTTCACCGTCGTCAAGAAGTAAGAACGCAAAAATATGTAAGCAAAAGAGGCTGCCGTGAGCAGCCTCTTTCGTTTTTTTCAGACCTCAGCTCCTTGCGCCTTATTCCTGGCCACCAACCCATGCTCCTCCAAAAGCTTCTGCTCATCGCCGGTGACATATGCAAAGACTTTTAGCACGCTATCAAAGTATCTCAGAAAATAAACCACATCAAACTCGATCGAAACATCACGCCCCTGCTGCCGATAACGCGAGTCCCAGTGCACCCTGGCCATGACGTGGAAATCATCGATTAATGTCACGGCCAGTTCCTTGATCTTCATAGACTGGGTCCCAATACTTTTATAGAACTCCATCCCTTGCGGAATAACCTTTCGAAACTCTGCCCCATTCTTCCCCGCATTCACACCCACCGGGCTTGATTCAATGAAGCTCTCGGCAAACGCAGCTGCCGTACCTTCAACATCTGGCTTCCCCGCCAGTCCCCGGTTGAAACGATCTTCATACTCCCGGAAGAACGCTTCGGTTTTCTGTTTGATCTCTTTCATAATCATTTGCATTTTGAATGATTTCCGACCCCATACTGTAGATCGCTTTCCCCACTGCGCCCCGTCTCCAGGCAGGAACGCTTATTCCTACGCATATCTGCCTGGCAAAACTATGCCCATCCCCTAAGCCCCGTAATCCATGAAGGTAAACACAACGTCCATTGAAGATTTTTTCTCCCAGTTGCGCCAACACCTGCAGCGAGATGGTCTCAACCGGGAGGATGTTAACGAAAAGCCGCCCTTGCGATCAGAGCTTTTCAGTGCGGAACAAATGGACCAACATGCGCAATTTCTGGCGGGCACACACAAGCTCACCAATAATAAAGCCCCCGAGCTATTGCTCGGTCGCCTCGCCGTGAACGAAGACGTGCTGTTCCGCGTAACAAAGCTGTTACAGGATGCTGTCAAAGAAAAGAAAGTCGTAACCCCCGCGGGTGAATGGCTACTCGACAATTTCTATCTCATTGAAGAACAAATACGGCTGGCCAAACGCCATTTGCCCAAGGGCTATAGCAAGGGTCTGCCGCGTTTGGAAAAAGGCAAATCCGCCGGCCTGCCGCGTGTATATGAGATCGCTACCGAGATCATCTCGCACAGCGATGGACATGTAGACATGCATAACCTCAGCAGTTTCATTGCTGCCTATCAAAAGCTCAACCCCTTGACGTTGGGTGAGCTATGGGCTGTACCCATCATGCTCCGTCTGGCCTTACTGGAGAACCTAAGTCGCGTGGCGGCACGCATCGCTATTGATCGCGCCGACGAGGACCTGGCCAACGATTGGGCACACCGCATCTTAGAGACGGCCGAGAAACATCCCAAAGACCTCGTGCTCGACATCGCCGACATGGCCCGATCCAATCCGCCGATGGTCAGCGCCTTCGTCGCAGCGTTTACGCGCCAGCTACAATGGAAAGGACCTGACCTGACACTGCCCGCATCGTGGATCGAGCAAAACCTTTCCGAGAGCGGTCAGACCATCAATGCCCTGGTGCAGGAAGAAAACCAAAAGCAGGCTGCCGACCAGGTGTCGATGAGCAACAGCATCAGCAGTTTGCGCTTTCTGGTAAAAACCGACTGGCGCGACTTCGTCGAGACCATGAGCATGGTCGAGCAGACACTGCGGGCTGACCCGGCAGCAGTATATCCCAACATGGACTTCCATACACGCGATCAATATCGTCACGTTGTAGAACGAATCGCGAAGCAAAGCGGCGCGGCTGAATACGAAGTGGCGCGCATCGCGTTGGAGTTTGCAAAAGAACATTCCGGCGGCACGCGCGACGTGCGCACGTTGCACGTCGGTTATTACCTGGTAGGAGAAGGTGTGAAGAAGACCGAAGCCGCGGTACGGATCAGATTGACGACGGTAGAAGGTGTACGACGCTGGACGGCACGCCGCCGATATGCCTGGTATGTGATCGGAGCAACCGTGCTTACCCTGTTAATAATGTCCATCGGCGTAGCAGGCGGCTTCTCCCAGGATGTGGTGTGGGGATGGTGGCTGGCGACGGGCATTGTTGCTTTGTTATGTGCCAGTCAATTTGCACTGTCCATTGTCAACTGGCTGTCAACACTATCAGTCAAACCCCACCCGCTGCCAAAGATGGATTTCTCGGGTGGCATACCCAACGAAAACCGTACGCTGGTCGTTGTGCCCACCTTGCTGGTCAGTCCGCGCCAGGTAGAGAAATTGCTGGAAGACCTCGAAGTTCGCTTTCTCGCAAACCGCGATCCTAACTTGCTCTTTGGCCTCTTGACGGACTTGAAAGATGCCGACCAACAAATTCTACCGGCCGATTCGCTGCTCGTACAAATCGCCCGCGATGGAATTATTGCCCTGAACAAAAAATACGACCGCGATGTAAACGATACCTTCTTCCTCTTCCATCGCCCGCGTGTGTGGAACGCGGTGGAGAAAATATGGATGGGATATGAACGCAAACGAGGCAAGCTTTCGGAATTAAACCAGCTGCTGCGCGGAGGCGCTAAGACCAGATTCTCCGTGATCGCGGGCGAAGAGCATATTTATAAAACCGTGCAATATATCATCACACTGGACACAGACACCCAGCTGCCGCGCGATGCCGGTTGGATGCTGGTCGGCATGATGGCACACCCATTAAACCAGCCTGTATACAGCGATAAAAAGCGTCGCGTAGTACAAGGCTACAGCATTATTCAACCCCGCATCGCGATCAGCCTGCACGGTGCGACCCGCACCCGGTATACACGCATGCATGAGAACGATTCAGGCATCGACCCGTATACACAAATGGTGTCCGATGTATACCAGGATGTATTTAGCGAAGGCTCCTTTATCGGAAAAGGCATTTACCACGTTGACACCTTCGAGAAGGTGTTAAATAACCGCTTCCCCGAAAACCGCATCCTTAGCCACGACCTGCTGGAAGGATCCTACACACGCTGTGGCTACGCAAGCGACGTACAGTTCTATGAAGAATACCCCGCGCGTTATAGCGTAGACGTCGGCCGCCGGCATCGCTGGATACGGGGAGACTGGCAGATTGGTAACTGGTCATTACCGTGGATCCCTGACGCCCGGGGCCGGTTTATCGTCAACCCGCTAAATGCGCTCTCCCGCTGGAAGATATTCGACAACCTGCGCCGTAGCGTCGTGCCGGTAGCCCTGGTGCTGCTCTACCTGCTCGCGTGGCTCGTGTTGCCGGCAACCTGGTTTTGGACGGTATGTGCCACAGGGGTCATTGTGTTGCCTGCATTGGTGGTTTCTATATGGGGCTTGATGCATAAGCCCGCAGAGATCAAATTTCGACAACACCTGGTAAACAATATACGCAGCATATACCATACGTTGGCACAGACAGGGCTTACGATCGTCTGCCTGCCATACGAAGCCATGGTCAGTCTCGATGCTATTGTGCGCACCGGATGGCGTATGATTGTCAGCCGCCGGCGACTGCTGGAGTGGAATCCCTCGGGTTTTGCGCAAAACGGTCGTCCGGAAACACTTCCGGAAACCTACGTCACCATGCTTGCGTCGCCGCTGTTTGCCATTCTGACAAGTGCTGCGATCATACACTGGAACCCGGCAGCATGGGTAGCGGCCGCACCGTTCTTATTGGTGTGGATGCTGGCGCCTGCGGTGGTCTGGTGGTTGAATCAACCCTTGCCGACCGTTTCGGGTGAGCTGAACGCTGACCGCAAAGAAACGCTTCGTGAGCTGGCCCGGAAAACATGGGCCTTCTTCGAAGACCTTGTAGCGGAACCAGACAACTGGCTGCCCCCGGACAACCTGCAACAATATCCTATACCGGTGGTAGCCCATCGTACGTCACCCACCAACATCGGTTTGTCGTTGCTGGCCAATCTTACCGCCGTCGACTTTGGCTATATACCCGCCACGCAATTTTTACAGCGGACCGAGCACACATTCTCAACGCTGAATCGCCTCGAACGTTACAAAGGACACTTCTATAACTGGTACGATACACAAAGCCTGCAGGTATTGCCGCCACGTTACGTGTCCACGGTAGACAGCGGCAACCTCGCGGGGCACTTGATTACACTGCGGCAAGGATTGCTCCAAATGCCCGATCGTAAAGTGATCGAACGACAGGCATTGATGGGACTGCAAGACACAATCCGGATTATATTACACAGACTTCCTGAAATACATCAAAGCATATACCAAAGCATCGTCCGCGACCTCACGCAAATGCTGCAAAAGGAATTTATCGATCTGGAGGCGCTACGTGCGTTGTTCAGCCAGGTACGCATAAAAGGTATAGCAGTATTAAACCGTCTCGACGCCCGTACCGAGACGCACCGCTGGATCGTCGTGTTTGACAAACAAATCCAGACCTTTCTGACCGAGATCGATGCCATGGCCCCTTGGCTGGCGGCCGGTCCTATACCGACAAAGTTTCAGGAGATGAGCTTGTTAACGGATGCGCCCACCTTCGCGCAAATTCTACAGGCTGAGCATCTTTTGGAAGAAGAGATGACGCGTCTGTCCGGCAAAGCACTAACGCCCGAAGAAGTAAGCTGGGTTGGACTATTTCGTACGGCCTTGCACGAGGCGGCATCATACAGTCGTCGCCAGCTGGCACGCGCCGCCGACCTGGCCGAGCAGTGCGCCTACCTGGCAGACATGGAGTATGACTTCTTATATGACAAGTCGCAGCACCTGTTAACGATTGGCTACAATGTCGAAAGCCATCGTGCCGATGCCAGCTACTACGACCTGTTGGCATCCGAAGCACGCCTCGCCACCTTTGTCGCCATTGCGCAGGACAAGCTGCCGCAGAAGAGCTGGTTTGCCCTGGGGCGACGCTTGACAACGGCGGGTAACACACCAGTACTGTTATCCTGGAGCGGATCGATGTTTGAATACCTCATGCCCATGCTGGTCATGCCAAGCTATCGCAACACGCTGCTCGACGAGACCATGCGTGGCACCGTACAACGGCAGATTGAATATGGACGTCAGCGGAATGTACCCTGGGGTATCTCGGAATCATGCTACAACGTAGTGGATGCGCACCTGACATATCAATACAGGGCCTTTGGCGTACCCGGCTTAGGCTTTAAACGCGGCCTGGGTGACGACCTGGTCATTGCGCCGTACGCCACCGTGATGGCGCTGATGGTCGCGCCCGACGACGCCTACAACAACCTGGCGACACTCCGCGACCAAGGCTTTGAAGGACAATACGGCTTCTTTGAAGCCGCTGACTATACCCCATCACGGTTACCGCGCGGACAATCACGCGTGCTCGTTCAAACCTTTATGGCGCATCACCAGGGCATGAGCCTGTTGTCGTTGGCGTACGTACTGCTCGACCAGCCGATGCAAAAAAGGTTTGAAGCAGATCCGCAATGCCAGACTGTATTGTTGCTGCTGCAGGAACGTGTACCACGTACAACAAGCTTCTACTCCGCGGCGACCGAAATGCACGAAGTTACGCTCATGCAGTCGGTACCCGAAATGCGCGTCATCAATACCGCCGATACTCAAGTACCCGAAGTACAACTGCTATCAAATGGCCGGTACCATGTCATGCTCACCAATGCCGGCGGTGGCTACAGCCGTTGGCGCGACATGGCAGTGACACGTTGGCGGGAAGATACAACCTGCGACAACTGGGGCACCTTCTGCTATATACGCGACCTCGATCGCAATGAATACTGGTCGACCGCATATCAACCCGTACTGCGCCCCGCCGAGCGCTATGAAGCCGTGTTCTCACAAGGACGCGTGGAATTCCGCCGCCGCGACATCGACATTGAAACGCATACAGAAATCATTGTATCGCCCGAGGACGACGTCGAGATCCGCCGCATTCATTTGGTAAACCGCTCCGGTCGCAAGCGACACATGGAAGTGACCAGCTATGCCGAAGTGGTATTGGCGGCGGCCATTGCCGATGCCGCCCATCCTGCTTTTAGCAACTTATTCGTGCAGACCGCTATAGAGGAGGCACACCACGCTATTCTTGCCACCCGTCGGGCGCGTAGTCACGACGAACAGCCACCATGGATGCTGCATATGATGAAGGTCACCGGGCAAGGTGCCGACAACATTACCTACGAAACCGACCGCGACAAATTTATCGGCCGCGGCCATACACTCGCAAACCCGCGCGTGATGCGCACACGCGAGCCACTGGGAAATTCACAGGGCTCTGTATTAGATCCTGTCGTATCCGTACAATACCGCATAACATTGCCACCAGGCGAAAGCGTCACGTTCGACGTCGTAACGGGCATGGCAAAAACACGTGAAGAAATAAAAATCCTGGTAGACAAATACCAGGATCCCCACTTACGCGACCGCGCCTTTGAATTGTCGTGGACGCATAGCCAGGTAGTACTACGTCAGATCAACGCGGCAGAAGGCGATGCTCAACTCTTTGGACGCCTCGCCAGCGCGGTAATCTATGCCAGCCCCTTCCTGCGTGTCAGCCGTACCGTGCAAGTACGAAACCAACGGGGGCAGTCAGCATTATGGGCATATGCCATATCCGGCGATCTGCCGATTGTGTTGCTTCGGCTATCCGACTCTACCAATGTGACCTTGGCCCGCCAGATGGTGCAAGCGCATGCATACTGGCAACTCAAAGGACTGGCCGTGGACCTGGTTATTCTGAATGAAGACCAATCGGGATACCGGCAGGTATTGCAAGACCAGATTCAAAGCCTGATCGCTGCCGGCGTGGGATTAAACTCCGGCCGTCAGGGCGGAATATTTATCCGTTCGGCCGACCAGGTGTCGGGAGAAGACTGGGTACTGCTGCAAACAGTGGCGCGCATAATCGTCTCGGACACGCGCGGAAGCCTGAACGAACAAATTAAACGGCGCCCGTTGCCGAAACCTGGTATCGGTTATCTGCAAGTATCGGCGACTGCACCAACCGTGGTGGAAGAAACGACCGAGGTCCCGGCTTTACTATTCTTCAACGGCCACGGCGGCTTTACGGCGGACGGTCGCGAATACATCATTCGTACAAGCGCCACCAGCACCACGCCCCTGCCCTGGATCAACGTGATCGCCAATAACCATTTCGGCACCGTAGTAACCGAAAGTGGCCCGTCATACACCTGGATTGAAAATGCGCACGAGTACCGGCTTACACCCTGGTATAACGATCCGGTTACCGGACGCGCCGGTGAAGCATTTTATATACGCGACGAAGAAACAGGCCGTTACTGGTCGCCCACACCACAACCTGCAATAGCCGGTGCGGTATACACCACGCGCCACGGCTTTGGTTATACCGTATTCGAGCATCAGTACGACGGCATCCGCACCGAAGTATGGATCTACGTAGACCGCGAAGCTGCTGTGAAATTTACAACCCTGAAGATTCGAAACGTCTCCGGCCGCCCCCGGAAGCTCAGCACCACTGCCTATGTAGAATGGGTCCTGGCCGATCTGCGCGAAAAATCGTTGTTACACATAGTAGCCGAACAAGACCTGGCAACACGTGCGATCATTGTCAGGAACGCCTACAGCATGGAATTCTCCAACTACGTTGCCTTCCTGGATGTGGACGCACCTACGTATACCTATACCACTGACCGGCAGGAATTTCTGGGCCGGAACGGTACGCTGCAACAGCCCGACGCCATGCGACGCCTATACCTGTCTGGAAAAGCCGGCGCGGGTCTTGATCCGTGTGCTGCCATACAGGTGCCGGTAGAGCTCGAAAATGGCGCCGAGCAAGAAGTGATCTTCCGCCTGGGAGGAGGACGCAACGCATTTGAAGCAACCGAAACCATTCGCAGGTTTAAAGGGGCGAAAGCCGCGCGCGAGGCACTGACACGTGTACACCAATATTGGAATCACACGCTGTCCTCGGTGCGCATCAACACGCCAGACAGCGCCTTGAACATCTTGACCAATGGCTGGCTGCTATATCAGGTAATGTCGTCGCGTCTGTGGGGTCGCAGCGGCTTCTACCAGTCGGGCGGCGCCTATGGTTTCCGCGATCAATTACAAGATGTATTGGCACTTGTGCATGCGGCTCCCGCAATAACAAGACAACAGATCCTGTTGGCAGCGTCGCGACAGTTCCGGGAAGGTGATGTACAGCACTGGTGGCACCCGCCGCTGGGCCGCGGTGTTCGTACCCAATGCTCCGATGACTTCCTGTGGCTGCCCTTTGTCGTAAGCCGATACGTGGAAGCGACAGGCGACGTGGCCATCCTTGACGAAGAAGTCTCCTTCCTGGAAGGTCGGCCGCTAAATATGCACGAAGAGTCGTACTACGACTTACCGGCGGTGTCAGACGAGCGGGCCAGTCTCTATGAGCACTGCCGGCGCGCCGTACGAAGAGGCCTGCAGTTCGGTGAAAATGGATTGCCCCTTATCGGCTCCGGTGACTGGAACGACGGCATGAGTATGGTGGGGATCCATGGTAAAGGTGAAAGCGTATGGCTGGCATTCTTTCTATATGATGTGCTGCGTCACACGGAAGTCCTGGCACAGACACGCAACGACGCCGCCTTCGCCTCGGAATGTGCACACCAGGCATTACAGCTGAAACGAAACATCCACAACAATGCATGGGACGGCGGATGGTATGTACGGGCGTATTACGATGATGGCACACCGCTTGGCTCGTCGCGAAATGTCGAGTGCCGCATTGACTCGATTTCACAAAGCTGGTCGGTATTGTCGGAAGGGGGAGACCCAGAACGATCACAAGTAGCCATGGAGGCTGTCAACAAACACCTTGTTCGACGCGATCGCGCGTTCATCCAGCTACTCGATCCGCCATTTGATAAATCGGAGAAAGATCCCGGTTATATAAAAGGTTATGTGCCGGGTGTGCGCGAGAACGGAGGTCAATATACACACGCCGCCGTATGGATGATTATGGCCTTTGCAAAAATGGGCGATCACCGGCGTACCTGGGAGCTGCTCAACATGATCAACCCCTTAAATCACGGTCGCGACCCGAAAGAGATTTCCGTATACAAAGCAGAGCCATATGTTATTGCAGCTGATGTCTATGGTGTCGCGCCACACGACGGCCGGGGTGGCTGGACCTGGTACACCGGCTCAGCCGGTTGGGTATACCAACTGATCATTGAATGGTTCTTTGGATTAAAGCGGCAGGGCGACCGCCTGCTGGTAAGACCCTGCTTGCCGCCGGAGTGGCCCTCTGTTACGATGCAATACAGGTTTCACGAAACCGTGTATGCACTGCAGCTGGACCGTGTAACCGGGGGCGA
This sequence comes from Dawidia cretensis, assembly GCF_018598175.1. Classification (GTDB taxonomy): domain Bacteria; phylum Bacteroidota; class Bacteroidia; order Cytophagales; family Cyclobacteriaceae; genus Ohtaekwangia; species Ohtaekwangia cretensis. Next base: position 28,290 of record NZ_JAHESE010000027.1, read on the forward strand.
AGAAATAGAAGTCTGGGTGGACAATGTTCGTCAGGATGGTCACTTCATTGACCTCGTGAATGACAAGGTCGACCATGTGGTCCGGATTACGGTAAAGACGCCGGAATGGGTAATATGATGCCCAGTTTAATGCGATGGGCAAGGAAATTAGCGTAAAAGTAACGGGATATGTTTGGTAAGAGTTTTTAATAGATAGCTGTATGAAAACCAGGAAGATACTGTTGATTGACGACGAAAGGGATTTCGGCATCCTGATGAAAAATTTCTTTTCCCAAAAAAATTGTGAAGTATACCACGCCCAGACACTGGCCGAGGGAATGAAAATTTTGGAGCAAGAGAAGCCCGACGTCATCTTTCTGGACAACAATCTCCCGGACGGTCTCGGCTGGGGTAAAACAGAATACATCCTCGTAAATTATCCGTTATCACAACTAAATTTAATCAGCGCCTATCACGTACCGAAAACCTCTGCATCCTCTTTTCGCATTCTGGAAAAGCCACTGGTATTGGAAGAGATTAACAAGATGTTTGAGTAAAAGAAGCCACGTCCCATAGGATCATCATTGTTCAACCGTTTGAGTAACGCGCTGCTCAAAGGGACGCCCCGTATTGCTATTTTCGACAGGCATAGTTTTGTCGCCCGTTGTGAACGTTCAATAAAAAATGTTTCACAATTAAAAAACAATCTCATGTCAAACTACAATCGTGGGCAGCGGGGTCAAAGATCCCAACGTCCTAATTATAATCGCGAAGACAGCAATCGTAACTACAGTAACGAAAATCGTGATTACGGCAACGAGTATGGTATCAACTGGGGTGCACAGCAGGGAAATGACTACAACGAAAATAGCTGGTACGGACGCAGCCGCCAGGGCGACTATGGCAATACGGGCTATAATACAAACTACGGCCAGTCTCGTTATGGCAACTCCGGCGACATGTCCAGAAGCTATGACCGTGATTATGACACCGACTATTTTGGCAACCGCCGGTCGTACGAGGGTGGTAGCTATGAAGGCGGTTATGGCAACCGTGGATACAACGACGACGACTCTGGCAGCTATGGAAGATCCGGGAATCAGTATAACCGCGGCAACTACAATAATCAATATGATCGCGGTAACTACAGCAATTATGGCAGTTCAGGCGGCTATGGGAACAGCAACTTCGGAACAGGCTACGGCCGTGGCTATGATTATAATCGTGGACAACACGATCAGGGAAGCATTGGTAATGTAGGGAACTATGGCACAATCGGAAGCTATGGAAATGAGCAGTATCGTGACCGTGGTGTCTGGGATAAGACGAAGGACGAAGTTTCGTCCTGGTTCGGAAATGAAGATGCCGAACGTCGTCGCGAGATGGATCGCCGCTTCATCGCGCAACATCGCGGCAAAGGCCCCAGAGGCTATAGCCGCTCCGACGACCGCATCAAAGAAGATGTTAACGATCGCCTGAGTGATAATCCGTACATCGATGCCAGCGATGTTGAGGTGTCGGTAAGCAATGGTGAGGTCGTACTGAGTGGAAAAGTAACAGATCGGCATGATAAACGTCGTGCAGAAGATATAGCCGAAGGAGTCTCTGGCGTACGGAACGTCGAGAATCGCATTCGTGTTCAAAGTGAGATAGGGGAGAGCAGCAGCTCTTTCACGACGACACCGCGTAGCACGCAGACAACGGAAAAAAGCAAGAGTCGTAATGGCTTGGTAGAATCGTAATATCGATGCAACACTTCGCAAAAAAGGCCGCTCAACAAAACGTCGGGCGGCCTTTTTTTAATGTCTGACTCACTGTTATTCTTTCACCGTAATAAAAGGGCGGCTTGGAGTAGGCTTGGTTAATCGCAGCCCTTCATTCAGTGCATTGACGATTTGAGTGATGTACTCCTTCTGCGTGCTCACAACCGCATTCCGCTCGCCCTCCGCTGTAGCAATTCGAACGGCATAACGCTCACGCATTAAACCTGTAATCAACAGGCCAATCAATGCCAGTGCGCCGCCGATCCAGATCGCCATCGTGTTGGCGCTGACATATGTACCGTTAATATTGGAATCGGGAATGCTGCTGGGGGAAATGAGCCCCAGTACACCTACAATGCAAAGGAGTAAGCCAATTACCAACACGAGAATGCCTGGCAAGCGATGAGGCTTGAGAATCAGCAATCCGTGCTTGATAATGCCTTTTAAACTATAGGACGTGTTCTTTACTTGAAACGTCGAATCCGTGATCGTGACATCATGACCATCGGTATACAAGACTCTATCAGGTATCATAATATGTTAATTGTTTGTTGTCAATGAAATAGGTATTGGAAAACTCTATGCCACAAAACCGCATATGTTTGTTTTGCCAGGGAAAGCTGTGTAGCCTGTGTAAAAACTGCTACAGCTTGTGTAAACCTGCGTCAGTCACTGATTTTTTGGATCGGACGATACTGTAGACGATATACCGTATACTGGGGATGCCTTCACCCACACAAAAGCAAAAGCCGCTCCGTCGCGATAAATAAGCTCATGGATATGCCATCTGGCATCAATTTTTCTAAAGGATTACGTAACACAGACAAACAAAGACCATTAAATAACTAAAGTTATGAAAGCAAATGATGAAAGGCTTATTGCCATCCTCAACGATCTCGTCCGTATTAACTACGATCGCATCGAAGGATATGAAAAAGCCATTGAAGAAATCAAAGACTTCTCAGAAGTAGAGATAAAAGGTGTATTTCTCAAAATGGCCGAAGAAAGTCGCAAACACCGTACAGAGCTGACACAGGCTGTGGTACAGCTCGGCGGTGAGCCAGCCACTGATACGACAACGGCAGGTGACATTTATCGTGTATGGATGGATGTTAAAACAACCTTCGCGGGTAACGATGTTCTGGCATCTTTACAACTGTGTGAGTATGGGGAGGATAAAGCACTCGAGGCCTATAAAACGGCATTGGCTAACGACGTTGCCTGGCCGACAGATATACGTTTGATCATCGAGAAAGAACGCGCTTCATTAAAGTCTTCGCACGACCGGATTAAACGTTATCGTGACGATTACGCAAATGCGGAAAAATCCCATTAATTCGAAAAAATCCGTCAATCACAAAACAAACACGACAATGAAACGTATCATTAGAATATTGCCGCTCTTTATCGCCGGTGTCGTAGCTTTTAGCTGCGGACCAAAGAAGGTTGAAAATACCAATGAAGTAGCCGAAGAAGCGAACGAAGAGAAGTTTGAAGATCGCAAAGACGAGAAGGACGCCGAATTCGTGGCGGAAACAGTTGCTTCGAACTACGCGGAGATCGCGCTGGCGATACTGGCCAAGGAGAAATCGAATAACCCACAGGTGAAAGAAGTAGCCCAGGAGTTAGAGGCTGGACACAATAAGATTCTCGGCGAGATCCAGTCGTTCGCAAGCGCAAAAGTTATCACAGTTCCCACTGAAGCGAGAGATGCCGAGCAGAAGACCATCGAAAATCTTCGTGAAGAGAAAGACGTAAAGGAATTCAATAAGAAGTGGAGCAAAGAACTGGTAGATAAACACGAAAAAAGCATTAAAGAGTTTGAAGCCCGCCTGGAGAAGACCCAGGATGCCGATCTTAAAATCTGGATAGAACAAACACTTCCCCATCTGCGTGAACACCTGGACAAGGTAAAAGCGCTGGAGTCAAATGTTACCGCTTCCAGATAATTGTTTAACCTCTAAATACGGAAACATTATGACAAGTACATCAAAAGTAATCGTAGGCATTCTTGGCGCCGCCGCCGCTGGAGTAGTATTAGGAATGTTGATCGCACCTGAAAAGGGATCTGATCTGCGCGCAAATCTAAAGAACACAACAGATGACTGGCTGGGTGAGATCACGGAGTGGATGGGTAAAGGTAAAAAGTACCTCGCTGACATAAAAGAGCAGGCGGAAGGTGAAGCGGCAGGTCTCGCGTCAGAAGCAGAACAAGGCGTTAATAGCTTAAAAGAATCTGCCCGCCGTCGCGCTTCTACGCATCATTAATAAATAGAACCGATCATATAAACGGCCTTTTGCATAAGCCTTTCTCGGAATTCACTGACACTGGAATCTGACGCAAAGCCGCAAAAGATCATAAGGAAGGCTCCCGTAGGGGAGCCTTTTCTTTTTTGAGGAAACGCCGACGAAAAGGAGGAAGAAGCGGGGATGTCTCAGAGTATTCCCAGTGTATGCCCAGTGTTTAGTCAGACATAAGTCAGTGTTAAAAGCACTGAGACGACTCCGGCAATACAATAACACTGCTTGGGCTCAGAAAGAAAGAATCCTGGGGGGCTCCGAGGAGCCTCTTTTTTTAACGCAGTTGGTGTACGGCGAGATAATCTTTGATCTGGATAATCGTTTCTTCCACGTTCTTAGCAATCAGAATACGGTAGGTACCAATATTTTTAAAGAACCGTATCGTGATCTCATCCTGATGCAACAGAATTACCTTTTTATTAGACTTGATGGCCAGGGCTACTTCCGAGGCCGTGCCGGCGGCCATGCCCAAAACAACAATGATATTGCTGGACAATACATTGATTATGTTGCGGCCACTACCCATACCGGTAACAATCTTAATCTGCGCATTCTCTGAAGCCCCTTTATCATGGGCGTCAGGCAGCACGCCGATGGTGAGACCATTGGCATCGCGCGCGCCCTTCATGGCGGCGTCCATCACCCCAAAGCTGCGGCCACCCGTCAGCACGGCCCATCCCTCTTTGGCGATAGCACGGCCCAGCTCAAAGGCCATTTCGTTCTCGTCAGGAGTGGCGTTTTCGCCAGGTCCCATTACACCGATGATAATTTTTGCTGACATATAAGATTAGTTGCTGCTAAATTAATGTGCGATTCTATAATTACAAATATATACTATGCTTCATCCGGCAAATTCATGCTGACAATCCCGACATCGGTATATCTTTTCTCCCGGTGAGAATACACCGAAGAACAAGACCCGCAAACCCGTTAAGAACGTATCCTGGAGCTTTTTGGGGAAATCACGTTCCAGCGAAATGGAATGACAAGCTGGGCAGCGCGGGGTGGAATCTTCGCTTAACTGCATATTTCCACCGTCCAGAATCTGGCGCGCACGCTCTGCATCTTCAGCGAACAAATGAAGCCGTACCCGAAAAGCCGCGAAAGGCTGCCCCGGATATAGATTTGAAAGATTCTCCTCCGTCAAAAAACAGGGTATGCCGTAAGCGTCCAACTTCGTCTTCGCCAGGTTAGCTTCAATGGCGTGGTTGAATTCCAAAAAAGCAATGATCGTACCCCCGGTTTCCATTGCAGATAAATTGTTCTCTAAAGTAAAGACTTTATGGCAAAATAAACAGATTGGTTCCGATAGTACAGGACAGTTGCCTCCCTATAATAGGGGCGAAAACAGCCGGGCAGCTTTGTCTGTAACATGGTCGAACCAGCTGCGGGAAGTGAGCATCTCCAACGTAAGCTCCTCGCTTTGAGCCAGGTCTTCCAGGAACTGGGCCGTAAGCTCTCCGCAAATGCGTTCGCCATACACCACGGCACCGACTTCGAAATTAAACTCAAAGCTCCGGAAATCGATGTTGGCCGTGCCAACAATCGCCAGGTTGTCGTCCGCCACGATCGTCTTGGCGTGCACAAACCCCTTTTTATAGCGATAGATTTTTACGCCACAGTCCAGCAATTCTTCATAATAAGAACGCGAAGCTGCATTGACAAACCGCAGGTCGGACTCCAGCGGTACAAGCAGCCGCACATCCTTGCCGCTAAGCGCAGCTTTTTTAATCGCGTCGTTGATGCTGTTGTTGGGGATAAAATAAGGAGAAGTGATATATACCCGCTCCCGGGCATTGACAATCGCCGTAAAATAGCACAGCATGATACTCGCCCGGGGATAGTCAGGACCACTGGCCACAATTTGCACCAGCGAATCGCCCTTGGGCATACGTGCAGAATCTGGGAAGATGGTGCTGTCGGGAGGTAGATCCTGGCGCGAACAGAAATTCCAGTCGGCTAGAAAGTGATACTGCAAGCTTTGCACGGCCGGGCCGGAAATCTTAATATGGGTGTCGCGCCAAAATAACGATTGCCCTGGCAGATCATTGAGATAATGGTCCGCTATATTGATGCCGCCGACAAAACCAACATGTCCATCGATCACGATGATCTTGCGATGGTTACGATAGTTTAGCCGGCTGGCGATAAACGGAAGGTGCACTTTAAAGAACGGAAACGACTCCACACCTGCGGCGTCCATCTCCCGGAAAAACTTCCGCTTCAGGCCTTTACTGCCAAAGTCGTCGTAAATGAACCGCACCTTGATACCCTGGCGCGCCTTCCGCATCAGAACCTCCTTCAGGCGGTTGCCGATGCCGTCATCTTCATAAATATAATATTCGAAGTGAATCGTTTGCGTAGCGAGCTCCAATTCGGCAAGTACCTCCGGAAATTTCGACTCACCATTGATCAGCAACGTAACCTTATTGGACGACAACGGCTCGAACGAATCGTTCAGTAACAGGTTGACCATATCCCGCTGGCCATCGAGTTTGTGCCGGTTACTTTCTAGGATTTGGTGTGTGGTCGTAATGATTCGCTCCCGGATGCGCAGCAGCAAACGGTCATTGGCAATCAGCTTCTTATTATAGATACGCTTTTTGCGATAGTTGACCCCAAACGAAAAATAAACGATCGCGCCGACAATCGGCACCGTAATGGCCAGCACCAGGTAGCCAAGCGCCTTTGAAGGATTCCGCGAATCCATAATGATCCGCACAACCGTAAACAACGTGATAGAATACAGAAAGACCAGGAAGGCGAGTTTGGGAGTAAGCGTGAACATAGCAGGCGTACGAAGAACGCAACTTGACTGGTGAGAAACAACCGGCTTTACATTATTTGTCTTATTTGGTAAGTTCGGCCCATGCGTCTCTTCATAAAAGCCCTCCTTTTAGTATGCATGCCGGGACTGGCGGTCGCCATTACCCCCGCCCAGCAAAAAGCACTTAATAGCTATGTGGAATATGCCAACCATTCGGCCGGGGAAGTCACCCAGGTGGTACGAAGCCTTATGGACTATTACCCATCGCTCGCGAAGCCTTCCAGTTGGTCCACGCCCCGCTATAGCTGTCCCGTTCAACTGGAAGATTACTACCTCAAAAACGCATTGACATTAAGCGCCGCCCTGGCTGGCCAGGCCGCCCCCCTAAACGCCCGGCTGAACGACCTGCGCACCGCCGCCGAAAAGATCGACGCCCAATGTAAAGCCCTGGATACCTATCACAAGCTTGGAGACTATAAACAGGACAACTATGCCAAAGCTCGCGAGATCGTAACGACCGTACAGGGCCTGGTAAAGGACTACCAGGCAAAACAAACGGCATTGCAGATCGCACTGGAGGCAGCCTATAAAAAGCTTGTGCCTTCCACAGGTCCCTACCGACAAGCAGACGACAAACTACAAGCCGCCATGGCACAGGAGAGAGCATGGCTCGACACCTGGACATTTAACCTGCAACAAGAAACGCACACGGGTTGGCCGGTGGAGCAACTGCAAAAGAGCATTGTCGCAACGATGACACTAGTGGAAGACATGAAAAAAATCAGCACGGGCTTAAAATACCCCGCGTCATTTTCCTGGTCAAACCTGATAGAAAGCTGGTATACGATCCTCGATGTAAAACGGCGGGGATGGGACGAATACAATTTTGACGCGCAGAAATCCGACGCGCACAGTAACAAAGTCTACCTGGACCTGATTAACTATTACAACGGTACACTGGTTTCCGGATATAACAGCCTGTTGGACTATGCTACCGCCGACGGGTATCGCGGGCTTAAAGCCTTCGCCTACTTTCCACGCTATGACATCCGCACCCAAGCCGTACCACCATCCGTCACGATCAAACCTTTTCAGGATGCGGCCGTGCCACCGCTCGCCGCTACCCCCGTAGCCACGCCGATGCCACGAGTAATACACACATCATTGGGCCGTTACATCGACTACATAAACGAAACCTGGCGCCAGACACGGTACATGCAAATGGTGCTGACAAACCTGAGCAGCAGCGCCGACTACTACCGGAAATTGGAATCGTTTGAGCGGCACGGCGCCATGAACTTCAACTATCCTGACTTTACAGTCCCCCGATCGGCCCATCAGCAAGCCATGGTCGCCAGCAAAGCCCTGCCACCGGCAGTGGCGGCAACGTTGAATGCTGAAGCAACGCAGATACTAACCATCCTTCAGGAAATGGATGCGCTGGCCGCGACCCTCCAGATCGAAGTGCAGGAAAAACGGTATGAAAAAGATCGACTGGCGCGCATAACCGAGATGTTGGACCGGGAAAAGGAATTGATGAAAGCATGGGACCAAAAAAAGGAAAAGCTCTATACGGATATCCGCCAGGCCTTTGACGCCTGGCCCCCGACGAATAAAACGACGTCGTGGTATGTCGCGGGAAAAGCCCTGGGAGACCTGGCCGACCTGGATAGAGAAGCCTTGTTTCAAGCAAAGCAACACTACGACAATGAGACGCCCGCTACGATCTCGACTACCGCCATAGATGCCGGTCTACGCGATGTGATCGCCCGGGAATATGAGAATATGAAGGGAATTGAAAAGATCGGCCGTAACAATGGAAATTGTCCCTATACGCCATACGAGGACCTGCCCGAGTCGTCGCGCAAACTAAGCGAAGAGTTGCGCAAGCTAGCACCGGCCGTGGACGCGCGGCGGGAACATCCGTACTACTACATGGTATACCAATACAACGATGTGGTGGATGACTACAATAAATTCTGCGAGCTGTCACCCGACGTATTACTGCTCAAGAAGGTCAAACAGCCGCAATTATTCCTCCCGCGATATGCCGGCCAGCCTTTGCCGGACAAGCGTCCTACGCGCCAGCCAGCGACACAGGTACCGGCAAACGATGCCGCGAAAAAACCGGAACAAAATCCACCCGTTAAGGTAACACGCGAGCCAGGACAAAACACCCATACCGTACAACATGACACCGTGTATATTGAGCGGCGTGACACCGTCTACCTATCGGATGCCGGCGAAGACATTCGATCCATGGAAGGCTATGCTACCAATCACATGGTACTTCTACTGGACGTATCCGGGTCCATGAACCAGCCGGGCAAACTGCCGCTGTTAAAAAAATCGGTACTCGACCTGTTGTCCATGATGCGCGTTGAAGATCAGGTCACGATCATTGCCTTTTCGGGTAAGCCAAAGGCGTTGCTAACCGCAGCTTCCTTTAAGGAAGAAGAAAAAATACGACGGGCGGTTGACGACCTGCAATCATCCGGCAAAACGGATGGCAACGCGGGTCTGACGCTAGCGTACAAACTGGCCGACCAGCACTATATCCGCGGCGGCAACAACCGCATTCTGCTGGCGACCGACGGCGAGTTTTCGGTGGACAGCGACGTAGCAGAGCTAATCGACAAATTTTCGAGGGAAGACATCTTTCTATCCATCTTCAACTTTGGCAAAGGGATGGGTGCCTCGAAAAGCCTGGAAAAACTCGCTACCGCGGGGAAGGGAAATTATGCCGCCATTTCGGCGCAAAACGTCGATCTTAAGCTGATTCGCGAGGTAAAAGCGAAAAAGAAAAAATAATGTGTAACAAACCTGATGAGCGGGCGTCTTGCCTTTGAATTTCAGTACATGAACCTCGAATCCTTTCAAAACCGGGTGCTGCCTGCCAAGAACAAGCTCTTTCGCTTCGCCCTTCGCTTTCTGGGGAGCGAAGAAGATGCGAAAGACGTGGTACAGGAGGTATTCATTCGGGTTTGGAACGGTCGGGAGCAAATGACAGAGATACAGAACTGGGAGGCCTGGTGTATGCGCATCACCCGCAACCTCTCACTGGATCGTGTCCGCTCCAACAATCGCCGGCAAACCCGGCCGATGGAAGAGACCTTCGACGTTCGTCAGGAAGCGTTAACACCGCACGAATCAACGGAGATCAGCGAAAGTATGCACCGTATCAGTCAAATCATCGAAGCACTGCCCGAAAAACAACGGCAGATCATACACCTTCGGGATGTGGAAGGATACAGCTACAACGAGATCTGCGAAATACTGGAGCTCGATATGAACCAGGTAAAAGTAAACCTGTTCAGAGCACGGACAACAGTGCGCGAAAAACTCACCAAGATGAACGCCTATGGACTCTAATAAAATCGAAGCACTGCTGCAAAAATATTGGGAGGCCGAAACCTCACAAGAAGAAGAACAGCAACTGCGCGAATGGTTCCGTACCCACGAGGCCCCAGAACCGTGGAAAGAAACCGCTGCCATGTTCCGTTACTTCGACGAGACCAAAAAAAAATCACTGGACGACGCTTTGTTTAATGCCACCGTGGTAAGCAACCTGCCCACGGCCAGGGCAGGCCGCGTACGGAAACTGGTTTATAACACCCTACGGATAGCAGCCGGCGTATCCGTGCTTTGCCTGGCCACGTGGTTCGTACACAAAGAAATGCAGGAGTCCACTGACCCAGAAATAGTGGATACCTACAGCGACCCCAAGCTGGCATTTGAAGAAACTAAAAAGGCCCTGCTACTCATCTCCCAAAGTTTCGGCAAAGCCGAAAAGCAGGCCCGGAAGATCAACATGTTTAACGAGGCACAAGAAGAAATTAAAAAAGAGAAACCATCTCAAGAGCAAAAGCTTTGAGAATAGCAATCGACAGGAACAATAAAACGGACTAAACACCATGAAAAAGATATATATAGTAATGATCGTGATGATGGCAGCAAACGGCGTGTTTGCACAGGACTTTATCTCTAAGTTCTTCAATAAATATCAAAACGACGAGTCATTTACGCAAGTGACAATCAGCAGCAAGATGTTCAGCCTCTTTACCAACATGGAGGTTGAAAACAAAGAAGATCAGGAAGTGCTAAGTGCTATTAGCAAGCTCAAAGGCCTGCGCATTCTCGGCAAAGAGAATACATCCGACGCCCGCTCGCTATACAAAGAAGCCTTTGCGCTCATACCCACCAAAGAGTTTGAAGAGCTCATGTCTGTGCGCGACAAAGACAAAGACATGAAGTTCTACATCAAAGAAAGCGGCGGAAAGATCTCTGAACTGGTAATGATCATGGGCGGTACCAAAGATTTTATGGTCCTAAGCCTTTTTGGTGAGATCGACCTGAAACAAGTATCGCACATCGGCCGTAAAATGAACGTGAGCGGACTCGAAAAGCTCGAGAACGTAAAAGACGGAAAGAAACACGAGTAGTAGTTCGCCTAACATAGTGCCAGTCTCGAGACTGGCGCTATACACTGTCTAACCATTAATAACCTCTCATGCGATATATCATAACACTCCTGCTACTGGTAGGTGCCGGCTGGGTTAACGCCCAAAGCCCGGTAACCGAAACACTGTATAAGAAACATAGCGACGCCCTGACCTTGTTTTTCTATAACAACACGCTTCGCATGCTCAATCAAACAAACGACAAGGACTTCGATGCTTTGATCGAAGACGTAGAAAAGATGCGGTTCCTGATGATCAAAAAAGCAAGTGGGTTTGCCACAAGTGACTACACAAAACTGGTTACGGATTATAAAGCCGAGCAATTTGAAGAAATGATGTCAAGCCGTTACCAGGGAAAAAACTTCGATGTATTTATGAAAGAAAAGGATGGCGTAACAAAAGGAATGCTGGTATTGGTCAACGATGCAGAAAATTTGTTCGTACTGGATATCGTGGGACGGGTGGCCATGGATAAGATCACAAGCCTCTATAAAACGGTAAATGAAAACAGTGAGATCGGCGACAAGATCAAGAGCTTTACAAATAAAGATGGGCATTGATGTAATGCCGGCTGTTTTATGACACGTATAGTAGCATTAATCCTATTCAACTGGTGGAAAACGTACTGGCAATAAACAACCTCAGCAAGCGCTTTGGTCGCATCCAAGCCGTCAACAACATAAGCCTGCAAGTAAAGGCCGGACAGGTCTTTGGTATGCTTGGCCCCAACGGCAGCGGCAAAACAACCACGTTGGGGATGCTGATGGGCGTTGTAAATCCCACCGCAGGTAATTTTACCTGGTTTGGCCAGGCGCCGACCGACCATATTCGCAGAAGAATTGGCGCGGTGCTCGAGCACCCAATCTTTTATCCATACCTGAGTGGCCGGAAGAATCTCGAGTTGAATGCCATGATCAAACAGTGCCCGACCGGGAATATCGCAAAAGTATTGGCCCTGGTAGAGCTGGCGGAACGCCAGGACGACGCCTATAAGACTTACTCGCTGGGCATGAAGCAACGCCTGGCGATCGCATCAGCACTGCTGAACGATCCCGACGTGCTAATCCTGGATGAGCCCACAAACGGTTTGGACCCCATGGGTATCGCGGGCATTCGTGAATTGATCATTAAGATCGCAGCAGGAGGGAAGACAATCATCCTGGCCAGTCACTTGCTCGACGAAGTACAACGCGTATGCACACACTTCGCCATACTAAAGAGAGGAACGTTGGTACATCATGGCCCCGTGCACGATGTTGGTAAAGGCACGGAAACGGTGGAAGTGAAAGCCGACGCTCCCGACCTGTCTCAAGTGCTGCTGGCGTTTCCCGGTACGTCCTCCGTTAACCGCGAAAACGGCAGCTTTCAAGTGCACCTGCGTGAACAGTTCAACGCGAAAGACCTCAATCGCTTTCTGTTTGAAAAGGACATTGTTGTCTCACACCTGGTCACTCGTCAGAAAAGCCTGGAACAGCAATTCCTCGAAATACTTGCCGAATCATAATTCACAACGCCGCCATGCTTCAACTGCTACGCATAGACCTCAAAAAAATGACCAGCTACCGCACCTTCTGGGTAGTATGTGGTCTGTATTTCATGACCCTGGGCTTCGGCGCCGCCAGCGGTATGGAATTTCTCAAGTGGCTCGCCAGTTTCATCGATGGCTTTGGGCAAGAAATAAACATCGAGCGAATTCCACTCTATCATTTCCCGGACGTATGGCTTAACCTGATCTGGTGTGCCGGCCTGCTCAAAGTAATCTTGGCCGTTATGGTGGTCATCTCGATCACCAATGAATACACCTACCGTACATTGCGACAAAATATCATTGACGGCCTCAGTCGCGGCGAATTTTTGTTGTCGAAAATACTCACGAATGTATTGCTGAGCCTGATGAGCGTAACAATGATTTTTGTTATTGGCTTGATAACAGGTATAATCTATAGTCCCTCGTTGGAATGGAATAGAATGGTGACCGACCTGGAGTTCCTTCCCGCCTATTTTCTGGAAGTATTTTTCTTTTTGTCGTACGCACTCATGCTCGGCATCTTAATACAACGCTCTGGCCTCACAATCATCCTGCTGCTGTTGTCGCAATTGATCGAGTTTATCATCACATCAAACGTCGACAACTATCTACCCCGTGTGATTCCGTTTTTCCCCATGGAATCAATCAGGAACCTTATTACATTCCCCTTTCCCCGGTATGCCTTCTCTGAAATCCGCGACTATATTAGCCCTGGGGCTGTAGCGGTTGTGCTCGTGTGGACCTTTGTCTTTAACTATATCAGCTACCGCAAACTAAAACGGTCTGATATCTAGCATACGACCTGTCGCGGAACCCATTTGTCGACAGTAGTTGTTTCCCTTCCCAGGGTGCTTTAACATTGCATTGGAAAAGCCCGTGGGGAAACATGAAGAAGTTAATTGCCCTTGCCATCTGTTGGAGCGTGTGCTACGCCAGCCTGGCCCAACCTGCTGTTGCGCTGGAGAGCGTATCGGGGCAACACATATTTTCCTTTCAGGAGATTCAATACCTGGAAGACCTTTCCGGTAAGCTTACCATTAAAGAGGTAAGCAGCCCTGCCTGGAATATTCATTTCAACCCCAGTGTAACGTTTAATCCCGAGAACAAACACCGCAATGCCGCCTACTGGCACCGGGTAAAAGTAAGACTCGACCCCACGCTGGAAACACGTTGGGTGATTGAATTCTTTGATCAGACAATCGACAGCATCGAGTTCTTTATCCCGACAGCAGATGGAGAATATGTACGCCATAGTTACGGGGACCATCAGGAGTTCTCGGCCCGCCCGCTAAAACATAAAAATTTTGTCGTCCCCATTGCCAATGACGTAGACGGTGAAGTAACGTATTACTTCCGGCTTCGTTCTGCACAGCAGGCCGAAGCGATCGTTGTACTCCGCTCAACAGACTACCTGTTTGAATATGCCACTGACGAATACTTCTTCTTCGGCATATTCTACGGCATGATCCTGGTCTTCTCTTTCTATAACCTGCTGATGTATGCCGCCGTGCGCGAAAGCCACTACCTGCTCTACATGCTGTACCTGGTAGGCATCGGGGTATACGAAATGAGCGCCGACGGCATAGCCTTTCAATATATATGGCCCCGGGCCATCACCTGGAACCAATACGCACCGGGCATAGCCCTATACCTGGCCTCAACCTTTGCGCTCTTTTTTGCCGCCTCGGTACTAACCCTCCGGAAAGAAGCACCAGGATTGTATAAGCTTATCCTGGGAGCCTTTGTTTTCAGAACGATCTTTCTCTTAATAAGCCTGTTTGTCGTACGCGAATGGTTTGCCGTTCGGTTTATTGAGATTGTGCCGTTCGCCGCAGCCTTCTATGCCGGGGCATACCGTTGGGCCAAAGGGTATTCAGCCGCCCGGTTTTTAGTAATAGGTTATAGCATCTTGCTGTTTGGTGTAGTAAGTAAAGTGTCGCTGTATTTTGACTTTGAGTGGATGCCCTTTGGACAGCTCTCACACTATAGCCTGGGCTTCTGCTTTATCATGGAAATGCTCTTCCTGTCATTTGCGATTAGCGACAAAATCCGGTTGCTCCGCATCGAAAAGGCCGAAGCGCAGGAGAAGACCATTGAACAACTACATGAGAACCAACGCCTGAAAGACGGCTTGAATCAGGAACTGGAAGAACAAGTGCGGATGAAAACGGCCCAACTGGTACAAAAGACCGAGCTCATCGAAGAGCAGAACCACCGCCTGGAGGAAGCCAACGTCCGGCTGGCCCGGCAAGCGGAGGCAATCGCTGCGATGAACACACTGCTGGCCCGTGACAACGACCAGCTAAAACATGACGTGGCAGAAGTCAAAGAAGCCCGCATCATGTCCAAAGAAGTCGACTTTGAGGAATTCAGCGCGATGTACCCCGATGATGACAGTTGCCTGAAGTTCCTCGCGGATATAAAATGGCATCACGACTACGCTTGCCGCAAATGTGGCCATACCCAATACAGTGCCGGCAAAAGCCCCTACAGCCGCCGCTGTTCCAAATGTGGGTACGACGAATCCGTAACCGCCTACACCGTATTACAGAACACCCGCCTGCCCATTAACAAGGCGTTTTATATGATCTTCCTGGTCTACAGCTCGCAGGGAAATATATCCTCTCATAAGCTCTCCGAGATCCTGGGCATCCGTCAAAGCACCTGCTGGACCTATAGCTCACGCATCAAGAAAACCATGAAGGAAAGACGCCGCCATGGTGGCCTACACCTGCGCGAAGGGTGGAATTCCATTTTAGTAGAGGAAGACAAATGAATTTATTGCGCTGAATAATAACGAGTTAGCAATTCCGAAAAATAAATCCGGGTACTGCGTTCGAAATCGTAATCGATTGATATTCTTTTTTTTACCTCTGGGCTTGCCGTAAACGATTGCGCTTTTCCTGGCGTATCAGCACCACTTCTCGGTTCCAGGCGCAATGCCATCAAATTGTGTCAAAAGGGCATTTTTAACTTGCGACTGAAGCGTATCATTTTTTGTAACTATCTACATTTCAGTAAGTTGTATCGCGATTAGAAAACACTCCTCTACATTTGGTTCACAATCAACCAAACTCAAACACTATGAAAAGAGGTTTACTCCTGCTATGGAGCATGCTGCTATCCGCGGCCCTATGGGCTCAAGATGGCAGCATCTCTGGGAAAGTTACTTCACCAGACGGGCAGTCGCTGCCCGGCGTAAACGTCGTGCTGAAGGGTACATCTACTGGTACCATCACAGATGGTGACGGCAACTACAAGCTTGACGCCACCGAAGGAACGCTGGTCTTTTCGTTCATCGGCTACCAAATTTTAGAGATTCCCATTGACAATCGGTCAGTCGTCGATGTGAAAATGGAAGAAGACCTAACCACCCTGGAACAGGTTGTTGTAGTAGGGTATGGAACCCAGAAGAAAAAAGACCTGACTACGTCGGTGGCCATCGTAGACCAGACCTCCATCAAAGACCGTCCCCTGACCTCCGCTGCAGAAGCATTACAGGGTAAGGCGGCAGGTGTCCAGGTCACGCAAACATCCGGTAAGCCGGGCGGTGAGATCTCCATTCGTGTGCGCGGAGCCACGTCTGTACAGGCCGGCAATGAGCCGCTGTACGTCGTGGATGGTGTACCGACAACCGACATTCGCGGCATCAACGCCAATGATATCGAAAGCATGAGCGTGCTGAAAGACGCTTCATCGGCAGCAATCTATGGTGCACGTGCGGCCAACGGTGTGGTACTGATCACAACAAAGCGCGGTAAAGCCAACGCCCCAGTGCTTCAGTTCCTCGCCAACGTAGGGGTCACGGAGGTCACAAAGAAACTGGACGTGTTGAATACCGAGCAGTATCGTGACTTGATGAGCGAAATTAACAACACCGTAGTCGACCCGGCCATTACTCAAAACACAAACTGGCAGGACGAAACCTACAGAACCGGTTCATTTCAAAACTACCAGCTTTCTTACGCTGGAGGTACTGACAAAAACCAGTACTATGTATCCGGCGGATATCTCAAAAACAAAGGTATCATAAACCCGTCGGCGTACGACCGCTATACACTGCGCCTGAATCTTGACAACCAGGTAAAAGAATGGCTGAAGTTCGGTACCAACTTTAACTTCGTGCGTTCCGAGTATAAGAACACCGAAGATAACAAAGCTGGAGGTCGGGGAGGTGTAATCTTAAGTGCGCTAACAACACCTCCTTTTCTGACGACGTACAATCCCGACGGCAGCGGGCAATTTGCGCCCAACCCGTTTCAACCTTCCTGGGAGAACCCTGTAGCCTTCATGGAAGGGGCTGATGAAGGCACAACCGATGATCGTCTCATTGGAAATTTTAATGCCGAAGTGAAGATTCTCGAAGGGCTTTCCTTCCGGACTAATTTCGGGGTGGACTATACCATTCACCGCAATGATTATTACCTCGATCCATTCAGAACAGTATTTGGTCGGGATCCATCCAACCATGGTATCGGACGTACCGATCAATCTACAACCTTTTCCTGGTTGAGCGAGAATACATTCAACTATGTAAAATCGTTTGGCGTACACAATGTCAATGTACTGGCGGGCATGACAGCGCAAGAGTCTACGTGGGAACGTACCTATATCGAAGCAAAAGACTTTCCCAACGTAAGCGGCGTCCAAACATTAAATGCCGCAAACCAAATTGTCAACGCTTTCACAGAGGCGACCGACTGGGCTATAGCATCGTTACTGGCACGTGTGAACTATGACTACGATGGAAAGTATCTTTTTGCGGCTACGTTGCGACGGGATGGATCATCGCGATTTGCAGCCGGTAGTCAATGGGGCACATTTCCTTCGTTTTCGGCAGGGTGGAGAATTTCGGCTGAGCCGTTCATGCAAGGCGTCGCTGCTATCAACGACTTAAAGCTACGCGCTGGATGGGGTAGGAACGGTAATCAGGAGAATATTAACACCTATGCCCCGTATACTCAAGCGGGCTTCAGACGCAGATCTGAACTGGGACAAGGTCCGGAGATTATCAAAGAAAATGTATTGGGTGGCCCCGCCATCACCTGGGAAGAAACGACCCAGACAAACATCGGCGTTGATCTTTCCGTGCTAAACTCGCGATTGACATTTACGTTCGACGCCTACCTGAAAAAAACAGATGGCTTGCTGCTCGACGTTGGATTTAATGAATATACAGGTTTCGCATTTGCTCGCAAAAATGCTGGTAAAATGGAAAACAAAGGACTGGAGTTGGCCCTATCGTCAATCAATACCGAAAGCGAACTGCGGTGGACCACGGACTTCAATATATCGTTCAACCGAAATAAGGTGACTGAATTGACGTTGAACAAAGTCTACTATTCCGCTCCAATGTACAGCAACGGCGATCAAAACCTTGCGAGAATGACGGAAGGTAGCTCGTTGGGTACTTTCTTTGGATACATCTATGAAGGGGTTGATCCTGAAAACGGAAATCCGCTATACCACGACTTTACAGGTAACGGCCTGAATGACGCCGATCGTACTGTGATTGGAAACGCGCAGCCGAACTTCATCTTCGGGTTGACAAATAACCTTTCCTACAAGCGATTTGATGTCAATATATTCCTGCAAGGATCGCAAGGAAACGATATCTACAACGCCACTCGTATGGAATTGGAAGGCATGTATGACACCAAGAACCAATCAACAGTGGTGTTGAACCGGTGGACCGAGAACAATCGGAATACCGACATACCGCGCGCAGGCATTGGTACCGGTAGTATTCGTAACTCAACGCGATTCGTTGAAGACGGTTCTTATCTCCGGGTGAAGAGCGTAACGCTTTCGTACAATGTAAATGCCAGTCCGCTGGAGAAACTGGGTATCAATAAACTCTCGGTATATGCCACCGGGCAAAATTTGCTGACATGGACAAACTATTCCGGCTACGATCCTGAAGTGAACGCATATTCTGTTGCGGGAGGAAAAGGAACCGAGATTGGCATCGACTACGGAACCTATCCGCAATCGAGAACAATCATTCTGGGCGTAAATGTTTCATTCTAAACAGACGAGCGATGAGAAAGGTAAAAACATACAATTATATAGGCGCCATTTTGTTGGTTGGTGCATTTTTATTGGGGTGCGATGATTTTTTGGACAGAGACCCACTTTCTAAGTTAACGAACGAGGATCTTGGAAATGACGGCAAATCAACTGGATTCACAACGGCAAGTCAGGCGGAAGCGATCCTGGCAGGCTGTTATGGCGATTTTAGAAACGAATACTTCCAATTGGATTATTACGTAAATGGCGATGCGCAAGCCGACAATGCGTATGCCGGCGCTGACAATCCCAATAATTTTCAGATCGATGAATATGCTATTGAATCGGTGAATAATAACGTGCTTCGTGACTGGCGTTACCTGTACGGTACAATCGCCAAAGCCAACACGGTGTTAGATCACATCGATTCTGTTGCGGATGCAGCCCTGACGGAAACAAGAAGAGCCGAAATCAAAGGCGAAGCGGCATTTGTGCGGGCGTACATGTACTTTGAGTTGGTTCGTCAATACGGCGATATACCGCTGCTGGTGCATGAAATAACCGAATGGGATGTGGACGATGAAACCAAAATATACTTGTCTCGTACACCGCAGGCTGAAATATACCAGCAGATAATCAAGGACCTGGAACTTGCCGTCGCCAATACACGGGCTGCTGCGGCAAACAAAAACGTTGTGACGAAAAGCACAGCACATTTTCTACTGGCTAAAGTATACGCAACCGTAGAGCCGCACGACTGGGCAAAGGTTAACGAGCACGCCGATGCCGTATTGGCAGCCGGGTTCGAGCTGTTACCCGAGTTCGATCAATTGTGGGACGGAACACAGGAGAATTCTTCAGAAGCAATCTTTGAAATCACGTACGACGGATGGGATGCTGGCACAGGCAACTGGGGGGCAGGAATGTTCTATGGCATCGACTGGAAGAAATTCAATACTCCCACCAACGACCTGGTAGCAGCATTTGATGCTGAAGGCGATGAGATCCGTAAAAACGCATCCATTCGTTTTGCAGATGTTACCGGCAAATGGTCTGACCGTTACTGGCCGCTAACAAACTTTCCATACTCCTATAAATACAGAAACACCAGTGGTACACAAAACTATATTTTGTTCCGACTGGCCGACATCATGTTGCTGAAAGCCGAAGCATTGACAGACGCTGGTGATTTGGAAGGTGCAGCAGACCTTGTAAATGAAATTCGTGCGCGCGTAGACCTCGACGACATCATACCGACAACAGATGCTGACATGGTCCAGGCGATTGCAAAGGAACGCCGCTTAGAACTTGTCTTTGAGGGACAACGCTGGTACGACCTGAAACGCACCGGAAAGGCGATTGAGGTAATGAATGCCTTCCGCGATGGAAACGGTAATAGCTTGGGATATCAATTAACCGAAGACCGTTTGCTCTGGCCCATCCCGCAAAACGAGCGTGATAAAAACGAAAAGCTGACACAAAACGACGGATACTAAAAAAACAAAGAAGAACCCCGCATATCAGGGTTCTTCTTTAAAGTATAAAGATGAAAGAAGAACTGAACTCAACCGTAAAAGGGATTAAACTCGGCCTGGCATTAGTGCTGACGAGTGTGCTGTGGCAAGGATGCCAACGCAACGACCAGGAAAAACAAACAACATCGGAATCTGAAGTTGAAGCGTCGTCTATCCATTCCTACCTAACCACCAGCGACAGATCGTCTCTCTTGGCGAAAGACCAGCAGGCCCTGGCGTTTAGCACAGAGCCTACGAACCTACCCGTGATCGGGATAGACTCGACACAACGGTACCAAACGATCGACGGATTCGGCTACTCCCTAACCGGAGGAAGTGCTTACCACATTCAAACGCTGACACCCTCCACACGCGAAGCATTGCTCAATGAGCTATTCCGATGGGACAGCACCAACATCGGCGTGAGTTACCTGCGTGTAAGCGTCGGTGCCTCCGACCTGGATGACCATGTGTTCTCATACAACGACGTGCCCGCAGGCAAGACCGATCCCGAGCTAACAGGCTTTACACTGCAGGAAGACAAAAAATACCTCATACCGGCACTCAAGCAAATACTGGCTATCAATCCGGACATCAAGATTATGGGCAGTCCATGGTCGGCGCCCGCCTGGATGAAGACCAATGGTCATCCAAAGGGCGGAAGCTTAAAGCCCGAATTTTACGCAGCCTATGCGGAGTACTTTGTCCGGTATATACGTGGCATGGCCGCAGAAGGAATAACAATTGACGCCATCACACTGCAGAACGAGCCCGAGAATCCGAAGAACACCCCCAGCATGTTGATGACGTCTGCCGAGCAAGCTACGTTTGTGAAGAACAACCTTGGCCCGGCATTTGAAAACGCGGGCCTTAAAACGAAGATCGTGATCTTCGACCACAACTGCGATCATCCCAATTACCCCATCGAGGTGCTGAACGATGCAGACGCCAGGAAGTACATCGACGGGTCGGCCTTCCACTTATACCTCGGTGAAATCGAGGCACTCTCGGAAGTACACCAGGCACACCCCGACAAACATCTCTACTTCACCGAACAATGGACGTCACCCCAAAGCACCTTCGGCGACGATCTCCGCTGGCACACCCGACACCTGATCATTGGCGCTACGCGCAACTGGAGCCGCAACGTGCTGGAATGGAACCTTGCCGCCGATCCTGAGTTTAAGCCTCACACCGACGACGGTGGATGTACGACGTGCCAGGGCGCGTTGACAATCGACAAGGATGCTGTAACACGCAACGTATCCTATTACATCATCGCCCATGCATCGAAGTTCGTACGTCCAGGGGCTGTGCGTATAGCCTCGACCATTACGGGGGACCTATATAACGTGGCATTCTTAAATGCTTCAGGCGAGAAAGTACTGATCGTAGTTAACGACAGCAACGAAGTCAAACGGTTTGGTATTCGCTACAACGGCAAAGTAGCTGCCGCAGCACTATCTCCAGGAGCGGTTGCTACATACACCTGGCCTTAAATAGGCAACAGGCGCCAAAATGGCCTGCCTAAAAGGCAGGCTTTTTTTTGTCCCGGTCGGGAACTTGTTTAATAATCATCGATTCCAATCTTTTTGAGGCATATTCTTTCTGACTGGATTCTCGTGCGGCTGCCTCGATGTCGTAAAAAACCGTGTTGGTACACCGATTGACTCTTCCTTCCGCAGAAGGAGAAATGAATTATGAAAAAGAACAATTTCCAGGACCTGTTAACGTCGGTAGATGTTCTGAATACTATAAACGGAGGCATCAGCGAACCAAGCCTGACCGTCCATCAACAAGCGGACGGACGCGAGCTTCACGTGCGAGTGCCCGGTATGGAAAAAGAAGTACTGCAGGCGGAGGTTCATAACAATACGCTATCGGTATTCTACCTCATTCCCATCACCGTACGGGAGAAAGTCGTACAAATGCCCCAGGTAGTGTATAGCAAAACGATCCCGTATTTTGTTGACGTCAGTGGCATCCGCGCCGAGCACGAAGGCCAGGAGCTTGTAGTGCACATGCCGTTCAACGAGTTGTCCAACGGGTATCACAAAAAGTTGACAATGGACGAAGACTAAAGAATAAAAACGCCCCGGAACAAAGCTGGGGCGTTTTAACTAGTCATTGGGACGCGACGCAGGTTTCCGTGCGTACACCTGTGCAAACTGAACCAATAGCACATAGCCCAGCACCAGGAAGGCTGCGAAGATAATCGTTACGCCTTATGTGTGTGGATGCTCGAAGGGGTGCAGTATACGTTGTGTAATGTCACGCAGCAGCGGTGTAGGAGAAGATATAATGTCCCAGCTGTTCCAACGCAGATAACGGCCGAGGTAGATTCCAAAGCCCGATAACAACAAGGTACCCACAGCGACACACCAACCTATCCAGGGACGGAAGCGTGTGGCAAAAACGGACTGTATATCCATAATCGAAGCATAACCGAGCATCAGCCCATTCCAGGCAAAGAAAAGGATCAAAGCCAGGTCGTACCAATACGGCACACCCGGGCGCGGTCGAAGGTGAAATAAATCTGTCAGGATATAGGGCGCGTTGGGTAAGAATGCCAGCCAGGTTGCGAATAATAACAGAAAGCTAAAAGTACCCAGACGGTGATGGTATAATACCAGCAGGGTGCTGATAATATAAGGAATAAGGGCCAGGAAAATATTCCAAACTAGAAACACGAATGTAATACGGGTAGTGTATTGCACGCGAAGAGCCACCAGGGTTACGCACAAAATGGTGGTGAGCGAGAAAATAAAGAGAATGGAAAGTCGGTTATGTTCTTTCAGGCGGTGAAACAGGTTCGTCATGTGTAATGCTTTAATACCTTTCACGGGCCAGCCGGAAGAAAGTTATTCCGGCTGGCGACAAATTCCTCTGTTTCATCCTGACGCCCGGCTAACCGGGTAGTCGGAAAACTAGCCCGGGATTTCGCCGCGAGAGGCGATATACAGCTCGTACCAATCCTGATGGCCGAGGTTAATATTAAAGGCATCGGCAATATTGCGAATACGCTGTTCTTCTTTTGTACCAATCAGCGGTAACGCGCCCAACTTGATCAGCCAGGCCGCAGCGACAGACTCAATGTCGACGTTATACTTCTGCGCAAACTCTTGCAGCTTCTTCCGCACGCGCACTGCACGTTCATCCGTGCCGCTCACGATCTGCCCGCTAGCCACGGGTGCCGACGCCAGCGGACGCATATACCGTTGCTTGATGTAGTCGACTTGGCCGTTGTCCAGCGCCGAGGTGTTCAATAAGTTCAGCTCCAGATGATGGGTTACGATCGGCGTATGCATATACGACGCCAGTAATTGATGTTGGAACACAGAGAAGTTTGCCACCCCAATGCTACGCGCCTTTCCCGACTTTAGAAGTTGTTCCAGGGCAATAGCCGTCTCCTCCAGATTGGAAATAGGATCCAGGTGGTCGAGCAGGAAAATATCAATATAATCTGTATTGAGCCGGCGCAGCGAATTTTCAACGCTTCGCTGAATATGTTGCGCCGATGTGTCGTAATGTTTCACTCGTACATCCGGCTGGTCCGGACCAGGCACGCGCAGGCCACATTTTGTGAACAACACCAGGTCTTCGCGCTTAAAAGACTTCTTGCGAATCAACTGGCCAAACATCTCCTCGCAACGGGAAGAACCGTACGTATCGGCATGATCGAATGTATTAATACCCAGTTCCAGACACAGGCTGACGATCTTTTCCATAGACACAGATTCAGTAGCCGCATCGTCGTGCCATCGGTAAAAGCCATAGACGGCAGGAGAAACTTTGGGGCCGGCATCACCGAGATAGATTTTTTCCATAAGGTTATGATTACTTCAGTACTACTACAAGTATCGGATTTAATACGAAACAAAAAAATGGGGGGCGAATTTCTGCCGGGGATTTGGCCCTGGTCAGAAAGGCTGCTGAACGTTAGGGAGCGCTGTTTGGCGCAGGTGAGCCAGTGGTGAGGAAGGCTGACGGGTAACAGAGCAGTGGGAAGAAACCTGAAGTCTAAGGATCAATACCTTAAACTTCAGGCCCCGGGCCTTAAACCTTTACGTGGCCCCAGTTCTCTCCAATCTTGATACGGTGGATCTGCATGTCAGAAACACGGAACTTCTTGGCGAGCGCCTTCAGGGTGGGTTGTTTCTTTGACTTGAAAAGCGCGACCTTGATCTGCTTTACCTTGTCGGCCGTAAGCTTCGGGCCTTCTTCCGGATTCATACGCAGCAATACATTGGGATCCTTCTTGGCATGTTCGATCTGATCTTCATGCTTCACCCATTTGAGGTTAGAAGCTTTGTTGTTTTCCTTCTTGTGATCGACGTGGATCACAAAGGTCTGCTTCGTACCGCCCTGCTTGCAGAAGTATTCTGCGACAAGCCGATGAATGTAGTAATTCTGGCGAGTATCCTCCCGGCCTATAGTAATGCTCGGGTAGCCTTGCGTTAAGCGCGGTTTCAGGATATAGCCATCTTCCAGCTCAGACTTAAAGCTTACAATCCGTCCTTTATCCGATACGGCGTATCGCTTGGTGGTTGTGCCTTTCTTCAGTTTCAATTCCTTCCAGGTCTCTCCGGCGAGGAATTTTAGTTTAGATTGTTTAGTTGTTGCCATAATATGTAGAAATTAATAGGGTAAGGGTTCAGGAGAAAGTTGCGTCGGCCGATGCAATAAGTGTACCGACCCCCGGGCTATCGTGCGCGCATACGCTTGCCACGGTGGACTTGCGCGACAAGGAAAGACAAGGGAGTGAAATAAGTTTCGTACAATGATACCATGGAACCAGCTGCCTCCTTTCAATGACGAAAGGAAGTACATACAACTGGTAAGGGTAGGCCTTCGAACCATGTTTATAGCTAAGTCTAATGCTTTTACCATCCGACAACCTGTAGGACAGAGGACATCAGGAAACCAGACTGGGTAGACTTTGAGCCTTATTAAAGTAAAGACTATTTTTGATAAAGGACAAGTGTTTAGCGAAAAAGGTAACAGTTTTTCGTAGAATAGACGATAAAGGATATGGGTTGATGTCTATGCCTGACCAGTTGCGGTTCAGTTGTATAGTATATTTTCTCAGGGCATAGGCAGACCGGTATCTGGCGCTTGCTAGCCAATAACCAGCCACTCCGGTATTACCCCAAAAATTCTTTCTTTACCACCAATAAGTAATAATCATTTTCAATCTGCAGGTAGCCCTGCTCGTAGCAATAGATGTACCGCGATCCTTCCTTCGTAGTATACAAACTTGTAAAGTGCTTGAAGTCGAATCCGCGACTGACGAGTTTCTCCCGGCCAACCCGATTCTTACCATCCGGATTCAAGTCCATGAGAATACGCCGGTTCTTGCGTAGGATATTGTTTACGTTGCGCATGTAGTTCGTGTCGTCACTGTTCAACCGGTTATTATACGCACTGCGACAATGATCAGAACAAAACTTCTTATCAACGCGGCCTCTTATGGCCGTCCCGCACTCCGTGCAGGACTTAGTTAAGCTTTCAGACATCATACAAAATCACAAACAATCCGTTTACAAACGGCTACAAACGAATGTAAACGAATATAAGCGTTTATCATACGATTATGGCATTTTTCTTCCACCAATTTTGACCCAACACAAAAGCAACCAGTAATCAATAAAATAAATACATATAGCTATGAGAAACTTAAGAAACAGTGTACAACTAATCGGAAACGTAGGATCAGCTCCCGAAGTAAAAACCTTCAACAGCGGAAGAGTTAAGGCCTCTTGTTCAATGGCAACCAATAGCTCCTATAAAAATCAAAAGGGGGAAAAGATTGAAGAGACGCAATGGCACAACCTTGTGTTTTGGGGAAAGTTGGCAGAAGTAGTGGGCGAGCATGTGAAGAAAGGAAATGAAATTGCCATCGAGGGCAAGCTCATACACCGCGCGTACGATAACACCCAGGGAGAGAAACGCTACATCACCGAGATCACCGTAAACGACATGGTCATGCTTGGCAGCAAGAGAAAGTGAGCAAGCGAAAAAAAGCAAGATGTTACTTCGTTAGCGGTTAACCCGAGGCCTGGCCCAAGCGCCAGGCTTTTTTTGCGCCGCCCGCCACCCGTTGATCACCGTTCGGTCTCCCGATTCAGTTTTTGAGACCAATCGTCCTACAACGGGTTCATCGAAAATTGTACATTGCGGGGATGAATTTGCTGTATCCTTCGTTTTTGTGGGCATTGGGTGTACTTGCTGTACCCATCATCATCCATCTCTTTAACTTCCGCCGGGCAACCCGTATATATTTTTCCAATACACGGTTCCTGCGACAAGTAAAGGAAGCCTCCACCGCGCGCCGTAGACTGAAGCACTATCTCATCCTGGCAGCACGACTGTTGTTCCTGCTTTTCCTGGTCATCACATTCTGCCAGCCCGTCATCCCGGCCAAAGACCAATTAGCCAATAGTCGGGCCATTGTGGTCTATCTCGATAACTCGCAAAGCATGTCCGCCCGCCTCGAAGACAAAACCCGGGGCCTGGACGCCGCAGCCCAGATGGCGCGCAGCATCGTCTCCATGTTTCCCCCCGACACCCGCTATAAGCTCATAACCAACGATTTTGCGCCATTTTCAAATACCTTTAAGACCGGTGCCGAGATTCAGGACCTGCTGACGCAGCTCCGACTTTCACCCATAACGCGGTCCATGCAAGAGGTTGCCGAAAGAATCACACAAGACGCAACGTCCGGGCAATCCCAGGAAGTGTTCTGGATCGCAGACTTTCAGAAATCAACCGCCGGCAAGATTGACCACACGCTCGACTCCGTAGCCCGCTGGCACCTGGTACCCATTCGTTTTCAACCCATGTCAAATATCTTTGTTGATTCGGCATACCTCGAGAATCCTTTTGCGGCCGGTGGCGAGAAAAATGTGCTGCAAGTAAACGTGCGTAACGACGGTGCACGAGAAGCCGATCAGGTAAACGTCAAGCTGCTGGTAAACAACGTCCAAACAGGGGCCGCCACTGTGAGCATCCCGGCCGGAGGTATGACCGAGATCAATTTCGACCTGGCGACAGGATTGTCCGGACTTCACAACGCTGTCATTAGCTTCAACGACTTCCCGGTAACCTTTGACAATACCTTTAACCTGGCCCTAAACTTTGCCGACAAGATTCGGGTGGTGGAAGTTAAAAGCATTACAGCCTCCGAGGCGGTTCAGAAGGTATACGGCAATCAGCAAGTATTTGCCTATAAAGGATTTGCAGTTGGCAATTTCAATTACAATGAGTTGGACCAGGCTGACCTCGTAGTCATGAACGGGCTCAATAACATCGAGCCCTCGCTCGTCGGCGCCGTGCGCAGCCACCTGCAAAACGGAGGAACAGTGCTGATCGCCC
Organism: Dawidia cretensis; assembly: GCF_018598175.1. Lineage (GTDB taxonomy): Bacteria > Bacteroidota > Bacteroidia > Cytophagales > Cyclobacteriaceae > Ohtaekwangia > Ohtaekwangia cretensis. Next base: position 55,985 of record NZ_JAHESE010000027.1, read on the forward strand.
CCGGTGCGGAACCGCAAGTAGAAGGATGGAAAAATGCGCTGGCATTGCCCGCGTTGAACACCGTTCCCCAGGAAGCAATGGTCGAACTGGATCGCCCGGACTTTTCGAATCCTTTTTTTGAAAACGTGTTTGAAGAAAAATCCGTATCACTGGCCATGCCCAAAGCCAGCCGGGTCTGGGAGTGGGGGAGCGATCGGTCAGCCATTCTGCGATTCAAAAATGACCAGCCATTCTTGTCTATGTTTGACCAGGGTGGTAAACTGTACATGTTGGCGAGCAGCCTCGACCGGGATCACACAGACTTTCATCAACATGCGCTGTTCGTTCCCGTCATGTATCGCCTGGCGGCCAGCAGCAAAAAACAGGAAGGCAGATTATATTACTCGTTGAACGAGACCTTCATCCCGCTACGGCTCGATAGTCTTCCCCGCGACGTGCCCGTGCGCCTGGTAGGAAAAGAAGAGGTGATTCCCGGACAGCGGGTCGTTGGAGATAACGTCTTCCTCGACATCCCGGGCTTTTCGGTCGAACAAGGATTTTATAAGATTGTGGCTCAAGAGGATACCGTTGGCTTAATCGCCTTCAATGTTAACAAGGCAGAATCCCTGATGGAACAATATACAGGCGAGGAGGTCAAAGCCCTGGCAGCAGGGGGTGAAAACGTCAGTATTTTCGAGGCTTCCTCTATCGACGCTTTTAGCAACGAAATAAAGGAACGATATTTGGGCACGCCGTTGTGGAAATATGCGTTGATGGCAGCGCTACTCTTTCTACTGGCGGAGATCCTCTTGATTCGCTTTCTAAAATAGAGATTAATGAAAATCTTAATCCAGTCTCCGGAAATTATAGATCCCCAGTCATCCTTCCATAAAAAAGAAAAAAACGTATTGCTAAACAATGGCCGTATCGTCGAAATAGGCGATAAAAACTACTCGGCCGACCGCGTCATTAAAGCCGAAGGAATGAAGCTGTCCATCGGGTGGTTTGATCTCGGCACCTTCGTAGGAGACCCCGGATTAGAGCACAAAGAAGATCTCGAGTCGGCGTCCAAAGCCGCCGCCGCCGGAGGCTTTACCGAAATAGCCGTACTGCCCAACACAGTACCCTCCGTCCAATCAAAGAACGAGGTCGCATATATCACCCGGGGTAACGACAATCGCCTGGTGCAAATACACGCACTGGCGTCTGTAACCCGCAATAACAAAGGTGAGGAGCTAACAGAAATGATCGACCTCCACGAGGCTGGAGCAGTAGCCTTTACAGATGGCCTCAAGCCGATCTGGCATACCGACATCCTGTTGAAGTCGCTGCAGTACCTGCAAAAATTTGACGGCCTCCTCATCGACCATCCGGAAGATATTTGGTTAAATATGTTCGGCCAGATGCACGAAGGCCTTCAAAGCACCATGCTGGGATTGAAAGGCATGCCGCGTATTGCCGAAGACATCATGGTAAGCAAAAGCCTCGAGCTGTTAGGCTATGCCGGCGGCCGTCTACACCTCTCGCGCCTGTCGACAGGAAAAGCGGTCGATCTGATACGAAACGCCAAAAAGAAATTACAGGTGAGCTGCGACATGGCAGCATACCAACCGTTGCTCGACGACACGGCATTGGTAGACTTCGATACCAACTACAAAGTCAATCCGCCACTGCGCGAGAAAGCTGACAACGACGCCCTCATCAAGGGGCTTCGCGACGGTACTATCGACGTCCTCTGCTCGGGGCATACGCCCCACGAAGAAGAAAGTAAAAGCCTGGAGTTTGACATGGCCGACTTCGGCTTGATCAACCTCCAAACCTTTGGCGCCAACCTCGTGGCCCTGTCCAAAGCAGTCGACCTGGATGTATTACTGGAAAAAGTAACCATAAACCCCCGGAGATTACTCAACCTGGAGATACCACGCATCGAGGTCGAGGAGAAAGCCAACCTCACACTGTTTGACCCCGATAAGACCTGGACATTAGACGACCGGACGAACCTGTCGAAGGCTAAAAACTCGCCCTGGTTTGGAAAAGAAATCACCGGCAAGGTCGTAGCAGTATTTAACAACAACCGGCAACGGACGGAGGACTGAGTGGTAAGCGTATGAAACAGCCTCTGTTAAAGCTATCAATCCGGTATGGCCTCGTAGCGGGAGTGATGGCCTCCGCCGTATTAGTGGCCATGTTTTACATGGGAAGACACCCCGCCATGGTTTCTCCCTTCCTGGATTTTCGCATCATGGTCTTTGGTATCTTTATCTTTTTCAATTTGAAGGAGTTGCGCGATTATTACCAGGGCGGCGTGCTGTACTTTTGGCAGGGTATGATCGGCGGTGGATTGATTGTGCTTATCGCTACTGTGGTATCATCGCTGGGCCTGCAACTCTTCGGTAGTTGGGAAGGAGAATTTGTCAGTCAGTACATCAAACAAATGACCGACTACTTAAAAACCTTCCCCAAAGAAGACATCGAACGGATCGGAAAAGATGTCTATGAACGTAATTTGAACGACCTCCCCGAGACTAATATCCGGAAGCTGGTGGAAACGTATTTTGCGCAGGGTATCGCCATTGGCTTTTTTGTGAATATCATTCTTTCGGTAATCCTGAGACGGCAACCTAAACCCTAAAAACGATATGGAAAACATTGTAGCCAAGCCCAGCACTTTTTCGGTAGGACTGAAATGGGGTCTGATTTCGACCTTGATTCACGTTATTGTTTTTTTGACTACTTCTTTGGTCGGAATAGACCCCTTCGATCAAAAAATGGCATTCCTAAATATCCCGCTTAGTATTGCAATCCTCATCCTGGCACACAAAGCATTTAAGGACGGCGGCGATGGATTTATGACCTATGGCCAGGGAATCGCAATCGCCTTTTGGATCTCATTATTTGGCGTAGTCATCGGTGGCTTGTTCACCTTCGTGTACACAAACTTCGTAGACACTGCCTTGATGGAGACCTACTATCAAAAACAGATGGATGCAATGAGCGAAAAGAAAATGAGCGACCAACAGATCGAAATGGCCATCACGTGGACCAAGAAGCTGTTTTGGCCCATTTACGTGTTTTTTGGGATTTTCTTTGGCGTATTACTCGGCCTAATTGTTACTATCTTTACGCATAAAAAGAATCCAGAACCGACATTTTAATTCATGAACCAACCGGATATTTCGGTCATTGTGCCCGCCAAAGACGAAGAGGAATCAATTCCAGAACTCAGCCAATGGATAAGCCGTGTCATGCAGGCACACGGATTCCGGTACGAGGTCTTTTTTATTGACGACGGCAGTTCCGATGGAACCTGGCAACAGATTCTGAAAGTGAACGCCGCCGACGAGCGGTTTAAAGGGATTCGTTTTAATCGCAACTTCGGAAAGTCGGCCGCCCTGCAAACCGGCTTTCGCGTAGCGCGCGGAAAGGTGGTAATCACCATGGACGCCGACCTCCAGGACAGCCCTGACGAAATACCCGAGCTGTATCGCATGGTCACCCACGATGGATATCACCTCGTTTCCGGCTGGAAAAAGAAGCGGCATGACCCGATCTCCAAAACAGTACCATCGAAATTCTTCAACTACATAACGGGCTTGCTCTCGGGCATACGTTTGCACGACTTCAACTGTGGCCTGAAAGCCTACCAGTCGACCGTAGTGAAGAACATCAACGTCTACGGTGAAATGCACCGCTACATTCCGGTCATTGCCAAATGGGCTGGCTTCACGAAGATAACAGAGAAAGTGGTAGAGCACCGTGAGCGTAAGTTTGGCTATACCAAATTTGGATTGGAGCGCTTTATCAACGGCTTTCTGGACCTGTTATCCATCACGTTTGTAAGTCGGTTCAGACAGAAACCCATGCACTTTTTTGGCACATGGGGCACCGTATCGTTCCTGATCGGTTTCGTATTTACCGCCAAGCTTTTCTGGGATAAAATGAACTCCCTCTTTTTCTCCCGGGTACCCATGAAACGTGAGATCACCGAGCAACCGCTCTTTTACCTGGCGCTTGTGGCAGTCGTCATTGGCGTACAGCTATTCGTAACAGGATTTTTGGCAGAGATGTTCGCAATGCAGTCCCTCTCCAAACGCGATTACCTTGTAATCGAAAAAGTGGGCCTGGAAGAAGAAACAGCACGCAAGCTTCAAGGGGTTGTTAACTGAGTCGTGAAATATTCCATCATTGTTCCGGTCTACAACCGCCCCGAAGAGGTGCGCGAGCTATTGGATAGCCTCACGCACCAAACGGTAAAGGACTTTGAGGTACTGATTGTGGAAGATGGATCTTCCGTGCGATGTGACGACATAGTAGATAGATACCGCAAGCAGTTATCCATTCAATACTTTTTTAAGCCGAATGCTGGTCCCGGTCCAGCCCGGAATTTTGGCTATTCCAAAGCCGCAGGCGAATATCTAATCGTATTCGATTCAGACTGCATTATACCTCCCGGCTACCTGGAAGCCGTCCACAAGGCATTGGCTATCTACGGCTGGGATGCGTGGGGTGGCCCCGATCAGGCACATACAACCTTCACCCTTGTACAACGCGCCATGGGATATACCATGGCATCGGTATGGACAACGGGGGGGATCCGTGGCGGGAAGAAACGTGTCGGCTCGTTCCAGCCCCGCAGCTTTAATATGGGTATCTCCCGGAAAGTATACACGCAGACACAGGGATTTCACTTTGACCGGTATGCCGAGGATATAGAATTTAGCATCCGGATGAAAAATGCCGGTTATAAGGTAGGACTAATACCAGAGGCCTACGTCTACCACAAACGCCGTACATCGTTCTCCCAATTTTATCATCAGGTTTCTAACTTCGGCAAAGGTAGAGTCCTGGTAGGCCGCGCGCATCCGGGCGAAGTTAAAATTACACACTGGCTACCGGCCATATTTGTACTCGGTACACTCAGCCTACCCCTGTGGGCGCTGATCAGCCCGATACTCTTTTATACCGTGCTGGGTGGGTGGTTGTTCTACCTGTCCGTTATTTTCCTGCATGCATTATGGCAGAACAAGAATCTGGGGGTGGCCTTCCTGGCAGTTCCCGCGGCATTAATCCAGCTGAGCGGCTATGGGCTTGGATTTTTACGCGAATGGAGTAAACCATACATTCGCAAGTGACCGATTTAGTGACATTTAATCATGCCTGATACGGTTTTATTCATTATTTTTAAATAATATTGATAAGAAACTGTCTTTATTCTTACATGAGAAAATCATTCGCGCTTGCACTTATAATTGGCTTTGCAAGCCTCTCATCCACCGCTTTCTCCCAAACGCCCGAACTCGCTCCTGGTTATTACCTCGTAGTAGGCGCGTATGCTAAAACGCGCGAAAGCGCAGCCCAGGCTTACACGCAACAACTAAAACAACAGGGTAAAGAAGCGACCTACGGTTTTAACACAGGTCGTGGGTTATATTTTGTCTACCTCCAATATTATACAAGCCTGCGCACATCCTTGCTTGAGATGACGGCAGTACGTAAGCAAGAAGCCTTCAAAGACGCCTGGATCCGCGTCGTGCCGGGCGACATAGCCGCCCTGCAACCTCCTGGTAAGAAAGTAACAACAACGCCGGTAGTAGAGACGCCGCCGGTAACGCCGGAAACAACTCCTTCCGAAAACCCGCAAGAACCCACAACACCTGGCGATGGTATCGTCGTAACCGATAACCCCGAGATCGTGCAATACAAGGTCATGACCCTCGGAAACACCGAAGTATTCTTGAGCGTGTACAACGCTCGCAACGATCGTATTGTAGATGGTACCGTGCAGGTGATCGATACAGACCGTGCCCATCCGATTACGCGCGTGAAAGGAAATGAATACCTCAACCTCCCAGACCCGAAAAGCAAATCCGGCCAGCTAACACTAATCTGCGACATATTTGGATATCGTAAGCTACAACAGGAGATAAACTACCCATTGCCGCTGGCCGACACCGTCAAGCCATACATTGACCTGGTGGGCACCACCGTCGTAATCAACTTTGACATGGTGCGCTACCATCCCGGAGATATAGCCACCCTGTACAATGTATACTTCTATAACGACGCAGCCATTATGCAGCCCGAGTCGAAATATGAGCTTAACAGCTTGCTGCAGCTCATGCAGGAAAACTCGCGCTACCGCATTCGCCTGCACGGCCACACGAATGGAAACTACCATGGCAAGCTCCTCACAATGGGTCCCGATAAGAAATTCTTCTCCCTCGACGGCGCCAAACAAAGCACAGGATCGGCCAAAGACCTTTCGCACCATAGGGCCGACGTGATCAAACAATACCTGGTGGCCAACGGCATCGATGCCAGCCGCATCGAGATCAAAGCTTGGGGAGGAAAACGTCCGCTATACGACAAGCGCAGCGCAAACGCCAAAAAGAACGTACGTGTAGAAGTTGAAATATTGGAAGAATAATACAGTTGATTCGATTGGAGCCCCGCTAAAAGCCCCACCTGGGGCTTTTAGCTTTTTAACGAGGGTATTACCTTCGCGTGGTTTATAAAAAAAGACTTACGTGAAAAAGGTACTGAAAAGCTTCTTCCTCATCATCAACTATAAGACCCTCATCATAACCGCATTATCGGTCATTTCAACCTATGTATGCTACCACCTCGGCCTGACTGCCAAATTTCCCGACATGCTGGTTGGTGTAGCAATCGTATTTCCGGTAGTGTTTTCGATTGGCTCCGCCTACAATCGCCGCGAAACAGCCCTGCAACGGTTCTCGGATTTTAAAGGACATGCACTGGCCGTCTACTTTGCTACGCGCGATTGGACAACAGACAAACAAAATGATATACCTCAACGGACACGGATCATCGTCGGGTCTATGATCGTCTTGATGCGCTCGATGTTCACATCAAGACACGACAAAGATATAGTCGCAAACGAGAAGAAAATCTTTCAGTATTTCTCAGACCTGTCCTTACTGATGAGAGAGCTCAAGAACCACGGGGTGCAGGCAGGGGAACTCTCGCGCGTGAATCAGTATATCAGTAAAATGATCATCGCCTTTGATAATCTGCGGATCATTCACGTATACCGCACCCCCATCACACTACGGGCCTACAGCAAAGTGTTTATCTATATCTTTCCCATCGTCTACGGCCCATATTTTGCCAGCACATTCCACGATTTCTCGGCACACCTCGAATATGTCATGCCCGTATTATACAGCTTTATACTGGTAAGCCTCGACAATATACAGGACCACCTGGAGCATCCCTTCGATGAAGTCGGCGAAGACGACGTCCGGTTCGACGAGAAAGAAGTGATCATGCACATGGAATAAGCCTATTGGTCCAGCACATCTCCGTACTCGGCCACCTTGTCAAAAACGCTTTTGGCAAAAGGACAAAGCGGAAGAATCTTTAAGCCATGATCGCGCGCATGTTGAACAGCGGCCGCGACGAGTTGCTTGCCAGCACTCTTCCCGCGCAGAGCATCCGACACTTCCGTATGATCGATAATGATGAGGGTAGGGCCGGCTTTGCTAAAAGTCATCTCGGCCGCGCGGGTGCCGTCTTGCTCGATGTAAAATGCCCCCTTGTTTGCCGTTTCAGTAAGTTTAATTTCCATAGTCGCCAGATAGTTTGTCAAGCTGCATTAAATAAAAAGGCCCTGCACATAGCGGGGCCTTTCTGTATAAAACGTGGTTGTATATTTATTTTGCGTAAGAAACGCTGCGCATCTCGCGAATCACCGTCACCTTCACCTGCCCCGGATACTGCATATCCCGCTCAATTTTTTGTGAGATATCAAAGCTAAGCTGACTGGCGCGCTCATCGCTGGCCTTTTCAGCATCGACGATCACACGCAGCTCACGGCCGGCCTGGATGGCATAGCACTTCTCCACGCCGTCGAAGCTCAGCCCCAGTTCTTCCAGTTCTTTGAGGCGTTTGATGTATTGTTCCATCACCTCGCGACGAGCACCTGGTCGCGCACCGCTGATGGCGTCACAAGCCTGTACGATCGGCGACAGGATGTTGGTCATTTCGATTTCGTCGTGGTGAGCACCAATGGCGTTACAAACCACCGGATGTTCCTTGTATTTCACGGCAAGCTCCATACCGACAATAGCGTGCGGCTTTTCAAGTTCCTCATGCCATACCTTGCCAATATCGTGAAGCAGACCAGCACGCTTCGCTTGTTTAACGTTCAAACCGAGTTCACTGGCCATGATGGCGCAGAGGTTAGCTACCTCACGCGAGTGTTGCAGCAGGTTCTGACCGTACGAAGAGCGGAAACGCATACGGCCTACCATCTTCACCAGCTCCGGGTGAAGCCCATGAATGCCCAGGTCGATCACCGTGCGCTCGCCGATCTCAACGATTTCGTCTTCAATATTCTTCGTAGTCTTGGTAACGATCTCCTCGATACGGGCCGGGTGAATACGACCGTCTTGCACCAGGCGATGCAACGACAACCGGGCAATCTCCCGTCTCACCGGGTCAAAACCCGAAATGATAATGGCTTCTGGTGTATCGTCTACGATGATTTCGACACCGGTAGCCGCTTCCAGCGCGCGGATATTCCGGCCTTCACGACCGATAACCTTTCCTTTGATATCGTCGCTCTCGATGTTAAAGATGGATACACAGTTCTCAATAGCGTGTTCCGTAGCAGTACGCTGAATGGTCTCGACAACGATCTTTCGGGCTTCCTTGGTAGCCGAAAGTTTCGCCTGCTCCATGATGTCCTTAATGAAGCTGGAGGCACGTGTCTGGGCTTCGTCTTTCAGGGCAGCGACAAGCTGCTCGCGAGCTTCTTCAGCGGTCAGCTTGGAAATACTCTCCAGTACCTGGATCTTCTGCTGGTTGAATTTATCAAGCTCTTCCTTGCGCTTCTTCGTATGCTCGAGCTGGGCGGCCAGGTCCGTCCGGATGTCGTCAAGCTCGCCCTCTTTACGCTTCAAATTCTCGATTTCCTTGCTCAGGGTCTGTTCCCGTTGCTTGATCTTTTGCTCGTTGCTGATGATAAGGGATTTCTTTTTATTGGCCTCGTCTTCAAACTCCGAACGCATCTTAAGGATCTTTTCCTTGGCTTCCAGGATTCTGTCCTTCTTCAGGTTTTCAGCCGCAATTTCGGCCTCTTTCAGAATCAGATCGGACTTGTCTGTGGCTTCTTCCTGTTTCTTTTTAAGCTTCCGCTTGTACGACGCGGAACTAATGAGCAGACTCAGCACAGCCGTAACGACTATGCTGACAACAATAGCTATAGCAATGGATGACATAAAAAAATAGGGTTTATACTGCCCGGAGTGCCACCTTGGCTCAGAAAATGATCATCAGGAACGAAGGATTACAGAATGGATTGGGAAACCAAATGGTTGAGATGACTAACTTTCTCAAACACGGTTTTATCGATGACATGATGCGTTTCCTCTGCTGCCATTTTATCGACAAGACAGTCAAATGCAGCCATAGCCAACAAATCTTGTTTGTCGTCGATCCCAAATTGCTCCCGGTAAGATTTTAGCTTTTCGTTGATGAGTTTACCGGCCAGTCTTACCCGCTCTTCATCAGATCGCTTCACCTTCATCGGATATTCGCGGTCGGCTATTTTGATTTTTATAGAAAGTTCCTCCATCAAGAAATCTTACAGGGTTTTACCTTATCTGCTTAAGTGAGCGATGCACTTGTCGATCTCGCGAATGTATTCGTCCACTTTTTTCTTCAGCTCCAGAACACTTCCGTCTTCCGGGTTCAAATTATCCACAATTTTAGTGATTTTCAGTTGATTATGAAAGCTGCTGATCTGCTCGTCCCGAGCTTTAAGAGCCGACTTTAGTCCCTGGTTTTCGATTTTCAGGTTTTTAAGTTCCTCCTTCAGGTTTTTGTGCTCGTTCAGGAGCACTACAAGTTTACGTTCCAGCCCCGAAAGGTTAGACTTTAAGAGTTCTTGATCCATGCGAATATCTTTTGCCCTGGCAACGCCATCGGCTCTTGTAACAGTTCGTTCTGGTAGCGCCCGGCTCCTTTCCGGATATATACCTTTTTCTACTTCCGGATAACCGCCCCAAGCTTCGTTTCAAAAGCCTGCATCAGGCGAGTCATGGTCTTTTCAATCTCTTCATCCGTCAGCGTCTTCGTCTCATCCAAAAGGGTAAACCCTAATGCATAGGCCTTCTTCCCCGCAGGGAGATTCTCACCCTCATAAACATCAAACGCTATAATATCCTTGATCAACCGCTTCTCGGTAGCCATCACAAGACTGCTGATCTCACTGAAATGTACCTGCCTGTCCAATACAAGCGAAAGATCACGTCGCACCTCAGGGAATTTAGCAACTTCTTGAATTACTAACTTAGGGGTTGCCGATTGGAAAAGCAAGGATGTGTTTAGGTCAGCAAAAAATATTTCCTGTTTGATGCCGAAATCCTTCAACAAGGCCGTTTTTACTTTTCCAAGTGTCCCGATTTCAGTGTTTCCACGAAGAAGTTTCGAGCCATATTCCAGCAGTTGGTCTTCTGTGTTTTCCTGCTGTACCGACGAAATACCACTTTTCGAAAGTATATGCTGTACCTGCTGAGCTAAGTCATAGTATGTTACCGCCTGTGTCTTATGCCGCCAGTTCTCCGTCTCCACGTTACCCGTCATAAACAGCGACAAACGGTCCACCTCCTGATACTTACCCCCGTCTTTATAGTAAATCTTTCCAAACTCATAAAGCTTCAGATCGCGCTGACGACGGTTGATATTATAAGCGCATACCTCCAGCCCGGAGAATAATAACGTCTGTCGCAAAACACCTTGCTCTTCACTCAGCTTGTTCAAAATTTCCACCGGAGAGCCCGTAAAGCTGAGCTGGTGCTTCTGCTGGTAGGCCTTGTTCGTAAGCGAATTGGTCCAGATCTCATAAAAACCGTTGGCGACAAGCATTTCGCCCATACTCCGCTTATACTTATCTATACTCTTAACCGGGAACTCCGCCAGAAAATCCGTGCGGGCTGTATCCGAAAGCGGTATATTATTGAAGCCATAAATGCGCAGAATCTCTTCTACGACATCCGCTTCTTGTAAGACGTCCACACGGTACGGCGGCACAGACACCGTATAGTGGTCCGCCTGCTTTTCGATAATCTGTATGTCCAGTCCCTCCAGAATGGCAAATGCCTCTTCCCGGGAAATGGTCTTGCCAATCAACCGGTCAACATTCTTGTCCTTAACGACGATAATACGACGCTCGATCCTGGAAGGATAGACATCGACAATGTCCGACGAGACCTTTCCGCCCGCAATTTCCTGGATCAACAATGCAGCCCGCTTCAGCGCATATACCGTAATCTCAGGATCTGTGCCACGCTCAAAACGGAACGAAGCATCGGTCTTCAGCTGGTGATGCTGTGAAGACTTGCGAACAGAGTCCGGCGAGAAATATGCACTCTCCAGGAAGATGTTTTTAGTTTGTCCCGTGATGCCCGAAGTAGCGCCGCCAAAGACACCGGCAATACACATGCCTTCCTCGGCATTGCAAATCATCAGGTCGGTAGCCAGCAACGTACGCTCTTTGTTGTCCAGCGTAGTAAACTTGGTGCCGGCTGGCAATGTCTTAACAATGACCTTTTTTCCGGCGATCTTGTCAGCATCAAAAGCATGCATGGGTTGCCCCAATTCATGACAGACAAAGTTGGTGATATCGACAATGTTATTGATCGGAGAAATTCCGATGGCAAGCAGACGGTTCTTTAACCAGGTAGGAGACTCTGTCACCGTCACACCCGTAAGCGTCACACCCGAATAACGCGGGCAAGCCTGTGCGGCCTCCACCGATACCGTGATGGTGAGATCCTGGTTGTCGATCGTGAAGTGATCAACAGAAGGCCATCGGATGGCACGCTTCTGCGAAGCGCGGATGTCACGCGCCACGCCCAAGTGAGATGCAGCGTCGGCCCGGTTAGGCGTCAGGCCAATCTCAAAAATATAGTCCGATGCGATATTATAGTATTGGGCCGCAGACGTGCCGTTGGCTAATGACAACGCTTCAGGGCTGGTCAGCACGATGATCCCCGCATGGCCTTCTCCCAGACCGATCTCGTCTTCGGCGCAGATCATACCCTCCGACTGCTCGCCCCTGATTTTCGCTAGTTTGATTGTAAAAGGTTCTCCTTGAGTAGGATAGATCGTTGTGCCGGGAACCGCTACAACAACCTTCTGGCCGGTTGCCACATTCGGCGCGCCGCAAACGATCGACAACGGTCGCTCACCGCCTACATCCACAGTTGTCAGTGAAAGCTTGTCAGCGTTCGGATGCCGGCTGCAGGTAAGGACCGTTCCCAGTACGAGCCCCTTCAGTCCACCCTTAACCGTCTCATGTTCTTCCACTTTTTCAACTTCCAGGCCGGTAGACGTCAATACCTTGCCGATGTCCTCCGCGGTCTCCGGAATATCAATGTATTCTTTCAGCCAATTATAAGAAATGGTCATAATTCCAGTGTAAAAAAGCCCTGAACACTGCTCAGGGGTGTGTAAACCTCAAAAATAAGGGTTTGGTGCTAATTATTATGCTAACGTAATACTTTAAGATAACCCGCTTAATGATATTGTCGCTCACCTGCCCGGATGGCGACTTTCAGCAGGTTTTCCGCCGGTGGAAGCGGACACGAGAACTTGTCAGAATAGGCACAATAAGGGTTGTACGCCAGATTAAAATCCAACGTAACCGTATTGGCGCCCTGTACCTTGTTCAGATCCAGGTATCGCCCTGCTCCGTAGGTCTCTACGGCACTGGTCTCATCGCCGAAAGCCAGAAACAATTTTCCTCGGAACGGTCCCATGTCAATCATTTCCAGGATCAGTAACCGGTTATGATAACCACCCAGGTCGAAATCGGCGTAAGCGTATTGAACGTAGCGCTGCTCCTTCCCATCGTTGGTTGCCAGCAAGACCACCTGCTTGTTCGTAATAGGAGAAAGGGTGGCCATAACCTTATAGCGAATGTCTACCGGGTAATAGCGCAACCCCGTAAACGCAGCCGTGGAATCATTTGCAAAAGGAGATTCCTGAGAGGTACGCATAAATTGATCCTTAGAATCTCGCTCCTCCTGAATCTTGTCTGCGTAGGCACTTTGGTCTTGACTACCAGTAAAAGAATACAGCACCCCGACGACCGCGGCGACAACAACAATCAGGATAATAACGCTTTGCTTCTTCACGGAACTTGTATGTTGGGGGATAGTGCCCGGCGCTGGCGATCATCATATACTAAAATGGAATCCCGGTGCGCACGGAATAAAGTAAAAAAAGTAGGAATGCCCTTGTCGGCCACTGCACCCGGTGCATTGGCGAGGATACAAATGGCAATATGATCTTTCGTATTAACGGCCACTTCACTGCGATACCCATTCACAAACCCGCCATGATAAATAACAGTATCGTTGGGATAATATAACACACGCCAGCCAAGGCCGTAGTACGAACTGCTAAGTCGTTGAGACCGGCCATAATTCCGGTTCTTGGAAGGAGCCTGTACCTGCGGAGAAAACAGTTGATGCACCGTGGCCTGATCGATCACATCCTCGCGATGGCCTAGTAATGCGATCATCCAATTTGCCATATCGGAGATACTTGCATTTACGCCGCCAGCAGGGGCCACGTTATAATATGTGCTTGTAATCGAAGCCGGAACCCACCGCCCACCACGCGACTTGTGCGGACGTGCAATGTTGGGATTCGTCATAAGCGTAGTGTAATCCATCGACGCCTGCTCCATGTGCAACGGCTTGAACACCCGCTCCGCCATATTTACCTCATAGGGTTTGCCCGTTGCCTTATGAATAACTTCACCAATTAAACTGTACGCTACATTTTGGTAACTATACTCCTTACCAACCTCTCGGAACAAATCGACATCCTTCAACTTGCCAAGCAACACCGGAAGTTCCATGCCTGCTTCCACCAGGTTAGTATACGTATGATAGGGGAGCCCCGTAGTATGCGATAAAACATGCCGAAGCCGAAGCGCACGGGTTTGCTCAGGCGACTTTAATCGGAAGTCAGGCAAATACTGAATCACAGGATCATTCCATCCGAGAATACTATCGGAAACAAGAATGCCCGTGAGAAAAGAAGCAAAACATTTCGACACCGAAGCAATTCGAAATACCGTATGCGCATCCACGGCGGCGCTACTGCCAGCCGCCCGAACACCAAACCCTTTCAGATAAACAATGGATGAATCTTTCACCACAGCAATGGCAAAGCCAGGTGTTTGAGAGGTTTGCGTCAGCAGGTCGATTTCATGCTCATACGCATGCATAAGTTGATCGAAGGCTGGATTTATATAGGGAGGAGGGGGTGCCGGTTGCACCAGGGGTACCACAGTAACAGGTGTCGTGTTACTTTTCCATACCTGTGCCAGGAGGATAGGTAAAAGGATGATAAGCGTTCCGACAAGTAAGAGTTGCTGCTTTTTTTTCATTCACCACACAGATATCTCCAGGCATCCGGCTACGGGGATGTTCCCCACCGTTTACAAAATGCCCTCGTCTGCAAAGCTAAAATATTTCTGGCCCGCGAGGATAAGATGATCCAGAACTTGTATTTCGAGCAACTTACCGGCTTCTTTTATTTTTTGAGTGAGATTAATATCTGCCTGGCTAGCCGTAGTTTCTCCCGACGGGTGATTGTGAGCCATAATAAGGCCCGACGCGAGATTATCAACAGCAAGTTTGAAAACAATTTTGGGATCAGCCACCGTGCCGGAAGTTCCGCCCTGACTGATCTGGTGAGTTCGGATAACCCGGTTAGCACGATTTAATAAAATGATCCAGAACTCCTCGTGGTTAATATCTTGCAAACAAGGAGCAATAACCTCAAAAGCATCTCCAGAGCTGACAATCCTCGGTCTTTTTTCGGTATCAGCAGCTTTCCGCCGCCGCCCCAATTCCAACGCTGAAACAATAGCCAACGCCTTCTCCTCGCCAACACCCTTAATCTTCATCAGATCGCTGGCCGTAAGCTGTGCCAGATTGTGCAGATTATTACCCGCCATCTGCAAGATCTTCTGCGCAAGATCAACAGCACTCAAAGTGGAAGTTCCCGAGCGCAAAAGAATTGCAAGCAGCTCAGTATTAGAAAGCGATGATTTTCCGTGGAGGAGGAGTTTTTCACGAGGCTGGTCTTCGCGCAACCAATCTTTAATGGCAGGTCTTTTTTCTATTATCTCCATATCTACAAACAACGTAACCCACAAATATATCCCTCCCCCTCGGATTTTCAAGCCCCGCCAATAAAAAAAAGAAAACCCCTCACCGCACGGGTAAGGGGCTCCCTAAAATATCAGTAATCCTAAAAAGGATGCTTAATTAGGCGAGTTTGTTTACCAGACGAGTCAGTCTGGACTTCTGATTGGCCGCTTTCTTCCAATGAATGATGTTCTTCTTGGCCAACTTGTCGATCATAGAAGAAACTTCTTTCAAAAGAGTCACAGCTTCAGATTTTACCGTAGCGCTCTGCAATCTCTTGATGAACGTGCGGGTAGTCTTGTTCTGGTAGCGGTTTCTCACGCGCTTAGCCTCATTAGCACGGATTCTCTTTTCTGCTGATTTATGGTTTGCCATAGCTCGTTTTCAAATAAGGACTGCAAAGGTAGAGGTATTCTCCAAATTTCCAACGCCCCTCTAAAATCTATTTTTCAAAATACTGAAAATGAATGTTTTGGGAGTATTGCGATATCTCCAGAAGGCCGGTCGTGACTTGTCGAGGCAGAGGTTCTCGGGAAGCTTAAAATGGTGCTCAGTTGGGTTTTACCCGTATCAAAGCCGTACCAAAGCTATACATTACCCGTATCAAAGCCATATCAAAGCTATCCTTGACCTAACCCTGACCTATAGCACAGTTGCCCTCATCCCGTAAAATACCGTATCTTCCTCCAAAGAAAATGTTGTGAAACCTATCCACTGCCTTTTGGCCATTGTCCTTCTTACCCTCACAAGCCTGACCCTTCCCAACCCCACTTGGGGCTTCTTCGCCCACCGCCGTATCAACCGCTTGTCCGTATTTATTCTCCCACCTGAAATGGTCGGCTTCTACAAAAAGAACATCGGCTACCTAACCGAAGCCGCCGTAAACCCCGACCGCCGTAGATTCATCCTTCCCGACGAGGCACCCCGGCACTACATAGACCTCGACCACTTCGGCGACAGCGCCCAATATAAAGTCCCCCAATACTGGGATAGCGCCGTCTCCAAATATTCTGAAGACACACTCAAAGCACACGGTATCCTGCCGTGGCATATCGTGAAGACTTATTACCGCCTGAAAGATGCCATGATGATTCGCGACCCCGCGGCCATCTTACGTCTGTCGGCAGACCTTGGTCATTATATTGGCGATGCCCACGTTCCGTTGCACACAACAGTAAATTACAACGGGCAACGCACCGGCCAGGAAGGCATTCATGCCTTCTGGGAATCCAGACTCCCCGAACTGTTTTCTGACGACTACGACTTTTTTGTAGGAAAAGCAAAGTACATCGAGCATCCCCAGACGGCAACGTGGAACGCAATTCTCGGAGCGCACCGCGTAGTGGACTCAGTGCTACAAGAAGAAAAGAAGCTCGGCGCCCAAATGGGCAACAAAAAATACTCATTTGAATCGCGCGGAATGCAAACGCAAAAAGTCTATTCACAAGAGTATGCCGCGGCGTACCACCGCATCGTGGGGCAAATGGTAGAACGTCAGATGCGCGCCGCGATACACCTCACAGGAAGCATTTGGTACACCGCATGGGTAAATGCAGGCCAGCCCGATCTGCAGGCGTTGATAGTAGAGGTGCCTTCAGAAGCAGAATTACAAGAAAGGCGGTCAGTCCTGCAGGATTGGAAAGGACAGCAAAAGAAAATCCGTGACCACGAATGATTCGTGAGAATAGAAATCAGGATAACAGAGCTTGCACTATATTTTCCCACTCTTCTTGTAGGCCGACCTTTGGTACCGGCTTGCCTGCATGATGATACCAGAAAGAGGCATTTCCAGGATCACCTTCGACACGGTGAAGATAAGCATGTACCCATGAGCCTTCAGCCGTAGGCACATCTTGTGCGAGAGCATGTGCAGCATCCCAATCGTCGTTTCCCGCAAACCAGAGGGCTTGTAACAGCGGCGAGAGAGTAGGTGATGGCGCCGTGTCTTCCAGGGAGGCAGTAAATTCTTCGTAAGTCATGTCGCCAAAGTATTAAAGCCTCGTCAAAAACCAAAGCGCCGTCTCCTGGGGGCCGCCACCGGAACCTGTTCTACTGTACCGGTTTCGCTTCTGCCAGCGCCTTCAGGTGGGTAAGGTTATAATCAAAAGCCTTGTTCATTTCGGGCTTCATGATAATACCAAACCATCGCGAGATCGGATTGGGGCCCAGGTCGCTGGAAAAACCAATCGTCAGCTGCGTGCTGTCACCCTTCGGTGTAAATGTATACCAGCCTTTGGCAACACCATGCTCCATAAAATCAAGATCCGTTTTAATCGACGAACCAGGAATGCTTTCAGTGATCGTTACCTTACCATCACCCGACTTCTTGCCCGTCCAGGAATACCATGCACCCGAGCCCACGCGCTTGTCGCCATAGGTCAGTTGCATATCATCTTTGTATAGATCGTTCCAATAAGACCACCTGCCCCAGCGCTCGAGATCATTGATTTCCTCAAAGATATTTTCCGCAGGCGCTGCGATAGTAATATGGCGGGTTATCTCCATCTTTCCTGGTAACATCAGGCCGACGATAGCCAATAGAACAAGAATGGCTAAAAGTCCGAAAAAGAATTTTTTCATAGTTGTGGAGGGTTAAAGTGACGAAGCAGGAAGATAAGAAATAATCTTTTACGAAAACGTTTGCATTTATAGCAGAATGTCAGGATATTCAGCAGGATATGCGTTGCTAAGTGATTGATTGGTAGTAGTATAAATAGGATCAAAAGAGATTGTCAGAACGTAGTGGGTACCAGTCCTGTGGCACAGTATTTTAAGATTTTCTATCAGAAGAACACGAAACCTAAAGAATTATGAATATCTGGAACAGAAGCACCCGCATTCCTGAGATCTACGGTACAGCGATCGCACTGGGATTGATTGTTTATTTCTTCTTCATGTACGCTGTGGGGCTGATCCATGTCGTCGAGCTTCGACTGCTTAATCTGGTCATCATGCTGGCCGGTGTTTATTACGCGCTGAAACAATTCACCCGTACCCATAATGGACAGCTAAACTACTTCCGCGCCATGGCTATCGGCGTAGGAGCTGCTGCAATAGGCTCTGCCACGTTTGCAGCATTTTTGTTTTTCTACCTCAAGATCGATACAAACCTGATGCAATCCCTCATAAAAAATGAACCGATGGGACCTTATCTGAACGCTTACATAGCTTCATTTATGGTCCTGCTGGAAGGCCTTTTCTCCGGTCTGTTTGTGACGTTCGTACTCCTGAACTGGGTACGCACCGATCAGGTAAACCAGCCGGTTGGCTAGTGAAAAAATATAACTAAAGAAGCCCATGAAACAAGGGCTTCTTTAGTTTATAGACTACTTCATTTGAAGTTCAATAATCGTATCAAACTCCTGCCGCCCGGCAGGAGGTATCTGTAACGTAATGCCGTATTCATTCTCTGCGAACTTGACCGGTGTCGTCGTACCGTAAACTTTGGCGCCCTTAACCTTTTTGCCCCAGGAAGGGATTGTTAGCACATTATCCGCCCAGCGTAGAATATGAACAAAAACCTTATCCCCTTTTTGAGTCGTTACGCCCCAGTCTCTCGCGGTCAAGGGGCCACCGTGCGTACCATAGATGGTCTCTCCATTCTTGGTTAGCCACGCCCCCACCTTTTGCAGGCGTTCAACATGTTCCGGCTGTATTTGCCCGTTCGGCATCGGTCCAATGTTCAGTAGGAAGTTGGCATCATAGCCGGCCGCTTTGACCAGGTACTGAACAAGCTCTTGTACACTTTTGTGGTGGTCGTCTTTTAAATTAAAGCCCCACGAATGGTTGATGGTCTCGCAAGTCTCCTTCGGCAGATCACCAACCTTTTGCTCAGGCGCAAATCCCGTAGTATTGTGGCCGGGCAGATCTTTTTCGAACATCTGGAAATCTTCGCCCGCAAAAGGTGTCACGTGGTGGTTACTGCCGACGAGGGCACCAGGCTGAAGCTTGTGGATCAACGAGTACGTGCGCGTCAACCGCCAATCGGCATCCTTTTTATCCCACATACCGTCAAACCAAATACCACCGATCTCACCATAGCCTGTCAGGAGCTCCGTAAGCTGGGCGTCCATATAGTCGAGGTAAGCATTCCAATTGCCTTGTTCTGGCCGGCCCGTCCAACTGCCGCCGGTGTTGCCCCGGGGAAAATAATCAGGATGATGCCAGTCTAACTGAGAATGATAAAAGAACAGCTTAATGCCCTCACGGCGGCATTCATCTGCGAGCATCTTTAAAACATCCTTGCCATAGGGCGACCGTTTTACAATAGTATAATCCGACACACGGCTGTCCCACATCGCAAACCCGTCGTGGTGTTTACTGGTGATGACAATATACTTCATGCCTGCAGCCTTGGCCAATTGCACCCAACTCTTCGCGTCAAAAGCCGTAGGGTTAAAGAATGCCGGAAGCTTCTCATAATCACGGATGGGAATCTGCTGCTGATTCATAACCCACTCGCCGTCGCCTAGCACGCTATATACGCCCCAGTGAATAAACAGGCCGAACCGCGCCGATTGAAACCATTCCCGGTTTTGCTTGTTGACATCAGAAGGTGTATAAGTTGATTGTGCCATGACGTTTCCCGAAACCCACAACAGGATCAGGAACGACTTTAGAAGGATAGAAATTGGCTTCATAGAGTTTTGGTTTAAATTGCAGCCTAACCACCGTTTAAAACGGTGTTTTGAAAATTAACCATTGAAAATGAGATACAAAAACATACCCAAAGAACTCTTCGAATCGAACCGGGAAAAGCTTCGCAAAGAGCTAAAACCCCACTCCCTGCTGGTGGTCAATGCGAACGACGTGATGCCGACAAACTCCGACGGCACCGTGCGCTTCCGACAAAACAGTGACCTCTTCTACCTCTCAGGCGTCGACCAGGAAGAAACCATTTTGGTAATGTGTCCCGATTTTCCCGACGAACGATATAGAGAAGTCCTCTTCATACGCGAGACCAGCGAGATGATAGCCATTTGGGAAGGACATAAGCTCACCAAACAGGAAGCGCGCGAAAAGACAGGCATTCAAACCGTCGTGTGGGTATCAGAATTTCAAAAGGTATTTAACCTCATGATGCTCATGGGGGATACCGAATATGTATACCTCAATACCAATGATCATTACCGCGCCGACAATCCCGTGGAGACACGCGAGGGGCGTTTTGTGAAATGGTGTATGGAAAAATTTCCGCTTCACAAATACGAACGTCTGGCACCCATCATGCACCGCTTACGGTCGGTAAAATCGCAGCACGAGCTCGACCTGATGCAACGCGCATGCGATATCACGGAAGCCGGCTTCCGCCGCGTCTTGAAGTTTGTAAAGCCTGGTGTAAAAGAATATGAGATCGAAGCCGAATATGTACACGAGTTTCTGTGCAACGGTTCGCGTGGCTTTGCCTATGAGCCCATCATTGCTTCCGGCACGAACTCGTGCGTGCTGCATTACCTGGACAACAACCAGGTCTGCCAGGATGGCGATCTCCTGTTGCTCGATGTAGGCGCAGAATATGCCAACTACAATGCCGACCTAACGCGTACCATACCGGTCAATGGCCGGTTCTCCAAACGCCAGAAAGAAGTGTATAATGCGGTGCTGCGTGTAAAACGTCATGCATACTCGCTGTTGCGTCCCGGCGTAAAATATTACGAGTACCACAAACAAATCCAGCAGTTTACCGAGCAGGAACTGATCGGCTTAAAACTTATAGACAAGACCGACATTAAAAACCAGGACAAAGACAAACCCCTCTTCATGAAATACTTCATGCACGGTACCAGCCACCAGCTTGGCCTGGATGTGCACGATGTCGGCAGCATGTATCATGAAATGAGCGTAGGACAGGTTTGGACAGTAGAGCCCGGTATATATATCCGGGAAGAAGGCCTCGGCGTACGCATTGAAAATAACGTTGTGATCGGCAAAGAAGGCGTGCACGACCTGATGAAGAACATCCCTGAAGAAGTAGAGGAAATAGAACACATCATGAATAGCTAAACGGATCGACCATGCGAAAGCGGATTCTCATGCTGACAATACTTCTCGCGGGCACGTGGGGCGTAGAAGCTGCCACATGGTGGATGTTACCCAGCAACTACTTCTTCGAAGTAGGAGAGACCGCCAGGATCGGCTTCGTACAAGGAGAAGAATTTAAGGCAGAGCCCTGGCCACTGACGCAAGACCAGGTAGTACGCCTCGAACATTATCGCGCGGGGCTTGGCGTCAAAGACCTACGTGCTTCCATACAAAACGACGATCGCGAGCGACTCACCATAAAGTTTGACAGGGCCGGCACACACTTGCTGACCCTGCAAAGTGCAGTGCAATTTAAAGCGTGGGATGCCGCAGAATTCAATACGTTTCTCGAAGAAAACGGATTAGAAGACGTTCTGACAAAGCGTAAGGAAAACGGTACGAGCGATAAGCCCGCCGGTGAGCGCCATGAGGTCTACACCAAACTATTAATACAGGTCGGGAATACATCAGACGATGTGTATAAAAAAGTAGTAGGTTTTCCCCTGGAGATAATACCCGAACGAAATCCATATAGTCTTCAGTCGGGAGATGTCATGCGCTTTAGGATATTGAAGGATGGCAAGCCCATCTTTGGAGCGCGGGTTAAAGTATGGAATCGAAAAGATAACCGCACCACCCTGCAAAATATCTATACCGAGAAAGACGGAACCATGGAAACCCGTCTGAGTAGCGCTGGGCCGTGGATGGTAAGCGTCGTACAAGTAGAACAATCAAAAACAGCAGGCGCTGAATGGGATACATCTTCAGCCAGCCTTGTCTTTGGTATTCGATAGAATCAAAAAACAATGGAAGCTATGCTTTTTTCAGATAAGGCACCCAAGCCCGTCGGCGCATATCCGCACGCAAGGCAGGTCGGCAACTTACTTTTTTTATCCGGCGTAGGCCCGAGAAAGCGCGATGCAAAGGACATTCCCGGTGTTACAGTGGATGCAGAAGGAAAAATTGTACAATACGACATAGAGACGCAGTGTCACGCTGTCTTTGAGAACGTACGCTATATCCTGGAAGCATCCGGAGGCCGCTGGGAGAACCTGGTCGATGTAACGGTCTTCCTCACCAACATGAAAGACGACTTCCAGACCTTTAACAGGATTTACGCCGAATACTTCAAAGAGAATCAACCGTGCCGTACCACGGTGGAGGTAAATGCACTACCCACTCCCATCGCAATCGAGCTCAAATGCATTGCCGTGGTGGGATCAGGACACTAAGTACTTTTTCGTGAGCTCTTTCAAAGCGGCCGTTTCTTCAGCCGACATGGGAGTGGCCTTCACATGCAGCAACAGGTCGAACATCACCTGTTGATCGTATCCTAATGATGCCGCAATCTTGGAGCAAAACATCATCTCCTCCTTGTACATGCGTTCGTCAATTTTCATGAGTTGAACCAAACTGAAGATATAGTTGAACTTCTCGTCGTCCGTAAGATCTTGTGGAACAATCAACTCGTGGTAGGCATCAAAAAGAGGTTCGATCTCATCGGGATAAAAACCGTTGGCCCGGCCAATGTTAATGATGTAAAATTGTTCGCGTTCAGCTACGCGACCGTCGATCTGTGCAAGACTGATCAATAGCTTCATTTGTGCAAGTGGTGCCATAGAGAGAAATCCGGATTGTCGGGCTGGGGCAAAATTAACGACAATAAGCAATTATGTCCAAAAGTCGTCGTCCGAACAGCCATGGAGCATAAAAACGTCATATTTAAGCGAGGAATTGTAATTTACGGACATGAATTTTTTGGCGCACCTCTATTTATCGGGCAACAGCCCGAAGATCATGGCAGGCAACTTTATGGGAGACTTTGTCAAAGGACGCGCCTCGCTTGAAAAGCTCGACCCTGAAATTGTACGAGGTGTGGAGCTGCATCGCGCCATAGACCACTTCACAGACCACCATCCTGTCGTCTCACAAAGCAAAAATCGCCTGCGCCCCACCTACAGGCACTATGCCGGCGTGATCGTAGACGTATTTTATGATCATTACCTGGCGCGACAATGGCCTAAGTATCATAGCATATCGCTGGAAGACTTTGCCGCAAACGTCTACGCCACCATGCACGAGCTTCGACACTTGTTGCCGGAGAGCCTGCAGCAAATGCTGCCCTATATGATTCGCGGCAATTGGCTGGTAGGCTATTCTTACACAGAAGGCATACAGCGCACCCTCATCGGTATGTCCCGGCGAACGACGCACGTCTCCCGCATGGACGAAGCCGTCAACGACCTGCGCAAGTACGATAAAGAATTTGAGCGGGAGTTCGAAGCATTCTTCCCGGACCTGCAACATCACGCCCAGGCATTTTTAGCACGTTAGAATAGTGCAAGACATTGTTTTTCAGCGAATGAAATAGTTTTTTTACCGTGACTTTTATTATGAACTATGCAGAACGATCCTGAACTGAACGGAAAATACCTGGGCACCATCTCACAGGATTTTGTTAAAGTAGCAGATGCGTTGAAAGAAGCATCCTACCAGATCCGTAAGGCGGGCTTCGACTATCCTGTTTTTGTGCTGTGCAAAGATGTACAACCCATCGGACAATTATTGTTCGATCAGCGCCAGCAAAGCACAGCGTGGAACTACTTTGCATCCTTTCTGGATGAATTTTTGCAACGAGGATTGGTCGCAGATCGCGAAGACTTTGAAAAAGCATACAAAGACCCCGATGAATTTTGCTGCCTGTTCGTAGTGGACGAACAGTTTACGAACTTTTTATTTATTCCCTATCCCGAGGACTAATACATGCAGCATACCGGAAATTTAGTTATGCGTAAAACGCTTCACAGTCGACTTCCGGTATGGGTATTGTTTCTATTTTCCCTCCCCGGCATAGCCCAGATTATGCCCGACGACGTTCCCTTCGAACATGTATCCGTTCCGGGCAGCATTCGCTCTTCTTACGCCGTGGACATACTGCAGGATCCGGGAGGACTATTGTGGTTTGGAACGGCCAGCGGCCTGTTCCGCTTTGATGGCTACAACTTTACCGCCTTTGACTACGTCGAGCCCGACTCCGTACATATGGCCAGCCGACAGATAACGTCGCTCCTGTGGGACGAGCAGGGCAAGCGCCTGTTGGTTGGAACCCGGCAGCATGGCTTGCTGATGTACTCAAACGTACGCGACAGACTGGTAACACTTGTCCGCTCAAAAGAAGCCGAGCTCAACGAGCTGGCGCAAACACGTGACGGTGTGATTTGGGCAGCCTCCGGTACCGCCGGCCTGTACCGTGTGGCAAACGATACCCTGATATATTGTGATACCCACGATTCCGATCCCGGGGTATCGGCCTTGTTAGCCCACGAAAACAAGATTTTCGCGGGAGGCAAACATCACGTCACCGTCATGGAAAACGGAGTGTTCCAATACGCCATTCCCTTGCAGAAGGATGGATACACGTTTGCATCCAAGACACGCGTCACAGCCCTCATGATCGACCACCGCAACCAGCTGTGGGCGGGTACAGACCTGGAAGGGGTAGTGGTGATCGATCTGGCTACACGCAAAATTGTAGAACATTTCTCCGCCAACGAAGAACCCTTCACCGGCCGCATTAATAGTTTCATGCAGGATGACCAAAAGCTGATCTGGATCCTGACAAAAACATCCGGAACCGTATTATACAATCCCGATACCCAAAAAATGGTGCAATTGATGCGGGATCCAACAAACCAATACTCCATCAGCGGAAACAATTGCGCATCCATTTTTCAAGACCGGTCCGGCATCATTTGGATCGGCTCGAATGGCGACTTGAACAAATACGATCGGGATAAACGTAAATTCATGCACTATGAATTTAATCCGCATAATCCACATTCGCTTAGCGACAATATTATCCGTGGCATATATGTAGATCCAAACGATCGCATCTGGACGGCGAGCGAAGGCGGCTATATCAACATCGTCGATCAGGCAACACATAAGGCTCAACGCATAAAAATCACAATACCGGGTTTTGATGATATCGTGATACCCTATGCCTTTGCGCCCAAAAGCAAAACGGAAATGTTCGTGGGGTCGTCCGCGGGAATGCTCTTGTTTAATACCCGGTCTCAACAGATATCCGCGTATAACCCCCTGGCGCAATACACCGACGGGAAACGCGTACGGCAGCTATTGCGCATCGGGCAGAAGCTATATGCGCTAGTAGCCGGCAATGTGTTGGTCTACGATTTGCAAACGGGTGACGTCGAAGAATGGAAAGACTTCGGTGGCCGAGCAACCTTTTTGTATGAAGACAACGAAGGTCGTATCTGGATCAGCACACCGGACTACCTGTGGCACCGTGACAAAGGTACCGGCGTCCTGACGCGACAGCAGTTTTCTGCGGATACAGTAAAACAAATGCCATTGCTCATCCAACAGGTGGGGCATTCATTGATCGTAACGGTATACGAAGCCGGTATGTATATACTGGACGTAGGCGCCGATGGCAAGTTCACGGTGAGAAAACACTTTACGACAAGAAACGGCTTGCCCGATAATACGGTGTACGCCGCTCTGGAAGATAAAAGTGGCAACCTCTGGCTAAGCTCCAATCAGGGTATCGTTCGCTATGGACACAGCGACAGCACGTTCACCAGCTTCGATACATCCGAGGGAGTACAGGATGAGGAGTTTAATCGCCTGGCATTTGCCCGCACCAACAGCGGAAAATTAATCTTCGGCGGAATCAACGGGCTAAACGTATTTGATCCCGAACGCTTTTCCATTAAAAGGCATACTGTCACCCCTGTTCTTTTTGGCCTAACGACCTACACAGCCGAGTCCGCATCAAACACACGCGACTACTATACGCTCTTCGATCGGAAAGATTTAAAACTGAAACACATCCAGAATTTTTTCACCATCACCTTCGGTACGGCCGATTTTCATACCCCCGTTCGTCACACATACCAGTATAAATTAGAACACATCGACAAAAACTGGATCGACGCCGGGCAGCATAATTTTGCTAATTACACAGAATTAGAACCGGGCGAATATATATTCCGTGTCAAAGTCACCGGTACCGGCGGGACAGATACGGAAGCATCTGTTAAAATCTATATCATTCCACCCTTCTATAAGACATGGTGGTTTAACGTGCTGGCCTTCGTGGCCGCCGGTGTAATTGTGCTCGGCGTGATACAAGGTCGTGTGCAGCAAGACAAACTGGATCGGCATCGCCTGGAAGGCCTGTTGACCATGCGTACCGGAGAGATTGAACGCTCGCGTGAAGAGCTGAAAGCCCTGAACCAGAAAAAAGACCTCATCTTCTCTATCCTCTCGCACGATCTGCGGTCGCCTTTGACAACGTTAAAAGGCTTCTTGGGAATTCTCATTGAAGATGTCGGCGTACTGTCTCGGGAGGATATAAAAAAATATGCATTGACAATTCGCAATTCGGTCACCAACTCACTCGACCTCATCGATAACACCCTTTTCTGGTCGCTTTCTCAGATGGGCAATATCACCTACAATCCCTCCCGTGTACCGGTAAACACGATTGTAGAAAAGATCATGGGGCTGTATCAACTGACCGTACAAAAAAAGAAGATCGAGCTCACCTATAAAGCCGATGAAGCATTGGTCGTATATGCTGACGAAAATATGTTTTACGTCACCCTGCGGAACCTGGTGTCCAACGCCATAAAGTATACTCCTGAAGGCAAGGCCATTCGGGTAACCTGTATACGCAAAGGAAACATGGCCGAAGTCGTGGTCCACGACGAGGGTGTTGGCATGAGCGCCGAATACCTCAGCAAAGTGTTATCGATGAAACAACCGATCCTGAAAAAAGGAACACTCAACGAAAAAGGTACTGGTCTCGGATTGTTGTTATGCAAGGAGTTCATCGCCTTGAATAACGGCACCTTTGATGTCTTCAGCGAAGAAGGCATAGGCACCACCATCCGGGCAGCGTTTCCGCTCGCCGGAGAAAACGCTCCGCAAAGTCAAGATGCAAAGTGATTCCATCCCTGCGCTTGCAGCGGTACGATGGTGCCTTGCTTGCTGATCATCAAATGCTGATTGGCCTTGTCGTGCACATAACCAATCATATGAATGTCCGGATGGTTTTTGATCTTCTCTTGATCCGCCTGCGAGATCGTAAACAACAGCTCGTAATCTTCACCGCCGTTCAATGCACACGTGATAGGATCTAGATTGAACTCGACTGCCGTATTAAAGGTGACCTGATCAATGGGAATTTTGTCTTCAAAGATTCGAACGCCTACACCGGAGTTTTTACCAATATGGAAAAGCTCAGAAGCCAATCCGTCCGAAACGTCGATCATCGAAGTCGGGAGGACACCTGCTTCTGCCAAATCAGAAACAACATCGGTGCGCGCTTCGGGTTTAAGTTGACGACCAACGATATATTCAAACGAATCCAATGCCGGCTGCATATTGGGATCCGCCAGAAACACTTGCTTCTCGCGCTCAAGGACTTGAAGGCCGATAAACGCGCCGCCCAGGTCGCCCGTTACGCAGATGATATCATTGGGCTTTGCGCCACTGCGATATACTACCCTATCTTTCTTCACACGACCGGTCACCGAAATGGAAATGACCAATCCTGACGGAGAAGCAGTAGTGTCGCCGCCGATGAGATCAACACCATAATTTTCACACGCCGCATGAATACCCTTATACAAGGCGTCGACAGCTTCCACTGAAAAACGGTTTGTCAGCGCAAGACTCACCGTAATCTGCTCTGCCTTACCATTCATAGCGGCAATGTCCGATACGTTGACCGCCACAGCCTTATATCCCAGGTGGATCAACGGCATATACGCTAGGTCAAAGTGAATACCTTCCACCAACATGTCGGTGGACAATAACAGGTAATCATCCTGCCCAGCCGACAGCACGGCAGCATCGTCACCAATGCCCTTAATAGAAGAAGTGTTCTTTAGGGAAAAACCCCGACTGATGTGGTCGATCAGCCCGAACTCTCCAAGCTGGCTGATTTCTGATCTGGTCTCGCTCATAAAATAAAATAAGGCAGATGCTGCTTCACCGGGAGAACAGCCCTTTCATCCTGCAAAAGTAAGATTATGCTCGAATATGAGCGATTTACTTCCTAATATCGTAGTAACTATGCCCCTGAAAAGGAGACTACGATGAAGAAGATGATCGCGATGTTGGTTGTAATAGCAGTGGTTATTGGCGCCTGCGGCTCGTCAAAACCCTATTACAAGACAAAAAAAGGGAAGAAGAAACAGAAGTATTATAACGACATCCAGTTTGGCGGAAAAAGCGCTAGTCAGATGAAGCGTCCCTAATCTCCTGGCAAAGCTCCACCAGCACCCCCTGCGTCGTTTTAGGATGCAAAAAGCAGATACGCTTGTTGTCGGCTCCATTTTTAGGTTGCGGATTGATCGGCTCAAACCCCTTCGCCTGGTAAACTTTTATGCTTTTTTCCAGGTCGGCTACTTCAAAGGCCAGGTGATGGATGCCTTCACCACGCTTTTCAATGAACCGGGCAATAGGCGAATCTGGCCGCGTAGCCTCCAGCAGCTCAATTTTCACCCCACTCACGTCAAAAAAAGCCGTGCGTACGCCTTCGGAGGCCACTTCTTCCACCTTGTAATGCGGCTTTCCCAAAAGAGCAGCAAAAAGCGTATTAGCCAGCTGCATGTCCTTTACCGCAATACCGATGTGCTCAAGTTTTTCCATAATGTGTTAGCTTTGTATTCAAAGATGAGCCTTTTGCCAGAATTAAACAGCGCAAAAGCTTCTAGTGAAGGCAAGAAGGGAACATTAATGGCCTGCGGGCAGTTATAATACAACAAAGACAAAGTTCATTCCTACAATGATACAGGTAACGGATAAAGCAAAAGAAAGGATTGCCGCTTTGCGCGTCGAAGAAGGCAGAACAGAAGAACATAACATTCGTGTTTCCGTAAAGGGCGGCGGGTGCTCGGGACTGATGTATGACCTCGGATTCGATAACGAGATCAATCCTGCTGACCAGGTTTTCGAAGACAAGGGCGTGAAAATTCTCGTCGATAAAAAAAGCCTGCTGTACCTCTTAGGCACCGTGCTGGATTTTACAGACGGCTTAAATGGAAAAGGCTTTCAATTCATCAATCCCAATGCCACCCGTACGTGTGGTTGCGGTGAAAGCTTCTCGGTTTGACCCACTATCGGCGCAACCGACTCGCACAATATTTTCCGCACATGGCACTCCTCTGTTGGGTGACCATGATCAGTTGGCATACAACCGCACAGCAAAAAACTTTACGGGATACCCATACACAAGGCCTTACTGACAGCCTCACGGTATGGGTATTTCTGGCAGTGGACTGTCCCATCAGCCAAAAGTACATAAGCGAGCTCCGCCGCATGGATAGCGTCTACACCGCGCATAAGCTCCGCGTACGGGGTATCGTACCGGGAAAGATTAATCCAAACGAAGTAAAAACATTCGTGGACGAGTATGCCATTAAATTTCCAGTATCGATCGACCGCGATTTCACGGACGTGCGACGGTTCCACGCCACCATTACGCCCGAAGCCATTCTCGTAGATCGCCAGGGCCAAATCCTCTATCAGGGGGCTATCGACAACTGGTTTTTTGATCTCGGCAAATATCGCCAGCGAGTAACAGAACATTACCTGCAGGATGCCATCGACGCTGCCCTGCAGGGCAAAACACCCACTGTTCGAAAAACAGAGGCGGTTGGCTGCATTATTCAAACGCCATAGACGAAAGCGGGAATACCGCGAAGACAACGAAAATCGCCATGGATAAGGCTCTAAAGACCGCTTTGGGCCGGCAAATTCCCGGAGGTTAATCCAGTAATAATTCCTACTTTTGCATTCCTAAATTTTTGAGGAACAGACGGGTATGGAAAACATCCGCAATTTTTGCATAATTGCCCACATCGACCACGGTAAAAGCACGCTGGCGGACAGGCTCCTGGAATTCACGGGAACCCTCAATGAACGGCAAATGGAAGCACAGGTCCTCGACAACATGGACCTGGAGAAAGAAAAAGGCATCACCATCAAGTCACACGCCATCCAGATGAAATACAAACTGGATGGTCAGGAATACATTCTCAACCTCATCGACACCCCCGGCCACGTCGACTTCTCCTACGAAGTGTCGCGTTCAATCGCCGCCTGCGAAGGAGCGCTTCTCATCGTAGACGCCAGCCAGGGCATCGAAGCGCAAACCATCTCCAACCTCTACCTGGCATTGGAGCACGACCTGGAAATTATTCCGGTCATGAACAAGATCGACCTCCCACACGCCATGCCCGAAGAAGTGACCGACGAGATTGTTGAGCTTATTGGCTGCAAACGTGAAGATGTCATCCGCGCCAGCGCAAAAGAAGGTAAAGGGATTGAAGAAATTCTCCAGGCAGTAGTACGCCGCATCAAGGCGCCGAAGGGTGATCCAAAGGCACCACTCCAGGCGATGATTTTTGACTCCGTGTTCAATTCCTTTCGCGGTATCGAAATCTATATGCGCGTAGTGAATGGAACCATTCGCAAAGGCGATAAGATCACGTTTGTAAACACCGGTCAGGAATACTTTGCGGAAGAAATCGGTGTATTAAAACTGGATAAGCAACCCCGCAGTGAGATCAGCGCAGGCAACGTGGCCTATCTGATTTCGGGTATCAAGGTTGCCAGTGAAGTGCACGTCGGTGATACCATTACACACCCTGATCGACGCGGTGAATCGCTAAAAGGTTTTGAAGAAGTGAAACCCATGGTGTTTGCCGGAATCTACCCGGTAGACACCACCGAGTTTGAAGAGCTCCGTGCATCCATGGAGAAACTTAAACTCAACGATGCATCGCTGGTGTGGGAATTAGAAACCTCCGCGGCCCTCGGCTTCGGCTTCCGTTGCGGCTTCCTCGGCATGCTGCACATGGAGATTATCCAGGAACGATTGGAGCGGGAATTCAACATGACGGTGATCACCACCGTACCCTCGGTGGAATTCAAAGCCTTCCTGACAGATGGCGAGGAGCTAAGCGTCAACGCGCCATCGGAAATGCCGGACCCGACCCGAATAAACTATCTCGAAGAGCCATACATCAAAGCACAGATCATTTCCAAATCCGAATACATTGGACCGATCATTAGCCTTTGTATGGATAAGCGTGGCGTCATCAAAAACCAAAACTACCTCACGACCGACCGCGTTGAGATGTCGTTTGAGATGCCACTGTCCGAAATAGTATTTGATTTCTTCGATAAGCTGAAATCAATTTCCCGTGGATATGCGTCCCTGGACTATCAGCTCATTGGCTTTCGCGAGTCAGACATGGTGAAGCTCGACGTGATGCTCAACGGCGAAAAGGTCGATGCACTTAGTGCGATTGTACATCGCGGCAAATCCCACGAATGGGGCCGCAAGCTCTGCGAAAAACTCCGCGAGCTGATTCCGCGCCAGATGTTCGACATCGCCATCCAGGCTGCCATTGGTCAGAAGATCGTTGCCCGCGAAAACCTGAGCGCTATCCGCAAAAACGTACTCGCCAAATGTTACGGTGGTGATATCTCCCGTAAACGTAAACTGTTGGACAAGCAGAAGAAAGGTAAAAAACGCATGCGCCAGATCGGCTCTGTAGAAGTGCCACAGGAAGCATTTATGGCGATCCTGAAAATTGAATAATATTTTAAGCAGGGAATGACAGAAGCAATGACGTATACATTGATCGACGGTAGAAAAGTATCGACCGATATCAAGAATGAGATCTCACAAAAAGTAGCCGAGCGAAAAGCCCTGGGCCGGAAGATTCCCCACCTGGCCATCATTCTCGTCGGCGACGACGGCGCCAGCCAGACCTACGTAGACAACAAAGTGAAGTCTTGCAAGTCGGTGGGATTCCATTATACCATGATGCGATTTGCCGACACCATCTCGGAAGAGAAATTGCTCAAACACATCGATCACGTCAACAACGACGACGACGTTGACGGCTTCATAGTACAGCTGCCCCTGCCACCGCATATTTCCGTAGAGAAAATTACCGAAAAGATTCGCTCCGATAAAGACGTGGATGGATTTACCAACCACAACTTCGGTAGCATCATCTCGAAAAATCCACTGCTGATGCCGGCCACACCCTTCGGTGTTATGGAATTGCTGCGTCGCTATAACATCGATACAGAAGGTAAACATGCTGTAGTAGTAGGCGCCAGCCGCATTGCCGGCGCACCACTGAGCATGATGCTCGCCGAACAAGGCCGTGCCACGGTAACCATTTGCCACAAGTTCACAAAAGACCTGGGTAGCTATACCCGTTCGGCCGATATTCTGCTCGTCGCCGTAGGCAAGCCCGGACTGATCACGGCCGATATGGTAAAAGAAGGCGCTGTTGTCATTGACATCGGGACCACCCGTGTAGAAGGTCCCCAATATCCGAAGGGATGGGCCATTCAGGGTGATGTAGACTTCAAAGCAGTAGCCCCCAAAACATCCTATATTACGCCGACACCAGGTGGGGTAGGACCCATGACCATTGCTTCGTTGCTGCTCAATACCCTGCGGGCTACTGAACTGCAACACCCCTAAAGTTGTTTAGACGCACAAGGGCCTGTACAGCCCATGAGACAACGTGAAAACTGCACAAGCTATAGCGCCGCCGTCACTTCCTCTGATGGAAGATTTTTATACCATTCAGGGAGAAGGGCACTATCAGGGCCATGCGGCCTATTTCATCCGCCTGGGCGGATGTGATGTAGGATGTGTGTGGTGTGACGTAAAGGAATCGTGGGATGCCAGCCTGCACCCGTCCGTTGCAATAACGGAGATGGTAGACCGCGCCACGGCAGCAGGAGGGAAGATCGTCGTGATAACCGGTGGCGAGCCAGCCATGCACGACCTCGCACCCCTCACCGCAGCATTGCAACAAGCTGGCCTGCGTACCCACATCGAAACGTCGGGTGTATATCCGCTTACCGGCACCTGGAACTGGGTATGTTTCTCACCCAAAAAATTTAAGAATCCACACGAGTCAATCTTTGAGAAAGCAGATGAATTGAAGATCGTGGTATACAACAAAAGCGACTTTGCCTGGGCCGAAGAGCTTGCAAAAAACGTAGGCTCGTCGTGTCAGCTCTTTTTGCAACCCGAATGGTCAAAGGAAAAAGAAATGCTGCCGTTGATTATTGACTACGTCAAGGCCAACCCGCAATGGCAGGTATCGCTTCAGGTACACAAATACATGAATATACCGTAAGACACGCATGACCATTACCGACTTTGTCGATACAATGAATGCATGGGGGCAACAAAAGGTCCCCTTTTTATTTGTGATCGACTTTGAAATGGAAAAGCCTTTCATTGCCCGGCTGGCAGATCTGCCGGAATCGGAAATATGGTTTGATATTAATGGTTATACTAACACTTCCAGCGCAGGATACGCCGGCACACCCATTGAGCCTTTACGCGTAACACCGCACGACCGCGAGGAGTACATCCGAAAATTCGCACACGTATTTGAAAGGCTGGGATATGGCGATTCGTTTTTGACAAACCTCACGGTTAAGACCCACGTAACGTCCAACAATTCCCTTCAGACGTTATTTCACGCCAGTCGCGCCCGGTATAAATTATTATTCCGAAACGAGTTCCTGGTTTTCTCACCCGAGATCTTCGTACAGATACGCGACGGCAAAATATACTCCTATCCCATGAAGGGCACCATCGACGCCGCGGTGCCGAACGCAGCCCAACGAATCCTCGACGATGAAAAGGAACGGGCCGAGCACACGACAATAGTCGATCTGATCCGCAATGACCTGAGCCAGGTGGCCACACGCGTAACCGTAAACCGATTCCGCTACCTCGACGAGATCCGTACAAGCCACAAGAATCTGTTACAGGTAAGCTCCGAGATCATCGGCGAGCTACCCGGTGACTACCGGTCGCGACTGGGGAGTATCCTCGTCACGCTGTTGCCGGCAGGATCCGTGAGCGGCGCACCCAAAGTGAAGACGTTGGAAATCATTCGTCAGGCAGAAGGAGAGAAACGTGGTTATTATACAGGAATATTTGGTTATTTTAATGGACAGCAACTGGACAGTGGTGTCATGATCCGCTTCCTCGAAAACCAGGACGGAACATACTACTACCGAAGCGGTGGTGGTATTACCACCCAAAGCCAGGTTGACGCAGAATACCAGGAAACAATCGACAAAGTCTATGTCCCTCTTACTTGAAACGATTAAGCTACTCGACGGCAACTTCCTGAACCTCTCCCGCCACGAACAACGCATGAACCGTGCGCTGAAAACACTGTGTGGTGCCGAGGACCACGTGGAGCTGGAGCCTATGCTGAACACCCTGGCACGTCCCGGGCAAGGGTTATATAAATGCAGAATTGTATACGACGACGTCAGCCGCGAAATTGAATTTGTTCCGTATACTTATCGCCCGGTACAAAGCCTGCGCGTAGTGGAGCACGATCGTATAAACTACGAATTTAAATATACCAACCGTAAACTGTTAGATCAGTTGTTTGCCTTGCGCAAAGATTGTGACGATATCCTGATTGTGAAGCGTGGCTATGTAACCGATTCATCCTACGCGAACGTAGCGTTCCGGCGCAAAAATCAATGGGTAACGCCCTGGTCTGCATTGCTCAAGGGTACACAACGACAAAAACTCATTGAGCAAAACATTCTACAAGAGGAAGATATACGCGTGGAGGACATTCGGTCGTTTGATGCCTGCAAGCTCATCAATGCCATGCTGGAATTTGATGCGCCTGAAATTGACGTATCCAACATAGTTTTTTAGCTTTAAGCATGCGTAGACTTCTGTTCCTGCTCTTACTCGTATTGTTGTCCACCAGTTATGTATCCGCACAGGTTCAGCTGAGCACCAAATCAAAGAGAGCCATCGACTTGTATACACAGGCCGACAACTTTCGCGTACGCCGTCAGTTCAATACCGCCATCGACATGTTGCGGCAAGCCATTGAAAAAGACGAGGAATTTGTAGAAGCCTACTATCGCCTGGGCCTGGTCTATGCCGACATGAAAAATCCCACCGAGGCAATCCGCTATTACGAACAGGGACTATCACATACAACCGATGTCAACAAACAAAAGGTATTCTGGTTTGACCTTGGCGAAGCATACTTCGCCTCTGGTAACTATGAAAAATCCGCAGCGATGCTGAACCAGTATCTTAAAAAGGAAACCCAGAACAGATCTCGTTTGGGCCGGGCAGCCCACTTGCTAAAAAGTGCAGAGTTTGCGCTACAGAATCAAAAAGAAGTAGCTCCGTACAAACAAAAAGCTTTAAGCGACACCGTAAACTGTTTCGCCATGCAGTACTTCCCCGTGCTGACAGCGGACCAGCAGCAACTGATCTTCACCCGGCGCGTAACCAACGATCCGAATGCCGACGAAGACCTGGTGGTATCAAAAAAAGACGCGCAGGGCCGGTGGACTACGCCCCAGGCTATATCCAAAAATATTAATACCCAGTTAAACGAAGGCACCAGTACAATTTCCGCCGACGGCCGCAAGCTGATCTTTACTGCGTGTGTGGGCCGTCCCGACATCATCGGCAGTTGCGACCTGTACGAAAGCCGCAAGATCGGCAACGACTGGACTAAGCCCGTCAACCTGGGGGCTAGCGTAAACAGCACGGCGTGGGAGTCACAACCATCCCTCTCGGCCGATGGCCGTACATTATATTTTGTCTCCGATCGCCGCGCAGGCATGGGGCGCCGCGACATTTGGATGTCCACGCTCGACGACCTCGACCGTTGGACCAGAGCCGTGAACGTCGGCAAGCCCGTGAACTCAGCCTTTGACGAGATCTCACCCTTCATCCACGCAAACAACCAAACGCTATATTATGCCTCCAACGGTCTGCCGGGTTTTGGTGGTTATGACGTTTTCTTTGTAGAGAAGGACTCCACGGGTTGGACTAGCCCCGTGAATATTGGTGCCCCCATAAACACGCATGAAGACCAGTTCTCATTATTCGTTACCGCCGACGGTAAGAAAGGATACTACTCACACGAGGAAACCACCGGCCCAGGCACCTCCCGTAGCCGAATCTTTGAGCTGGAATTTCCCGAGGGCACGCGCCTGAACAAAAAGAGCAATTACGTACGAGGCATCGTGCGCGACAAGCAAAGCCGGCAGCCTCTGGGCGCTCGGGTGGAGCTGGTAAACCTGTCGAGCAACCAGGTAGTAGCCCTGGTAACATCAGACTCCATTTCCGGCGAATATCTAATGGTGCTGCCGGAAGGAGCCGATTATGCACTTTATGTTAACAAAACGACGTATCTGTTTAAAAGCTTACACTTTAATTACGCGGGACCGGTGGAGTTGCGACCGGTAGAGATCGATGTAGACCTGGAAAAGGCGGCAATAGGCTCTGGCGTCGTCTTAAACAACATTTTCTTTGATGTAGACCGGTACGAGCTTAAGCAACAGTCTATTCCTGAGCTCGAAAAGATCTTGCGGTTCCTGAACGACAACCCGACCCTGAAAATTGAAATAAGCGGCCATACCGATAACTCTGGCGCCGCCGCCCACAACCGCCAGCTTTCCGAAAAACGGGCCCTGTCCGTATACAGTTACCTTATATCGAAAGGAATCGCCAAAACCCGGCTCATTCCAAAAGGGTATGGTCCCGACAAACCCATTGCCTCCAACGACTCCGAAAACGGCCGCCAGCTGAACCGCCGGATCGAATTTACTATTGTTCGGTAGCCGGGGATTCTACCCCATTTTCAAACAAACGATTTAAAGGTGTTTAAACGCCGTTTTTTGGCTAACACATACTAGCACAAACGTTTCCTATAACCTTTTTTGGGGGATTTTTTTCGGCATTACCTACTAAATTTTGAGGGAGTACCCTTTTATGGGTTATTATTTTGTTATAAGTTTGAAGTGCATATTTAATTTTCATTAACCTAAACTTAGCAGTATGAAGAGAATTCTACTCGTATGCTTAACAGCGATGTTTGCACTCGCCAGCAGCGCTGTATGGGCACAGGAGCGAACGGTCACAGGCCGTATCACCTCCGCCGAAGATGGTAGCCCGCTACCAGGTGTTAACGTTGTCTTGAAGGGCACCACCAATGGTACCGTTACAGACGTCTCAGGTGCTTACACCTTGAAGGTCCCCGCAGAAGGGGGAGTACTCATTTTTACGTTCATCGGCCTGACCTCACAAGAAATGGAGATTGGCAACCGTGCGAGCGTAGATGTAGCAATGACACAAGACACCCAACAACTCTCCGAAGTTGTGGTAACTGCCCTCGGCGAACAAGCCAGCAAAAAATCAATAGGCTACGCCGTACAGGACATCAAATCTGACGAACTGTTAAAAGCACGCGAAGCCAATGTGGTAAATTCACTCTCCGGTAAAATCGCCGGTGTACAGATCACAAATTCTTCTGGTTCTGTAGGTGCTTCTTCCCGTATCGTGATTCGCGGTTCAAACTCATTTGGGAACAACCAGCCCCTGTTCGTAGTAGACGGTGTACCGATCAGCAACGAAGGCTTCGGCTCAATCGGTCCCTCGACAACGGTAGGAACAGGCACAGGTACTGGTACTGACGGTGTAAACCGCGGTAACGCCGCCGCTGACTTGAACCCTGACGACATCGAATCGATCACGGTACTGAAAGGCCCGAACGCAGCTGCCCTTTACGGTTCGCGTGGTGCCAACGGTGTTATCATTGTAAAAACGAAGTCTGGTAAAAGAGGTGCAGGCCTGGGCATTCAGGTAAACTCCTCTGTTACCTTCGACAAGCCGTTCCGCTTGCCCGACTATCAAAATTCATATGGACAAGGCTCTGGTGGGATCTTCTCATTCGAAGACGGTGCTGGTGGTGGTCTCAACGATGGTACTGACGAAAGCTGGGGTCCGCGTCTCGACGTAGGCACTTCCCTGCCGCAATTCAACTCACCGGTAGTAGACGGTGTTAGACAGCCTACTCCCTGGGTTTCTCATCCCGACAACATTAAAGATTTCTTCGAAACTGGTAAGACCGTAGTAAACAGCGTGTCTATCAGCGGCGGTGGTGATAAAGGTGCCGTACGTCTTTCGTATACGCGCCAAAGCCAAGACGGTATGATTCCCAATACCGACCAAGACAAGAACACTGTGGCGATTAACGCTAACCTGAGCGTGACAGAGAAGTTCAACATCTCTGCGTCTGCCAACTTTGTAAACACACACAGCGATAACCTGCCGGGTTATGGTTACAGTGGTCAAAACGTAATGCAGCAGTTCGTATGGTTCGGTCGCCAGGTAGACATCGCCGAACTGAAAAACTACCAGAACGCTGCCGGTGAGAAATACAGCTGGAACTACAACTATCACAACAACCCGTACTTCACGTTGAACGAAAACCTGAACGGGATGGACAGAAATCGTGTCTATGGTAACGTTAAAGCGCAATATCGCTTTAATGACTGGCTGAGCGTGTTCGTAAGAACAGGTACTGATTACTATTCATACCTGAACACCGGCCGTATCGCGGCGGGCGACATAGACAATCCGCAAGGTGAGTACTCGGAGACGTCTAACACATTCTCAGAAGTAAACTCCGACTTCCTCCTCTCGTTCAACAAATCGTTGAGCGATGATATAGTTCTTTCACTGAATGCTGGTGGGAACAGAATGACACAACGTAAGCATCAGATAACAGGCAATGCCGACGAGTTGGCGGTACCAGGTATCTACACGCTGGGCAACTCAAAGGTAGCGCTCAGAACATCAAGCTACGAAAACACGAAGCGCATCAACAGCTTGTACTTCTCAGGCCAGATCGGTTTCCGTGATGCCCTCTTCCTGGATTTCAGCGGTCGTAACGACTGGTCGAGCACATTGCCTGATGGCAATAACTCCTATTTCTATCCCGCGGCTAACGTAAGCGTCGTAATCTCTGAACTGGCCGGTCTGCAGTCAAATGTACTGACATCGTTGAAAGTGCGCGGTGGTTTTGCTCAGGTAGGTTCTGATACCGATCCGTTCAGACTGTTGAACTACGTGACGTTCGGAGATAGCTGGAACGCAGGTACAAAACTCCCGAATTTGTTCGTAGACAATACCCTGTCTAACCCCGATCTGGAGCCTCAGCGCACAAACTCACTTGAATTTGGTGTTGACGCATCGTTGTTTAACAACAAAGTCAGAGCAGAACTGACGTATTACAACCAGAAGACCACGAAACAGCTCATCGCGGTTCCGGTATCCAGCTCTTCCGGTTATTTGGAGAAATACATCAACGCCGGTGAGATTTCTAACAAAGGCGTAGAACTTACCTTAGGTGTTACGCCGCTGTCAACAGCAAGCGGTTTCCAGTGGGACTTCACCGTGAACTTTGCAAAGAACGTAAACCAGGTAGTAGAGTTGTATCCGGGTGTTGAACAATATGTACTCGGTACATACTGGAGCATGCAGGTAGCAGCGGTTCCCGGCCAGCGATTCGGTACACTGTATGGCTATGGCTTCGAGCGCGATCCACAGGGACGCATCATTCACGAAAGCGGTCTTCCTGTAACGTCTACTACACCGAAAGCACTGGGTAACTATACGCCGGATTGGACAGGTGGTTTCAACAACCAATTCAGCTACAAGGGTATTTTGCTTTCGTTCCTGATCGACGTGAAAAGAGGCGGCGACGTCTACAGCATGACGACTGCATGGGGCCGTTACGCAGGTATCCTGGAAGAAACGCTGAAAGGACGTGAAGCAGGTATCGTAGGCGATGGTGTGATGAATGTAGGTAGTGCGGAAACTCCGGAGTACGTGACGAACAACATCGTCGTAACAGCAGAAGACTATAATAAAGCGGCGTTTTCAAACACGATCACCGAATCCTCTATATTCGATGCCAGCTATGTAAAACTGCGTGAAGTTCGCCTGGGATATACCGTGCCGAACAGCCTGTTAGGCAAACTGCCGATCAGAGACGTAACGTTTGCTGTTACCGGCCGCAACCTAGCATTGCTCTATAGCAAAATCCCGCACGTTGATCCTGAAACTTCATTCAGCAATACAAACGTGCAAGGTCTTGAATTTGGTCAGTCTCCTTCTGCCAGAAGCATCGGCTTTAACATCGGCTTTAAATTGCAATAAGAATTCTCGTTTGACGAACTCTTAACATGACAACTATGAAGAAAAATATTATAAAATACGTTGCACTGGTTACGCTCGCGGTGGGTGTCAGCGCATGTAC
Source organism: Dawidia cretensis (assembly GCF_018598175.1). Classification (GTDB taxonomy): domain Bacteria; phylum Bacteroidota; class Bacteroidia; order Cytophagales; family Cyclobacteriaceae; genus Ohtaekwangia; species Ohtaekwangia cretensis. The sequence continues at coordinate 96,378 of NZ_JAHESE010000027.1, forward strand.
TGATAACTTTGATAAATTCAACACCAACGAGAACGCGCCGACAGCCGAACAGGCAAGCCCGAACTTGTTGCTGACAAATGCAATCGAGAGCTCTACCGACCGGCTTCATTCCATCGGGCTGGGTCATGAGATCGGCGCCGGCTGGGTGCAGTATATGGCGAAGGCGCAATATACCGACGAAGACCGGTATCAACCCCGCGTCTCTGAACTGAACACTACCTGGAACAGCTTCTATAGCGCATCTGGACAGGATATCGCAAAGCTGCTTAAAATTGCGGATGCTTCAGGAAACACTGCCTATAAAGCAGTTGGTTTAATCATGCAGGCTCACATCATGTCTATCGTTACAGACCTGTGGGGAGCTGCTCCATTTTCGAAGGCTTTCCAGGGTGACCCAGTCGATGGCGGCATCCTCAGCCCTGAATACGACACGCAGGAAGCCATTTACCGCGCGATCATCGAAAACCTGAAAACAGCCAATACGCTGTTGGCAGAAACCGAAAACGAAATCGCCGGTGATATCCTGTTTGATAATGATCTGGCCTTGTGGCAGCAATATTCCAACTCCCTGCGTTTGAGATTACTGCTAAGAATGTCTGCGAAAGATGTTCCGTTCGTAACAGCTCAGATGACGGAAATCGTCACTACACCTGACGTGTTCCCCATTTTTGCAGATGGTCAGAGCGCATACCTGCAGTACTTAGGTCTGGCTCCGAACAACAACCCGATCAACGAAAACAGAAAGACACGCGATGATCACCGTGTGAGCAAAAACATCATTGATATGCTCGACGCCAATGGTGATGAACGTATCATGCTGTATGCACAACCTGCTTCTGGCACAGCGTCATATGTAGGTATGCAAAACGGCCTCACGTCTTCTGCAGCAGCTGCATACAATGGAAACGGCCTGGCCAATACATCGAAAATCGGCACGTATTTCTTGCGCGGCGAAACCCCCGGCATGTTGTTGAGCTATTCCGAACTGCAATTCATTCTGGCAGAAGCGGCGCACAAAGGCTTTATCCCTGGTGGTGAGGCGCAAGCACAGGCCTACTATGAGGCTGGCGTCGAAGCTTCGTTTTATCAGTATGAAGATTATTTCCAGGATTTGATCGACAGACACGTAACATCGGGCGGCTGGTCTATGCCGGATTCGCTGTATAAGGCTGTTGAATATCAAATTGAGGAAGCAGCACCTTACACCCCAGCCGAGGCCGACCGATTGATCGCTACTCAAAAGTACATTGCCATGTTCGATCAAGGTCTGGAGTCCTGGTTTGAATGGAGAAGAACTGGGTACCCCGAGTTGACGCCGGCGGTTAACGGCCTGAACGGTGGTAAGATCCCTGTGCGCCTGCAATACCCGCTCGACGAGGAAACTAAAAACCCTACTGCGTTGCAAAAGGCTAAGGACGATCAAGAGGGTGACGAAAGCATGAATAGCCCGGTGTGGTGGGATGCAAATTGATCACGTGTAAAAAGGAAAAAGTGTTTTTGAATAACATTAGATTAAGAACAAATGAAAATATTTAAATACTTTCTGCTAAGTGGTCTTGCAGCAATGGCATTTGCTTGTGAGGACAACGAGGATCAGATAACGACAAATGCAATAGAAGGTGGCCTTTTGGTGCCCCAATCAGCCTCTATTTCCTACGTGCTTGGTAAAACAGCATCGATAGACGTGGTCTTGACCGTTCGCCAGGGAATTGGCGTGGAAAAGGTGCAGGTATATAAATCATATTGCTCTGAATGTGGCCTGGAATCGACAGCGAAGCATAGCAACGAAGTGCTGGTAACAGAGCTGGAAGTTAACAGCTCCAATGTGGAGGAACGCGTTGATGTGACGCTCAACCAAACCTATGCCCAATTACGCAACGGATTGCTCCTTGAAAATCAACCCCTACCTGAAGATGAAGCTACGCTACGGATTGGTGATTTCTGGGAATATCGCTTTGTGTCAGTAATGGCTGACGGCCGCGAAGTGGTGAATCTGAACACAATTACAGTGTCAGTAGCAAATGCATACTCCGGGAGCTATAAATCGGTCGGTAAGTTTGTTCACCCGACGGGCGGAGAACGAGGTATCAACCGGAACAAAACGCTGGCGCCAATTGATCCGGAAACTGTTTCTACAGAATATGCTGACCTTGGTGGTAGCGGCTGGGTTATGTGGTTGGTCGTAAATCCTGATAACACAGTAACGTTAGTACCGAAAGGTCCTGCTAGTACGGGAACCGTGCAGTTCCAGGTAGATGCAGATGACAATACATACAACCCGGATACTAAGGTCTTTAAGCTTCGCTACAAATATGCAGGTGACGGAGGTGACCGCGTCGTGAACGAAATACTCACCAAGCAGTAATCAAAGTTCAAAGTCATGAAAAAGCCATCTGTGATAAACAGATGGCTTTTTTTGATTTAAAGAATGAAAGAGGCAGAGGCCTTCTTTACTGAAAAGCTGTTATTGATTCTGTGTCTCTCCGTTAAGTATGCTTAACATATTAATTAAATCCGGTAATCGCTTGCTATTCAGATTTGCTGCGATCAGACGATCCTGTGCATCCTTAGGTTCTTGTTGGAATATTTCCGGGATACTTTTCTTTTTGATCGACTGGGCAAGAATCAGGTGACCCTGTTTGTCGGCCAGGTAGTATTTATCGCTCTTTGACAACTGAGCGTCCGGCGAGCCAGCATCTAAGGCCGCTACGTAACCACTCTTTACTAATTTTACTTCAGTTTTAGACACCAGGTCCCAGTCCCCATCAACAATAACTTGCAGAAAGCCTTGTATAGGTGTACCGTCTAGCGTGTAGTTCCTCGAGTTTACATATGTGGTGAGTCCTGCATTGCTATTGTCATCCTGCTGGAACTTGTCAACACGCTGCCCTGAAAGTACTTTAACCTGATTTTCTATTTTTATTTCAAATTGATTGTGTTGGATGTCATACTTAAAATAGTAGTCTTTAAGGGACATCTCTTTCAGATAGATCGTCCCCCGTTTCCAATCGTCCGTCAAGTAATAGCTCCCTTTGATTTCCGCCGGTGCAGGTGGCAGCTGCGTGACAAAGCCCCCTGAGTTGGTCTGTATATCCATTCCCGCAGAAGGATTATTGCCAACGGTTTGAGCATGCGCCTGAAACGAAAGCATGAGTGCTAACAGGGTCGCGCTGATAACATGTTTTTTCATATGGTTAGGTGAAGGTTAATCCGAAGGATGTTTACCCGTATAGGTAGTTGGATTTTTTGAACTTTGGAAGTTAAATTCCTGGAAACCAGTCGAATTTACTATGAGTGGGAGAGGTGTTATATTTGCAGTCTGGTTACTTATGATCTACATCTCACGGAAAGAACATTTTAACGCCGCCCACAAGCTTTACAATCCCCAGTGGACACCGGAAAAGAATGCGGAGGTATTTGGCCCGTGTGCCAACGAAAACTGGCATGGCCATAATTTCGAGCTGATTGTGACCGTAAAAGGCCATCCCGATCCTGAAACGGGCTTTGTGGTCGACCTCAAGCGCCTGAGCACGCTCATCCGCCGGGAGGTGATAGATAAGCTCGATCATAAGAACCTCAACCTCGACGTCGATTTTATGCAGGGCAAACTGGCCAGTTGCGAAACATTGATCCTCGAGATTTGGAAGATCCTGAACGTCCAGGTACCCGCCATTACGAAATACGGTACTCTGCATTCACTCCGCTTGTACGAGACGCCTCGGAATTATGTAGAGTACTTTGGCGAATAAATTGTAACTCGTACCCCGTTCATCAGTTCTATCAGCCATGCGATATTATATCATAGCGGGGGAGCGGTCAGGCGATCTGCATGCCGGCAACCTCGTCCGGGCCATTCAGCAGCACGATCCACAAGCCGAATTTCAAGGCTTTGGAGGCGATTACATGGAATCGGGTGGGGTAAAGCTCACGGTGCACTATCGCGACCTGGCGTTCATGGGGCTGGTGGAGATTCTCACGAACCTGAATAGAATATCCCGTTATATTGGGAAGTGTAAGGCCGATATCGCAGCGTACAAGCCTGATGTGATCATCTTAGTAGATTATGGCGGCTTTAACCGCCGAATTGCCAAGTTTGGCAAAAAGAACAGCATCAAGGTCTTTTACTACATTCCACCCAAGGTATGGGCCTGGTACCAGCGCAGGGCGCTCGAGCTCAAAGCCAATGTCGACCAGCTGTTTGTCATCCTACCATTTGAGAAGGATTTCTTTAAAAGGTTTGACTGGGAGGTGGACTATGTCGGCAATCCCGTGCTGGATGCTGTAAAAGCGCATATACAAGACCTGCAGTTCCTCGAACGTAATCAGCTTACCGGTAAGACTCCCCTGGTCGCTTTGCTGCCCGGCAGCCGCAGACAGGAGCTGCGCACGATTATTCCACTGATGGCAGCTGTGGTGGAGCGATTCCCGGACCGCCAGTTTGCTGTGGCGGCGGTATCAAATCTGGATAAGTCGTTATATGGCTTGCTGCAGCAGTACCCTAACGTAACATTTATCTTTGAGGACACCTACAACCTGCTGCAACATGCTGCTGCGGCAATTGTGACCTCCGGCACCGCGACACTGGAAACAGCGTTGTTTCGAGTACCTCAGGTGGTGGTTTATAAGGCGAGCCAGGTGTCGTACTGGCTGGTGAAGCAGATCATTAGAGTTGCGTATATATCCCTGGTAAACCTGATTGCCGGCAAGGAAGTGGTCAAAGAAATGATCCAGGGAAAGGCCAATCCAGATGATGTTTCAGCGGAGCTTACCCATATGTTAGAGGATATACCCTACCGGGAAAACATGTTACAAGAATACGATCGGATTATACAAATACTGGACACAGGGTCGGCGTCCGACAATGCGGCGCGGCTGATGACCCAATATTTAAAGAAAGCCGGAAAGTAGCCTGGTTAGGCTACTTTCAGCTTGCTGTAATGTGATTTGCTAAATTTCTCTTCCGCGTATGCGCGGTTGATCACCAGCCTGTCGGTATTCTTCTCAGACGGAAGCTCGAACATGGCGTCGTTAATGATGGCTTCGCAGATGCTGCGTAGACCACGGGCTCCCAGCTTAAACTCCATGGCTTTCTCGACGATAAAATCGATGGCGCCATCTTTGAATTCGAGCTCGATGCTTTCCATGTCGAACAGCTTGCGGTATTGTTTAATGAGCGCGTTTTTGGGCTCCGTCAAAATCTTACGCAGGGCGTCGGTGTCCAACGGGTTCAGATAGGACACCACTGGCAGACGACCAATGAGCTCGGGAATCAGGCCGAAGCTTTTCAGATCCTGCGCTGTTATAAACTGCAGCAGGTTGTCTTTGTTGATATCGGCAGGATGCAGGCCATCGAGACCCGCCACAAAGCCCAGGGGACGTGTATTGAGGCGGTTGCCAATAAAGCGCGAAATGCCTTCAAATGCACCGCCGCAGATGAACAGAATGTTCTCCGTGTTGACAGTGATCATTTTCTGGTCGGGGTGTTTCCGTCCGCCTTGGGGCGGTACGTTCACTGCCGTGCCTTCCAGAAGCTTCAGCAGCGCCTGTTGTACACCTTCACCGCTTACATCGCGGGTGATGGAAGGGTTGTCTGATTTACGCGCGATCTTATCGATCTCGTCGATATAAACAATGCCACGCTCGGCAGCCTCGACGTTGTAGTCGGCGGACTGGAGCAGGCGTGTTAAAATGCTTTCTACGTCTTCGCCAACATAACCGGCTTCGGTCAGCACAGTGGCGTCGGCAATACAGAACGGAACTTGCAGCATCTTGGCCAGTGTGCGGGCCAGGTACGTTTTACCGGTACCGGTCTCGCCAACCATGATGATATTCGATTTCTCGATGGTTACATCGCTGTCAAGCTTGCGCTGCATCAACCGCTTGTAGTGGTTGTACACCGCGACCGACATGATCTTTTTAGCATCGTCCTGGCCGATGACGTATTCGTCCAGGAACTTCTTGATCTCGATCGGTTTGATCAGCTTGAAATTGGGCGAAAAGCCCGCTTCCGTCTTGCTTTTCTTCTCCTCGCTGAGGATCTGGTTCGCCTGCGTCACACATTTGTCGCAAATGTGCGCGTGGATGCCGGAGATCATCAGGTCAACATCTTTTTTACTTCTTCCGCAAAATGAGCAGGTAACTTCAGCCATGTTTTGTAGAGATTACCAATGTGCAAATGTGCGCATTGGGTGTTCAAAAATACCCAATAGTTAGCACATCTGCACAGTGACAAATCTGCCTTTAAATTAGATTTTCTTACGTTCCAGAACTTCGTCGATCAGGCCATATTCCTTGGCTTCAGAGGCGCGCATCCAGTAGTCACGATCGGAATCTTTCTCGATTTTCTCGTATTTGGCGCCGCTATGCTTGGCCAGGATGTTATACAGGTCCTTTTTCACTTCCAGGGTCTGCTTCAATGAAATTTCCATATCCGAAGCCTGACCTTGCATGCCGCTCATGGGCTGGTGAATCATCACCCGTGCATGGGGCAGGGCAGAGCGTTTTTTAGCAGCACCCGCCGTCAGCAGCACAGCGCCCATCGAAGCTGCCAGGCCTGTACAGATGGTGGCAACATCAGGATTTACATATTGCATGGTGTCGTAGATACCGAGGCCGGCATACACAGAACCACCCGGGCTGTTGATGTACATGATGATGTCTTTCTTCGGGTCTGATGACTCGAGGAAAAGCAGCTGTGCGGTGATCAGGTTGGCGATCTGGTCGTCGATACCCATTCCCAGGAAAATAATACGGTCAGAAATAAGGCGCGTAAAGACATCGATCGCGCGGAAGTTGCCCGGCCGCTCTTCGATCACATACTGCGTCATGTTTTGGATTTGCTGCGCATAGCTGTCAACGGTATTACTGCTCATGCCCATGTGGTGCACCGCGTACTTTCTGAATTCATTGTTATACTGCATAGTCAATTATGAAAATAAATTACATTTTGGAGGTCGGAAATTATAGTAATCTTAGGCATCCAAGGTCACAAATCCAACCCTTTCGATCCTTAAACCCATTTAAAGCAAAAATGGTTTTAATTCCCTCCCGACGGCGGAATTAAAACCATAGTCGCATGACCGGTGCGCTTTATTGCAGCCGTCGGCAACGGCCGCTACCGGCCTGAATACGTATCGATTAGTGTTTGTGCTCTTCGACGATCTTCTTGAACTCGTCTGCTGACACTTTTTTCTCCTGTACCGTAATGCTCTCCCGGATCAGCTTCATGATCTTCTCGCCACGAAGCTGGTTGTAGAGGCGCATGAAGTTCTGGCCGTTCTCGCTTTGTAAATAATTGTCGGCAATGGCATCCATGCGGTCACCCAGTTGGGCAGCAAATTGCTGGCCGCCAAACTGTGCCAGGATCATTTCCTTCGCTTTGTCGCGAACTTCTTCCGACTCTACGGTGATCTGCTTGTCTTCGGCAATTTTGTTTTTCACCAGGTCCCACTTCAGGCCACGCGCGTACGCATCAAATTCTTTTGCCAGTACATCGTCTGTTACCTGACCATTGCTGGTCGACTTCAACCAGCTCTTCAGGAACTCAGCCGGCATCTCGATCTTGGTGTTATCGAGATAGTAGTCTTCAATGTGGTGGTCGAGGAAGTGTTCCGACTCGCGCTTGTAATTCTCGCCGATCGTTTCCTTTACCTTCTGAATGAAATCAGCTTCTGTCGTCACCACGCCAGGACCGAAAACACGATCAAAAAGCTCGGTGTTAACAGCGGCGGGCTCGTTATGGCTGATGTTGGTAACTTTAAAAATATAGGTTCCTTTGGCGCTTTTAGCTTCTTCAGCAGGAATGCCGAGCAACTGGCCGGTAAGACCTTCTTCAGCAAAAAGTTTGCTTACTTCAAATTCTACTTCTTCGTCTTTCTTCACGCCAACAAACCTGGCTTGCTCTTTCTTATCGACTTTGTCCAGTTGCAGGAAAGCGTATTCTTTTTTGAAGTCACCGTCTTTCGCGCGAAGCTCACCTGTCAGGTTATCTTCTGCACCGGCAGCCTCGGGGTAGGTCATGTTGCCAAAGCGGTTTTTCAGATCGGCGATCGTCTCGTCCATCACCTTATCATCCACTGTAATGGTGTAGCCTTGAACTTTTACGCTGGGAGAAAGATCGTAGGTGAAATCTTCCACCATCCCAATCTGGTATTCGAACTCAAAATCACGCTGAGTATCCCAGTCAATGCCGCTGGCCTTTTCCTGATTGGGCAGGGGCTCGCCGAGAATGCGGAGCTTATTTTCTTTGATGTAGTCGGAAAGCTTGTTTGACAGAAGGTGGTTGATCTCGTCTACCAGGATGGATTTACCGAACATCTTCTTGACCACTCCGGTAGGCACCTTGCCCTGACGGAAGCCTTTGATATTCGCTTTGCGCGAATAATCTTTCAGCTTTTCTTCCACGCGGGGTTGATAATCACCTTCGGTTAATCTAATTTTAATTAGACCTTCAGTGCTGTTCTTTTTGTTCAGAGTTATTTCCAAAGCTTAAAACGTTTGATTGTTTACCTTTCCAGAGAAACCAAGAACCCTCTCTGCCCGCGCTTTTGTTAACGAACAGTGAGGGTTCAGCTGGTCCGGATGGAGGGACTCGAACCCCCACGCCTTTCGGCACCAGATCCTAAGTCTGGCACGGCTACCAATTACGCCACATCCGGAAAATGAGGCCGCAAATTTATGGAATATTCGCAAATAAAGAATAGTTTACGTTTTTTATTCACAAAGAGCTTACAAAAGAGGAAAAAACCTCGTTTATTAGTTCAAATCAGGGATTTCAGAAGATGGTAATCGACACGGAGCAGGAGAAAAAAGAGATCATCAGCCGATACAGAAGATTACTACGCAAGGCTAAACCCATCTTAAAAGATGAGGACGCCAAATTGATCAAAAAGGCTTTTACACTGTCGCTGGAGGCTCACAAGGACATGCGCCGCAAGTCTGGAGAGCCCTTTATTTTCCATCCCCTGGCAGTAGCCGAGATTTGCGTGGAGGAAATCGGCCTGGGCACAACCTCGATCATTGCCGCCCTCATGCACGACGTCGTGGAAGACACCGACATCGAGCTGATCGACATCGAGCGCATGTTTGGCAAAAAAATCGCCAAGATCATCGATGGTCTGACCAAAATCCGCGGTGTTTTTGAATACGGCACTTCGCAACAAGCGGAAAACTTCCGCAAAATGCTGTTTACCCTGTCGGAAGACGTGCGGGTGATCCTTATCAAGCTGGCCGATCGTCTGCACAATATGCGCACGCTCGACAGCATGCCCCGTCAGAAACAGCTGAAGGTTGCCAACGAGACCATTTATCTCTATGCCCCGCTGGCACACCGCCTGGGCCTAAATGCCATCAAAACCGAACTGGAAGACCTCTACCTGCGCTTTACGGACCGACCTATCTACCAGTCTATTGCGCAGCAGATCGACGCCACCCGGTTCGCCCGGAACAAGTTTATCAAACAGTTCGTGGTGCCGATCAAAGAGGAGCTCGACAAGCTCAGCATCGAATACGACATTAAAGGGCGTCCCAAGTCCATTCACTCCATCTGGAATAAGATGCGCAAACAGAACATTCCTTTCGAGGAGGTGTATGACCTGTTTGCCATCCGCATCATACTCGACACCACTATGGAGCACGAAAAAGCGCTCTGCTGGCAGGTGTATTCCATTGTGACGGATTACTACACCCCCAATCCCGACCGCCTGCGCGACTGGATCAGCACCCCCAAAGCGAACGGCTACGAGTCGCTGCACACTACGGTCATGGCCAAAAACGGCCAATGGGTGGAGGTGCAGATTCGCAGCAAACGCATGGATGAAATCGCGGAAAAGGGTTACGCTGCCCACTGGAAATATAAAGACACCAACACGACCGCCGAATCGAACCTCGAGAAGTGGTTGGCCCGCGTACGCGATCTATTGGAACAAAACAACCATAGTGCTCTGGACTTTGTCGACGACTTCCGCGGCAACCTGTTCAGCGACGAGGTATTTGTGTTCACTCCCAAGGGGGAGCTGAAAACATTGCCCTACGGCGCGACAGCGCTGGATTTTGCGTTCGAGATCCACACCCAGGTGGGTTCCAAATGCATCGGCGCCAAAGTGAACAATAAGCTGGTGCCGATCAACTATGTGCTGAAGAACGGCGACCAGATTGAGATCCTCACCTCTGCCAAACAACGCCCTCACGAGGACTGGCTGCGGTTTGTCGTGAGCTCCAAGGCCAAGTCGCGCATCAAAGACGAGCTTAAAGAAGACAAAAGGAAATCGGCCGAAGAGGGAAAGGAGATACTGCTCCGCAAGCTTCGCCAGCTAAAAGAAGAGCCCACTCAGCAGTTTATGGAGCAACTGCGCGAGCATTTTAAAGTGCCCGCCAATTTTGAATTGTATTACCGTGTCGGCCGTGGTTTTATCACCGCGGCAGACCTCAAAAAATTTATTGAGAACAAACCGTCCTCGCCCATTAAAAGCAGGCCCAACCTGCAAGTGGCCGACGCGAAGACCATTGAGCAGGAAATTACCAAGAAAGGCCGCTACGATGACATTCTGTTGGTAGGCGAGGACATGGACGTGGTGGACTACAAGCTGGCTAAATGTTGTACGCCCATCCCCGGCGACGACGTCTTTGGCTTTGTGACTGTGTCGGAAGGTATCAAAATACACCGCACCAACTGCCCCAATGCACCCGAGCTCTTGTCGCACCACGGAAACAGGGTCGTAAAAGCCAAGTGGACGTCCCAGCACGAGGTGGCGTTCCTTACCGGCCTGAAAATCCGCGGCACCGACCGCGTAGGCCTCATCAACGACGTTTCTAAAGTCATCTCCGAAGAGCTGAAAGTGAATATGAGCTCCATGTCCATCCACACCGACTCCGGCATTTTTGAAGGCGAAATCATGCTTTACGTAAACGATACCCGCCATTTGGAGCAGCTGATTGAGAAGTTGCGGAGCGTGGAGGGGGTTGTGAAGGTGAGCCGTTTCGATTCTAAGGAATAACTACGACTGCCCGCGTAGGGGATATGTCAGGTATAGGTGAAGGATAGCTATGGTATAGGGTTGATACGGGTAATGTATGGCTTTAGTACGGCTTTGATACGGGTAAACCCCGGCTAAAACATATCAAAGGCAGGCCCAAGCCAGGGATATAGCATAGATATTGCATACATAAAGCATCTATAAAGCACAGATAAGCCAACATTCAGGAGCGCTGCTTTATCTCCGGTCAGGCAATGCCTCCGCTATGCCGTCAGGGTGCCTTTGCCACGGAAAGCCCCGCAATCATTCCGCTGTTACTCCCCAGTTTCCCTCTCTAAGCTCCACTAAAACCCTGTAATACAACCTTTTTGGCCAAAAGTCTACGCCTAAAAAAGCTAAATTGGCAGATCGCCGAAACTTGATTATTTTTGCCCGTTAATTCATGGCACTAAATCCGAAATTATACGACGAGGTCAGGAAGATCTTTACGGCTTACCTGGAAAACAAGGAGCTTCGCAAGACGCCTGAACGGTACGCCATACTCGAGGAAATTTACACCCGCGATGGCCATTTTGATGTAGAGTCACTTTACATCAGCATGAAGAATAAGAACTACCGCGTAAGCCGGGCCACTGTTTACAACACGCTCGACTTGCTGGTGGAATGCGACCTGGTTAGCAAACACCAGTTTGGCAAGAACCTGGCGCAATACGAAAAATCGTACGGCTTCAAACAGCACGATCACCTGATCTGCACCGAATGTCACAAGGTGGTGGAGTTTTGCGACCCCCGCATTCAGAACATTCAAAACACCGTGGAGGAGATCCTCCATTTCAACGTGATGCACCATTCGTTGATTCTGTACGCTGCCTGCACCAAAGTGGATTGTGAGCATCGCCAGGCGGCTTCAAACTAAGCACAATACACTATGAACTTTAATCACCAAATAAACGGTAGCAAACTGTCCATACGCCTGTCGGGTGACCTGATCGGCGAAGACAATGGCGCTGCCGTCATCGAGATCGTCAATAACGCCATACAAGAAAAGGCGCTGACCTGTATCATCGATATTTCTGAGCTGCGTTACATCAACAGTACCGGCATTGGCGTGCTCATTACAATTCTCACCAAGTTTCGCAATAAGGGCGGTGAGGTTTACCTCATGAAGCCGTCGGAAAACGTGCAAAAGCTGCTGGTCATTACCAAGCTCAACGCCATCTTCCAGATCATACAGTCGGAAGCAGAAATCGCAAAATAATTTATCAGATCAATAAGAAATTTCACGGATGTCTAAGGTAGATGTTTTATTGGGCCTTCAATGGGGAGACGAAGGCAAAGGGAAGATCGTTGACGTACTGGCCCCTAAGTACGATGTAGTCGCCCGGTTCCAGGGTGGCCCCAATGCCGGCCATACACTGGAGTTCGACGGCATCAAGCACGTACTGCATCAAATTCCCTCCGGCATTTTCCGTGAGACCACGCGCAACGTCATCGGTAATGGCGTGGTGCTCGATGCGGTGATCTTTAAAGCCGAAATTGACAAACTGGCCAAGTTCAATCTGAACGTCAGGAAAAATCTTTTCATTTCTAAAAAGGCCACGTTGATCCTGCCCACGCACCGGCTACTGGACGCGGCCTATGAAAAGGCGAAGGGCGAAAATAAAATTGGCTCAACCTTAAAAGGCATCGGTCCCACGTACCAGGATAAGATCGGTCGCCAGGGCCTGCGGGTAGGGGATATCCTCTCGGCTGATTTCAAAGACCGTCTGAAGCGCCTCACGGACGTGCACTTCAAGATCTTGAAAGATCACGATGTGACCTACAACTGGGCAGAGCTGGAAGCTCAATTCCTGGATGCCGTGCAATTCCTGAAAGAATTTAACCTCATTGAAAGCGAATATTTCCTGAACCGCGAGCTGAAGGCCGGATCGTCGATCCTGGCAGAAGGTGCGCAGGGAGCGTTGCTCGACATCGACTTTGGTAGTTATCCGTTTGTAACAAGCTCCAGTACAGTGACCGCCGGCGCGTGTACCGGCCTGGGGATTGCACCGCGTCATGTCGGCGAAGTATATGGCATCTTTAAGGCCTATAGCACCCGCGTTGGCAGTGGTCCATTCCCCACCGAGTTGTTGGATACCGACGGCGAGGCTATGCGCAAGGAGGGCAACGAGTTTGGCTCTACCACAGGACGTGCGCGTCGCTGTGGCTGGATTGACCTGCCAGCGCTAAAATATTCCATCATGATTAATGGCGTCACGCAGTTATTGATGATGAAAGCAGATGTGTTGAGCATCTTCCCGACCATAAAAGTTTGCACGCATTACGAGCTAAACGACGGTTCGGTGACGGATATGATCCCGTATGAGATCGTGCATGAAAAAATTTCCCCAGTTTATACAGAATTAAAAGGCTGGGGCACCGACCTGCGCAAATCGAAAGAAAGTTTGCCTTCGGAGCTGAACGATTATATAAAGTTTCTGGAAACAGAGCTTAATGTTCCTATTACATTGGTGTCGACAGGGCCTGATCGCACCCAAACAATACACCGTTCGCTGGTCACTGTGTAATTTTTTCACAGTTGAATTTGCAAAACGAAAAACACCTGCTACATTTGCATCCCCAATCGCTAGAAGAGCGGCGGGGATGCGGAAAGCGAGAGCTGATAAAGCAGAAGAATGGACT
>NZ_JAHESE010000278.1 GCF_018598175.1 Dawidia cretensis
TTCCTGGACACCGTCCGAAACATTGTCAGATGCAACCATCGCAGAACCTAATGCTACCCCGCTTGTTACAACGGCGTATGTAGTCACCGGGAAAGATCAGAACGGATGCGTTGGTACGGGTACCATTGAAGTTAATGTTAAAGGCGATTATATCACAAACAAATTGACTCCTTCTAAATTCTTTTCACCTGGTAATGGTGATGAGATTGGTAACTTTTGGTTAGTGGACA
>NZ_JAHESE010000279.1 GCF_018598175.1 Dawidia cretensis
AACGTTAACTGCTGCCACTTATATTCTAGATCGGCCACTTGTAACGCATAGTATCCCACCTAATAAGTCTCTTTATTTTTCCACCAGTGGTAAAGGTACCTTTGATTAAGGGAAACTTGTAAACTCTTTTAACCCCAGAGTAGCATTCTTCCCTAAAACCCGCTCCAAACGAGTTAAACCCACTGGCTATGATCCATCGCGATGAAAAAGATCGTGCACGGCACGCATTT
>NZ_JAHESE010000280.1 GCF_018598175.1 Dawidia cretensis
GTGCTGGAGTATGGGGAACTACTGAGATGGCGGCACATCCCCAGATTAGCGTAGAAGATGCCAGACAAATGGTTGAATATATTCTTTCATTGGGAGAAGATAAGTCAGCTCAGCGTTTGCCATTATCAGGAACTGTGACACCAGAAAAAGAAACCTCAGGCGCGTATTTGATTACAGCTTCATATTTCGATAAGCCAGTTAACAACGTTCCATCAATGCAAGGCAATAC
>NZ_JAHESE010000281.1 GCF_018598175.1 Dawidia cretensis
ATTATAGATGTCGTTATCAAAAGCATAACCACCATACTCGTTGTTAAAATTGAAAGCTTGTTGAGCTAATAGAGACTGTTGATCCTTATCACCGTTCAATTCCTTCGATTTAATAGCCATTGCTTTTGCGATAGCAATATAACGTTGACGTAAAGACTCCTTGTTGGCAGCAATCGCTTCCTTCTCACGTTCCGAAGCAATCTTTTCATTCTTGTTTGCGATCTCACGT
>NZ_JAHESE010000282.1 GCF_018598175.1 Dawidia cretensis
GATCAGGACGAATGCTGATCAACAGGCAAATAATGTAAAAGTATAACAGATAGATATCGGATTCTTAAGGAATTGAATCGTTAAATCATTCTGGCGACTCGACGTGTTTTTGTAACCATAGTTCACAATGCCGATGAAGCAAAGGAAAGAACTCATCAAATTCTGTCTGGAATTCTGCAAAGTATTTTAAAAGATCATGCACCGCCTCATCCATCTTGGATTCATAAGG
>NZ_JAHESE010000283.1 GCF_018598175.1 Dawidia cretensis
CTATATGGGACTTCTGGGACTAAAGGAAAAGATGGCCCAAAAGCATCATTTCGCGACAGTGAAGTCGGACAGTGCAAATAACTCTCGACTAAAAGATATGATCCTAAGACAATGGGGAACAAAGGACAAAGAAAGTTTGGACTTGTTGGACAATGGATACGAAGAGTTTAAACGGATTTCTGCCGAGAAGATTATGCGAGAACATGGAGACAAAGTATTTATTAACAAT
>NZ_JAHESE010000028.1 GCF_018598175.1 Dawidia cretensis
GGCCGTGTTGCTTTTGTTAATTCGAGCCTGTTTTTGGGGTTGTGATTTTGGTTCTTAAAAAAAACCCGCTCCCACTCGCCCATGTTTTATCCCACTCCCCCCGCGCCGCCGGGGCGCCGGGGCGACGGATCATAGGGCTCGGCATCGTAATGGCTGTTGCCGTTACGCTGTGGCGGGTATTCGCATCGCAGTGATGAATTCCTTATTTTAGTACTCAAGTCGTTTCACTATGGTTGCAACCTGGCAAAAACTCGAACATTGGCTGGAAGAGCACGCTGCGCATTTGCTCGACGAGCTAAATCCTGGCGCGCTGCCCAGCGATATTGCTAATTTGGAGAAGGCTCTCGGTGTTACCCTGCCTATTGCTTTTCGTGATTTTTATAAGGTGCACAATGGGCAGGAACCGGGCGAGGGGTTGATTGAAACGGAAGAGCTGTTGTCGACCGAGCGGATTTTGGAAGAGTGGCGTGTGTGGCGAGACCTGCTGGATAATGGCAATTTTCACGGTACGCACTCCGAGCCGGAGGAGGGTGTAAAGGGGGATTGGTGGAACCCAATGTGGATCCCCATTACGTACGATGGCAGTGGCAATCATTATTGTATTGACCTTGATCCTGCGCCCGGCGGACGCAAAGGGCAGATCATTCGCATGTGGCACGATGCGCCCGAGCGGCCCATCATTGCCGATTCGTTCCATGCGTGGATTGAAGACTATGTCGGCCAGCTTGTAAAAGGCGAGTATATATATTCCGCGGAGTGGGGCGGTATAATTCACCGCGAAGATCTCTAACCTGCCATCGTTTGCATTGTGAAGAAAACCGTTCAGCACATTCTGAAGAACCTCACGTTCTGGGTATTGCTCGCCATTGCCGCGGGCATTGTGCTGGGCGTCGTCAAGCCTGCGACTGCCATTGAGATGGGGGTGCTTGGCGAGAAGTTTATCGCGCTGGTCAAGCTCTTTATTTATCCTATCATCTTCCTCACCATTACGCTGGGCATTGCTGCCATGGGCGATCTGAAGAAGGTAGGCAAGACGGGTGGCAAGGCCTTGTTATACTTTGAGATCGTCACCAGCTTTGCGCTGGTGATCGGTGTTGCCGTGGCGTGGGTGATGCAGCCCGGCAGCGGCGTGGATACTTCTCTGGCGCAAGGGGTGTCTGTCGATCGTTATGTGAACCAGGCGAAACAATTTACCTGGAAGGCGTTTTTTGAAGAGAATCTCACGCTAAAGGTATTATTGGCGGCGATTCTTTGCGGTTCACTGCTCAGCTTGTATGCCAGTAAGGAGAAGATCCTGCGACCGCTGAGTATTGTGTCGAAGTATGTCTTCAAGGCGTTGCACCTGGTAATGTATGTGGCGCCGATCGGGGCCTTTGGAGGGATGGCGTATACCGTGGGGAAGTTCGGACCTTCTACATTGGTGTCGCTGGCCAAGCTGATGGGCGCGATATACCTGACGATGGCGATCTTTATCTTTGGAGTGTTGGGTGCGATCCTGTGGATGTACCGCATTCACATCTGGCACTTCCTGAAATATATACGGCACGAGATCCTTATTGTGCTGGGCACATCGTCGAGTGAGGCTGCATTGCCGTCGCTGATGGAAAAGCTCGAGCGTATGGGCTGTGCCAAACCGGTGGTGGGGCTTACGATCCCCGCGGGTTATTCGTTTAACCTTGACGGCACGACGATCTACTTGTCGATGGCGTGCATCTTTTTAGCACAGGCGTACCATGTACACCTGTCGCTCGACCAGGTGCTGGTGTTGATCGGCATCCTGATGGTCACGTCAAAAGGCGCTGCCGGCGTAACCGGCAGCGGCTTTATCGTGTTAGCCTCTACGTTGCAGGCAATCAAAACCATACCTGTAGAAGGACTTGCCTTGCTTATTGGTGTAGACCGTTTTATGTCAGAGGCACGCGCCATTACGAACCTGATCGGCAACGGTGTGGCCACCGTTTGGATCTCTAATAATGAGCGTGCATTTGACCGCATTGCCATGGAGGAGGCCTTTGCCGAAAAAACTCCCGCGGCAGATCAATAGGTATACTCCGGTGGCACCTGGCCGGCACATCGTAAGTATGTAACAGCTTGTCCGCGATGGTGGGTGATGTGGTCCAGTGTAGCATAAAATCCCGCTACCGCTTCGTAACTAAATTTTGTTGTTTGTACCGTGGTCGCCAGTGCGCCATACGTCTTTTCCAGGTGGGCCTTGATGTCGGTCTTTGCCGGGGGCGCTGCTGGCGGGTTCCAGTCGGTTTTGATTTCCTTTATATAGTTGTCTTCCCACCAGGCAATGCCGTAGGCGATGTGGTGCAGCAGTTCGCCAAAATTCCACACGGTACTGACCGGCTTAAATGTGTACTCGTTGGCGGGCATGGCTTCTGCTACGGCCAGCGTATAGTCGCGTGAGTGTTGGAGGAGGTTCAAAAGATGTTTCATACCTATAAGATGATTTTGTAATGGCACAAAATTACAGCGCGTTGTCGGCGGACATTTGAGGAATCTTGCTATTTCGGGAGAGAGGCTAAAAAAGTGGAGGGGCTGTATTGGCGGGTGTAGCGGTGGTGCGGAATTTTGCCGGCGGCAGGCCGTACTGTTGATTAAAGGATTTGGTAAAATGTTCCAGACTGTTGAAGCCCGATGCGAAGGCCGCGTCGGCTACCGGCATACTTGTATTGCGCAGCATCATTTCAGCGTGTTTCAACCGGGTGTGTAGCAAATACTGGTGCGGCGCATACGATGTAAACGTTTTGAAGATACGGCTAAAGTGAAAACGGGCTGACGCAGCAATGTTGCGCGAGTGAGGTGAGCGACATGTCGTCGGTGAAATGGGTGGTGATGTACGCTTTGGCCCGTTCGATCGTTTCGAGGTGATTTTTCTTGAGTCGTGCATCCATGCGTGTGTCGGACGTATAGTCGGCGACCCGGGGTAATATTTCACGTACGATGTCAACCACGCATTGATCGATCTCCAGTTTGCTGCCGCCGTGGGTCAGTATCTGGTGGATGACATGATAATGCAAGAACTCAAGTGAGACATTGGTCTTGACCAGCGTGGACGGGATGTCGTTGTCAATAAAGAAGTGTAGGTTGCCGTGGCATTCCACAAGCTCGCTGTAAAAAGCCGGGGTAAACTCAAAGATCGTGCACTCATCCGGGATGCTGTGCGTATGTGTGATGGTTCGCTCAGAGCCGGGTTTTGTGACAAGTACGCAGCCCGTGTACGCGTCCATGGAACGGCGAAAGACATTATACAGGAAATTCCCCTTGCGTACAAAGCTGATGCAAAACGCGTCGGCGTATTCCGGCTTGGTTGTCATGCACGATGTGCATCGGCACCGGAAATCGATAACCTGGTAGAAGTCTGAACGATATAATGTGTGCAGGTCTGCCTCCATGGCAAAGTGAAAATACACAGTTTCCTGTTGAACAATTCAAAAACTTAATTACCTTTGTTCTATGAAAATGAAACAACTCCAATTTAATCCCGCGGTGATCCGTGTTCGTGCCGATAAGCACGACTCGTCCCGGAGTTGTATACATGATTGATTATAAAAAAATCAGCATATAGAAAGCCCGGGCACCACTGTCCGGGCTTTTTTATTGTGTAAGTGATTTTAAAACATAGATAGAACCACCCTTAAACCATGAAAAATATTGAAACGATACTTAGGACCATTGAACGGGAGCTGATCCGCACGTATGCCGTGCTGGACGCCTGGTTCGATGAGGAGCCGGGTGTGCTGCAATATCTTCCTGCAGGCGGTGGCCGTTGTTGTAGTGAGGTGCTTGAACAGCTTATGCACACCAACGGTAACCTGTTGTCTTCCATCGAGATGGCTTGCCGTGAAGCGCACAAGCTTGCCGCCGAAGCGGCGATTGACCAGACAACCGATTGGAGCCACTACACCCTGCTCGAAGCCCTTGCGCTGGAACGCTGCATGCATACCTTGTATACAGCCGCGGTTACGCAGACCCTGTCGCACGACGATATACGAAGCCGTATGCGCAGGCAGCTCGGTATATGCCTGGATCACCTTGACACGCTGTGCCATGGCGAAGGCACACTTTATAAAACAACGTTGCCCCTGCATGAGCCCCTCACCCTGGATGTATACCAGCACTTGTACTTCCTGGCCCACTTCGGCCGGAGCCATGTCAAGAGGCTGGAAGAAAATAAAGCCGAGTTTGCGTTGCTGGGGCGCAACTTGAACTAGTACATACTAATTTGACTTTATGATGACGGAGAAAGAAAATACCCGCATCAGTAAATACCTCAGTCTCGTGCTGCGTCATGCGCCCGAGGCTGCAGGCATTACCCTTGATGAAAACGGTTGGACCGATGTTGGAATCTTGTTGAAACAGCTGAACCGGAACGGATATGTCGTATCTCCGGCGGAGCTCGATCACGTTGTGACGACCAACAATAAACAACGGTTTATTTATGATGATGATCGAACACGCATTCGCGCCAGCCAGGGGCATTCGGTTGCCGTCGACCTGGACTATGCTGTAGGCGAACCGCCGGCTGTACTCTATCATGGTACCGCTGAAGCGTTTTTGCCTTCCGTAGAGGAGACAGGTCTGGACAAGCGCAGCCGCCATCACGTGCACTTAAGCGCGGATGATGAAACGGCCCGTCGTGTAGGACGACGCCATGGCAAGCCTGTTGTGTTGGTGGTCGATGCTGCCCGTATGCGTGCGGATGGCTACACATTTTTTTGCTCGGCGAATGGTGTATGGCTTACGGAGCATGTGCCGACGGCCTATATACAGCGGCGGTAACGCCGGTTACTGGTTGGTTGCGGTGTGCAGGCTCATGCTGCCGTTCTGGTAGACGAGGCGGGAGGCCCAGGAGGAAAAGGTTTTCCCGGCCCGCCAGGCAAATGCCCATCAGGTCGATGATATCGTCTTCCCCCACAAAGGTCGTTTTCAGGTGCGCAAGTACGGCGTTCAGTTTGTCGACCAGGTGGTTTTTATCAAAAGTTGTCTCCATACAAAGAAGAAATAGAAGAATTCAGTTCAGCGTCCGGCCACAGCGTGGCCGCATAGTCCCCTAACGATGATGTACCGCTTCGCGTACGTGTGCGTGACGTAGCGCGGCCTTGTCACGCGGGTGCGGACTACCCGGTCTATATATGGCATCGTCCAGGTCACGCAGCACGGCGGCTTGCACCGAGCGGTATAAATAGAGGGCTCCCACCGGGCGGCGGCGCTGTCAAACGGCCGGTGCTGTGTGGGGCATGTCGAGTATGTCAAGGTCGTAGGATTGTCGTAACAGGGCCTCGGCGGCCTGCTCGCCCTCGTCACTGAGGGGCTGTATGCGGGTTTCGATTGCCACATCGCCATGTGTAAACAAATCTTGCAAAAAACGTAGATAACTGCATAGCGCGCTGGTAAAGCGATGGCTTCCGATTCATACAAATGCCCTACATGGCTATGGGGGTTTATTCCCAAAGTTCAAAAAAAACAGTAAAGATTCTGCCTATACTTCCAACCATTTTGCCATGCTTCAGGACTATGGTATTGTACGTACACATTTTGATTTATCGTATTAAGAATATAAACACATTACAAACCATGTTATTTCCTGTTAAAAGCATAATCCGGCGTAGCCTCCTCCTGGCAGGGCTGGCCCTCGCGGCGCAAGCGTGCGACGAAATGAGCGGTGACGTTATCCCCTCGGACGAGGAGATCGACCAGGCCGTTGACCTGGACGCCGCGATGGCGGTAAACGGTCCGGTATTGGTCGACCTGGTACAAGCCTCGAAACTTACCGGTGCCTCGACGATCTCGATTGTTCAAGAGCCTACCAAGGGCACCGTGTCCATTCTCAGCACTGCGCTGCTGATATATACTCCGAACGCGGATTTCACCAGCGGAACCGATCAAATAGTTTATTCAGTGTGTGCCGCCGGCAAATGCGATGAAGGAACCATCGAATTTACGTATGTGTCGGACGAGACCAAATGTTACAGCATGGCCGTGCCCGACCAGGGATACGGTAAGCCTACCGATCCGCAGATCGTTGTCGACGTGCTGGCCAATGACATCCTGTGCGATGATCAGTTTGATGTATCCACCCTCCAGGTAACGAACCAGCCCGCCCAGGGCGAAGCCAGGATCATAGACGGGGTACTCTTTTATTATCCTGTTACCGACTATGCGAGTCCCGTTTATGTAGTGTATAGCGTTGCCGGTCGCGCAAACCCCAAGGTGTTATATTACGGCGTGGCGTCGGTCTCGGTGCATCCGGAGACCATTACGGTACAAGCTGTCAACGATGTATTCAACTATACCGCGGCCGAGTATGCTGCGTTGCTGGAGGCGTGGCCGGGCAATCAGATCACGTATACGCTGCCGCAAATCTTTGGCAACGACCAAATCGGCGGTGTGCAGTATATCGAGCTCGAGGTATCGATTGTGACACCGCCTCAGCACGGCAATGCTCACTATGAGCAAAACGAAGTGTTCCGTTACAGCCCCGAAGACGGCTATCGCGGCGCGGATAGCTTTACGTACCAAATCTGCTACGATGGACACTGTTCACAAGCCACGGTCAGCATCAACGTAGACGAGGCAGGCCCTATCCAGGCAGTGGGTGACGACATCGTCTACACGCACGCGCAGTATCTCGATATGATCGCCAGTCAGGGCGCACTGAACATCCCGTTCCAGAATGTCATCGGCAACGACGTGCTCAACGGTGTCCCCACGAACCAGCTTCACATCACCACACCCCAGCAGCCCTATAGCGGATCGATACAATATTTCTCGCTGGAGATGTTCAAGTTCATCCCGAACAATCACTTCGATGGCCACGAGAGCTTCATTTATATGATCTGTCACGACGGCCAATGCAGCGAAACAACGGTGACGATCACCATCACCGACTGGCCGTAATAAAAAGCATGCAAATAGAAACCGTTAAACTCAAGTATCTATACAACGTCCACACGGTGCAAGCCGTGTGGACTTCCTGGTAACTATGGAAGAACAATGGATCGCCGGTTGCAGGCAAGGTCATCGCGGAGCACAGGAGCAGCTGTACCAGCATTACGCCCCCCGGGTTATGGGCGTATGCCGGCGCTATGCTACTACGGCCGAAGATGCGAAGGATATATTCCAGGAGGCCTTTATCAATATTTACAAATCGTTGCAAAAAGAGCAAACGTTCGATTCGCTCGGGGCCTGGGTTCGCAAGGTGACGGCCAATACTGCTATTACCTATTATTACCGTCACAAAAAGCACCAAAAACAAATTTCGACCGATACCATTGTGCACTACGACGATAATAACTACGATCACATCCTAAGCGAGCTGCGCAAGGAGGACCTGCTGCAGCTCATCGATGCGTTGCCTGTGGGCTGTAAACACATCTTCAACCTGTATGTGATAGAAGGGTACACCCACAAGGAGATTGCAGTGCTCATGAATATATCGGAAGGTACTTCCAAGTCGCAGCTTTCGCGTGCCAAGGATTTAATGAAGTCTAAACTTAACGGATCGGATCATGTCGCATACAAACGGGTTGTCTGATATGAATGACTTTGAAAAACCATTCCGGGATGCGCTGACAGACCTGGAAGTTACGCCGCCCGAGGGTGGGTGGCCCCCTATTGAAGCGGCGCTCGACCGTAGCGGATTTGACTACCGCCTGTATGGTTTGTTGCTGTTACTGCTGTTGTTGATCGGCCTCGGCTCGTTGGTGTCGTACCATGTGGCGACGCATGCTGTCGGGCAGCAGCGTGCTGCTACGGAGGCGCAACACGCCGCGTCTTCGGAGGCGACTTCGTTAGCGCCGTCCGCCGTGGTGAGTAATAATGTTGAAGTACCTTGTGACGATACCACGTTGGCAACCGGTGTGTCGGCGGATGCTGAAAATCATCGTGTACTCGCGGCGGATAACACGGGGTCTATACCGGATTCTACCGTAGAGGTTGCCTGTACGCATCTGGTTGACGCCGGCGAAGTATATGTGGACACCATGATGAGCAATGATCTGGCCCGGCAACGGTCTGTTGCTATTGACGCTACACGCAACCGCGTGATCCGCCGTAATCACGATAATCAACCGCTACATCCCCGAAGGGAGACGGCGCGTACGTCGCGTGAGCAGAAAAATGATGACGGAGAAGAAAACAGAGAAGGCAGGGGGCTTCTTGCACGCAATTCCGATCGACCGGGCAAAGCTATACAGGTTCGGCGCGAAGATAGGCGCACACGCGGTAAGGGTGTTCGCTATGGTGAAGTTATCGAAGTCGATAGTGTTGTCCATGGGCTCAATGGTCCGCCAATGCCATTCCGTAAAAGAAATACACCTCAGGCTGCTCTGTTGGCGCTCACGTCGCTTGACAAGCTGAAACGTATTCATGCGGAGGAGAAGAAACCGAAAGTTTCTGAAAGCGATTCTGTTGAGGAAAAGAAACGCGCGGAACGTGCGCTGAGCAAATGGTCGCTTCAATTTCAAGCAGGAGCGAATTATACCTTTAAGAAAATGGATCCTGCGAAGGATCTTTACTACGTTACCGGTCTAAATAATAAAAACCAGGCGTCGTGGCGCAATGCGGGCTACCAGGTTAGTGTTACTGCACGTTACCCGCTGGCGCGGCGTACGATGCTGACGACCGGTATTTCGTGGAACATGCTGCAAGAGCACACCGATTATAACTATTATAATATTATTGCCGACAGTGTGGAGGTGCAGCATATTGCCGATAAATCGATTGAAGTCAATGCTTATTCCAGGGTTCGTCGCAATGATGTGACCAATACGCTCCACTATCTTGGCGTGCATCTGGGTGTAATTCAGCAGGTGACGTTTTTGCGGCATGAGCGGAATATACTACTCGCGCTGCATGTTAACCGGCAGGTGGCGGCAACTAATCGCACACTTAATGCGGGGCATCGCTTTGCTGTAAATGATCTGCGGATTGCGTTGCGGGCTGGGTTAGAGAATCGGGTAGTGTTGTCGCGTCATCATGTGCTTACATTGACGCCGTTCCTGGAGCAGTCGTTTGGGTCGGTATACTCGGAAAAGAGTGTTTATACTTTGCGGCCTATTCAGGTGGGATTGGATGTGGGGTTGGTGTTGCCGTTTTATAAGCGGCGTTAGGCGCGTTGCGTTATAGCGTCGCCAGGAATAAAATGAAGGCTATTATGCCCACGACGAGGAGTATGATTTTTATGGCGCTGTACGGGCGTTCGCCCTGCACTTCGCCGGTGCGGGCATTGATAATAAATTGATATACTTTGTTGTTGTAGCGGTAGGCGCTGATCCAGACCGGGAGGAGTACGTGTTTGAAGCTTGGGGCGAGGTAGCGGGTGTCGAGGGAGTGGAGCTGTTGCTCGTCGCCGCCGATATCCTGTTTGGCCAAGGCCTGGATTTCGGGCTGCATGCGGCCCTGGGCTTCGCTGTAGGCGCTCTTGATGTTTACGACGTTGACTTCCGTGCGGAAGCCCGCCAGGTATTGGTCGTCGTACGATAAGAGCTTTTTGGTGTCCCAGGGTTCAAGCGCGCGTAATTTATTCTTAGGCAGCGAACGGCTTCCTTCGATGAGCAGGTCGTCAAAGTTATTGCTTACCTGGCCGTGCGCGGACGACCAGCGTGTGTGCCGTACCTGGCGTGTGCGGGTTTCGGATCTGCCGTTTTCGTGGTGCGTGTAGGATTCCGTGGTATAATAATAGTCACCGCGTTCACCAGAATAGATCGAGTCTGTTGTGCAGTTGAAGGTCCAGTATGGCAGGTACATGCCGTTGAGCTTGCCGTCGATGTCGGCGTATTTTTTCAGGTCATTGGGCGCAAACCACAGGTTCTTAAGCCAGCCGCGGAAGCGCTCCTGGGCTAATGTGGAGTCGAACGAAAACGGCAATATATACTGCGGTTTGTGTATGGCGGAGGTGGTGCCGTTCTTCACCACCAGGTTGGAGGCGCAGAACGGGCAGGTGTCGGATACAACGTTGGCAGCGAGCGTCGAGGCTCCGCCACAGCTGTTGCAGCTCACAACGGTCACGCTCACCGTTTCATCGTCTTTCCAGGCTTGGGCCAGGTATTCTTCCAGGTCTGTTTCTACAATGCCGGCGGCGGCGTTGATCTCGACTTTTGTGCCGCAGTAGGCGCATTCCACATTTGTCGTACCAGGTTGATAGCGCAGCGTGGCGCCGCAATTTGAGCATGTGAGGTCTTTGCTGACCTGGTTGGTAGGCTCATGAAAGTCACTCATGAAGTAGGTATAACTTCGTTTAAAGAATGGTTCAATAGATTGATGCTTGCCCGTATTACTGTGGTGGCAGCGGCGGGGGTATAGCACCAAAGAAGTTTGTCAGATCGCCTACCTCGCCGGCCTTTGTCCAGGTGGGCATGCCCTGCTTCCACACGAGCATGTCCCGTGTCAGCTGCCCCTGCTTTACCATCTGGTCGATGGCCTGCAGGTTGAAGGGGCCTTGCTGCTGGCCGTTGACGGCTACAAAGTACTGTATGCTGGTGGCATTTGGGATTGGCGGCGGAGCCTGGTTGAGGTTGGGGGCTTGCGCCTGGTTGGCGTTGGCGTTGTTGAGCGCCTGCGTCATCTGTTGGGCCATGGATAATCCCACACCGAGCCCCATCATGTCGCTGCCCACGCCACCCGGATTATTGGCGGCTGACTCCAGGGCATTCGCGGCCTGGAATTGCGTATAGGCATTGAGGTTGCCGAGTATACCCATGCTGCTGCGTTTATCGAGCGCCTGCTCCACTTCCGGCGGCAGGGAGATATTTTCTACCAGGAATTTGGTGAGCTCCAGGCCGTAGTCGGAAAACTCAGTGCCGATCTTGTCAGTCACGATCCCGGAGAACTCATCATAGTTCGCGGCCAGGTCCAGCGCCGGAATTTTACTTTCGCCGATGGTGTCGGTAAAGCGTGTGAGGATGAGGTTGCGGAGCTGCTCGGATACCTCTTCTGTTGTAAAGTGACCCTGGGTACCGGCGATCTCTTTGATGAATTTGCCGGCATCTTTTACTTTCAGCGCAAAGGTGCCGAAGGCACGCAGGCGGATGGGACCAAACTCCTGGTCGCGAACCATGATGGGATTTTTGGTACCCCACTTCTGGTCGATAAAGTTTTTGGTATTGACAAAGTATACTTCGGCCTTGAACGGGCTGTCGAATCCATATTTCCATCCCTTCAGTGTTGTCAGGATGGGCATGTTTTGTGTTTGCAGCGTATATCTTCCCGGCTGGAATACATCGGCGATCTGTCCTTCGTTTACAAAGACTGCTACCTGGCTTTCCCGTACGGTGAGCTGCGCGCCATACTTGATCTCATTCTGGTAGCGCGGAAAGCGCCACACCATGGTGTTCGGGCTCTCATCGGTCCATTCGATGATGTCAATGAGCTCCGCCTTAAGTTTGTCCCAGATAGACATAGTTCGTAGTTAGAAGGTGAAAGATTTAAAATTAGTAAAAACTTTACCGACTTTGCCGCACGCGGTGGAACACTGGCGGTTAATTTTGTGTTCTCCAACACCGCGCGACACCGATTTCTACAACCGGGCGCGCTGTACGCGGGAAGCTCTATATTTTTACATGATTGCACTGATTGCCGGAAGCCTTGTCTTAAGCGTATTACACGCGCTCATTCCCAACCATTGGCTTCCTGTTCTGGCGATTAGCCGCCGCGAACAATGGTCGCTGAGTCAAACGACGTCGGTTACGCTGGCGGCGGGACTTGCCCATGCCTTGAGCACCGTCTTGCTTGGCGGCATCATTGCCCTGGCCGGCCGCGCCTTGAGCGACAGCATTGAACCGTTCACCCACTTCTTTGCGCCGGGTGTGCTGGTCGCGCTGGGCCTCTTTTACGTATATCAACACCATCGTCATAAACATTTTCACCTGCACAGCAAGCCGGTCATTTCACCGCGCCAGGTGGTGATCAGTCTTGTCATTGCGATGTTCTTTTCGCCGTGCCTGGAAATAGAAGCCTATTTTCTCATGGCGGGCGCCACGGGCTGGTGGTTGGTGGCTGTGCTGGCGTTGTTGTATACTATTGTAACGGTAAGCGGCATGGTGTTGTGGGTGCGGCTTACGTATCGCGGGCTGGTAAAAATGAACTGGCATACGCTCGAGCATAATGCCGGCATCATTACGGGCGTCACCTTGGTGCTCACGGGCATAGCCTCTTTCTTTCTGCACTAATCGTTGAACCAGTTGTTATAACACAATCCGGTCCTTCTCGACGTAGAAGGCCATTTCCTCGCTGGCAGCAGTGAGTTTCAGTACATCGTCGGGGTTTATGGAGATGATCCAGGCGTCGGCAGCTTCTGCCGTGGGCACGGCGTCCTCCGTTTCTTCCTCTTGCGGCAGCATGGGGCGGATGATCATAATGCCGTTACAGTTCAGATATTGGATTCCAATGGCACCCGATAGCCGCCAGTTCGCGTACACTTCGCCGTTAAATTCCAGCAAATCGTCAACATGCAAAACCCTCATTTTTGAACTGTTTAAGTGTTGCTACAACTTTCTAAAGAAGGAATATCTAATATTGTTAGTTTAATAAAACTAATTTTATTAGTATTGAGGCGTCTTTACACTAGTAATGTATGAAAAGATTCATAACAAACCAGGGATTGCGGAGCATTCCTTCGCATGTAGGCGCGGGCATGCCGGCCATCGCAGAAGCTATTCTGACCGAGCACCGCAACAAGCTCGTGCTGCAGGTGTATGCTGCATTGGAGAATTATGTCGAATGGACCTTTCATCGCATTCCGACCACCAACCAGGTGTTTTGGATTCGCGAAACGTTGGAGGGAATAAAAGATAAGAGGGTGAACCTGGAAGAATTGCCGGCGATCTATGAGGAGGTGCAGCGGAGTGATTATGTTGTCGTGCGGGATGAGCCGTTTATCCGCGAGATCAATGAGGAGATCGCAAAGGTTTTAGTGCAGAATTAACGCGTGGCGCTTCAATGTAGTGGTTGTCGGCGCTTCGACCGTTAAGACGTAGTTGTTATGTGTTATTATACTGTACGTTGTAGGCAACGACCGTTATTGTTGTGGTTATCAGTTCGACTGTTGAGGGAGTGGTGGGATCTCGGTATGCCAGATCCTACTACTATATTCCTTTCGCGGCTCCTTGTCGCGAGCTCATGTATTCGGAGGGGCTGATGCCGAATTGTTTGGTGAAATCGCGGCTAAAGTTGGCGGCGACGCTATAGCCTACTTTTTCGGCTACTTCGTAGATCTTGTAGTCGCCTGTTACCAGCAGCTCGGCGGCTTTCTTCAGTTTTGTTACCATGATGAGCTCGTGGGGGGTGAGGTTGGTCAGGCCGCGGACTTTGCGGTATAGCGTCTGGCGGCTCATGTTTACTTCGGCGGCGATCATCTCTACGTTGATCTCGGCTTCGCCCATGTTGCGGGTAATGATGTCTGTCAGGCGCAGGAGGAAGTTTTCGTCTGTGCGCGAGTATGCCACGGTTTTTATATTTACCAGCGGCGAGGCCGAGAAGTATGATTTGACGTGATCGCGGTTTTTGAGCAGGCTGACAATCTGCGCGTTCAGGTGTTGTTGCGAGAAAGGTTTTTCGATATAGGCGTCGGCACCCATTTCCAGGCCTTCAATCTTGGATTGCAGCGTGTTTTTGGCGGTAAGCAAAATGATGGGAATGTGGCAATGGTCCAGGCTGGACTTGATCTGCCGGCATAATTCAAAGCCGTCCATGACGGGCATCATGACGTCGCTGATGATTAGCTGGACCGTGGTGTCGTTGAGTTTGGCGAGCGCTTCCGTGCCGTTGCCGGCAGTGACGATGTTGTATTCGGGGCTCAGTTCTTTTACCAGGAAGTCGCGGATCTCCTGGTTGTCTTCTACCAGCATGATGGTGCTCAGGCCGCTCTTTTCCACAGAGGCCGGTTTTTCGATGGTACCGGCGGGGCTGACTTCTTCAAATGATTCGTCGAACAACTGGAATTCTTTCTCCTGGCGGATGGGCAACCTGAGCAAAAAGGCGTTTACGCCACTGTCCAGGCTTACCTCCAGGCTGCCTTTGTGCAGACGGGTGAGCGACTGTGCCAACGCCAGGCCTATACCTGTGCCTTCGGCCTGTGTGCCGGGCAGGCGGAAGAATGGCTCGAAGATCTTTTCTTTTTGTGACTCGGGTATGAGCGGACCGTCGTTGGTGACTTGTATCGTAAAGTGTTCGTCGTAGCTGCTGAAGGGCAAGATGCTTACGCCGATCTGCTCACGGCCGTATTTAATGGCGTTGCTGAATAAGTTGCTGAGGATTTTTTTGAGTGCCTCCGGATCTACGTAGGCCTGGAAGTAAATGTTGGGCAGCCGGGTGTCCAGGATCATCTTGCGTTCTTCGGCGGCGGGGCGGAACTGCTGCAGCAACTCGGAGAGAAGGCTGCAGATGTCGGTCTTGACAAAGGAAAGGCTAAAGACGTTTCCTTCGGTTTTCCTGAAGTCGAACAGTTGGTTCGAGAGGCTGATCAAACGATTGGTGTTTTTCTCCATAATTTTCAGGTTGGCTTTTGTCTCGTGATCGAGGCCGGGCTGCTGTAGGATCTTCTCCAGCGGCAGGCTGATCAGCGTTAACGGTGTTTTGATCTCGTGAGCAATGTTGGTAAAGAATTCAATCTTGGCATTGTACAGCTCTTTGTCTTTTTCGTTTTGGAAAAAGCTCAGACGGGCTTTGTTCTTTTCTTCGGTTTGTTTCTGATAACGGATGATGAGGAAGACCAGTGCGGAGGCTCCGAGCAGTACGTATACCACGTACGCACGCTGCGACGCCCACACGGGCGGTTTGATGATGATGTGGAGCGCTGTGCCTGCAGCGTTGTCGGGTGGGATGCCGTCGGTGAGCGCCCGTACGCGGAACGTATACTCGCCGGGCGAGAGGTCGGTGAAGTATACTTTTCGGTTGTTGGTGAGGTGTACCCAGTCTTTGTCGAGGCCTTCCATTTTATAGGCATAGCGCGTCATCTGCGGCGCTTCGTACGACAGGGCCGAGAAGTCTACGCTAAAGGTCGACTGCGTGTGGTTCAGAACGATCTCGTCGGTGTAGGTGATGGATTTCTTGAGCGGCGACCGTGCTTTCCAGATGGGCAGCTCCGCGTTGTTAACCTGGATGCCGGTGATGTATACCGGAGGCATATAGGTGTTCTGCACAAAATCTTCGGGGCGAAAGCTGATCAGTCCGTGAACGGAGCCAAAGTAGAGTACGCCCTGCGCGTCGCGGTAGGCGGAGTTGTGGTTGAACTGGTTGCTGAGGAGGCCATCTGCCTGAGTATAGACCTGGATCTTGCCCGTAACCGGGTCGATGCACGCCAGGCCTTTGGAAGTGCTGGCCCACAGGCGCCCGCTGTTATCTTCGAGTACGCGAAAGACCATGTTGCCCGGCATGCCGTCGTGTTCGTTATAGAGGCTCACGACCCGGTCTTCGGTGAGGTCGTAGTGTGCCAGGCCGGCGTCGGTGGCAACCCAGAACCGGCCGTGGCTGTCTTCGAAGACGCAGTTTATATGGCTGGTGGGAAGCGATGTCGCGGCATTGGTATGGCGAATGATGCGTAGGTCGCCCGTGGGGCCGTAGCCGGTTACGCCGCGGTGAAAGGTGCTGACCCACACGGTGCCCGCGCGATCTTCATACAGGTTGCTGATGAGGGTGGCATAGGGGAACCATTCGGTGAGCGCGAAGTCGCCTTTGTACGGTGGCTGTAGTACATATAGTCCCGAGCCCGTGCCGGCGTAGATGGTACCGCTGCGCGTGCGCAGCATGGAGTATATAAAGTCGCTGTTGGCGCGGCCCGGCAGGGCGGTATGGAAATAGCGCTTTATGACTTTGCGTGTGCTGAGGTCGAAGACATCGAGGCCGTGTTTGAAGGTGCCGATCCAAAGGTGGTTGCCTTCCAGCGCCAGGCCGTGGATGTTGTGGTAGCGGATACTGGTGGTGTCGCCGGGGATGGGAGCGTAGTGCGTGAACTCGCCGGTGGCCGTGTCGAGCATGTTGAGGCCGGCGTCTTCGGTGCCGATCCACAGGTGACCTTGTCCGTCGGGGGACAGTTCGCGGATGGCGTCGCCCTGGATGGAGTTGGCACCGGGGCGGGTATAATATTTCCGGAAGCGCGAGCTGGTAGCGGGTACGTAGCTGACGCCGCCAAAGAAGGTGCCTGCCCAAATGCCGTTCTCGCGATCTTTAAAAAGAGAATATACGGCATTGTCGGAAAGCGAGTATGGGTCGTTGTACTCCTTCTGCAGGTGCGTGACTTTTTGCAGGGCGTGGTCGTAGATATAGATGCCGGCTTCCGTCGCTACCCAATACTCCCGTTCGGACACGCGCAGGATGTCGCGTACGAAGACCATTTTGCCAAGCAGCGATTGTAACGATGTGGTTTGGCCGGTGCGCGTGTTAAAGAGTAACGGGCCCTGGTTGGCGCTGCCCACCATAAACTCGTGGTCGTTGATGGGCATGATCTTTTCGATCACGACGTCTTGCTTTGCGCGGCCGGGGTATGTACCGAGGGGGTATGTTTCGAAGGTGTTGGTGGCCGGTATATATTTTCGCAGGCTGTTGGTGACCTCGGATACCCAGAGGTCGCCGCTGGACGTCACGGCAATGGACGTCGCCTGTAATTGTTCGAAGCATGTCACGGAGGAGTCGTGGTGTGACACACGGTAAAGATTTTGCGTGCAGATGTACCACAGGTTGCCGTCGGCGTCGCTGTTGATGCTCAGTACGTCGCCCCCCAGGCATGTGTGAAAGGGATAGAAGCGTTCGAGCATGGCGTCGTACCGGTACAGGCCTTTGCCGGTGCCGACCCACAGGTTGCCCTGGGCGTCTTCGTGCAGGCAGCGCACCGCATTGCCGCCGAGGCTGTAGGGATCACGGTCGTCGTAGCTGAAGGTTTTGAAGGTGTAGCCGTCGAAGCGGTTGAGGCCGTCGACAGTGCCAAACCACATAAAGCCCTTGCTATCTTGCATACAGGCATAGACGGTATTGTTGGAGAGCCCCTGTTCCACCTGGTAACGGCGGAAATAGTAGAACTGCGCGTACGTTTGCGTAAACGCTGCCAGGAAAAGAACAAATGTGAAGAGCTTCTTCATGTGCGGAAGGTCAAAAATACAGGTAGAAAATTCCCCTGCAACGGGCCTGTTAACGATTGCGATCACCAAACCGCCAAATTAGATCAATTCGAGGGGTGTGTTACAAATTGATACTTTATTGGCCCTGTGCGATACGAACGCAAACGTTGGCGCCTCCTAGCTTTGACGCGTCAGCTAACCAAACCTGATATGTTGAACTAAATGCAAAGCTATGGAGAAAACACTACGTGTCTATTCTTATGAAATTCACAGGAACCTGGGCAGCCTTTTGCTCCTGTTCCTGCTCGCTGTGCTGGCTATTCCGGTCGCCGCACAGCAGGAAGTGACCATTAAAGGTAAAGTGACCGAGCTGGTAGACGGCACGTCCTTACCGGGGGTGAACGTTCTTGTCAAAGGAACGCCCAATGGTACCACCACCGACGCGAACGGTGAGTACACGTTGTCGGTGCCGGCGGGTGCCACCCTGATATTTTCGTTTGTAGGATACTTCCCCGAGGAAATTGTAGTGTCCAATCAAACGCAGATCGATGTACCGATGAGCCCGGACATTACCACCCTGCAAGAGATGGTAGTGATTGGCTACGGCACAGTAAAACGCGGTGATGTGACCGGCTCGGTGGTATCGTTAAAAAGTGACGACCTTACACCCGGGGCGAACATCTCGTTAGGTCAGGTATTGCAAGGCCGTGCGCCGGGCGTGCAGGTATACCAGAAGAGCGGTGAGCCCGGTAGTGCCATGAGCGTGAAGATACGCGGTGTCAGCTCGATCAGTGCGGGCAACGATCCGCTGTATGTTATCGACGGCATGCCGGTGAATAATATCTCGCCGGTGGGCTCGCCCGGTGTGGCCGGTGCCTCCAACAACCAGAATGCGCGTAACCCGCTGAACGGTATCAACCCGGCAGACATCGAGTCGATCGAAATTCTGAAAGATGCTTCTGCTACCGCCATCTACGGCTCGCGTGGTTCTAACGGCGTCGTGCTGATCACCACCAAGCGTGGTGCCTCCGGGGCGATGAAGGTCAACTATAATGTGCAGGTAGGTACACAACGTGCCACGAAGAAACTCGACATGCTCAGTGGTACCGAGTACCGCGACGTGCTGAATGCCATCATCGACGACGGTGCGCCGAACAACCCCGCCCGTGTGCCCGATGAAATTGTGAACACCAACTGGCAGGATGAGCTGTATCGCAATGCGCCGATCCAAAGCCACGACCTGAGCCTTTCGGGTGGTAAGGACAACACCCGATTCTATGCTTCGCTGGGATACTTCGACCAGGAGGGTGTGATTCCCAACTCGGGCACCAAACGCTATTCGGCAAAACTGAACGTCGAGAACTCAATAGAAAAGAAATATGCGTTCGGCATGAACCTCGCGGCGTCGTATATCCATGACGACTTCAACTCTGTCGGTGTCGGTATCAACGAAAATGCACCGGCGCTCTACTCGGCGCTCTTCTACGATCCGACGGTGCCGGTATACAATCCCGATGGCACCTATTTCCGGGCATCGTCTATGACGCCTCAGCTCGATAATCCGGTAGCCGTCATGAATGGCCAGACCGCCAACAGTGATTCTTACCGCATCTTTGGTACGGTCTACGGCGAATATTTCGTTCTGCCTGAGCTGTCTGCGAAAGTGAAAGTTTCCGGTGACATAAGCACTTCGCGCCGCAATGCCTGGATCGATCCTTCCACCATCCTCGGGGCCAACAACGGTGGCATTGCTTCGGTAAATTATGGCGACGTAAACTACTATATGGTAGAGGGTACGCTGAATTACAACAAGAAGCTTTCCGACGACCATAGCGTTAACGCTGTACTCGGTACCACATACGAGCACTTCGGCTCCAACACATTCAACGGCAACGGCCGTGGCTACGTGACGCCGGAGCTTAGCTATGACGCCATCGGTACGGGTGACGCGGTACGCAACGTGATCGGTAGCGGCCGGCAGTCGGCTGTGCTGGCTTCGTACCTGGGTCGCGTGAACTATACGTTCAAAGGCCGCTACCTGGTGACGGCTTCGTTCCGTGCGGACGGCTCGTCGCGCTTCGGCCCGAATAACCGCTTTGCTTACTTCCCTTCGGGCGCTGTGGCCTGGAAGATCCAGGAGGAGCCCTTCCTGGCCAGTGTAGGCTTTATCGACGAGCTGAAGCTGCGCGCCAGCGTGGGTTCGGTCGGTAACCAGGCTATTCCGAACTATATGTTTCTCAATACCTATGGCGCCAACAGCCAGGGGCCGGTCTTCGGAGGGGCACGTGCACCGCAGTTCTATCCGGCGCGTCTGCCCAACCCGGACCTGAAGTGGGAGTCGTCTGTGCAGGCCGACATCGGCGTGGACTTCGCGTTCTTTGATCACCGCCTGTCGGGTTCATTAGAATACTATAATCGTAAAACGTCCGACCTGCTGCTGGATATGCCGCAGCCGCTGAGCACCGGTTATGGTTCGAAGTTTGTCAATGCAGGCAGCATGCGCAACAGCGGTATCGAACTTGGCCTCTCGGCCGACGCTGTGCGCGGCGAAAGCTTTACCTGGAACATCGGCGGTAATATTTCGACCGTTAAGAACGAAGTGCTGAGCCTCGGCGACATGAAGCAGTTCTTCCGCGGTGGTGTAGCGTCCATTCCGGCGCCGACGGTGGTACGCCCCGGCGAATCGCTCGGCGCTTTTTATGGATACCGCGTTGTCGGCATCTGGCAGGAAAACGACGACCGTACCGGTTGGCCCGCGGCAATACAGCCCGGTGACGTGAAGTACTACGACCGTAATGCTGACAAGCAGATTACGGCTGACGACCGCGTTGTGCTGGCGAGCTCCATTCCTGATTTTACATATGGCCTGACCAGTACCTGGACCTATAAGAACATCTCCCTGTCGGCCTTCTTCGAAGGGTCGCACGGCGCCAGCGTGCTGAACGCTACGACGATCGAGACGTACTTTCCCACGGCCTTCCGCCGGAACCGCCTGGCCGAACCGTTGCTGAACCGCTGGACTCCCGAAAACGCGTCGAACGAATATCCGTCGTTTGTGCGGCCTGCATCGCAAGGCACGGCTGTGCAGATCAACTCGACTACCGTGGAAGATGCTTCGTACCTGCGCCTGCAGTCGGTACGCCTGAGCTATAACCTGCCGATCGCCAACGGGCCCATCCGCAATGTGCAGTTTTATGCGGTGGGTCAGAACCTGTTTACCATTACCGACTACACCGGTATCGACCCGGCCGCCAACTCGCTGGGTGACGATGTAGTACGCGTGGACT
Source organism: Dawidia cretensis (assembly GCF_018598175.1). Classification (GTDB taxonomy): domain Bacteria; phylum Bacteroidota; class Bacteroidia; order Cytophagales; family Cyclobacteriaceae; genus Ohtaekwangia; species Ohtaekwangia cretensis. The sequence goes on from NZ_JAHESE010000028.1 coordinate 20,345, forward strand.
ACAGCGCTTACCCGATGGTTCGCACGTATATGCTCGGCATGAATGTTCAATTCTAATTGTATACCCGTCATGAAAAAATATATAATCCCGTTTACGTTCGCGCTGCTGGCAATGCTGCAGTGGAGCTGCGAAGACATGCTGGACGTAGATCCGCCCAGTGAATTAAAAGAAGAAGATGTGCTGACCGACAACGGCATACGCTCGCTGCTATTCTCGGCGTACCGCGAAGTGCAGGTGTCCACCCCGTCGCGCTGGCTTATCCAGATCGGCGAAGTAACGACCGATGTCGCCTACAACACCGACGGCGGCGAAAACCTGCAAATGGCGCAGCTGATCAATTTCACCTGGGACCCCACACTGGCCACGCTGCAAGACGACAACTGGGCACCGTTCTACCGCAGCATCCGCAACGTGAACTTGCTGCTCGACCTGCTGCCGCGGAGCCAATCCAGCGAGGCGAACAAGGCATTGTTTGCTGCCGAGGGTCACATGCTGCGCGGCTATGCCTTCGCACATCTGTACAGTCTGTTTGGCTCTGTGCCGCTGCGCAACTGGCGCCCCGCACCGGGCGAGTCGGTGCAGCTGGCGCGCGCGAGCGACGAAGAGATACAAAGCTTTATCGAGGCGGAATTGCTGGCCGCCATTCCCGACCTGCCGGATCCCGGTAAGGAACAGGCCTTCGGCCGGGCCAACAAAGGCATGGCCTGGGCAATCCTGGCGAAGTTTTATCTCAATACACGCCAGTGGCAAAAGGCGGCTGACGCCGCACAAGAAGTCATTGGCTTCGGATACTATGACCTGTTCGATGATTTCGAAACAATGTTCCGCGTAGAGAACGAAGGTAATCGCGAAATGATCATGGTCATTCCCTGCCTCAACGTGGACGGCTACGGCAACTGGTGGCAAGCCGGCGCCATGCCAAACAATTTCCGTTCGTCGCCTGACAACCCGTATTGGGTGTGGAAAAATACCATGGCGATCTTTGCTACCCAGTACAGACTGCGCTCGGCCTTCGTCAACACGTTTGACTTTGCGAAGGACGTACGCGCCCGGTTGATCCTTCGCTCCTTTGTCAATGCCGATGGCGCCACGGTGAATCTGGCCGCGCAGACAGACAACTGCCGGTCGCTGAAATACTTCGACCCCGCCACGGTGGGCAACAACAGCGGCAACGATGTTCCCGTCATTCGCTATGCCGACATACTCCTGACGCGCGCCGAAGCCATGAACGAGCTCGATGGTCCCTCGCAAGACGCGCTCGACCTGATCAACGAGGTGCGTACGCGCGCCGGGCTGGATGACATCACGCTGGCGGAAGCGGTTGACAAAGAGACGCTGCGCAATTTCATCCTGCGCGAGCGTGGCTGGGAGTTTGTATCGGAAGCGAAGCGTCGCGAAGACCTGCTGCGCCATGATAAGTTTATTTTATCGGCGCAAGGCCGCGGAGCCGCCGCGACCGACAAACACAAGCTGTTCCCTTTCCCGCAAAGCGAGCGCGACAGCAACCCGATCAGCGGTCAGAACCCGGGCTATGAAGTAACACAATAACACACCAGAAACCGGTACTACCAATAATGTACTATATTGGTAGTACCGGTTTCTTTATTAAACAACCATTAGCATCATGAAAAGACAGACAATTCTCGTTCTCGCCCTTGTATTTACTGTGGCTGCTGCAATGGCCCAGGACAAAAAATGGACCGCGCAAAAAGCCAATGACTGGTATGCCAAACAAGGCTGGATCAGCGGCTGTAACTATCAACCCAATTCGGCCATCAACCAACTCGAAATGTTTCAGAAGGAAACATTCGACAAAGTTGCCATCGACCGCGAGCTGAAGTGGGCCTCTGATTTGGGCTTCACGACCATGCGCGTGTTCCTGCACCATATTCTGTGGACAACCGATAAAGAAGGTTTTAAAAAACGTCTGAATGAATACCTGGCGATCTCGTCCAAGCATGGTATCAAAACCATGTTTGTATTCTTCGACGATTGCTGGAACGATACCTATGCGCCCGGCAAACAACCCGAGCCGAAGCCCGGCGTGCACAACTCCGGCTGGGTACGCGACCCCGGCACGATGATCTATACCCACCCCGACACACTGGTGGTGCTGGAGAAATATGTAAAAGACATTCTGACGACGTTCGCGAAGGACGACCGCATTCTGTTGTGGGATCTTTATAACGAACCCGGCAACAATCAACAACATGAAAAGAGCCTGCCGCTGCTGAAGAGCGTATTTGCATGGGCACGTGCGGTGAATCCGTCGCAGCCGCTGTCGGCCGGCGTGTGGAACTGGGGCCCGAAGTTTGCAGAGCTGAATGAGTTTCAACTGCAAAACTCGGATGTGATTACATATCACCAGTATGGCTATATCGAAAAACATGCTGCCTTGATTGACGATCTGAAGAAAAACGGCCGGCCGTTGATTTGCACAGAGTATATGGCGCGCCGCAATGGCAGCCTCTTCCAGGTGATTATGCCGATGTTGAAAGAGAAGAATGTCGGTGCCATTAACTGGGGTTTTATCTCGGGTAAGACAAATACGATTTTTGCGTGGGATACGCCGATTCCGTCGGGCAATGAGCCGGAGCTCTGGTTCCATGATATTCTGCGGAAGGATGGGACGCCGTACAGCCCTTCGGAGATACAAGTGATCAAGGCTGTTAACGCGAAGAGCAAAAAGAAATAAGGTTTGGTTAAGATGCCCAAGGGGCAGGACAGTGTGAGCGTGCGCGCGAGAGCGAACACGAGCGCACTGTTTTTCTTCGCTCTCGCGCGCACACTGTTTTTGTCGGCATCTGGCGCAAGTTTAGGCGCGCAGCGCGGAACGTGTGACTCCAACTGCCGACAGTCTTAGACTGCCGGGAAACCTGGGAGAAAGTTGATCTGGCACAATGTAAAATAATTCCAACATAGGAAAATGAAGTATAAAAAACTCACTTGTCTAATGTTGTCAGTCGCCCTTCTTAGCGGCTGCTCCAACGTACAAACTACCAACAACGCTGCCACCAAAACAGACGACCGCCCGAACATCATTCTTATCCTGGCCGATGATTTAGGCTACTCTGACCTCGGCTGCTACGGCGGCGAGATTCAAACTCCTAACCTCGATTATCTGGCGCAGAACGGCGTTCGCTTTACATCGTTCTATAATACTTCGCGTTGTTGCCCTTCGCGCGCGGCGTTGCTGACGGGGATTTCGAACCATCAGGCGGGTATTGGCGAAATGACGACCGATCGTCATGCGCCGGGCTACCGTGGGTATATTACCGAGAATACTATTACGGTGGCGGAAGCACTCAAACGTGGGGGCTATCGTACGGCTATGGCGGGTAAGTGGCATGTGTCGAATACCATTGAGCAGCCTACGAAAGAAGCGCAGAACCGGTGGCTGAACCACCAGGAGAGCCATCCGCTGTTTTCGCCAATCGAACAATATCCTACTAACCGGGGCTTTGAAAAATATTATGGCAACATCTTCGGTGTTGTTGACTTCTTCGATCCTTTCAGTTTAGTACATGGTACCACACCGGTCGAGTCGGTACCGAAAAATTATTATCATACGGATGCGCTCAACGATACGGTCGCGAGCTATATCCGGTCCTATGAAAAAGGAAAAGATCCTTTCTTTATATACCTGGCGCATACCGCACCGCATTGGCCATTGCACGCGTTGCCGGAAGATATTCGTAAGTATGAGAATACATACACCGCCGGATGGGATGCCATTCGGGACGCGCGGTATAAGCGCATGGTCAACCTTGGTTTGATCGATCCCAAGACTGCGCCATTGTCACCGCGTATGACAAAGGACAAACAGCGGTGGGAGGATAATCCCAACCAGAAGTGGGACGCACACGCCATGGCGGTGCACGCTGCGATGGTGGATCGTATGGACCAGGGCATCGGCCGTATTCTAACGGCACTGCGCGAGACCCATCAACTCGACAATACCATCATTTTGTTCCTGAGCGATAACGGCGCCAGCCCGGAGATCTGTGAGCGTTATGGTCCGGGTTTTGATCGCCCGGGGCAGACACGTACCGGGGAGACCATTGTGTACCCGTTGAAGAAGGAAGTGTTGCCGGGTCCGGAAACGACATTTGCGTCGATCGGTCCGGTGTGGGCGAATGTGGCCAACACGCCGTATCAGTATGCGAAGGCTGAATCTTACGAGGGAGGTGTACGTACGCCGATGATTGCTTTCTGGCCGAAAGGTATTTCTGCTGCGCAAAAAGGTAAGTTCAATAAAACGGTGGCTCACCTGACGGACTTCATGCCGACTTTTCTACAACTGGCAAAAGCAGAGTATCCGGCGCAATACGACAACCGCACGATCACCCCGATGCAAGGCACCAGCCTGCTCACGGCGCTGACACAGGGCACGGAGAAGACTGACCGTACATTGTATAATGAGCACTTCAACGCGCGCTACGTGCGCAACGGTGATTGGAAGCTGGTGTCAACGGCGCGCGATACTACGTGGCACTTGTACAAGATTAAAGAAGATCAAACGGAATTGAATGACCTGGCGGCACAACAGCCGGCCAAGGTGCAAGAGCTTGCGGCCCAATGGCAACAATGGGCGCGAACGCATCAAGTGTATCCGAAACCAAAGTAGGAGGTAGAGCTTGATAGGGTAAGGGGAGAGGGATGTGCCAACGTCCGTCTCCTTTTTTATGTACCCGATGTTGCTGCTTGCAGCGTTAATCCTGTGCGCATAAGCATGCGGTCGAACAGATGTTTTTCGTCCAGGTCGAGGTTGGTATAATTGGCTTCGAGAAATGCGCGGTATTTGTCGCGTGTAATCAGGTCGCCTTTACGGTGGCATGCCAGCAACATATAGATCGCGGCGGAAAGCGTGGCGCTGTTGACGAACTCAAAGTCCATCGATTGGAGGAGGTTAGGTACGCCTTCGCCGATCTTGCCTTTCTCTACCAGCACGGCGCCACGTGTGCCGCGAAAGTTTACATCGCCGGGGATGGCTTGTACCGCCAGTGCGGAGTGTACGTCGGCTTGCTCGATGTCGTCCACGACGAGGTAGGTCCAGGCCAGCAGATTGTAGAGCAGGCCGGTATAGGGCTTGAAGGCTTTCTCGTGCAGGTGGTCGCGTAAGGACAGGGATAGTTTCAGGCTTGCGTCGAACTGCCCTGTTTTAAGGAGCAAGTGCGCGTGCGTCAGTTGTTGCGTGTGTTCTGTGGGATGCAGCTCCAGGTAGGCCTTGAGAAGCGTTAGCGCCTGCGCATATTCTTTGGCTTCGGTAAGACGGTGGATGTCGTAGAGCGCATCGGCATCGGCGTTGAACTTCACCTCCTTTTGAGGAATAAACGGCAGCTTTAACAAATACAGGCCGTCGGTGGGAACACGGCGTCCTTGTACGTTGGTCATAAAGGGGACTAAGCTCCAGATGGCGATGAGTGCGTTGGTAACAATGATGATGGAAGAAAGGTCTACGTAAAAGTAGGTCTCGTGTGGCCAAAGTGGCGGACCTGATAGTACACGAAATATCGCCGCTACGAGCAGGTTGCCCAGCACACCACCTGCCACGTAGAGTGCGTAGCGAAGTTTCAGGTGACTGCCGGTGGTAAAGGATGCGTGCGCATAGCCGCCGCGGAAATTCTTGTGTACGATGAAGGCTACACCGAAAAACTGACGGCGGTATACTTCATGAACGCCCATGCCCAGTACCAGCCGCATAGGCTTGCCACCCGCGATGCGGGCAAACACCAGGTGGCCGGCTTCGTGTATGATGAGGGCGAGCCGGAGTGCCAGCACATAGATGCCAAAGTATACCAATGCATTGGGTACCATCGGACTCTCGGGAACGAGGGGACCGGCAGCCAATCCCAGGGCCACACACGCCAGGGCGTAGGGGGGAAGGAGCGTAAAGAAAAGTCGCGCGCTCATAGTCAGGTAGGGTTCCGGCAAAGGTACGCCAATTCATCCGCTGACCGGCCCGGAGGTAAGCTTTCCCCCTTTTTTGCACGGTTTGTGAATTGGGCAGGCCTGTCTATGGCGGCCAAAGGCGGGGTATTCCCCGAGTATTCTCCGTGTTGAGTCCGAGTATAGTCCGAGATAAGCCCGTTCTAAAAGGACGGAGACAAGCCGGTGTTTATTCGCATACAGCCCCGCCTGAAACGGCACTAGGAGGCGGTCCGCTCGATGGTTCCTCGAATTTTCCTAATTATCGCTATTTTGAGACCTCAATCCCCCAACGCATGCATATTGGCAAACGCTATAGTTTAAAAGAATTTGTGATGTGGAGTCGTCGCGACATCTACAAATGCCTTTTCATCGCCGTCGTCCCCACGCTTTTTTATTGTTACGCGGGTTGGACGTTCATAGGTATTTCGTGGATGCCCGTTGCGATGCTCGGTACTGCGGTAGCCTTTATCGTCGGTTTTAAGAACAACGCCAGCTACAATCGGCTCTGGGAAGCCCGGCAGATTTACGGCGCGATCATCAACGACAGCCGGGCCTTTGCGGTGAAAGCCCGTGACTTCGCGGGCGGTAAAACAAATCCGTCTGTACGCCTGCTGTTCAACCGGCACTTTGCGTGGCTTACGTTTTTACGGTATCAGCTACGCGATCCCCGTCCGTGGGAGATTATGGACGAGGTGCGCTACAAAGAGTATATGAAAGGCGCCTATTCCATTCCTGAACGGAACGAGCCGCTGGAAGCGACTGTGCAAGAGTTTTTAAGTCCGGAAGAGCTCCAGTATTTGCTGGGCAAGAAGAATCGTGCCTCGCAGACGCTCGCCTTGCAGTCTGAGTCGATTGCGGCCCTGCACCAACAGGGGGTGCTCAATGACTTTCAACAGCTGCAGTTGCAGGCCAGCATTACAGCCTTATATGAACAGCAGGGTAAGGCGGAACGGATCAAGAATTTTCCCTACCCGCGCAACTTCTCCTCTATCACCACCTACCTGCTGCACTTATTTGTGATCTTGCTGCCTTTCGGTTTACTAAAAGAATTCGCGCACCTGGGCGACGGTACTGTGATCGAGGGTTATACCATTCATTTTATTATTCCCTTTACGACCATCGTAGGCTGGGCCTTTGTAACCCTGGATGCGGTGGGTGATAGCTCTATCAACCCTTTTGAAGGCAGCCCGAACGATGTACCCATTACCCAGATCAGCCGGATGATTGAGACGGACCTGAAAGAGATGCTCGATGATACCCAGCTTCCGGCGCCGGTGGTACCGGTGCATAACATTGTGCTGTAAGCGCCAAGGGTTATTCGTAGATGCGCCAAGGACCCGGTAAATCTCAAAAATAATCTTAATACACGAAGGGGTAAAATACGGGAACCGCGCTTTTACTAGTGTTACAACGATTGAACGCTAGCTAAAATGAACTACTCCGAATTTTCTTCTGACGACTTTATTAAGGATGATCATTTCCAGCAATGGGTATTGTCGCCGGATGAGGCCAATAGTAGATTTTGGGAGGATTTCATCCGGCAGCATCCGTACAAGCAAGCCGAGGTGCAGGAAGCACGGCAGTTTTTGTTGCTATTTCATTTTCGTGAAAGCGACGTTTTTCAATCACGTATCTCCAGCCTGAAGAAAAGGATCGATGCTGAAATCGACCAAACGGAGCGTCATGCTATACAGGAAACACCCCCTGCCGGGGTTTTAGATCTTCCACAAAAAGGTGACGTCAGGGTGAGCGCATTCCGGCGGTATTGGTATGCCGCGGCGGCGGTTACGCTTGTTATGCTCGCGACCGCACTCTATTTCTTAAATCCGACAGTTCAAAAACAAGTCACGGCCCGGGGCCATCGCACGTTCGTCACCCTGGACGACGGAACAAAAATATGGTTGAATGCCGAGAGCCGGTTAACCTATCCTAAAAGTTTCCGCGGGGAAGAAACACGCGAAGTGCAGCTGGAAGGCGAAGCCTATTTCGACGTCGCCGAGAATAAACAAAAGCCTTTTATTGTTCACACCTCCGACATCCGCATTAAGGTGCTGGGCACATCGTTCAACGTCAAATCGTACGGAAAAGATAGAACGATTCAAACCACACTCATCAAGGGAAAAGTTACGATAGAATCTTCCGTGGATTCGGCAAAGCTTACCCTGATGCCGAATCAGCAAGCGGTTTTTGAGAAAGAATCTAAAATACTTTTTCTGGAACATAAAGACGAAGCTGCCGACTATACCTCCTGGCGGGACGGCCAGCTATTATTTGATGATCGCCCGTTGTCCGACATTGTAAATGAGCTGGAGCGTTGGTTTAATGTCACCATCGAAGTGGAAGATCACGCATCATTGAACTGCCACTTTTCTGCCAAAGTCGACAACAAAACGTTAGAACAAGTCCTCGAGCTGTTTAAGGATGCTGAAGGCATTGACTATAGAATCGACGGCGCGAAAGTTCTTATACTCGGAAAACTGTGTAACTGATACCAAACAACCAACACTCACCGGATGCTATAACGAAGAAAGAAACATACCTAAAAAAGAATCGGAAGGTGTTCGAGCACCCTCCGACCTTACGTGAGGTGCCACCAGGTGACACCTCGCCAGATTAATAAAAATGGAATCTTACTAATCAACTTTCGAAGTTATGAAAAAAACTTTACGGAATGAAAGTCCCGAGCCCTATTGGCAATACACAGGCATTCAAGTAATTACACGTATGGTGGCCTTTTTAATTGCTTCTCTCAGTCTTTTTCAGCTACAGGCAGCCGATACCGTGCATAAAAGCGAACGCATTACGGTATCCTTTGATCAGACCGCCTTGAAAGAGGCTATCACCCTGCTGGAAAATAAAACACCCTATCGCTTTTTCTACAACCATCGCCTGATTGATGATTCTAAAAAGATCACCGCCAGGCTTGTGAATGTTCCCATACGGGTCGCTGTCTCCGCGTTACTGAAGGGTATCGAAGTCGATTTTAAAATTAAGGGTGATCAAATCATTCTGAAGAAGAAACGAGCAGAACTGGTATTACAAACATCGTCCGGCACCCTTACGCTTGTGGCGGCGGGCGAAGCAGACAACACTGCTGAGACTACGATTGATAATTTTGTTCGGTATGAATTAACCGTATCGGGCCAGGTTTTCGCGGAGAATAGTGACCCTCTTCCCGGTGTCAGTGTGCTGATAAAAGGTACTACCGTGGGTACCGTTACAGACCAGGATGGTAACTACACGTTGCGTATTCCGGATGAGTTTGCGGCGACTGGCATTTTGGTGTTTTCGTTTATTGGTTATGCGCGTCAGGAAGTAACGGTCAATAATAAAACGGTTATCGATCTTACCATGACTCCGGATGTATCGTCTCTGGAGGAGATTTTAGTGATTGGCTACGGCACGCAAAAGCGGGAGACAGTGACCGGGTCGGTATCTGCTGTGACCAGCAAAGATCTGGAAAGTGTACACGCCGTCACGACCAGTTCGATGCTGGCGGGTAAACTTCCGGGTTTGTCCTTCCGACAGGTAGATGGACGTCCCGGATCGAGCGCGTCGATTCAGATTCGTAACATGGGCAGTCCGTTGTTTGTCATCGATGGCATTCAAAAAGATGAAGGACAATTCAATAACATTTCCCCCAACGACATCGAGAGTCTGACGATTTTAAAAGACGCTTCGGCTTCGGTCTATGGATCACGGGCCGCCAACGGCGTTGTCATTGTTACGACCAAAAAAGGAAAAACAGGCAGTGGCAATACCTTTAGTGTGGATGCCTACACGGGGTGGCAGAACTGGACGCGCTTTCCGGAAACGGTCAACGCGGGGGATTGGTACACGGCCAAAGTAGAAGCCGATGTGAATGATGGAAAGCCCGCGGCTGATATTATGTCCCGCGAAGAATTGAGCAAATGGCAGGCCGGCACGGAGAAGGGATACCGGAGCTTTGATTGGTATAAGTATATTATTAAAGGGAATGCGCCCCAATCTTCTGTTACGATGAGCGCCACGGGTGGCTCGGATAAGATCAATTATTACTTTTCACTCGGGCGGGTAAAACAATCTTCTGTATTAGGCAGAGAATATACATTCGAGCGTACCAACATTCAAACCAACATTGGCGCGCAAATTACGAACCGGTTTAAGCTCAGCACCCAAATCAACGGGCGTATCGAGACCCGCGATCAGCCCGGCATTCCGGGGGAAGATGATTATTGGTTACCGCGTTTTGCCTTGTTCCGCAATCGACCTTTCGAACGTCCCTTTGCCAATGATAACCCCGACTATCCCAATCACATTCAGAACGACGAGACCAATTTTGCCTGGTTGAATAAAAAGGACGCGGGGTATTGGACAGAAGATTGGCGGGTACTACAGCTCAATTTCACCGGCGAGTATGAAACACCCATCAAAGGGCTAAAAGCGAAGGGTGTTTATTCGTATTATTATGCCGATCGCCTGATGAATGGCCACGAATATACGTACGACACCTATACGTACGAGGAGGCAACCGATACGTATGCCCGCACCGGCGGGAGTACCAACCCCTGGCGGGAGCGGGGCACACGAAAGGTACTCGAGACGGTCGTACAGGGCCAGCTGGATTATAATCACACCTTCAACGGTAGCCATACACTGTCAGCGACTTTTGTGGCCGAGCGCATTAACAGACGCAATTTAGAAACATGGGTCCATTCGGTGCCCAAGACCAATGAATTGCCGATTCTGTTGTTTAACGATATGGATACCTACAATGATATCGATTATGAAGAGGCTCGCATTGGTTACGTCGGCCGCCTGTCGTATGACTATCAGGGAAAGTATCTTCTGGAAGTAGCCGGCAGACGCGATGCGTCGTGGAAATTTGCGCCGGGTAAACGCTGGGGCGTATTCCCCGCTGTTTCGGCCGGATGGCGCATCAGTGAAGAAGCGTTCTATAAAAATTTTACGCCGCTATCCAATACACTGAGTGAGGTCAAAATAAGAGCATCGCATGGACTGTTAGGGGATGACAATATTCCCATTGGCTCGTTCGATTATCTTTCCGGCTATCGCTATCCTGCGTCCACGGCCATTCTGGACATGATCAGAACCGGTGGCCAGGTTATCAATTCAACGACTGTTAAAACGGCCTACGATGTTCAGGGCGACGGACGACCGATCACCAACATCTCCTGGTTAGAAAGTCGCATGACGGATGTCGGTATCGACTATGGACTTTTAAATGGAAAAATAACGGGTGCGTTAGATTACTTCTATCGTAAACGCACGGGGTTGTTTCAACGGAAGGAAGATGTGTTGATGCCGCGTGAGCTGGGGTATGACTTGGCGCCCGAGAATTTACGAAGCGATGCGTATGTCGGCGGCGAGGCATCGTTGGCATATTCGGGTATTGTTCGCGGTGTTAGTTTCTCCGTCGGTGGAAATGTTTCGTACTCGCGCTTAAAACAACTAACCGGCTATAAACCTGAATTAAACTGGGGCAATTCCTGGGATCATTATAGAAACACCGGCGCCGCGACCAATCGGTGGGCGGATGCTCTCTGGGGCCTCGATGCTATCGGTCAGTTTACCTCACAAGAACAGATCGCGAGTTATCCGGTCGATATTGACGGACAGGGTAATAAAACCTTGTTGCCGGGTGACTTGATCTACAAGGATATCAACACCGACGGTGTGATCAATGGTTATGACGAGCGGCCGATCGGCTACTCCCGTACGAATAACCCCACGGTCAATTACGGCCTGTTTATCACACTCAACTGGAAGAATTTTGATTTCCGTGCGGACTTCTCCGGTGGTTCAATGTTCTCGAACGTCCGGCGTTGGGAGATGGCCGTGCCCTTCCAGAATGGCGGCAATTTGTTACAGGAACTGTATGAAGACCACTGGCGCCGCGAAGACCCCTATGATCCGAACAGCCGCTGGATCCCCGGCAAATACCCTACGATGCGGTATGCCAACGGCGACCACAGTAATTATCGGATCTCCGATTTTTGGGTGACCAACGTCCGGTACTTACGACTGCGCACCATGGAGGTGGGTTACTCCCTGCCCAAGACCTTGTTGGAGAAAGTAAAATTGAAAAGAGCCCGGGTATATGTCAATACGTTCAATTTGTTCTCTATTGACAATGTGGGCAAATATGGTATGGAACCTGAGGTGGCCAATGAAAACGGACTGCAGTATCCACAACACAAGCTGGTTAATATTGGTGTTAACGTATCATTCTAACGGCATCTGATTATGAAAAAGATATTTATACTGACTTCGGCCCTGGTATTGCTGGTAAGCTGGTCGTGTAACGACGAGGCATTTCTCAACAAACAACCGAACGATCTGTTAAACGATGAAGAGGTTTGGAAGAATCGTGACCTGGTGGTATTGGCATTAGGTGATTTATACAATCGATTCCCGGACTATCAGACGATCGAGAATTGGGGAGAGTTCGCCAATTTTGATGAGGCCTTTGCCAGCCGCGATTATGGCCGGCATCAGAATAATGATTGGGGTTTTGGCGATTGGGGCTATTGGGATTATAGCTATATCCGTGCGCTCAACAGTTTTATTAAACGCTGCACCGACGCTACCGCACTGACCGAAGAAGATCGGCAAACCTTTTTAGCAGAAGCGCGTGTGCTGCGTGCCGCAGTGTATTTTGAAGAGGTGAAGCGTATGGGCGGTGTACCGTTGATATTAGAGCCACTCACCTATGACTATTCCGGTGACCCTACCTCCCTGCAATTTCCCCGCGCGAAAGAGTCTGATGTGTATGACTTTGTCATCAGCGAGCTGGATGACGTGAAAGATAAATTGGTTGATCCAAATGTCGGCGGCGGTAGAATATACTCCCGCGCAACAAAGGGTCTTGTATTAGCCATGAAAGCCCGGGCCGCGCTATATGCGGCGTCTATTGCCAAATATGGCGTGACGACACCGTCGGAAACAACCGCAGGCGGCGAAGCGGGAATTCCCACCGGCATGGCAAATGGGTATTATGAAAAAGCCCTGGCGGCAGCGCAGGAATTGATTGGCACGGGCTGGTATTCACTCTACAAAAAGAACACCGACCTTCGCGAAAATTTCGTGAACCTCTTCCTGGATAAATCTAATAATACGGAAGTAATTTTTGTCGAGGATTTTAAGCTGAAAGACAAAGCGCATGGTTTTACCACCAACAATCAACCCATCGATCAAACCGAAGAGCCCGGCGATTCCGGTTGGTTAAACCCGACGCTCAACCTCGTGCAATCTTTTGAAAAACTGGATAACACATTTGCACCGCTGGCGATCGGTACGCCCGGCAACTACGTCTACTACGATAACATAACCGATCTATATGAAGATCGTGATGCCCGCCTGTGGGCGACCGTCATGCTGCCCGGCACGCAGTTTAAAGGGCGCACGGTTGACATCTGGGCGGGGTATATGTTGGCCGATAATACTATTATCACCTCCGGTGCGCTGGGTGGCCAGGCTACGTTGCCCGGACAAAGCGTGGCAGAACAGGTCGTTGGTAAGAATGGCCCGATCGATCAGGTGGAGAAAAGCGCGCAGACAGGCTACTACGTCCGTAAATTTTTGGATCCATCCATCGGATCGGGTCAACGCGGCATTGGCAGCGCCGTGTGGTGGGTTCGTTATCGGTATGCCGAAGTATTGCTGAATGCCGCAGAAGCTGCGTTCGAGCTGGGACAGCCCGAAGTGGCCGCCGGGTATATGAACGAAGTCAGACAACGGGCTGGTTTTACGATCGATTTGGCACCGGGCGAAATAACCTTCGATCGTATTGTGCACGAACGTAAAGTAGAGTTGGCCTTTGAAGGACATCAGTTGTGGGATCTGAAACGTTGGCGTCTGGCGCATAAAGTCTGGGATGGTCAAAACATAGGATTGACGACAAACCCGGGCAAGGCAGACGAATCCAGCACAAAGCCCTATGGTCTGTGGCCGTATAAAGTGTATGATCCGGGCAATGCCAACGACGGTAAGTGGATCTTTAAAGTCGTAATTCCGGGCAAGGCCATTGGCGTTGATCGATTCCGGTTGCGGAACTATTACTCCGAAATCAACAGTGACATCTTAAGCCGTAATCCTAAACTTGTTCAAAATCCCTAGCTTCTATGAAAATGATAAGAATATATAGTGTACTATCCATAGCGGTTTTAATCCTGGGCTCGTGCGCGTTTGATAATTACGACGCCCCGGAATCGAAATTAGAGGGTCAGCTCGTCTATCAGGGCACTCCCCTGAACCTGGACGCGCGCAATGTGTACATGGAATTATGGGAACCCGGCTGGGAGAAGAAAAACAAAATTGACGTGCACGTGAATCAGAACGGCGCTTTTTCCGCGTTGCTTTTTAACGGCGATTACAAACTGTTCATTCGTCGCAATTCCGTTCCCTTTATGGCACCGCACAATGATCAAACCAACTCCGATACCATCCTGGTGGAAATACGCGGTAATAAAAAAGTCGACATCGATGTCATACCGTATTATCTGGTAAAAAATGCTTCCATTACAAATTCAGAGAACACAGTCAACGCTACTTTTGGCATTGAAAAAGTCATCACGGACGCCAATCAAAAAGATGTTGAACGGGTAACGCTGTATATCAACAAAGGCAATTTGGTGAGCGCCGATATGAAGATTGGAGAAGCGTCGCTCAACGGTGGGGATATTGCAGATCCCAATGCTATCCTCTTAACCACCCAAATTCCGGATATGACGCCTGCACAATCGTACGTGTACGCGCGCGTTGGAATTAAGTTGGCAGGGGTGGATTATTTAATCTATTCAGAAATTCAAAAAATCGATTTCTAATATAATGATGTACAAAAAAATCAAATCATTTCGTTGGGGTACGTTGGCGCTCTGTTCTTTGCTCCTTCAGCTGCTGGCCGGGCAGGTGCAGGCGCAACTAACCTGGCCCGCCGATCAACTGTTACCCTCGTTTCCTGCCCCGGCGCCGACACAGGATTTATTCTATCTGCAAAATAATCCGGCCGATGAGCGTTACCTGTTTTCGTCCTTAAAAGGTATTGTCAACCTGACGCAGCCCCGAATCTTTGTCTACGATGGCGATGCCTTTGCGGAAGGGCCGCATACCTGGCTGCAGTCTCTGGGACTGAACTGGGTGGAACACGCAGATCCCTGGGAATTGATTACGAAGTATCGCACCGAGATCTCCGGACTGATTGTCTACGATCCGGCACAAATCCACACTGTTAACCTGGCCACGATGTTGGCAAAGGATAGGAACGCGATCATCGCCTCCCCCGCGTTGTTGTCACGATTATCCTCGGCTCCCTATAATTTGCCGGTGTTGCAAGATCTGCGCGGCCAGTTTACCAGTAAGTTGGATGTGTATCAAACCCTACTGGACGACTATTGGCCCACCCTGGACCACCGCGTATTAATCGGATTAAATCCCGAAGTGCATCAAGGCTCCCTGCGCGAATATGCTACGGCCCTGGGCGCTGCTGTCGTGTGGCTCGATCCGAACAACGCCGGGGAAAGTACGCTGCTGAATAGCTTCTTGTCTTCCATGGCGCCGGGTTCGTGCTATATGGGCTGGTGGCCGGAAGAAGGCCCGGGCATAGAGCGGGCATCTGTCTATGGCATTTCCACCGTAGCGAGCGACTTCTGTGCAAACTTAACTGTGCACAGCGGCATGCCGCGCACCATACAGGTAAAACCCATCCCCCCGAAACCCAGGCTGCAAAATAAAATTTACGTGGCGTTTATTCTCAGTGACGGCGATAACCTGCAGTATGTGGAGCATCTCATGCGAAAGCTGTGGAACAATCCCGATCGGGGTGCCGTTCCCATAGGGTGGACGTTATCGCCGGCGATGGTGGATGCCATGCCCGGCGCCTTGAATTTCTACCATCAATCGGCGACGCCAAATGATAATCTTATTTCGGGACCTTCCGGGTGGGGATATACATATCCCAACGACTGGCCGGATCAAAATATGCTGAACCAGTTTGTCGCTAAAACGGAAGAATACAACCAACGTGCCGGGTTCCGGGTCATCACCGTGTGGAATGGTATTAATGGGGGCATTGATCAAAGCGTGGGCGAGACGTATGCCGATTTCGCACCGTCCTTGCTGGGCGTAACCGCGCAGAATACCGGCGGTCCGCTCAGTATCTATAATGACAGTTTGCCGGGTAAGCCACTCTCGTGTAATTATTGCACCGGCGAGCAAGCCATGAAAGATCACATTGCGTCCGCCTCTATTGGCTGGAGCGGGACAGAGCCCAGGTTCGTAATCATTCAGGCGCAACCCTGGACCGATGTAAAGCCCAGTAATTTTAAGAACGTTATGAATTCACTCAATTCAAACTACATCGTCGTTCGGCCCGATCATCTCTTTCAGCTTCTGCGCGAATCAAACGGTCTTACCGTTGATCCCCTGGGTGATGCCGTGGCGACCGTGTACACCGACTGCGACTATGCGGGAAGTGAAGCGGCGTTACCCGTGGGGAATTACACCGCCGCGCAACTACAGGAAAAAGGCATTCCGAACAATGCCATCTCCGCGTTGAAACTTTCTCCCCTGTACGAAGTGGAGTTGTTCGATGGCGATAATTTCACCGGCAACGCTATCATTCTGAAGTCCGATACCAGTTGTCTGATTCCAGCTGATTGGGATAACAAGATAACGTCATTAAAACTCAGAGGCCTGACCGGAAAAGGTGATGGTCTCGTGGGCAACTATTTTAATGGAACGAATTTTGAAACGCCGATCGGCACCCGCGTCGATCCCACCATTAATTTTAACTGGGGCGATGCTTCGCCGATGACGGGTGTCAATAAAGATCAAAACTCCATTCGCTGGACCGGTTATATTCAACCGCACTTTACCGGCAACTATACATTCTATATAACGAGCGACAATGGCCGGCGACTTTGGATCAACGACCAACTGGTGATTGATAAGTGGATCAATGACTGGGACGTTACGTACTCCGGAGAGATCGCACTTAATGCAGGTGAAAAATATAGTATCACGATCGAGTACTTTGAAGAGAACGGCGGCGCGAATATCAAATTCGAATGGTCCAGCGGGCTACAGCCGCGTGAGATTGTTCCAACGTCACAGCTTTTTTCAAGACAGGCTGATATCGTGGCAGGCGACGGAACCGGCTTGACGGGGAATTATTTCAACGGCGTGAATTTTCAAACACCCGTCGGTACACGCGTTGATCCGATTGTCAGCTTCTATTGGGGCGAAGGTTCGCCCATGAACGGTGTTGCGAACGATTCATACTCTATTCGCTGGGAGGGTTTTATTCAACCCCACTTTACGGAAAAGTATACCTTCTACGTCACGAGCGACAATGGCCGTAGGGTATGGATCAATGATCAGCTCGTGATTGACAAGTGGATCGATGACTGGGGTGTAACCTACTCCGGAGAGATCGAGTTGGAGGCTGAAGAAAAATACACAATCAAGGTCGAGTATTTTGAAAGCGGGGGTGGGGCGGAATGCCATTTGGAGTGGTCGAGTCCCTCGCAAGCCCGCCAAATTGTCCCACAATCCCAACTTTTCCCCCTGGAGGAGGAGGTTATCACGGGCGTCGGTTCAGAGCATGGCGCTTCGCTTTTCGTATATCCCAATCCGGCACACCACGTACTGCATATAAAGGGGATCGATCGCCCGGTCATGATATACGTGCACAACGCCGTGGGTCAAAAAGTAGTGACTTCTTATGCCAGATCGATTGACACCGAACGACTAAACGCCGGGGTCTATGTCATACGGTTCTTTTGGAAGGGGCGCTATCACGCGTTTAAATTTATCAGGCAATAAACCAACCCTATTCACCACACACTGGCCGGGAATGCTGGTCGGTGTGTGGTGGGATAGCCGGAAAGTTTTTTAAGAAATGATGCGTACAGATTTACGCAAAGCATCCACCGCTTTGCCGATAAGTTTGTAGGTAGACGTCAGGCTGATGTCGAGCACTTCCGCCAGTTGCTCATAGCTCATTTTTTCGTAGAACTTCAGGTAGATCGCTTCACGCTGGCGATCGCTGAGCTTAGCAATACCGCGGGTTAGCTGTTCCTGTTGCGCAATAGAGGTCTGCTGCTGAATGAGGGTGGATTCCATCGAAAATTCTACTTCGCGGAAATAGTCTTCTTGTAAAACGTGGTCGCCCAGTTTACGTTGATCCACCGCAATTCTTCGGGTAATTCTTCGCCGCAGTGATTTGAGCAGGTAGAATTTGATGTTGTCCGTGGCGCTCAGCACCGCATGCTTTTGCCAGAGTTCAACAAATAGATCCTGTATGGCATCTTCTACAACACCTTGATCCTTCGTGATTTTTCCGCCGTAGGCATACAGCAGCTTTACATATTTTTCGAAGATGTAATCCAGCGCCTTCCGATTTCCATCGCGCAACGCATTCCACACAACTTGCTCCCCTTCGCTTATAGTAGTGCCCTGCTTAAATAAGAAGCTTTCAGGAGGCACTCCTTCTTCTTTGAGAGGTAGAAAATTCATGGGTTTAGGGCCGTAATAGTGTTATGCAAACGATTACTAATTAAGCGATTTTAATCGACAAATTTGTCAGGATCGCCGTCTTTATTCACGCCTCGCGACCCTGTCGAACGATCGTTGTGCCGGCGAATGGGAGTCTTACAAATAAGGTATCCACGTCAGCTCCTCGCTACGAACCGCCTCGTTTCGAGCGGCCTTTGTTGTGGTGAGGCTGCGAATCGTTCTCCTGAATAAAAAAAATGTTAAATTGTTTCAGTGATATCATTTGCTCAGCGAAACTATACTGGCTGTATGAAAAGAAAATCAATCATCATGCTCGTAGCAATGGTTGCCTATATGGGTAGCCGATGTAATTCGAATCAAAAGGAGGGCAATATGCAAACAGTAACTTCAAAAGACGGGACAAAAATCGCTTATGAAAAATTGGGAAAGGGCCCTGCGGTTATTTTAGTGGTTGGCGCGTTGGCCTCCCGGTCCGACCATGACAAGCTCGCCCAACGCTTGTCGCCTGATTTTACAGTATACAATTATGACCGGCGGGGTCGTGGCGATAGCGGCGACACCAAACCATACGCCGTTCAGCGGGAGATCGAAGACATCGATGCGCTCCTGGATGAGGCCGGTGGTTCAGCCTATATATATGGCATTTCCTCAGGTGCGTGCCTGGCGCTGGAAGCGACAGCCGCTCTTGGCGACAAAATAAAAAAGGCAGCAATCTACGAAGCGCCGTACGACGAAGCGGAAGGCGAGGCCGGAAAATGGAAAACGTACCGTGCTACGTTGGATTCACTCCTGGCGGCAGACCGCCGCGGCGAAGCCATAGAATATCATATGAAGTTCGTGGGTGTGCCCGAGGCAGCGGTAATAGGCATGAAAGCATCGCCTGGGTGGTCGAATATGAAAGCGCTGGCGCCGACAATTGCTTACGACGTAGCAGTTGTGGGTGAAGATCGATCAATACCTGCCGGGCGCGTAGGCACAATAAAGGCAACCATACTGGTGATGGACGGCGGAGCCAGTGCAGAGTCCATGCCGTTTATGCGCGCCACAGCAGACAAGCTCGCCAAAACGGCCCCGCATGCGCAACGTCGTACCATTGAAGGTGAGGACCATAGTGTCGACGAAAAAGTGCTTGCGCCAATACTCAAGGCGTTCTACAGTGAAGAGAAGTAGTCGGCATCTCAAACAGACAGGTTAAAACGCTGGCGCGAGTCTTCCAAATGCCGAACACGTCCACGTACTATATACTTAATTCAACGCCACCCCAATCCTGGTGCAACATGCTTCAAAATAGAGGATAGCAGGTGTACATTGTAGTCAACGCCTAACGTATTGGGTATTGTCAACAGCAGGGTATCCGCTTCCTGGATGGCCTCGTCCTGCGCCAACTCGGTGATGAGCTGATCCGGTTCTCCCACATAGCTTCTTCCAAAAATGGCGCGTTTGTCATTTTCGATCATACCAATTTTATCGACTCTGCTCGTTCCCTGTCCAAAGAGATAGTGGTCTTGCTCTGTCATCAATGCAAAAATAGACCGGCTTACCGACACCCTGGGCTCACGCGGATGTCCCGCTTTTTTCCAGGCTTCTTTGTACAGCCTGATCTGCTCAGCTTGTTGTATGTGAAAGGGCTTACTGCTTTCGTCAAATTTCAAGGTAGAACTTTGCAGGTGCATTCCTTTTTCGGCTGCCCAAATAGCGGTAGCGTTAGAGGCCGCTCCCCACCAGATGCGTTCCCGCAATCCCGCGGCGTGGGGCTCCAACCGTAATAAGCCCGGTGGATTCGGAAACATAGGGGATGGGTTAGGCTGGGCAAATCCAACGCCGTTGAGTTTATCCAAAAATTGCAACGCTTTGTTGCGTCCCATGGCTGCGTCCGTTTCTCCTTCCGCGGGTTCATACCCAAAATAACGCCAACCCTCGATTACCTGCTCCGGCGAACCTCTGCTGATGCCCAGTTGCAATCGCCCGCCCGAAATTAAATCAGCGGCTCCGGCATCTTCCACCATATAAAGGGGATTTTCATACCGCATGTCAATCACACCTGTTCCAATTTCTATCTTCGTTGTTTTGGCGCCGATAGCAGCAAGCAACGGAAAAGGTGATGCTAACTGGGCGGCAAAATGATGCACCCGAAAATACGCACCATCCAGCCCGATCTCCTCTGCCGCCATGGCCAGATCAATGGACTGCAGCAACGTATCGCTCGCGGTCTGAGTTTTATAGGATGGATGATCGGACCAATGCCCGAACGACAGAAAACCAATTTTCTTCATACGCCCCTTTCAATTATAATGTAGTCCTCACAAAGATAGCGATTATATCATCGCAGCATGACACAACCTGGCCCGCAAATTGCTTCCCTGCGTTAAAATATGTTTTCATCGAATTGTCAAACTTTATGAAACCCCTATTACTGTCTATTATCCTGTTTGTAATGCTGGTGCCGGCCACCAGCTCGGCTCAAACCAAAATAAAGCTCCAACAAGCCGACCAGTATACCACCAAAAGCGTCAAGGGTACCGCTATAGATCGCTTCATGGGCAATGTCATCTTCACGCACGGCAATACTACCATTCATTGCGACTCCGCCTATTTCAATAAAAAAGCCAACAGTTTGGAGGCTTTCGGAAACGTGCGTATGCAGATAGCCGACGATATATTGACCGGAAGACAATTGAAGTATGACGGCAACACCAGGCAAGCCGATCTCCAGCCGGTATCCGGTGAGCATCGAACGGAAGACAATTAATGGACAGGTAGTTTTTAAGTAAGTTGCGCGACGCGACTTGTCATAATCTGCCACGATGAATGTCACATTCACACCGCGTTGGCCAATCGTTGTTAGCGAGATTTGTAATACGACTTACGAGAACTTGCAATGATTTTAATTACAAAGGCAACGGTACAAGATTACAGTTCAATCGCCAGCATTGGTAAAATATCCGTAGTAGAATCTCACAGGGGTAGCTCTTCAGAAGAAGACATGCACGAGTTTCTGGAAAGGAATTATAATGGCGAAGCGATTAAGGAAGAGCTTAATGATGTAAATAATATTTACTACATCATTCGCTATAACGATACCCCGGCTGGCTTTTCTAAAATTGTTTTAAATGCGAAACATCCGACGATTGCTGCGGACAATGTAGCAAAGTTGGATCGGATTTATTTGCTTAAAGAATTTTATGGTTTGAAATTAGGTCTTGAGCTTTTAAAGTTCAACATCCAGTTGGCAAGAGATGATAACCAATCGGGTATGTGGTTGTATACCTGGACTGGTAATACCAGAGCCATTGATTTTTATCTGAAAGCGGGATTTGTAATCATAGGAAATCACAAATACTATGTCACTAAAACGCACTATGACGAGAGTCATCAAATGTTTCTCAATTTTCGGTAACTACTCGTGTCCCAAATAAACAAAAGAGCCGCGGCACAAATGTACCGCGGCTCATTACCTGTATAGCTGTTGTTTAACCGATCAGGAAAACATCTATCGCTGGAGGATTATACGCGTGGTCTTTTGAAAGGCCGAAGCTCCTGTCACCTTTAGATAATACGTATCGGCAGGCAAAGCAGAGAGGTCCAGCGTTACGTGGCTATCGCCCGAAGGAATGTCGGCCGTGTGTACCGCGTTCGAGAACTTGTCCAGCACCACTACTTTGCCGCTAAATACCGCGCTGCCCAACTCGAGGTGGATAATCCCGCGCGAAGGGTTGGGATAAACGCCGATCGCACCGCCTTGCGCTGCACGGACGTCATTCAAAGACTCTTCTGTGCTGGCAGGCAGCGTCACATCGTTGGATACAGAGGCCATTCTCCCGGATGTACTACCGCAGAACGCACTGATACCAAGCGTAATGTTTGGCTTGAGGACCGTATTGGGCAATACCCTTATCTGCCCGTCCGATCTGAAATCTACCTGAATACCCGCAGCCGGCGTCTGATTACCCTGTATCGTCATGGTACCAAAGCTATTGGTCACGGTATTTTGAGAATAAGACTTCGTTCCAATGGTTGGCGATTGCAGCGCATCCACGTAGTCAACCTTTATAACATTGCTATAGGATACGTCTATCTCGACAGGTACAGAGCGTGTGGAACTCTCCACCTGCCGGCGATACCAGGTAGTCTGTGATATCGTGCCGGGGTTGAACTGTGCGTTGTGTGCCAGGTCGAAACCTTCTCTTATAACCGACATATCGGTGAAGTCGGCGCCATTCGTGCTCTTTTGCCATTGGATTTTAAGATCGCCATCGCCTCCATAAAGTCGGCCTGCGGTTAATAGACCAACTTCCTGGTCTTTACCAACGCATTTTGAGCAACAGATAGAATTCCCGCTGATTTCCTGATATTGCACCACCATGTCGTAAGGATCGAGGTTGCCAGGTACTATCCATTCGTCGTATATAGCAGAATAGAATAAAAGGACAAGCTCATCGCCCGTTCTGATGTACGCTTCGTTTGCGGCATTACCCCCCGATCCAACCAACGTAGTGGCATACGTTTTTTCCGAAAACGCATCACCACCGAAGTCGGAAGTTGTTACGCTAAAGGTCTGAATCGTTACAGGGTTAATTCCAGCCAGCCGCGCTAATTTGAATTGAAGATTCACGGGGGGAAACTCACCGTTACTGGTCTTATAGCGCTGCATTTCCAGTGTGAACTCAATCGTTCTGCCGCTTCCAGCCTCAAACTCAAGTCTCCCGTTGTCCAGATATATATTGCTAATATTCCAATCCAGGAAGTCCTGGGCCTGACCTGCCTGCGTGCCCAACATCAGCGCGACGGCGACACACCATGCTGCAAGCCCTGACGGAAACCTGACAGCTTTTACTAATTTCTTTTTCATAGATTTTTTTACTAATCAACGTTAATAGATACTCGCTTAACATCGCGCCCTTCCGGTGTTTCCAATACACAGAAATACAACCCGGGGCGTAACGCACGGGCGTCGAACGTGTGTTGATACAGACCCGGCTCGGCGTTGGCCTCGTCCACAAACAATTTTACCGGTGTGCCGACGGCATCCAGCAGTATAACACGTATACTTCCGCTGCTTTTTACCGCATACTGTACGACCGTATTATGCTGAGCCGGATTCGGATAGATCATGAAGCGTTCATCACCTTCCTCTCCTGCATTCAACACGTCGGCCGGAGCCTCTTCTGCCGTCATGCGGGCGCTGCTGGCGAAGCAGTCAAGGAAAGGTACGACCGCCACATTGGGGTACAATACTGTTCCGGGTTTCACCAGTACCTGCGTTCCGCCCCGAAGCTCAACCATGGCGCCGCCGGATGTACTTTGATTACCCTGAATCGTAAGCGTTTGTTGCGCTACACGCAGCGTGGATAAAGGATAATTCGTGGCCGGAAGTGTGGTGTTCGGGTTGGCCACGGCCACGGTTACCGGGTCACTGGCAATTTCACCCACGCCGTTATTGCTGACAACACGGCGATACCAATACGTTGCCGATCCCACAGGCGGTGCATAGGAAGCGCCCGTAGCATTGGAGATCTCGCTAAAGGCTACGCCGTCAGCGCTCCGTACCCAACGATACCGAAGCGGTTCTCCGTTGCCACCCCCCAGGGCGGTGCCGGGCGCCTGCGAAAGTGCGCTGGGCTGCTGCCCGGCAGGCACACAATACGTACAGCAAATCTCATTACCGGTAATGACCGGCACCTGGACGTTGACCGTTACCGTCTTAGTGTTGGAGCATGGCATATCGCCTGATCCAAGACGAATAATCATGCTACCCGTCGCCGTGTATGTGCTCGTGGCAACCGGTTTCGCGGTGACGACGGGCCCGGAAGACGACTGGAGCCTGCCATAGATTGTCTCTGTCCAGGTGAATATAGGATTGTTGTTGTTCGGATGGGCGGTTAGCGTAACCTCACTGCCCAACGGCATCGTCGTCGGTGACGCCGTAACGGAAAAAGAAACGTCATAGATGTAGACGATCAATTGACCGGTGGCACAGCCGCTGATGCTCACGCTCGCGGGGCCAGTACCGGTCCATTTCACATTTATCTTTGAATAACCTGACGCGTCGATTGTTGGTGTAGCGCTTTGAGCATTGCCGTGATCGGGAAATACCCCGCTGCCAACAGACCAGTTCACCTTCTCCTTGCAACTGTTGCCTACCCATATGCTATATTCCGCTACTTCATTCTGGCAAACATCCACCTTACCGCTCTGCGCGTATCCCGGCAAAACGGCAAGTAATAGCATCGTGATACAGACCGTCAAAGATCTCACTGTATCTGTATGGAAGGTATTGCGCCCCATTACTTGTGCTCGTTAATGCTGTCCACCTGGCGTTGAAGCGACTCGATTTTTTTGTTTGCTTCAATCATATACAGCGTGAGTTCTTCTACCTTCTTCAGCAAGGCGGCGCTCATGTCACCTACAGGGATACCCTTCTCCTGGACTTCAGCGGCAGCGGGAATACCCGGCAAGTGACGGTTTACGCGAATGTACGCTTCGACATCCGACAGTGACGGTACCTGGTAGCTAGCATCAAACACGTAGTCCGGCCAGTTGGCTTGCAACTTCACCACAACTTCCTCAGCAACGATCTTACCTGCTACCGCGAGCTTATAACCCTTTGAATCCGTTGTGCCGATCGCTACGTTTCCGTTTTCATGCACGGCCAAACGTGGCAGTCCCGAAGTAAAGATTTTCAAACCACCATACGATGAAAGGTAGGACGTAGGCGATCCGCTCCAGCTATCAAATACCCACGAAAGCGAGTAGTTTCCGGGGTTCTTACCATTGTATGTAAACTTGTCCGAAAGACCAAAGCCAAATAAATTGTCAATCGGAACCTGTACGTTTCCATTCACATCCAGCCGCTGGGTCGGCGCCTCCAATCCAACACCTACGTTCCCCCCGTTAGAAACAACGAGGCGAGGCAGCTGCGCTGTAAAAATTTTAATGCCGCCATAAGCGGACCAGTAGGCCGAGGGTGACGTGTTCCAGGAGTCATACAACCATCCAAGACCATAGTCGCTAACATTTGCTCCTTTGTAGATAAATTTGGAAGTCGAGGGACTCACGCCATACCAGTTACTGAACGGTATAGTCACATTTCCTTGAACAGACAACTTCTCCGTGGGGCTCGCCACACCGATACCGACATTGGTTGTTGATGTAGTGGCTATACCGCCGGTGCCGCCCGGAACATATAGCGTTTGTGCAAAACCAGCGAAGTTCAGGACGATCATCGCAACGATAAGTAAAGTTTCTTTTTTCATACTTTAAGAATTTGATTGTTATTATTATAAATACACTAAATCATAGCCCATGACGTCACCACCACGGCTATTGGCCAGTGATATGACACCATCATAGAAATAAATTCGAATGTCTTAGGATCTAACCGCGGCTAGGACGCGTGCAACCGTCAAATGTATAATGATCGATTGTTATTTGCCGCTATCGTCCACGAGCTTGTTGATCGCATCGTTCTGACGTTTGTTTTCTTTTTCCAGCTCAATTATATATAACGTGAGCTCTTCAACTTTTTTCAAAAGGATCATGTTCATCTCCATCAGCTTAACGCCATCCTGTTCCATGGTTTTAGCAGAAGGAACTTCAGGCAGATGCTTGTTGGCTTTCAGATAATTTTCCAATACTGTCAACGGCATGAGGCTATAATCAGGCTCGAATACATAGTCGGGTCCGGGCACGTTCAGATCTACGCGCACTTCCTGGGCGTGGATTATACCCTTCACGGCAAGTTTCGTGTCGGGTACAGATGTACCTACACCTACGTTGCCGTTGGCAGCAATTGTCAACGTATAGGCCGGGGCAAAATCGGTATCCGCCGTAAGTCCTGTATTGGCAAAGAAGTGCGTTTTGCCTTCATAGAAAATAACACCCGCGCTTGTTGGCGCTTTTGCCTGGTGATTTCCACCGCCGCTATAGTGGCTACCAACGGAAAGGACGCCAATGGAATTTCCGTAGCTACCCAAAAACATACCCCAGGGGTTGCCGGTTGTGTGCAAGTGCAGCTGAGAGGCATATTTGTTACCTGCGTTATCGCCGACAATATCAAGCTTGGCGTTCCAGTACGGTTGTTGCGTTCCAATACCGGTGGAATATGTATTCCAGCTGTCGGTAATCGAAGTTCCTTGAGGTTTAAAAATTTGGGAAAACGAGCAAAGTGGCAGGCCCATGACAAACAAAAATAGATACTTTTTCATACAATATATATTAGTTAAAATTAAGCAAACTGGGTGTGACATTCAACGGATCTCAGCTATACAGCAGCCGGATCGTAGACAACGCAAAGCAAATATAATAGATTGAGCGATGATCTGTATTGAAAACGAATAAAATCACGAACAGGTTACATACATAATAGTATGGCAACAGGCGGGCTACTGGTAATGTGTTAGCGTCGTGATTATACCATCGGCGTTGCTGAAGCGGTGCCTGCGCGTCCGGGGATTAACCCCCTGAAAATCTCTAGGTTGAAGAATATAATCACTTTTCTTTCAAATGGAAGAAGGGGGCAGAATTCTCCGCCGGCGCCGGTATTGCCACTGGCCGTCAATGACGTGCGATTGCACGATCATCAGCGTGTCGTGTTTGTCCCTGGACTGCGCACGATGACGAAAGTCATCAAATGTTTCTCAATTTTCTGTAACTACTCCTCTCCGGTCAACTGCGTTCTGGCTTTTTGAAGCGCGGCTTTCTGCTCTTCACTGATCGACGGATAGCGGATGTCGAGCGCTTCAAATTTTTCTGCGATTACCGACGCAATGGCGAGGCGGGCGTACCACTTGTCGTCGGCCGGAATGATGAACCACGGTGCGTGGTCTTGTGACGTTGCGTTAATGGCCTGCTCATAGGCCTCCTGGTATTCCTTCCAGTGAGCCCGCTCCTGGATATCACCCGTCGAAAACTTCCAGTTCTTGGACGGGTCATCGATGCGCTCGAGAAACCGTTTCTTCTGCTCCTTCTTTGACAGGTGCAGAAAGAACTTGATGATCACGGTGCCGTTCTTTACCAGGTTCTTTTCAAAGCGGTTGATCTGCTTGAAGCGATCCTCCCAGAAGTCGTCGGTAATATCAGCTACACTCCCGATGCCGGGAATATTTTCCTGGAGAACATATTCGGGATGTACGCGGGTTATTAGCACATTTTCATAGTGCGAACGGTTGTGTATGGCAATCTCTCCCCGCGCAGGCAGCGCGAGGTAATGCCGCCAGAAGAAATCGTGCTCCAGCTCATGGGGTGTGGGCGTCTTGAAGCTCGTCACTTTCACGCCAAGCGGATTGAACCCCGACATAATGTGCTTCACGGCACCGTCTTTTCCGGCGGCGTCCATGGCCTGAAAGATAATCAACACGCTATAGCGGTTGTGCGCATACAGCTTGTCCTGGATGGCGGCAAGTGTTTTACGGCTTGCATCGAGAAGCTCGATACCCCGCTCTTTTGTGAGGTCGCCGGTATACCCGGTGTCAAAGTCCTTTAACCTGGTCTCTTTACCCTGCTTGACACGCAAGCCTTCTGTAGAGACGATTTCTTCACGTTCTTTCATACCAAAAGATACAGAAAATTGTTCGCCATTGTTGACAGCGTCATGTATCATTTTCTATCATACCTGTTTTATCGACTCTATTGGTTTCCAATATCAGATCCATAAATCTTGCCCGGCTTCGCATTACTTTCCCTAAGTCCGGAGATATAATAGTTATTGGTCA
Organism: Dawidia cretensis; assembly: GCF_018598175.1. Lineage (GTDB taxonomy): Bacteria > Bacteroidota > Bacteroidia > Cytophagales > Cyclobacteriaceae > Ohtaekwangia > Ohtaekwangia cretensis. The sequence continues at coordinate 48,502 of NZ_JAHESE010000028.1, forward strand.
GCTCTGTTGAAACGCCGGCCGCATGTTGCTTCGTATACACGTTATCCCCGGTAGCCTCGCCGGGCATTTTTTGTGCGAAGTACGAAGAGTATACATGCGCCGCGCCGCCTCTGTTGTCAATGCCGGGAGCGCCAGACCGTTGGAAGTTTGCCTGCTGAAAACGCACGGTACCGCTATTGATGATAGCCCCTACGGTAGGACTCCCCCAAAAGGCGCTGTTGTACAGGATAAGTTGAGCCTTCGGGTGAACTTTAGGGGTATTCGCTTCGCCTCCCATCAGCACGTATGACCTGACAGGCTCTGCTGTTCGTGTATTCACCAATTCGGAGTTGATCGCGATTAATTTTGTTTTTTTGTCGGCGTCTTCTACAAACAGAGAATACGAGCATCCGTCTGAACCGTGACCGACAATCGTCATCTCCCCGGGATTCTTTCCGGTTATGGCATCTTTCAGGAAATGTATACCGTAAAATGACCCGTAAACGAAATTGTTGAAAATGGTCTGGTTTTTAATATCGGCGAATTTGAGCGCGCTGCAATTTGATTGTACAAAACGGGTCAACGATATTTTCGGATATCCCTGTCCACCTTGTGGAAGTCGTGATCCGTAATGCGGATTGAGCTGCATATTCCGGATAAATCCACCTTCGGCGCCGCCGCCTACCCAAATGCCTGCCCGGGCAAGCACGCCGGCAAAATAATCAACATAGTGTCTGCTGGTGTTGTAAGAAGCGAGGTCTATACCTTTGTCTCCGCCGCCTACAGTCACATTCACAATATACACATCCGGACCTTGTCCCTGAATCAGGAACGGCGTCATTCTGGGATTCTCAGCGCTATAACCATCCGTGGCGATATTAAGCTGCGAGAAGGTCAATCCTCTTATCCCCGCACCCTCTGCCAGCTGTATCAGTGAAGGACCTTTTTCACCGGCGGCACCACCGGCATATCTTGTAAAGATACCCACACCGCCACTTTGCGTATGGTGCTGTACATCCCACGTTCCCCGCAGTTCAACGCCCGAAGGAATTTTGATGGGATTGTTCACCAAATATCGTCCGCCCGGCAAATACAGTGTACCGCCGCCGGCAGCCTTCACGTCGTTCAGTGCTTTCTGTAATGCGGCCGATACATCTTCTGTCGGTTGCTCGTTGTTAATACCTGCTGCTCGCGGCAGATCGACTTTCAATACTTTGTTGGACGCCGGCCTCGGGTGTACTTTACTGTCGGTTGCTACATGTTTAGGGATCAGATCAAACAAATATTTCTTGTTATTATTGATCTCAACGTTGGCGGACTTGCTGTCATTTTTGATTTCCAATGTGCTGTTATAGCCGGAGTTTACCGATTTTAGCGTGTTCACGTCTGCTCCCAGAAACACATGACCGGCAGGTTTTTTAAAATCGCTCTGCGTGAGCAATACGTTACCATTGTTTATTTTAAGCGCGTAGTCGCTGGAGTGGCTAAACGTACAGCCTTCAAAAGATATAACGCCGTCGCTGCCGTCGCTCACGACCGGTCCGGTAAACTCAACACCGTTGAATTGGACGGAGGTTTTAAAATCGTTCGCGAAATACACGGCCTTGCCATCCTTTTCCGCTCCGAATGTGGAGTTGGAAATAAGCAAGCCATAGGGATTGACGGCCTGGACATATATACCGGTCTCGCAGTTTTTGATATGAATCTCGTAAAACTGCGCATTGGGCGTATCGTCGTAGCCGGGTTCCCGGCCCACCCACATGCCGGTCTTATAATCGGATACATACAGATTCGATACATATTCCCAATCGGATCGGTGCATGTTGAATCCCGTGCCGTTCGCTTCCGTGTACGCGGCAACCTTCTCCAGCGAGGGCGCACCCGGAAGACCTGAATGCGCCCAGTACTTCGGGGCTATTTTGACATTTTCGATGCGTCCGATGTCGGTGCATACATGGACTTCAATTCCTGTACTGAGAGCGGTGATGTAGCTGTTTAAAACATAATGAAGCTCGCTGGGAGCGGAGTAGAAACCGTTGTAGGCGTTTACCAGCGTTACGTTCTCAATCGTGGCACAGTCGCCGTTTGGCTGAAATAATGTCCATGGATACGGTTTTACATCGTTGATATCCTGTTCAGGATACCAAATGGATAAGTTCGTCACACCGGTTCCCGAATTCAGATCTATAAATCTGTCGGCTATGCTGGTATAGGTCGTGCGAAGGGCGTTGCCGGCCTGCGAGTCGTTCCACCAGCTCTCAACCGTTCCGTTATAATTGGGCGCGTTTTTGCCAACGCGCACTTCCAGAATGCTTCCAAGAACTTTCCCATTGTTTAATTCAGGATCCGCCCAGTCGCCGCGGAGCTGCACACCCGACGGGAGATTCAGTACAAATTGATACTGAAAGTCTTTCATGCGTTGCTCACTGCCCTGACGCACCCTTACGTTCCGGGTGGCAGTCTGCGTGCTGCGGAACTCATAATGGCCCGCCGGAATATACACCACGCCACCGCCATTGGTATAGGCGGCATCAATAGCAGCCTGGAAGGCCGCTCTGTTGTCAAACCCGGGTTCCGCTTTCGCGCCAAATGTTGGATCCGTTACGACAAAGTCAGAGATGACCCAATCTTTTGTGGGATAAACAGTTTTTATGCTGGCCCCTACCTGCGCATTCGCCAGGGTTGCAAAACACATCGCCATCATGGCAAGCATAGCCATTTTATCGCATGCTGAAACTGTTTTTGTAATGCTAAAATTTACGCTACTCATCGTTACATTTTTTTATTCAAATCTCATTGCCATTTTAAATGTACCGGCGGCGTATTAATAAACTCTTAAAAAGGACTTAATGGAGGAAGGGGAGTATTTCACCATTGCCGCTTGTCCCATATTGATGCCGTTGACAAGATCAGGAGAATACAAAAAAACAAAAGCACCGGATTCTGTGCTTTTGCAGGACCGGCAAAAAAGGCGATTTTTAACGCTTGAAGAACAATTTTGATCCGTGCCGCGTAAAAAAGTAAACATCCCCAATCATCGGTTTCCCGATCAGACAACATCAGGCGTGATTATCGCGTCGATCGAGAGCACACGATGGGAAGATCTTGACATACACAAACCACATCGGGACAATCACTTCCATCTGCTTGTCGTAACAAGAGGACAATGGACAATGCAGGTCGATTTTGAAACCATACAAATAAAAGCGCCCGGTTTCCTTCGACTGCTCTCCGGCCAGGTCCATCAACTTATGGATGCGAAGTCGGCGCAAGGCTGGGCAATCGCCGCCGACCCTTCCACGTTGCCACTCGAGCTGGCAACCTTGCTCGAAACACGCGTGCCGCTCACCATACCACTAAAACACAACGCGTTTTTTAAGCAAATAACAGAACTGCTGGCGCTCATGTGTAATGTCTATTCATCCGGCACCGATATCTACAAAGGCAAGTCTGTGCATTTTATGTTCAATGCTTTTCTGACGCTCCTCGTCGGAGAAATCACCTATCTCTCGCCGGAAAACGCTCGTCAGGAGAAGCGGGGATCCATTATTTGGCAATCCTTTCAGGTCTCGCTGAAAGCCAATTTCAAAACAATGAAGTCCCCGGCGGCATACGCCGCAAAGCTTTCCATAACGACCTCGCATTTAAACGACACCATCAAAGACATCACGGGCAAATCCGTATCAGCACACATTCAGGAGCAAATAATCTTTGAGGCGAAGCGCTTGTTATACTTCACAGACAAAGAAGTGCGGGAAATAGCGTTCGATCTGGGCTATCCGGACTCGGCTCATTTCGGAAAGCTCTTTCGAAAAGCAACAGGACTTACACCGTTGCATTTCCGGAGGCAATTCAGAGACTAGCGCTCCATAAACATTCCGTGATCCATGCTATCATAACCGTGTTTCGCCCAGTCTCATCTGTGCCACAACATCCATTTTTGCGTCATCAAAATATGGATGATACAAATGGAACAACATGTTAACACGGTGCTGGATGCCGTGAAGGTCACAGGAAATTTATTTTTAACCGATTTCCGACGCACGCAGATTCCCCAGACATTCGAAGAGCTTATAGACGCCGTCCACACCCTGGAGGTGCGATGTCTGGACATACTGCAGAGAAATTTGGCTGGAGTTTTCCCAGGCACGCCGTGGGTCGACGACAATGAATTTGATGGGGAGTCGCAGAAACGACCGGCGCAACACGATCAATACTGGCTATGCGATACCATGGATGGCGCCATTCAGTATGTACAGCATATCGCGGGGTGGACGATCAATATTGTATTGATAAAAAACGGACAGCCACACCTGGCTGTCATCTATGATCCACTGACAGATGAAATCTTTTGGGCGATGCACGGCAAGGGTGCATTTCTGAATGGTAAAAGAATGGAGGCCGGAGAAAGGCAAGATCCACGCCATATGGTCGTGGTGGCGGAGTACGGACATCAGTTAAAACAGAACGTCGACTGGCAAGGAAAATCCGCGAAAGCCTATGTCAGGTTGCTGGAGAGATTCGGCATCGTAAGAAACTATGGTCCGCATGGACTACAGTTGGCGTACATCGGTGCAGGGCGCATCGACCTGTTTCATCAGTCAGATCTGGATACCCACAACTGGCTCGCAGGCCTGTTGATTGCCAAAGAAGCCGGTGCTCAGATCCTGAACGTCGAAGGCGAACCGTGGACGTGGGGTGACGATAGTTTACTGGTCGGATCCAAAACAGCAGTAGAAATCTTTAACAAGTCCGTCCTGTGAAAATAGCCATTATAGGAGCGGCCGCGGGCATAGGACTCGAGGCCGTAATTCAGGGACTAATCCTGGGGCATCATATTTCAGCACTGTCGACAAAGACCGAAGCCATTCCAAATCATTCCCGTCTCACGAAAGTAAAAGGAAGCGCGACAAATGTCGCCGACCTCATCTCGGCAATCAGAGACACAGACGCCGTGCTGGTTACCGTGGGCACGAAGAAGAAAAAAGGCACTACGCTTTTTTCAGAAATTGCTGCTGCGCTAATCGAAGCCACGGAAGCGCTGGACTATAAACAACCTGTCATCATCATCACGGGTTTCGGTTCGGGCGCTAGTAAACCATACTTAAATTTATTTTTGCGTACCGTTATCCGCTTGTTCCTGAAGGACCAATACGCAGACAAAACAATAATGGAAAATCGGATCATTGCCAGCAACATGAATTGGGAAATCGTGCGACCTACCATGTTAACCAATGGCCCATTGAACCAACAACACTATGCTGTAGCAACGCAACCGGCTGGCAATATGAAACAGACGAAGGTCAGTCGTGCGAATGTCGCGTATTATCTGCTGGACGAAGCTGAAAACCAGCGTCATCTTGGCACGTGCGTGGCGATAACCGGGGCGTAGACGATACGCCCTTCCTGGAGGCCATGGCCGACGACATGCAATGGATGTGGACGGGATCGGGACCATGGTCGCGTACGTTCGTCGGGGCGGGCAAGCTACGCGAGCTGAAAGAATATATGGACACCCAGCTGGTGACGGAGACGTTTCAGAATAATAGTCTTCGGGTATAAAAAAACAAAAGCACTGGTTTCAGTGCTTTTGCAGGACGGGCTAGATCTCCACCTGTGGCGGAGGAATGTTGGTCTGTCGTGAATGTTATCGGCCTACGGAGATGTTTCCTTCCACTCCTTCTTGTAATGTCTTGCCGGTTATAGCAGAGGCTGCGATCTTTAAAATCGATACCAGCTTCCCGTCTTTTGTGTCCCAATAAAAGCCCTGTTCCGGCGTCACTTTGATAATCGTAATCCGCGGATCGTCTTTTCCTTCGGGAAACCACGCTTTGTGAATGCCGCTAAAGAATTCATCGATCTTCGCCTGATCGCGTGAGATGGTCGCATGTCCATATACCGACAGGAATTCATAATTCTTGGTATTACTGATAAAGAGCTGCACGCGCGGATCGGCTTCGATCTCCCGGTTCTTGTCGCTATCCGCCGGACTCATGAACCAGAAGTTTCCCTGGTCACAAACTTTCTGCACGCCCATCGGCCGCGTCGTCACCGGCACAGTGCCCAGGTTCGTGCTGAACAGACATGTGTCCTCGTGCTTTACGATCTCTTTAAATCTATCAATGGCCGCCTGGCCGGTAAGGTCCTTAATTTCAGATGCATTATTTGTCATGGCGGATGTGTTTTTGCTTACTGTGCTTTTAAAATCATACCGAGGAACATGCGGTGAAACACCGCGCGCTGTCAGTGGCCGGACTGCACTGTTTTGTTTAACAAGATGAATGAAAAGCCCCTCGTATAGTTGTTATTGTTAGACATTGTCGGTGGCCGATAACATATCCTTCTGCGACGTAAGGTTTCTACCCGGGGTATGAGCGTGAAGTGAACGGCAGAAGTGTCCATTTTTTTCGCCAACGGTGACCTCGTGTTAACAGTCGTGGCACAATTTCTGGTTGTATCCGGCGTCGGTTCTTACCAACCGTAGCCTATGAACCTCACCTTTCACTGGATCAACATCCTGATTCTCATCGGGGCGTTCAATGCCCTCGTGTTCTGTATCGTGCTGCTCTTTCAACGGCAGCATCCGGGCGCAAAGTACCTCGCCGCATTTGTCTTCGTGTTTGCCTACAACGGTTTTGAAACCTTTAACTGGAGCTCCGGCCTCGAAAACTACTACCGGTTTTTTAACGTCTGCGCGTATATCGTAATCTTTGCCATGGGCCCCAGCCTCTATTTGTACATAGGCGCGCTGCTGGACCGGGAAAGGAAAGTATCGCCCGGCGTTATAGCATGGCATTACAGCCTGGTAATTTTTCAGTTCGGTACACGCATGCTTTACATCGGCTACCACGTACTCGTGGTGAATCACTATATCACTGCACCGGTGTCGCCCGGCCAACTGGCTACGATTATTTGGACATACAGCGAGCCGCTGAGTGTCGCCGTGTTCGTGGTTTACCTCGCGGCCACAGGGGTGCGGTTCCATCGGTACACGACGGACCTTCAACCGAAAGTACGCGCAAAGCAGAAGCCGTTACTACGGTGGATTACTACGTTGCTGGTATGTTCGTGCGTACTGGGCGTCAGCTGGACGGTCACCGTTGCTTCCTTTTATGTCGTCGCGTCGCCGCCGGATGCGCTCTATTATCCCCTTGAACTCGGACTGGTATTGTTCAGCTACTGGATCGTGCTACACGGGTATCACCAGGTGAAAGTGCTGCCCGGTAAGCAGCAGGCAATACAGCCCACCGCGGACGATGCCCATGCCCGCCATTTTGCAAGGCTGCGCGAGGCCATGGAAGTGGAGAAGTATTACCTCGACCCGGCGCTGAGCCTGTCCAGGGTATCGGCCAGCACCGGCATTCCCGTCAAGACCATCTCGGCTGTATTAAATCAACACCGCAACATGGGCTTTGCCGATTTTGTGAATATGTATCGTGTCAGGGAAGTCAGCGAGCGGATGCTGGACCCTGCCAACCGGCAGTTCACGTTGTCGTCGCTGGCGCTCGACTCGGGCTTCAATTCCCAGGCTACTTTTCAGCGTGTCTTTAAAAATGTTACCGGCCTGTCGCCCCGGGCCTATATGCTGGAACACACGCAAAACGCCAGCGACACGGCGATCCCCCGATAATTACTGCTCAAATCCGGTTTTGAGAAGATTTGAAACCTGTTTTACCGTTGTTTCGGATCAAAGAAAACAAAGATGTTCCCAAAATTTCTACTGATGTGCATGCTGGCCATGGCGGCGAATGACGCCCCGGCACAAGATCGATTTTTAAGCCTTACCGGTCACGTAACCGATGCGCAAACCGGTCAGGGCATTCCCTTTGCCAGTATATACCTCCGTGCCGGCACCACCGGCACCGCCACCAACACGCGCGGCGAGTTTGTGTTTAAGTATCGCGCCACGGCTGTGGCCGATACGCTCGTGGTGTCGTGTGTCGGCTATCGCGCGTACCGGCAGCCGCTGCAGGCGGTGGACAACCATCTGGTCATTGCGCTGGAGCCCGCCGTGGTGATGCTGACCGGTGTTACCGTAACGGCACGTACCGGACTGGAGATTTTAAAAGAGGCCGTCGAAAAGATTCCCCGGAATTACGACACCACCGCCGTACAGTATACTGCCTTCTATCGCGAGAACGTCTGGCTCGGCGACGTCGAGCTCTCGCAGGCAGAAGCCGTGCTGGACATCTACAGACCCTTCCGTGCCGGCAAGGATTTGAACGAACAGATCCGCCTGGTGAAAGGCCGTAAAAAGAAAATAGACTATGGCCGCGAAGCGCAGCTGTATTACATGATGAGCGGCGCATCGAACGGCGCGCGCGGCAGCCTTTCCGAAGATATGGTGAAATATTGCCGGTCCGCCAACAGTCCCCTTAACCCGCAGAACTACCGCTATTACGACTATATCCATACCGAAACCATCCGCGAAGGCGACCGTGATTTGCTGGTCCTGGATGTAATCCCGCGCCGCAAAGCACGCAAGGGCTACCTGCGAATGCGTATCTTCCTGGATGACGCATCGCTGGCCATTGTAAAGTATAATTTTGAATTGTCCGAAGCAGGCCTCCGCATGGTAAGCCGCAAGGACAAAGGCCTCCTGTATGCTATCATGGCCGCCGTGGTGCACGTCGGTACCAAATACCACACATTTCAATACACGGTGTCCTATACCAACCAAAACGACAAATGGTATCTAAACCAGGTCACGCGGCATTGGGAGATTCTGGTCGACAGTAAGAAGCGAAACTGGAAAGATCGCGTGTGGCGTACCGACATGGACCTGGTCATGACCGACCTCCGCACCGACAGCGTCCAGCCGATCACCGCCGACGACATCGCGAAGAACCAGGCGCCGATGCATACCATGATCTCGTCGGAATACGACGAAGCCTTTTGGGAAGACTATAACGTATTGAAAACCGAAACCACCGCCCCCACGGTGCAACCTTCCCTGCCGCTGCCGGCGCCAGACACCGCCGCCACCGTAAACGGGCATGCCGCATCCAACCGGCAGCATGGCTTTACCCGTGCCGATACACTCCGGGGCAAGCTCACACCGTTGCGCACCAACTACGATGTCACCTTCTACCACCTCGACGTAGCACTCGACCTGGACAAACACGCCGTGCAAGGCACTAGCCTCATGCGGTTCCGCGCGCAGCAACCCATCCGCCGCATGCAGGTAGACCTGTATGCCAACATGGTTATCGATAGCATCGTATACCGCCGTCAGGCCTTGCCGTACAGCCGCGAATTCAATGCCGTATTCATCGACTACCCCGAACCGATTCCCGTCGGAACAGAAGCCGAAGTAAAGATATATTACAATGGTATTCCGAAAGCACCGAACTGGAACATTCCCATGGATGGTGGGGTGTTGTGGGATCAGGACTCGCTGGGCAATCTCTGGGCGCAGGTAGTGTGCCAGGGCTCCGGCGCCAGCCTGTGGTGGCCCAACAAAGACCACCAGTCCGACGAGCCCGACAGTATGAAAATCTGGATTACCGTGCCGGACCAATATACCGAAATCTCCAACGGCAGGCTGCAGCGAACCACACCGCTGCCCGGCAACCGCCTGCGCTACGAATGGTACGTCAGCTACCCCATCAATAACTACAACGTAACGTTCAACGTCGGCCACTACACCCATTACCGCGACAGGTATATATCGGACGATACCCTTACGCTGGACTATTACGTCATGCCCTATCACCTGGCGCGCGCCCGGCGCGTCTTCCAACAAGTCAAGCCCATGCTCAAGACCTTTGAGAAGAGCTTCGGCAAGTATCCCTTCAAACGCGACGGCTTTACGTTGCTGGAGAGCCTGTATCCCATGGAGCATCAGAGCGGTGTATGTATCGGCAAGCTTACCGCGCAGAACGCGACCGACAACATGTCGGCGATCTGGCACGAGTCCGCGCACGAATGGTGGGGCAATGCCCTGACATCGAAAGACATTGCCGATATGTGGATCCACGAAGGCTTCGCCACCTACGCCGAGATTATGATTATCGAAGACTGGTTTGGCAAAGACCACCTGCAGGAAGCGCTGGACGACCAGGTGAACGCCGTCGCGGGCCGCGAGCCCGTGCTGGGCGTATACAACGTAAACCACATCCACTACGACATCGGCGATATGTACAGCAAAGGCAGCCTGCTGCTGCATACCTTCCGAAGCGTACTGAACAACGATACCCTGTGGGTAAACCTGCTGCGCGACATCCAGCAGCGCTTTCGCTACCAGACCCTCACCACCAACGACCTTGTGGCCTTCGTTAACGCCCGCACCCGCACCGACTATACCTACTTGTTCGATCAGTACCTGCGCTACACCAACCTGCCCAGGCTCACGGTGGCATTGAAGCAGAAGGGGAAGCACCTGGCAGTAACGTACGCCTGGCAAGCCGACGTAAAGAGCTTCCGGATGCCCGTCCGGGTAACCACCGCTCCCGAAAAGATGGGCTTTATATACCCCACCACGCAGTCGCAAACCCTGGTGTTGAAGGGAATGTCGTTGGAAGAGTTTGATGTGGATACCGATAATTTTTACATCGATGTTGAGGTCGAATGAGTATGGTAACAAAGACTCGAACCATTACTTTGTATACAGATCCTTTTTCTCTCGATACATAGACATCTCCGGCTGCATCGACCGTGAATGCAGTCACGCTATCGGACCAGATTCTGGGAGCAGTCTGAAAGTCACCTGTTGGTAAACTGAATAGTTTTCCGCTATCCGTCAATAGTAAAATAGTACTATCGACGATCTGAAAATCCAGGATAGCTCCGAGGTGGTTATTGACGGAATCTATGCTTACCGAATCCAAAGCAGCAATAGTGGATAGGCACACGTTCGATCTCTGCAAGCACTCGATAGTAGTATCACTACAGTAAATAGTACCAGTTTGGCCATGGAATCACAGTTTATGGATAAAACGAAAGTAATGGCCAATTCTTGTGAAGCGAGCTTACATCCGTTCCAGCCATTCATTTTATTGTGACATCGGAATTGGCCGAAGTTCTATTTCGCCAAACGAAAACTGATCGGCTGGGTAAAGTGGCTTTTTACTGGCTTGCCGTTCGTGCGCCCGGGCGCCCAGCGTGGGTACATCATGACGACGCGAAGCGCCTCGCGGTCCAGGTCAGGGTGAACGCGCTTGGTGACCTTGAACTCCGACAGATTGCCGTCTTTGCCTACAACAAACGCTACGTGGACTATCCCTTCCACACCACGCCAGCGCGCGCTCTTGGGGTACGATACGTTGTTTTGCAGGAACTTCATAAGCGCCGGCAGGCCATTCGGAAATTCGGCTTGCGTTTCCGCCACCGAAAAAAGGGTGTCACCCAGCGCTCTCCGGACGCTATATTCGTATTTCAGTTCATGGTCGTTGATACGTGAATAGCAGGTATCGCCCGCGTTGTTGACGTCGGTGACGAGGCCGGTTCCTTGTGTAAGCATGTCATGGCCGGTATCTGTAAAATAGTGAAGGTAGCGGGTTTTGTCGCCGGCATGTTCTCGCTTTTCTTTCACCTGTCCATTTTCATAATAGGAAACGAACGTTCCAGTCAGCTTGCCATCGTCATAGGTGGCCTGATACTGCACGTCGCCACGTTCGTAAAAGTGCGTCACAGCGCCATCGTAGCGGAGTTCGGGTTTATAGGCCCGGCATTCAGCATTCATCTGGAGCTTTCCAGACTTATAATGGTCGCGAACGATGTACTTTTTCGCGACCCTTTTCACTGTCCGGTAGTATACGGCGCCCGTGGTATCCGGAAGTTTGTTCCAGTCTTTATCGAAGTGCGCGATTTTTTCGTCATTCGATTGCGCGTAAACGGAGAGTATGGCCAATGCGAAAGCCAGCGTGAATAAATATCTTTTCATGATAAGCGAAACTTGGCAGCAAAGATAAAGAAACCCACCCATAGTCAACGAATGAGACGATCACATAAATGAACCAACATACGTAAGCCGTTTACATCGTTCCTGCCATGGAAGAAATATAATAGGTAGCAGCGTAGGTAGCCAGCAAAACCAATAGTATGTCTTGCGGTTTGGTTTCGTATGAAACGGTATAGTTGTAATTGAATTTCGACCAGTTAAAATCAGGATCCAATAATAGGATCGGCTGTTTACCGGGGTCTTCAAGGGCATACTTGCTCAAAAAAGTCCCGGCAGGTTTTAATAGATATTTCTTTCCGTCTGTGAAACAAAGTATGATTTGTCCTTTCCAGTTCATTTGCATCGTGGCAACCTCGGTTCCATGCTGGGCCACAGCAATAGTAGTGCTAAATATTCCTTTCGGAGTAATAGTATAATGATTGTTACCTGCTCGGGCATCGGCCTTATAGGAGAATAAGCTATCATAATGAATCTGCCCCAATGTTTCTGAACCGTCAACAAGTTCGAATGTCTTCGTATTTGTACAGTGAATTTTCATGATCGTGGCGTTTTAATTATTCCCTGTTCAGTGTTTCCATCTCGGCAATCGTATCTTTGAGTTTGCCGAATACGCGGCCGTATGTCAACCGCATTTCCCATTGGTGGATCTTAGTGGAGAAGCCGAACATCAGCAGCGCCAGTCCTCCTGCCACGACGAGGGCAATGATCGGAAGGTGCTCGAGCGGCAGTAAGTCCGGAAATTTCTGATGGATTTTTAACGTTATCCCCTGTTTACTCCAGGCAGACCATATTGTGCTGACCGAAATCAGAACATAGAGCGGGTAGGAAAAACGTACTATTCTTTCGGTTTTCAAGAGCACATCGGTAAGCCATCGATCGAACGACTTGAGGTAGTCCAAACTCGTTGCTCCTGTATCCAATGTTTTAATGCCGAGAAGTACCCGGTGGTTGTACCATCCGGTAAGAAGAAGTAATACCGATGCTGCAAGTCCTTGCCAAAGGGCATCAACGAAATAATGTATCACGGGTAAAATAAAGGACATCGCAACAATCATACGTTGGTTGATCCGAAACATCCGTTTTACCCGCTCCACTACGTGCATTGATTTCCGGTTGTACAAGTTATTGATCTTTGGAGCAACCAGGCTGTTTTCATGCAGAAAGCCTTTTTTCCAGACACTCTCAATTGAATCTTCCATGGAGCATTTTTTTTAAGCGTTCTTTAATTCTGATCACACGCACACCGATATTGTTCGCATTGGTATTGAGGATAGCGGCAATTTCCAGGTTCGACTTTTCTTCCAGGTATAATAATATAATAGCCCTGTCTACCTCCGACAAACGCCGGATGGCGCCGTATAATTGGTTCAGCGGCTCGTCGGCAAACGCCTTGTTCTCGGTTAGCACCACATCCGGCAAAACATCCGATGTGAAATACGTTCGCCCGTTGCTTTTCTTCTTCTTGAGTAGCGTCAGGCACACGTTCAACGAAATCCGGTAAACCCAGGTGGACCATTTGCACTGCTCTCGAAAATTATCTTTGCTTCGCCAGATCTGCAGGCAAACTTCCTGGTAGTAGTCCTCGAAATCTTCCTGCGAATCGGTATACGCCCTGCAGATTTTAATGATGATGGCTGCAAATGGCAAAATCGATATCTGGTAAAAATCGTTGCTCACGGGGTTCTTTTTTTACTGGCGAGTTAAGGGTCAGCCAGGAATCATCTTTTCCCGGGTTAGTGGCTAAAGTGGGAAGATATTACACCCTTTCCGTTAAATTTTTTGCTGGAGATTGCCAGACGTGTGCGAGCTTAAAAAAAGGTCCATCTTGGAGGATGAACCTTTTGTAATTTGCTAACATATCAACGGTTCAATTAGTTGTTGTTTAAGTTTGTCTTTGGTTATATCCTTAGGTGAGTTGCTACTCAGATTCCCAGCCTGAAATCCTGAATACTCGTGGTTGTTAGTGAGCAATCTTCAAAGGTCGTGCGTGTCAAGGGAGCACTCTTCTCCGCCGTTCATCGCGGTGTTTACGCTGTCCGTGGGAGGCGGAGTTTTAGTGCAACTGCTTATGGCCAGTAATAGCAACAGTAAATTCAGCCAGAGTTTAGTCATATCGGTGTAGGCTAGGGTGGAGTATCGTTCGTGTGTTACGCTTTCTAAAATAATGAAATTTAGGGGTTTTTCGGTGTGGGACCTGGAAAGTTTGAGCTTGAAGCGACTGCCGTTCGCTAGTATAAAGTAGTATCACTACCGAAGCAAAAAGCGAACAAAGGCTGTCTGTCGAAGACAGCCTCTGTTAATACCGCGTGAGGAATGCCGCGGCAACAGTTACAGCGCTACGCCGCCCGTGACTTCTATGCGCTGACCGTTGACCCACTTCGCGTCGTCGCTGCATAGAAAAGCCACGACACCGCTTATATCGTCCGGCTGACCGGTACGCCCCAGTGCCGTAATGCTACGCACATACGCGCGCACTTCGGGACTATCGGGCATCGTGCCGCCGCCGAAAACGGCGCCGGGCGCGACGACGTTCGCCGAGATGCCCCGGGGGCCAAGTTCGAGGGCCAGTGCCCGGGTATATACATCGACGGCCCCTTTCATGGCAGCATAGGTCGATACGGCAGGGAAGGAGGTCCGCGATACGGCGGACGAGATGTTTATAATGCGTCCGCCATCGTTCAGCTGGTGTAAGGATTTTTGCGTCAGGAAGTATACGCCCTTCAGGTGTATAGTCATCATTTCGTCAAATTGTGCCTCGGTGGTTTCTGTCACGGTTGCCTGCAGGCTGGTGCCGGCGTTGTTGATGAGGAAGTCAAAGCGATCGGTACCGAACGTGTCTTGCAGCGTGGTCGCTACCTGACGGAAGAAGTCATCAAAGCGGCTGACGTCGGCCATGTTGAGCTGCAGTGCCGCCGCTTTACGCCCCACGGCCTGCACGGCGGCAACCGTGGTAGCGGCTTCTGCCTGGTTGGTGTGGTAGGTCAGCAGTACGTCAATACCCCTCTTGGCCAGCGTTACTGCAATGTCTTTGCCGATACCCCGGCTCCCGCCGGTTACCAATGCGATTTTGTGATGTGTCATGCCACAAAGGTCTCACAAGCATGGTGGGGGTGGTTTGTTCCAATCAATCAGATCTATGTACGATTCAAACTTTTGTCTGTGTACGAAACGCCGCCGGCGGCACCGCGGTATGGCTTTTAAAAAACTTGGCGAAGTGTGCGAAATCTGAAAAGCCCAGGGCGTCTGCAATCTCGGCAATGGTCCAGTCTGTTTGCAGCAGCAGGGCCTTGGCCTCTTGCAGCAACCGCCCGGCAATAAGCTCGGTGGTGGTCAGGCCGGTGGTTTCTTTCAGTACTTTGTTGAGGTGATTGACGTGCACGGCCAGGTGGCTGGCATATTCCTTTGCCGTGCGAAGGGCGACCTTTTGCTGCCGGCTTTGCAGGGGGAACTGAAGCTCCAGCAGTTCGACAAACATCGCGGTTGTACGCGCAAACGCGTCGTGGTGGGGATGCGGCCCGGCAGCGGGTTGCAGCTTCTGCCCCAGGTGAATCAGCTCCAGCGCATACGCGCGCAACAGATCATATTTATAGGCATACGACGACGTGATCTCTGCCTCCATCTGCTCAAAAATGCGCTGTACGCGGGCGGCGTCGGCCTCCGCGAGCATAAAGAAAGGTGGCTCGGGCGATTTAAAGATCGGTAGCTCATCCAGGATCGCGCCGCTTTTCGTGGGGTGCAAAAACTCCGGCGTGAAAACACTACAATAGCCTGTTTGCTGGCCGTAGGGCAGCCAGTGGGCAGCTGTCTTCGGCGTGGTGAACAGCAGCGTGGGCTGCCTGATTTTCACCGTTCGGCTGTTAAAGGAAAAGTCAGAGTGTGCCGTCAGAAAGCTGATCTTGTGAAACGTGCGGCAGGCAAACGGTTCGGAAACAGCACTGGCCGCCGGCGCGATGTTGGCCAGGTTAAATACATTGAAATGCCCTACCTCGTGCTGTATCCCCGGCGGCAGCAGCGCGCTCAGCACCGTTGAGGTGCCGGCGGCAAAGCGCACCGCCAGATCATCCAAAGAGGTCGTCTGCATCGTTTTCGGTGTTTGTAAAAATCAAATATAGGAAAAGCTGGGACAGCGCAGCAATGAACGTTATAACTGCTTTTCTTTTCGCATCATGCTCAGAAAAACCGGCGTAATGCCCAGGTAGGTAGCAATGTGTTTTTGTGCGATGCGGCTTTCCAGTCCCGGATAACGTTTCCGGAATTCGAGGTAGCGTTCCTCCGCCGTTTTGGACAGGCTGGAGGTAATGCGCTTCTGATACAGGTCAAAGCCGTTTTGGGTGAGGATCCGGAAGAAGCGTTCAAATTTTGGTATCTCCAGAAACAGTTCTTCCAGCCGGGATAATGACATATAGTATACTTCGCTGTCTTCCAGTGCTTGTATCGTGTTCACCGCGGGCTTCTCCTTAAAGAAACTCACGATATCACACGACCACCAGTTTTCGGGATAAAAGCAGATGTTATGCTCCAGGCCTTCCGTGTCCGTATAAAACATGCGCAGGCAGCCCCGGTTTACAAAATATATATGCCGGTCAATTTCTCCCGGTTGCAGCAGGTACGTGCGTTTGGCTACCGTTTTCTGCTGCAAAAAGTCAAGCACTTTCGTCTGTTCATCAGAAGAAAGTGCAATGTGCATCGCAAAATTTGACAGGATCAATCCGTGCATAGACCAAGATAAGTATTTATAGCGCAAACGGCGTGGTCATATACAGACGCAGGTCCGCGGTGGCCGTCAGCCGATGCTGATCGGCCATGTCGCGGTAGGCATCGCTTTCCGCAATTGTTTTAAATGCCTGGGCGCTGGGGTATTCCACCAGTAAAATAGCATCCCACACTTCGTTTTCCGGGGCAACGATGTTGGCGGCCACGTTGCATGCCAATCTGAGCTTTACATCCTGAATGCCTAATGTTTCAGTAACTTTCCGAAAGGCCGGGAGATAGGTTTCGAAATAATATTTTCGGTCTTTAAATTTCAGCATGTTGAGCATCAGGACGGGACCCTCTACGTCTTTAAATGCAGGTAATTTTACGATGTTGTTTTTGTTTTCCATAGGCAAAGATTGCCGGTCCGCGCCACAAAAAAGTTCAACTGGTTGAAGGTTTTATCAAATCCCGGGTGCGGAATCAACGCAGTTTTCCATCAGCACCAGCGCCCGCGATCACAAGCCGTTCCGGGACTATACATGTTGCCGGGCAAACACCCGCACCACGGCGATGGTCAGGAAGTAGGCCGCCACACCCGCCATAAGCAGGCCCAGCAGGCAGTCGATAACATACATGATGTTTTGCTGCCAGGAAAAGAAAGAGAATATAAACATGGGGATCTTCCACAATGCCAGCCACATAAAAACGATCATGGCCACCATCATCACAATGCGCCTGGCGCCGGTCACTTCCCCATCCGCCGATGAGAGCAATTGGGACACCAGGGGGACGATGTTGATGACAAGGAAAACAACGAGCAGTATCAGGAAAGCAATCATTACGGCACTATTTCCTTGCAGGATTTGCTGTGTTTGAGCGGCAAATGCCTCATGGCTGACCTGGCTTGTGAACATGGCGCGTGCTCCATTGAGCATATAACTAAACAACGCGTCCATCGGGGGCACGGCAGATGTTGTGATGCCGATGATGTAGGTAGTCAAAAAAAGTACGACAATAGTGGCCGGGGAAGCCAGTAGAAAAACGATCCGTAAATAGCCTGGCTTGTTGAAGAACGCATACGGCTGGTCTTCCGGGGCAATCTGGCTGCGTTCCTCCGCGTTCGCAGCCATGCCCAGGGGTTTAACATAACAGCCTAACGGCAGCCACCCCAGACTAAAATCGATTCCCGCGACGTTGGCGCGGTGAATACCGAAGCCTGATGAAAGGAAAACCGAAAACTCCATGATCCTGATGTTGTAAAGACGGCATAGCGCACAACAGAAAACGTTGCTGCCATAGATAGCGGTTACGGCCAGCGCGCCAAGAATAAAAGCGTTATAATTGAAGTTCATGCAGCATTAGGTATCTTGATAGTACAATTATATCAAAAACCGTCTACGGTTGCCGGGGTATGTAAGTTTAACGCCAGGGCTGAAGTTTTTAAACGGCAGGGTACTACGCCACTGCCTTTAACGCCGCAAACTACACTGGCAATGGTACATATTTATATCGTGGTTATTCTCGCTGAGCGCGATGAAAAGAGATGACATCGAGAGTGGAAAGTTTTATTCCAGTTCGAGTGTATAGTTCTCCTTCAGCAGCCGCGCCTGCGGTGGCGTCAGATAGATAAAATGGGCCACTTGCCCATCCCCGGGAAGCGCGTAGAACCGGCCGGCAAGTTTAAGCTCGGCAGCCAACCCAAACACATACGTCAGAAATTCAGGGTCTACCCAGTCGCCGTCGATGTCGAACCGGCGCCTATATTTCTGGCCCGCTAGCTGGAAAGTCACCTCGCCGTGCGTGTGCTTCAGGTCGAAATCATCCTGGATATTCGTCGGGTGAAAAACGCCATGCGAAATGCGCGCGAAGGATTGCAGAATTTCTTCGTAAGGATGTTCCAGGTTGGCCAGTTCGGTGTCGAAGACAAAAACCACGTCGGACAGGGAAAGCAAAAGTTCCTCGATCTTCACCGGACGCTGCGCGACCGCGCTGTCTACCTGTGCCGGTGTGAGATGCGCGAGCAGCCCGGCCTGTTGAAACGTATGAATGGCCTGATTTCATCCGTCGTCAGTGCATTGTCAAAAGACTCCTCATGGACAATGCCGAACAACGAGAAACCACGGTCGAGCGCGGAGGCTTGCGGCTGCGTCATGGCGATAATCCCGAAGTACTGGTAGTTTCCGGGAAAAAATTCCATCTCGGCCGGCACCAGGTGCAACCGGTAAGGGGACCGGTGGTCTGTCAGTACCTGGTTGAAGATCTGGTAGAACTTCTGATAATCGATAAAGCCGAGGTATCCGTCAATAATACAGACATTTGCTGGAGTCTCCGGAACAAAAGAAGGGGCCGAAATAGCCCCTTCGAATAAAATGTCATCTTTGATGCGAGTGATAAATAAATTTAAGCCGATTGTTAATAAACATAGCATGCAATGCCTTCATTGTTCCACTGCGGGCCTGACACTTCGCCCTGATTGACGGTGTAAAAATGATCTTGTGTGGCGGTGTTAAAGTATCTGTAAAGCGGTCTGGTTTCTGAAGTCGCCGTAGCGGAAACGTATCCAGCGATGCCTTCATAGGTCCACGATACCTCTCCGAAGTTCATAGTGTAGAAATGGTCTTTGGTGACGGCATCGTAATAGCGGTAAAGCGGAACGGTACCGGATGCTTGTGCACCAAATATATATCCCGCACCGCCTTCGAACACCCAGCCATTGCCTGTTGGGCCCATTTCATTTGGATGGATGGTGTAAAAATGGTCGGTATTAGCACTGGAATAATAGCGTAGGAACTTGCGGGTATTAAGTTTGCGCGGATAAGCCGAGGCGATGGCCACCTGATCATAGAAGGAGAATCCATTCCAGTTTCCAACAACGTGGTTCATGATGGAAGCTGGGTCTGAAACGGGAGTATCAGTAATGAGTGCGCCTTCGTTCACGTCGGTGTGCATAAAACCGAAGATGTGGCCAAGTTCGTGCGTAAGGGTGGCTACTTTTTGGCTGTAGCCAATGGAGTTATAGGCAGGATTGATTCTAATGGCTTGAGGATAAAATGGAGGTCCTTGTGTACCCGGAAATTCAGCGCTGGCAATGGCATTAGGCTCCAGAGCTTGCATGAACACGGTCACTTTTCCAGCATCGTCCGCACCGCCAAGACCTTCTTCGATGTGCACCTTGGAGTCGGAGGCATTCCAGTTGGCAATTGCGGCATAGGTTGCATTTCTCCATTCAGCAGGGACACCCTCGTTTATAGTAAGCTTTATGTTGGAAATTGTGGATGCCCCAAGATACGTCGTCCATTTTCGCTGCTGTGTACGGCCCCCGGGGTTTTCTTCTGTCAGGGATTTTGCATAATAGTTACGAGCATCATCCAGCGACAGTACAATGTCGCCACCGATCGTGAACTTTTTGTTTTTAAAAGTTACATCGCTTACCGACTCACCCGAAAACTCAGACAGGAACGATTTCAGTACAGCAATGTCATTTGCGGAAGCTCCAGCGGGGTCCACGTCACTTTCTTTTTCGCAAGAAGAAAGAAATAACAAAACGATAATAAACAGGGAAAGAATGTTTTTGGTAACTAATTTTTGATGGTACATAATGGTATTTTTAAATTATTATAACGGTTGCTAAAGTAGATGAAATATTCAATGTTCGGAGCGTATGGTATATATTTATTTAATAATTTACTCTACTGTATTTTGGTATATATAGACCGTTAACGGTAATACTAGAGCGCCTTGATTTACTAATGTATAGTAGTGTAATTTTTTGCGCAATAACATGCCGACGGCGCCGTGGAGGGTAGACCTGACGCGATTTGATTGCCTTTCTTGTGGCTTTGGCCTGTTATATTCCTGAACTGGATCTATCGAATAGATTTCAAAACAATCCGAATGGATAATTGGGAGACACACGAAAACGCACAGCCTGCACGCCGTAATTGGTCATGATTGTTCATTGCTTTTAACGTTTCGATGAATACAAAGCTAGTTAAATTAGTTTTTAAAACTAATATTATTAGTTAATTTGTTGCATCGATAAAAGAATTGCAAGCTTTCATTGACCGCTACGTTTCAATATAGTGTTATCGTTATCATGAAACTTTTGCATATTGAAGCGTAGCATTTCTTGAAATCTATGTCCATGCGTGTGTTTCTCCAGTACTCAGTTTTGTTTGTCGCCTCTTTTTCTGTATCCAGCCAACTCGTTGCGGCCGCTCCGCGCGATTCGGTAACGGACCTGTTGCAAACTCCCTTTTTCGAGAAACTATACTCCCATACCTATTACAGCCTGCTGGACCGCCTCAACGCCGACGGCTACCTGGAGGAATCACTCAGCGGTGCCTACGAGGGTATGTATTGCCGCACCTCCGGCCCGATGGTACTCTTGCTGCTCGAGACCGGCCGCTACCAGGAGGCGGAACGTATGATTGGCTTTGTGCTCAAGGCCGTGGTGGACTATGACATGGAGCGTATTCCGCATGTCATCGGCGACAAGAAAGACGGGCGTTACCCGGTCACCAGCAACGAGAACCAGGTTGACGGGCAGGCGCATGTGTTGCTGGCGTGGGCGCGCCTGGCGTTGAAGCGTGGCCCTACAGCCTTTGAAGAGAAAACGTGGCCGCTGGTCAGCAAGATCATGGACCGAACCTGCGACCGCACATATTTGCAAGCCGGTTGGTGGTCGATCGAACCCGGTCTGGTGCGCAACCTGTCGTTCGAGCATTCGCGCGAAGGCAGACGTTGGGACACCTGGGATCTGTTGACGCAAAGCTTTGTCGGTGCAGCACTGACCGATATGATTACGGTAGCAAAGCGGAGAGGCGCCGTATCCCTCGCGGACAATTGGAGCAAGAAACTGGACCTGCTTACCCAAGGCATCGGTAAGAATTTAACGACACAGCGCAACGGCGTGACTACCTATCTCGAAATGCGGTTGCCCGATTCAAACGGCGGTGTACCCTTTCTGGGAATGGGCTGGGTATGTTTGTCACCCGTGGCCGCGGGCTGGGAAGCGCTCGAACATGGTGTCATGAAAAACACGGTAGCGGAAATGCAACGCACGCTGCTCAGGAACACCAACGGCCTGGCCTGGATGCCAACCGACGGATATCCCGACGGCGCCGTATCGAATGAGATCATCGGTAAGGGGCTTGCCTGGGAAATGGAATTCTGCCGCCGGGAGAAACAGTATACCCGGGTGGCGCAAATCCTGAAACTGATTCAACTCGTAAACGCCGGCACCGACATCTATATGGAAGGCGCCTGGTTGGCCGCGACAGGTGTCAAGCCATCACAGAAGTTGACAGACAGCGACCTGGCCGCGATGAAAGACGCGGTATGGAAAAGCAAGGATGCCGGCAACGGCGAGCAGTGTGCCTGGTGGTGCTGGGCGATGGCGCGGCTGCGACAGGAAAAAGGGTTGCCGGTGGTGCCGAAGCGGATGTTGTAGAAACGGCCAGGGCCCTGAAATTTTGAAGACGTTAAGCAAACATCAACAACGCGTATTGAAAAGTATTTGTTATCAGCGAACAACCCACTACTTCGGCTCTCTGGAGAGATTGGAAGAATTCGTTTCTGAAAACTCCCGTTCACGATAGCAAGTGCTCTGTTCCGCGAAACAATTGAAAAATTTGTTGAAATTCAACGAGCTACAGCTTCCCTAGAAACCGTCTGTAGGGCAAGAACATCCAACGCCGTATCAACTATTTGTTGACATACTTTCTTACTTATTCCCGACTTTGCAGAAATCGTCAGGCCGCTCACGGTATTCATCAGATAGTCGGCCAACCGGGGTAAATTCGCATCGGCAGACAGTTCCTTCTCGAGCTGCGCGCGCTTCAACAATTTAAGCAGCATTTTTTTGTTTTCCTGTATGCTTGCTGTCACGATAGACATCAGTTCAGCCTCGTCGGCCGGAAGTTCGGAAACGGAATTGACCAGCAAACATCCTGCCGGCATATCTACGCCGAAACAGCCTTCCAAACTTAGCTGCATATAGTCGCGTATCGCCTGCTTGCCACTGCTTGCGTTCGCTACGATCGCATGGAGCTGCTCCTGAACACGGGCCGCATAACGATGCAATGCCTTGATATAAAGCGTCCGCTTGTCGCCATACGTGTCGTATAGGCTCGATCGGCTTATGCCCATGTACTCCACTAATTGCGCCGGTGTAGTCGCCTGGTAGCCTTGTTTCCGGAACAATTTTATCGCCCTGTCCAGTATTTCGTCCGTGTCAAAATTCTTCGTCCGCGCCATGGTGTTAGTCTCTTTCTTCGATAAACGGCCAATGCAGCGCGAGGGTTCCCCGTAGTCGGAATAAAAATTCCAGAAATTATCACAATTATGGAACTCGAGTTCCAGTAACGGAGTTATAATGGAACTTTAATTCCAAAAAGAACAATATGAAAGCCATAATTCTGAGAGACATTGGTGGGGTTGAGAACCTTCAGCTTGTCGAGCTTCCGCTGCCCCAGCCGGGTGTCGATGAAATATTGATTAACGTCAAAGCGATAGGCGTCAACCCTGCCGATACCTTCCTTCGGAAGGACCGCCAACACCATCATATTTTCGGCAACGATACTCCTATTATTCTGGGTTGGGATGTGTCCGGTGTTGTGACCAAAACAGGCCCGGGCGTTGAGAAATTTAACGTTGGCGACGAAGTATTCGGGATGATCCGCCATCCTGGCCATGGTAAGGCCTACGCGGAATATGCGGTTGCGCCGGTTAGTCATATGGCATTAAAACCCGCGAATGTCTCGCACGAGAAAGCGGCAGCGGCCAGCCTCGCAGCCTTGACCGCGTTACAGCCTATACAAAAAGTTAAAATCAAACCGGGCCAACGTGTGCTGGTGACGGGAGCAGGGGGTGGCGTTGGTCACTTTGCCGTTCAACTGGCCAATTATTTCGGGGCCTATGTCATAGGCGTTGCTTCGGGTAGTAAACGGCAGTTTGTACTTGACCAGGGAGCCCATGAATTTATCGATTATCAGATGGACCGGTTTGAGCAGGTTATAAGTCCCGTTGACCTTGTCATCGAAGCTGTTAAAAGCGATGAACATGTTCTTCAAAGTCTTGAAGCAGTCAAACCTGGCGGAAGCTTGATTAGCCTATGGTCTTCCATTACCGACCAGATATCAGGTAAGGCGAAAGTGCTCGGTGTAAACGCATTTTACAACATGGTCGTATCAAGCGGCGACGACATGGCGTTTATTGCAAAACTGTTAAACGACGGGTCACTCCGGCCGCACATTTCGGCAATCTATCCGCTAGCGCACGTGGCGGCGGCACATCTTCAGCTCGAGAAGAATAACACACAAGGTAAACTGGTGCTGGTTCCTTGACATCGATCGGCAGCGCACGCATAAATGTATTCAATTCAAAACGATCAAATGTATTATGAAAACTCTTATTGAAAAGGTAGCCTTCGTAACAGGCGGTACCCGTGGCATGGGCGAAGCAATCGTCAAAAGGCTTGCGAGCGAAGGCGCGAGTGTAGCGTTTACCTACATCAATTCCCAGGAGAAAGCTGCGGGGTTAGTAGCTGAAATCGAAGCAAACGGAGGCAGAGCCCTGGCCATTCGTGCCGACGCAGCAACGCCGGGAGCTATTACGGACGCTGTTGCTAAAACCGTTGCCAGGTTCAGCAGAATCGATATTCTGGTTAACAACGCAGCCATATCGGTCGCAGGCCCGGTTGAGCAGGCCGCCGATCGGGTTGCAGAATATGACCGACAGATTGATGTTAACATAAAGGCAGTTGCGGAAGCGGTGCGTAGTACAGTAAAGTTTATGCCAGACGGCGGAAGGATTATTAACATAGGGTCCGTGGGCGGTAGAAGGATCGGTGGCCCTTACCTTTCTGATTACGCGGCCACAAAGGCGGCAGTGGGTGCATATTCGCGTGGATTAGCATGGGATCTGGCACCCAGAAATATTACCGTAAATACAGTGGAGCCAGGCGCTATTGATACGGATATGTTACCATCCGATCCGGCAATCCGCGAACTATATATCAACGCCATCCCGTTGAAGCGCCTCGGAAAGCCCGAGGAAATCGCCGCGGTGGTTAACTTCCTGGCCAGCGCTGAAGCTGGTTATATTACCGGGAGCGCGTTCTCGATTGATGGAGGCATCAACGCGTAATGCACCCGCCGGCCCGGCCTCTGTCACCACGGCTTCGCCACATGCTCCACGCGGTATACCCGCGACGCCGTTTTTAGCTGCCAGTGTACGTCGCCCGCCTGCGTCAACTGCACCAACCGGCCGTTCACGGCGCTCGCTGCCAGGATATTTTTATCCGGCAACAGCAGGGCGCTGCCCATGATGTTGGAATACAGCGCGGAAGGGAGTGGTGTGTCCAGCGTTAGGGTAGCTTCTGTTTGTAGTTCGTTTAGCTTGAAGGCAACGGCGCGCGATGTCGGGCGGCTGGCGTCGCCGTTGTCGAACAGCATGATGTCGCCGTCAGCGTTGCGGTGGGCGTAGTGCTGGTATAGAAATTCGCCGCCTTCCGGCAAGGCGATCGTGCCGTTTTTGCCGAGCGTCCAGAGCACGGCGCCCGTGGTGTTGTGGATCTTCCATACCTGGCAAAGCGAGCGGAAGGAAACGATGTAGTGGCCGTCGGTGTCGATGAACAGCGAGTTGCCCCAGGGCTGCCGATAGTTTTCGGGGTTGATGTGCGGCATGGCGTCGAAGGTGGACCAGCGCCATTTTTTGTTGCCGCGATAGTCGAGTACCAGGAGGCCATCGCCCGGGTAACCGTCCTTCATTTCGTTGGTGATCATCACGACGTCGCCGTTGGCGGCCACCTGTACATCGTGGTGGGCAATGCGGTCAAAGCCGTTGCGGCCGCTTACCTGGTAGAATACGGTGTCGTTGGCAAAGGTGGTCTGTAAAATAATGTTGCCGTCACCCATAGCGTTATCGGTGTTGTCTTCCAGGGTAATGATGGTGTTGTTTTGCGCGATGCGTGCTGCCTTGATCACGTTGGGGGTGGTACGGTACCAGACGATACTGCCGCTGCCGTCGACCAGGTACAGGCAGCCTGGCTTCGTCATGCTGGCGAAGAGGTAGTAACCGCTGGCTGCCGGCGACACGGTGCTTTCTGATTCCTGGTAGAAGTCGGTTACGTGTGGGGGAATCGATGGGGTGGTGAAGTTGCCGTCTTTCGCAGCGGACTCGTCGCCGCCCGGTATAATACGGAATTCATATGCGGTGTTTGCCTGCAGGCCGAGCAGCGGAATGGAATGGCCGCGCCTGACGGTGGACTGGGCTGTATGTGTATTACCCTTGTCTCCGGCCGGCCAGTAATATACCACAACGTCGCCCGGCATTGTCAGGGTTACGTTGACGCGCGCCTGCAAGGCAGACGTTTCGTCGGTGGTGACCGAGCTGATGGTGGCGGACATACCCGCCCCGTTGTCGTCATCCTGGCAGGCTGTCAACAGCAACACGGAAAGTAGTAGCGGCAAGATTCGGTATAGGGTATGCATTGGTATAGTAAAGAAAAAAGGAAGCCCTGCTCACAGCAGAGCGATGGGCTTCCCGATTTTATTTTTCAACATCCCACCATACACGTTTCAGCCAGTCGTCGGTGCCGCCGATGCGGCCGACGGCGTCCTGGTAGTGATCGGGGTTCTGCACGGATTCTGATTCGGGATAGAAGAAGCGACGGGGCATGACGCCGTTGGTGCCGCTGGTATACCACTCTACCGATGTGAAGGGAACCAGTTCCGGGTAGCCGGTGCGGCGGTAGTTGGCGTATGCCTCGGGACCGTTAAGGAAGAAGTTTACCCACATTTGTTCATGGATGACGCGCATCTGGCCATCTTCGCCGGTCGGGAAGGGCAGGAATTGTGCTTTCAGTACGTCAATGCTATCCTGCGATATAGCCGGAGCATCAGGATACGTGGAGGTCAGCTCACACGCTGCCTGGATGCCTTTCTCGAAGTGCTCCTGTACACCCGTCTGGCCGCCCCATCCGCGCACAGCGGCCTCTGCCAGCAGAAACTCTACTTCGGCATAGGTAAAGTGGAAGTACGGTGCGTCAAGCGCCGCCACGTATTTGCTGGGCTGCATGCGGCGATGGGCTACGTCCAGGTCTACCGTGTCGCCGTCGTTCTGTATAATCTCCTGGATCGGCATCCACAGGTTCCACGACATGGCGCCATAGGCCAATCCTTCCTGCAGGTATTCCGTCAGGTCCAGGTTATCGCTGTTGTCGATCTCTTCCTCGTCGTCGGGCTTGGCCATGTACGTGCCACCGTAGATATACAGACGCGGGTCACGCGTTGCCTTCATATAATCGACCAGGGTGTTGGTCAGGCGAAAGCCCGCCGACGTTGCTTCCGACTGGAATACCTGCGAGCGGCCGTTGCCACGGTTTTCGCCGTCCAGGTAGGGAATGGCTTCGTGCCGCATCTGGCAGGTGTGGCTGTTGCTGGTCATCACCCCACCGGCAATGGCGGCCTCTACCTGGGTGCGTGCCACGTCGGGCGCCACCTTGGTCAGGCGGAAGCCGAGGCGCATACGCAGCGAGTTGCCGAAGCGTTTCCAGTGGTCGATGTTGCCGCCCAGAAACTGGTCGCCTTCGATGGCTCCCTTCGTAGCGTCCAGTTCGGTCACGGCCTCCTCGAGCTCTTTAAAAAAATCGGTATAGATTTTTTCCTGCGTGTCGTAGGCAGGGAGGTATATTTTTTCGGTATACCCTTTAATCGCTTCCGAATACGGAATGTCTCCGTACAAGTCTGTGATCCGGGCATAAATATAAACACGCATAATCCGGGCGGCCGCGTGCATGTTCACCAGCGATGTGTCGGCAGCCGTGCGGTCTACCAGGTCCTGAATGTTTTTCAGGTCGCGGGGGTACGAGGTTTCCCACAACGTATACCACTGTGTTTTGTCTACCACGCGGTATTGGCCGCCGTGCTGCGTCCACCACGATCCGGCCAGGTGCTGGACCAGCGGAGAGGTAATCGCCAGGTCATAACGCCATACGTCTTCCCGCATGCCCGAAAGATCCGTCTGTACTTTCGCGAGTTGAATGCCCGGGAAAATCTCCGGAAATCCGGCCGGATTGGTGTTGAGTTTCTCGAAATCGTCCGTACAACCCTGCAGGGCGACGACGGCAATGAACAGTATATAGAATAATTTCTTCATGTCGGTGGTGCGTTAGAATTTTACAACCAGGTTAAAACCATAGCGACGGCGTGTGGGCAGCGAGCCGTACTCCAGGCCCTGACCGTTGCTGATGTTATAGGTGGATTCGGGGTCGATGTTGGGCGTGTTTTTGTGGATGATCCACAGGTTCCGGCCAATGGCGCTAAGCGATACCGAACGGAACGGCGTACCCTTCAGCAGGGACGAAGGTAAATTATAGGTAAACGTCAGGTCCCGTAGCTTGACGTAGCTGGCATCGTAAATGAACGGCTCGGGAATGTTGTTGCCGATGCCTTGCCAGTAGGCGGCGGGACTGATGGGAATCGTGTTGGGGGCGCCTTCCTGGTTAACACCTTCGCCGATGTAGCCGCGGTTGTTGCGCGGTACATAGTACGCGTTGTCGGGGTTGTCCACCTCCGCTACTTCACCATTGGCTTCTGCCTCCAGTTGCGCGCCGCGACGTTCCTGCTGGTATTCGTTCCACGACTCGCGACCCGCCTCGGTGTTGGCGTGTGAGCCGTTCATGTGCATCGTCATGTTGGTCATCGAGAAGATGTCGCCACCCACGCGGATATCGAACGCCGCCTTTAACTGGAAGCCCTTGTAGGACACGGTGTTGATGATACCGCCGGTCCAGTCCGGCAGGATATTGCCTAACGCAATGGGGGTAGTGGTAGGCATCGGCTCGCCGTTGCTGCTGTTGAACACGCGGTTGCCATTTTCATCACGCAAAAAGCCTGCGCCCAGGATCGTACCGAACGGTTTTCCTTTTTCTGCGACAACCGTGGCACCTGCCCAGCGTGCTTCCGCTACAGTAAACGTGGCCAGCAGCGGGTGCAGGTCGATGACTTCATTGACGTTGCGGGCAAAGTTGAAGCTCAGGTCCCAACGGAAA
The DNA here is from genome assembly GCF_018598175.1 of Dawidia cretensis. Classification (GTDB taxonomy): domain Bacteria; phylum Bacteroidota; class Bacteroidia; order Cytophagales; family Cyclobacteriaceae; genus Ohtaekwangia; species Ohtaekwangia cretensis. Next base: position 77,133 of record NZ_JAHESE010000028.1, read on the forward strand.
CCATTGCTGAAGTTCACCGGCGTGGTGCTGATGAGTAATTCGACGCCGCGGTTTCGCAGTTTACCGGCATTGAGCGCGGCAAAGCTATACCCTGTCGTTTGCGGAATCGTAAGGTCGAGCAGCACGTCGTCCGTTACTTCGTTGTAGTACGTGAAGTCGAGACCTACTTTATCGCCAAAGAGCCGGACATCGGCGCCGATCTCGAACGAAGTTTTGATTTCGGCCGTCAGGTCGGGGTTGGGAATGATGTCACCCTGAATGTTACCCATGGGCTGACCGTTGATGGACCGGCCCGTCAGGTCGTATGCAAAGCCGGTTTTATAGGGATCGGGCTCGCGACCTACTTGTCCCCAGGCTGTCCGGATTTTCACGAACGACAACACGTTGGACTGCAGGTCGAAGGCGTCGGTCAGCACATAACTGACGTCGGCAGCAGGGTAGAAGAATGACCAGTTGTCGCGCGGCAATGTAGAGGCCCAATCGTTGCGGCCCTGCAAGTTCAGGAAGAGATATTCCTTGTAGCTCAGGTTCACCGAACCGAACACCGAATTAATTTCCTTGCGCGCATCAAACGGTACAATTCTTGTCTCCGAGAAATTGATGAGGTTGGCGGTGCCGGGTTGAATGATCTGCGTAGCCTGGATGTTTTCGCCATAACCGCGCTGCTTCATCAGGTTGCCGCCCGCCATGGCTCCGAGTTTGAAATGGGGACTCAGATCCTTCTTGAAGTTCAGCATACCCTGGAAGTTGGTTTCCTGCGTTGTCTGGTCCAGCGTATTCATGGCCCCGCCGGCGATTGCCGGTGTATTCTGGTCGTAGAAATTGGTATGCTTGAACGTAAAGAAGTCGGTGCCGCCCTGCAGGCTGATGCTGAACATGTCGTTGAGTTCGTAGTGCAGGTTGATGAGCCCGCCCACGCGTTGTTTCCGACTTTCGTTAAACGTTTTGTTGATCGTCCAGTACGGGTTGGCACGGTATATATTGCCGGTGTAGTTAATGTACTTGCCATCTTCCGTCTGGTATTTCTGCAGCCAGGCCTGGTCGAAGTTAGAAGCCAGGCCCAGCAGGCCGTTACCGATGTTGTTGACATCGTCGGTCAGCGCCGGACGGTTTTTTACGCGCTCGTCGGCGAAGCTGATCTTGGCATCGGCCGTGAGCTTTTTGGTAATCTTAGACGTAGTACGCAGGGCGAAGATGTCTTTGTCGAAACCGCTGGTCGGTATAATGTCGTCGTTGGTAATGCTGGAGTACGACAACCGCATGTTCGTGTTTTCGGTACCGCCGGTAACGGCAATGGTGTTCATCCACGTCTTACCGGTCCGGAAGAAATCCTGAATGTTGTTGTCGATATACCGGTAGGGACGCACGGTGCCGTCCATTTGCGTGATTTCCGTTTCTTCGGCGAACGAAGGTCCCCAGTTAGACGTAATATTTTGCGATTGCAACGGGTCGGTCGGAAATACACCGTCGTTGCCCTGGCCGTAACGTTTTTGGCGTTCGTCCAGGCGGGTGGAAATCTGGTCGAGGGTAAACGAGCTGTTGAATTCCACGCCGAGTCCTTTCCCACGATTGCCGGTTTTAGTGGTGATGAGAATCACGCCGTTGAGGGCGCGGCTGCCGTAGAGTGCAGAGGCCGCAGAACCTTTCAAAACGCTGATGGATTCGATGTCGTTGGGATTGACGTCCGAAAGACCATCACCCAGGTCGAAGCCGCCCCACTGACTGGCACTGCCGATGTTGGAGTTTACCGCCGGCACGCCGTCGATGACGTACAGCGGCTGACTGTTGTCTTTCAATCCGCGTATACCGCGTATCACCACACGGGTAGAGCCCGTCGGACCGGCGGTGGTCTGCGCGATATTCACACCCGCTACTTTACCGGCAATCGATGCTAAGGCGTTCGTCTCGCCGTTGCCGGCAATGTTTTCATTGCCGATGTCGGCCACAGCATAGCCCAGCGTCTTCTTCTCGCGCTTGATGCCGAGCGCCGTGACCGTCACCTCCGATAATAGCTCCAGGTTAGGCTGCATCGACAGGTCCATGCGCGTTTGTGTACCGACTGCTACTTCCTGCGTGGTGTAGCCAATAAAAGAGAAAATCAGGGTGGCATTTGCCGGTACATCGATGGCGTACCGGCCTTCTGCGTCGCTAAAGGTACCAAGGGTGGTACCCTTTAATAGAATGGATACGCCGGGCAAGGGCGTGTTGCCTTCGGTTTCGCGGATGACGCCGGAGACAGTCTGGGACTGGCCCCGGACGTGCAGGACCGCCACCATGCTGAACACGAATAGTAGAACATACTTCATAGGATATAGGTTAAGGTGGATACTTCGTGCGGGAGTATCCAAAGCTAGGGCACACACGGCCCGGAGGGGGTATCCTATTGTTACATCTTAGGGGATCAGTCGTTACATGTGCACGGAAACACCGTGTAACATCGAAGATTTTCAGGAAACGCCGTGCGCGAAGCTACCACCGCCAAAGGGTGTGTCTTTTTTAACACCCCGCATGGCATATTCGGACGGAAGTACGTGGTACGTGTCCTTGAATTGCCGCGTAAAATACTTGGGGTTGTTAAAGCCCACACGGTAAGCAATCTCAGAAATCGTTAGCTGGCTCTTTTCCAGCAGCTGGGCAGCATGTTGCAAACGGATGGACCGGATAAACTCCACCGGCGTCTTGCCGGTTAGGCTGCTGATTTTGCGGTAGAGGTGAATGCGGCTCATGCCCAGCTCGTGGCTGAGGGCCTCGACCGAAAAATCGGCGTCTTCCAGGTTGGCTTCCACCATGGCCACGGCTTTGCTGATAAGTTTTTCGTCCAGCGGCGTGATGGTTACTGCGCTGCCCTTCACGGCCAGGTATTGCTGAAATGATTTCCGCGTGGCTTCCTGCTGGCGCAGGATGTTGCGCAACCGCGACTGCAATATTTCCACGCTAAAGGGTTTGACGACATAGTCGTTGGCGCCGGTGTCGTATCCTTCGCGCTTTTGCTCTTCCGAGCTGCGGGCCGTTAACAGCACCACGGGAATGTGCGATGTGCGTTCGTCGCCTTTCAGGCGTCGGCACAGATCGGTGCCGCTCAAGCCGGGCATCATCACGTCGCTTACAATCAGGTCGGGTATAGTTTCAATTGCCAGACGCCAACCCTCCGTGCCGTTCGGCGCTTCCAGTACGGTATATTCTTCGCGCAGGTTGTCCTGCAGGTAAAAACGGAAGTCGTGGTTGTCCTCTACTAATAATAGCAGGGGTTTGCGGCTGTCGCGCGGCGTCACGGCAACGGCGGACTGCGACTGGGGTATAGGTATCGCGACCGGTGCCGTGGCCGCCAACGGAAAGGGTACGGGCGCGGCGGTGCCTGCCTGTGGTATGGGTTGTAAGGGCAGCAGAATGGTAAACCGGCTGCCTTTTTCGGGTTCGCTCTCCACGCCGATGGTACCGCCGTGTACTTTCACAAACTCCCGCGTAATGGCCAGCCCGATGCCACTGCCCTGGTTGATCATGCCGGTGGGCAGGTCGTGCTGAAAAAAGCGTTCGAAGATGCGGCCCTGTTTTTCCACCGGAATGCCAATGCCGGTGTCTTCTACACAAATACGTACGCCGGGTTTCGCATCGTCCGCACCCGGCGCGTGATCGAGGCGCACACTGATGCGGCCGTGCTCGGGCGTGAATTTAAAGGCGTTGGACAGCAGGTTGAATAATATCTTTTCGAGTTTGTCCGGGTCGAACAAGGTGTCGAGTCGCTCAAGGGTGGTAAAGAAACTCAGGTGTATGTCGTTCTTCTCCGACAGATCGGAAAAGCTGTAGGTCGTTTCGCGCACAAACTGCACCAGGTCACCGGCAGCGGGGTAATAGGGTATACCCTGTGTTTCCAGTTTGCGGAAGTCCAGCAGTTGGTTGACCAGGTTTAGCAGCCGGCGTGCATTGCGCTGGATCAGCTGAAACTGGCGCGCGTGGGTGTGGTCGGCCAGCTGGGTGAGTTTCTCCATCGGGGCCAGAATGAGTGCCAGCGGCGTACGGAATTCATGGCTCACGTTGGTGAAGAAGCGAATCTTCATCAGGTCGAGCTCGTGCATGCGCTGGGCTTCGGCACGCTCCTGTTGCAGCCGCACGTTGGCCCGCTCACGCAACAGCAATACCTTGCGCGCGGCAATCAGGATCGCGACCAGCAAGATGACATAGAGGACAAACGCCAACTCGCTTTTCCAGAACGGTGGTTCAACGACAATGGCTACGGCTGCGCCCACCTCGTTCCAGGTGCGATCGTTGTTGGACGCGCGTACGCGGAACGTATAGCGGCCGGGGTCGAGGTTGGTATACGTGGCTTTGCGCGTGTGCGGATCTGCCGTGATCCAGTCTTTGTTGAATCCCTCCAGTCGGTATTGATATTGGTTTTTCTCCGGATGCAGATAGTTCAGGGCCACGAACTGCAACGCAAAAAAGTCCTGGTGGTGCTGCAGGGTGATGGTGGCGGTTTCGGTAATCGACTGTGCCAGCACAGGGTCGCCGCCGTGTACCGGCTCGCCCACGCCGATACGTTTGTTGAACAGCTCGAAGCCGCTGATCACCACGGGGGGGATATAGGCGTTCGGGGTGATCTTGTCGGGGTTGAAAATGTTGAACCCGTTCAGGCCCCGAACACCAGCTCGCCGCTGCGCAGCCGGGCCCCGGCGTTTTCGTTGAAGTGCGCACCCTGCAATCCGTCCGACGCGTCGTAACGCGATACCTGTACGCGCAGGTCTGGTATGGCGGTACCCGTCACGGTGGCGCGTCCCAATCCGTTCGGTGTACTCAGCCACAGGTTGCCGGCGCTGTCTTCGGCAATCGACAGTACCGTGTTGTGCGGAAGCCCGTCTTCCTGGCGGAAAACCCGAAACGACTGCGTGGCAGGATCGAATACGTTCAGGCCCGAGGCGGTTCCCACCCACAGGCGGTTGGCGCGATCGCGGTACAGGGCGTGCACGATGTTGTCGCTCAGGCTATGGGCATCGTTCAGGTTGCTGAGGTAGTGCGTCACGTGCCGTGTATGCGGGTTCATCACCTCCAGGCCATACGCCGTGCCGATCCACAACAGCCCGTGGTCGTCTTCCAGTATCTCACTGACGTACGACGAGTGAATGGAGTTTTTGCGGCCGGCCGGATAATGATGAAAGATTTTTCGCTGGCGGTCGAACCGGTCCAGGCCGCCGTCCAGGGTGCCGATCCACAACTGGCCTTTGCTGTCTTCGTAAATTTCCCATACACTGTCGTGTGCCAGGCTGGTGGTGTCGCCGGCGTGGTGCCGATACGTGGTGAAGTGCCGGCCGTCATAGCTCGACAGGCCGCCGTAATACGTGCCGATCCACAGTACTTGCTGGCGATCGAGGTACAGGCTCACAATCACATCGCTGCCGGGGACATGGTGCTGGCGGAAGGTATTTTTAAGTCGGTCGAAATACAGTAACCCTCCACCGTTGGTGGCAATCCACAGGTTTCCCCGGGCATCTTCGGCAAAGCGGTTGATGTCGTCGTACGGCTGGCCGTGCGGCGCGGCCGGGTTTTTACGGTATACGGGAAAGCGATAAAAATCTTCGTGGTAATACGAAATGCCGGCCTTGTAGGTACCCGCCCAGACAATGCCCTGGTCGTCGCGGTAAAGGGTATTGACCGTGTTCTGGCCCAGGCTTTTGTCGTCGAGCGGGTCGTGCAGCAGGTACTGTACGGTGTGTTTCTTTTTGTCGACGATGTTGATGCCGCCGTGGTCGGTGGCAACCCACAGCAGGCCGTTGTTATCTTGTACCACGCTGCGCACGGCGCTGGTGTTGATGGGCACGGCGCCCGGCGCCTGGCCCACGGGGGCAAAGGTTTGTTCGGCGGCCGAAAAGAAGTACAGACCGCGGTTGTCGAGGTATACATGTATCCACAAGTCGCCATCACGGTCGCACAGCAGCGTGTAGGGCAGGGAGGCGCCGTGGTGCTGGGTTTTGAGGTAGTCGTTGCGGTAGATTATCCTGCGTGTACGGGTATCGTATTTTTCCAGTAGTCCGTCGGCGTGCAGCAGCCACAGGTTGTTATGTGGGTCAAACGCCAGGCTGACAATGGGACTAACCAGGGCACCGCTTCCGGTAGCCGGTAGCAACGCCGTGGTAGTCCGGTGGCGGTCATACCGAAAAACACCGGCGGTGGCATGCACAAAGTAATAATTACCGCCCGGGTCACGGACGATGCTGCTGATCACGCCGTTCGGAATATGCAGGGCGTGTAGAAAAGGCGCCGGGTTACGGCTTATTCTCTCCGTGGCCGGATCATAGACGTTCACGCCCTGCGGGGTCGTGATCCAGATCTTGCCGTCGGGGCCTTCGCAAAGCCGCGAAATGCTGTTGTGTACCAACGTGGTGGTATCTGTGGGGTTATGCGTAAAAATGGTAAACGAGTAGCCGTCGTACCGGTTCAGGCCGGAGATGGTCCCGACCCACAAAAAGCCCTTGCTGTCTTTTAGAAAACAGGTAACGTAGTTGTTCGAAAGACCGTGATTGTTGTCCAGTCGTTTAAAACGGTATTGGGCCGGTTGACCGCACACGCAGCCACACCCCAACACTGCCAGCAGGATCCAAATAGCAGCACGCCATCCCATCGGTGGTAAAAAGGATTAGGTTCGTATACAAGGTAACGAAAGTCTGTCGCCGATCCGAGCATTCGGGAGACAAACACATCTACTTCGATTGTTTGAGGCATGCGGTGGAAAATTACGCACACTCCTGGGTACGGTAGGTGTCGTAGGTGAAGAGAGCAGAAAATACGCAGATCACCGTCAGCTTTCCGTGACCGGCTATGATCGCATTAATCAGCCGCTACCCTATATTCCGGATCTTCGATCACATTAACATCGATGACCGACGCCGCATTTTTCAACAACGTTCGGCAGTCTTCGCTTAAGTGACGCAAGCGCAGTGTTTTGCCCGCCTGGTGATAACGCTCTGTCAACTTATTCAGCGCGTCGATGGCGCTCATATCGGCCACCCGGCTTTCCTTAAAATCCACCACCACTTCGTTGGGGTCATGCTGAACATCAAATTTCTCCAGGAACGTCGTGACCGAACCGAAAAACAGCGGTCCGAAAATCTCATAATGTTTCACCCCGTGGTCGTCGGTATATTTCCGGGCGCGGATCCGTTTCGCGCTCTCCCACGCAAACACCAGCGCTGCGATAATGACGCCGATCAGCACGGCCAATGCCAGGTTGTGGAGCCAGATCGTAATCAGCGCCACGAGCACACCGACAACGATGTCGTGCTTCGGCATTTTGTTGACAATCCGCAAGCTGATCCATTCAAATGTACCGATGGCAACCATAATCATCACACCGACCAATGCGGCCATGGGCACTCGTTCGATAATCGGTGCGCCAAACAGAATGATCAGCAGAATGGTGACAGCGGCTATGATACCCGACAGCCGTGCCCGCGAACCTGCGGAAAGGTTTACGAACGACTGCGCAATCATCGCACAACCGCCCATGCCGGTAAAAAATCCGTTTACTATGTTTGCCGTTCCCTGCGCTACTGCCTCCTTATTGCCTCTGCCTTTAGTGCCCGTGATTTCGTCCACCACGTTCAGTGTCAGCAGGCTCTCGATCAATCCTACACCGGCCATGACCAGCGCATAGGGGAAAATGATTTGCAGGGTCTCTAACGTGAAGGGCACAGTCGGTATGTGGAAGGGTGGGAAACCGCCGCTGATGCGGGCGATGTCTTGCACCGTCTTCGTATCGATCCCCAGTCCCAGTACGATCAACGAAACAACGACGATCGCCACCAGGGAGGCCGGCACGGCTTTGGTGATTTTCGGAAAATAGAGCACGATCAGTATGGTCAGCGCCACCAGGCCCAGCATCGTCCAAAGCGCGGTGCCGGTAAGCCAGGTGGTTCCGCTTACCGAGGTGATTTTGAATTGCTCGATCTGCGCCATAAAGATGATCACCGCCAGTCCGTTCACGAACCCATACATTACGGGCTGTGGCACCAACCGAATAAATTTTCCAAGCCGGCAGATCCCCACCGTCATCTGTAACACACCGGCCAACGCTACCGCGGCAAATACATACTCCACACCATGCGACTGCATCAGCGCGATCAGGGTGACGACCGTCGCGCCGGCACCACCCGATACCATCCCGGGGCGTCCGCCTAAAACGGCGGTGACCAGGCCCATTAAAAACGCTGCATACAATCCGGTTAAAGGCGACAGACCCGCCAGGATGGCAAACGAGAGCGATTCGGGTATCATCGTCATGGCAACGGTCAGGCCGGCCAGGACTTCTGTTTTGTAGTTTATTTTCTGACGGAAGTTGAATAGGTTGACGAAAGGCTTCATGGACGGTGGATCGTGCGACGGAAAGGGGCAAATATACGGGGGAATTTGGTCGTTTGGGAGGGGAGGCTTACGAGCAGTCCCATGACTCAAGAAAATGGCATATCGCTATACAATGAATTGTACGAAACGGATACTAGAAAAACATTGTAATTGCGAAATACTAAAGAAGGATAAAACCAAATTAACAACCTGGAGGGTGTGAACTTCATAATCCGGGCGAAGCTGAACGAAATTCCGATCAAAGGTATTTCTGTCAGTGCGATCTCGAAAAATACACTCTTCGTTATTACCTTTCTCTCAACCCCAGAGAAATTCGAATCTTTTATGGAAGAGTATCGAAAAGCGATGAACAGCCTGGTCCTCAATTGCTCTATATACATCACCCGGTTATCGCCAGCAATTTTTAAAACTGCCACGCATCGGGAAGTAACAAATTAATGACGTTAATTAACATAACCAAAGCCCACGAACCAATTAGAATGAGTAATGCCTTTTTGAAATGAGCGTTATTTTTCTCCATGATTCCCTTAAATAGAAAAACAAACATAGCAACGATACCAGACGCGATAATCAATATCGTTAGTATGAGGGTCACGGCAAGCATATCCCAAAAATACCATCAGATCAGCTACATTCCAAAAGTCTGCATCTGTGTGGACCATAGAATTGCCAGGCATGAGTGGTTCCGCGGATGGCTGCCAATTGCAGGTATACCTCGTACACGCGTATCTGTAACGCGCTGAGATAAGCATTGAGCCCCCGCGCAACTTCACGCGCGCACATAGCCCTGCCCGTGGTAGCATCCCAACGGACCGGCTCGCAGGAAAGACGCGTGGAAACACCGCCTGATCAAGATTTAACAGGTGATCGTCAATCCTTTGCGAGAGAGTTTGGTGAGTCTTTGCGAGTTTCAAATAACTCACCGATCTCACTCAAACAGATTGAGTTTAGGTGAATTACCTTTTACCAACTGGTAAAAAAGTAGCTTCTTGGATAAGAATTGGATAATTAGTCAGAATATGGAAGATTATTTCGAGTTGCCTGTAACCTACAAGGGTGAGGAGTTGTTGCTAAAGGGCCGGTTGGCCGCCTTTACCTACGTTTACAAATTTTACGTCACGGTAGATGACAGTGAGTTGGAATTTGAACGGGATGATAATGGTGAGTTTCGGGTAATTTCTTCCGGGGGCGGCGAAGGCAACGTGGACCGAAACCTGATCGCCGCGATTATTGACGTGCTGGAAAAGTTGCAGACCATGTAATACGGTTAATGTGTTGTATATCCTCGCTGGAGGACGCGTGTTGTGCGCCCTATACGTTTAAAGTTTGTGCTATCCAACAGAGACTGGTTCACCTTTTCTCCAGTACAACCTGATTGCCCCATGCCGTGATCGCCTCCAAAACGGGGACAAACGTCTTGCCAAACTCCGTCAGAATATGAACAACTTTAACGGGCGGCTTTCTTCCATAGGCTTTTCGCGCCTGGAAATCATTAGCGAAAGACAGGGGCATTCCGATCAACGCATCCGATATTGTGAAAACTGAAGGGCACCTTTTCCAAAGGCTACACTTTCGTGTAGGGTTCAGGACGTTTTTTGTGTATATGTTAGCATGATGGACCTAAAAAAGCTACACGTATTTTTGCATACATTTTGCAGGTACTTTCTGGCAACCGTGATCATTTCATACGCATTTGCCAAAATCTTCCAAACACAGTTTGTCACACAACCCAGTATATACGACAGGCCCGTTGGCTCATTGAATGGCTTTCTGCTTACCTGGCATTATTTCGGATACTCGTATTGGTATAGCCTCGTTATAGCCTTTACACAAATTGCGAGTTCCATCCTATTGTTTTTTAGGAGAACGACCAGGGCCGGTGTCATTATATTCCTCACGTTTATGGTCAACATTCTGCTAACAGATTTTGCGTACGATATCGATGCCGCAAAAGGCATGGCGCTGACGTTAACGGCGATGGCGCTGTTTGTGCTTTTGTCCGATTTTAAGTTCTTGTGGAAATATTTTGTCGAAGAGCCTCCCTTGTTTCAGGATAGCGACAGGCCTCGGTGGATGAATAAGGCAAGCAAAATCAAATTCATTTACATTCCCTTTGTATTTATCGGTTTATTTGTTTTGATAACTTTCCTGCGGGATAAATACATGAGCAGGAACGAATTCTACGGAACTTGGGAAAATGTAATTACCCTGGAACGGCTGCATTTTGAAGCGGGCCATACCTTTCAGCTGATGAAGCAACACGAATTTGAAAGCTTTGCCAGCGGAGCATATACGTTTACGGGGGATTCGATCGTGTTGAAATCGGAGGTCAGGAACGACTCCGATACATTGGAGATTTACCTGCAGGGCACGTATACATTAACGCTTGAGCAATTGACGATGAGATCGAAAGATCGTGATTGGGAATTTAAGAGAATCAGGTGAAAATGAATGCCACCGATTGGATTAGAAAGAGTCCCGTTCGGGTGCCCCCTTAATCACCCCCGGGGGTTCTTTATAGTCGCCCGCCTATAAATCGTCAAAAAATTCCGTATCATTGGTAAACGTTCTATCTATCTTTAACACGGGAGATATTCGCGCGGCGCCGTAATTGGCCTAAAATATAGGATTCTTGATCTATTTTGCGTTAACGGGCGAACTAAGTAATCCCGGCCTCACTAAAGTGAAGCAAAATGTAACGACCCCGGTCGCCCGGTTTCGGCCCTGTGGAATCCGGGCTTTTGCACATGCGTTGTGGACGACATGGCAAAGAATGAAACAATGAAAATGAGTCAAAACAGGCGCCGCCGGCGTGTTGTTACGTGCAGGATGTTATCGAGAATACATACCGTATTGAATACATTCACCACCACGTATGCTAATAACAACAAGGGAACACTCCATTTAGATTGCTATCGACCGACAGCTAACCAGACTTGCGGAAAATATTAAAAACAAGTATCTATATAACGACGGATCAGAGAGACAAGATGAATTAGGTTTAGAGATTGACTTAACAAAGTTTCGAGCAAATGATCCTGCAATCGGAAGATGGTGGCAGGTTGATCCAAAAGTTGATGAGTTTTATAGCTGGTCGCCGTACAACTATGGTTATAATAACCCTATCCGATACAATGACCCTCTTGGAGATGAGAGTGAGGAGTATCCAATTATCACAATTACAAATCAAAAGATTGGTATTGCGGAGCAAAGACTTATTGGTTATGTGGGGAATCAGACATCGATGAATGTTGATTTGTATAAAGCTGTGGTAACCGACACAGAAGATCCAAGCTATAGAATGGAATTTGCTGTAACAAGGGATGGATTCGCCGTAATGCCTGGCGACGCAACTTCCAGCGGAACTATCGCAACAAATATGGCATTCGAGCCTCCAAGCGCAACGAATAATACTTACGACGCAAAGGTTATGAATGGTGGTTATCCAAAAGGAAATGGAACCGAGGCCTTGAAATTGACGCAAAAAGGTTCGGAGGTTATGCATGCTGAACCAAATGCGAACGCTGTTGCGATGAATAAAGCGACAGGTGATGATTATAGAACTCAAGCAGGTGTAGCGAGTGGCGTTATGGTCCACGTTGGCGGAAACTTTACTAAAAAAGGTAACCCAGCGCTCGCCGCATCAGAAGGTTGTTTTGGCGTTTGTAATACGGGCAACTCAAAGACAGATCCATCAAATGCCACAACAAATAATGTTATGCGTTCAGTCATCAATCAAGCCGCCAAAAGCAAGACGAATCCAGGTAGAATTGGTGTGAAAATCGAGAAGCGTGATAAAACTAAAATTCCAGATAAAGTCAAAGTAAACTAATGAGAGTAACAAGAACGTTTTTTTTATTTCTATTTCTTCTAGTGTTATCATGTGATAGCCAGGACAAAGAGTATCATATGAATTCAATAGTAAAGGGGATAGAGGTTGGGAAAGAATATTCATTTTGTGATTCTGGTGAAGCAGAGGGTTGTTATTTGCTTTATGGCGGTAAACGCTACCTTAAAAAAGAAGAGTTATTTTTTAATAACGAAGGCTACATAGATAGTATACATGTTTTTAAAGCAGAGGGTGTCGTTAGCTATTCGTCAAAAGAACTGGCAAGTGATTCTTTACTTGTAAGAATTAATGGATGGCGAATAACAAATTTAGTAAAAGTAAAAAATGACTCTATTGTATCGCCTTTCAATGCCACCGTATTGGAGTTGAACGCCGTGACGAAGAAAATATACTCACTAAATAAATCAAATGACCACAATTTTTTGTACTTGATGGACTATCACTAGACTGCATTCAGGATATTGTGAGACAGTGCGGTCAGAGGATACAATTGGTACGTTTGTTGCGTAGCACCATGGTACATAACGATAAAACCATTCCCCGTGAGACTACCGCTGTTAGTATTTGCATGCTTTTTTGCATGGAGTACATCTGCCCAAAAGGCCTATACCATTGCTATGGAACTTACCGGATTTAAAGACGGTACCTGGTTTCATCTGGTGAATCTGGACCTCGGCAAAGCCACCGACTCGCTTCAGCTAAAAAACGGTAGAGGGGTGTTCAAAGGCACTGTAAAAGAACCCGCTGGCTGCCGCATTCATACCATAGACAATAAGTACCTGATCATCGAGCTGGATAACTCGTACCTGAAAGTGAAAGGCAGTTACCAGGATTTTGGGTATGCCACCATAACAGGATCAGCGCTCAACCGGACGTGGACGAAGTCGAGGGACCACCAAAAGTTGTGGCAGGCGGAGCGGGACACGCTCATGCGACGGTTTGTGCGGTTTATGGACACCGACCCGGCGGCAGCCAAAGAAGCCTTTGGCCAAATGCGCAAGATTGATGATCAAATCAAACAATACCGGTTGTCACTGATCCGTACAGAGCGGCCTTCTTACTTTACGATCAGGGAGTTGTTCTTTTTGCGGAACGACCTCCCGGCAGATACATTGAAGGCATTGTTCGACTTGTTTCCGCCCGCATTGCGGCAGACCAGGTACGGCGTGGTAGTGGCTACCTACCTCGACGCCGAAAAGGTGCCTGTAATAGGCGACCGGTTTGTTGATATCGAAGGGACTGATACACAGGGCAACGTTCGAAAGTTATCAGATAACCTGGGTAAATATGTGTTGCTGGAGTTTTGGGCTTCGTGGTGCGGGCCTTGTGTGAATGAAATACCAAACCTAAAAACCGCGTACGATGCTTTTAGCAGCAGGGGATTCGAGGTTTATAGTTTCTCCATTGATGCGAGCAGCGAGGCGTGGCGCAAGTCCCTTCAAAAACACCGTACGCCATGGATCAATGTAAGTGATACGCAAGGCTCTTACAGCGTAATGGCTGCCAGGTATGGAGTGCGCGCAATCCCTAAGAATTATCTGATCAATCCTGACGGCGTCGTGGTTGGAATAGACCTGCGGGGGAACGATTTATACAGCAAGCTGGAAGCGTTGATCAAATGACAGCCTCCGGCCACACCTTAAAGGGGTATATTTTTTTTGCAGTCAATTCATTGTAAGGCGGCTGCATTACGACCCGGCGAGATAGTCTCGGTTGATGGCGGCCGGTGGACTATAGAAGCACGCGTTAAGATGTACCGGCACAAAATAGGCAAATGTGATTTCATTGTTGTATTTAATTAAGTTTACTATATTATTTTTACTATACTTACTTGCTCCTTGCCGGTAAATAGGTATATTGAATTGTGTCGTTTGTGTAATTTATAAACCCAATCTAATCTCCTTATTATGATACCCATCAACAATGCAAACAAGAAAGTCAAGTATGTATTTGTGCTTATGCTCGAGAATCGCTCGTTTGATCACATGCTTGGATTTTCGGGAATCACCGGTACAGATGCCGAGACCGGCAAGCCTACGAAGGTGAACGGCCTTAGCGGTCAATCGAATCAGTACGATGGAAAAACGTATCCGGTCGCGGGAAATGCAGACTGGCAAATGCCGTTTGATCCCGGGCACGAGTTTATGGATGTCCTTGAACAGTTGTGTGGCGCCGGTGTGAACTACAAAGGCGGCCCTTACCCGACGAATAAAATAAACAACGCCGGTTTTGTGTCAAACTATGCCACAACAACGTCGCCGGGTGAAGGCGGTGCTACTTCAAATTTCGGTGAGATCATGAAGTGCTATTCACCGGCATTGCTCGGAGCACCCACGCCATTCGCGCAGTTACCCGTGTTGACAGCGCTGGCGAAGGAGTTTGCCGTGTGCGACTGCTGGTACTCTTCCTTACCCGGTCCTACGTGGCCCAACCGATTTTTTGTTCACGCAGCTTCCTCCGGAGGCCTGGATCACAGCCCTACTTCCGAAGAGATTCTGGACTGGGAGAGTAATCCGCTATCGGGCTACACTTTCCCGAACAAGTCCATCTTCGATAGACTTAATGCAAATAACATTAAGTGGTGGATCTATGAAGGGGCGGCTTACCCAGTCACCGGTTCCATTCCAAATGTAACGGCCATCGAAGGCGTGCATCAATACGATGTGAGCTACATCTCGAGATTCGCTTCCGATCTCGGCAGTTGGTATCCCCAACAGAAAAATGGCGTGTACACATTTATTGAGCCTAACTACGGTGATCTGACAAATTACAACTATCCGAAATACACCGGCGGTCAATCACAACATCCGGAAGATGACGTTAGGAATGGGGAAGCGTTCATCAAGCAAGTGTACGAAGCCCTCGTTAATTCGACCATTTGGGAGGAAAGTATGCTCATTATTACATACGATGAGCACGGAGGTTTCTACGATCACGTTGCGCCAACGAAGGCGCCTGAACCTAATGATAATTCGGGTAGTACATATAATCAATACGGCTTTTTGTTCGATCAATACGGTATACGTGTTCCGGCGATCGTCATCTCTGCCTATACGCCGAAAAATGTAATCGACCACCGTGTATACGATCATTCATCAGTGCCGGCTACCGTAGCCGCCGTATATAACATGGAGACACTCACGGACCGTGACGGAAAGGCTAATAACGTAACCTGGCTCGCATCCTTAAACAACGCCAGGACCGATGTTCCGACCACCTTGCCCAGTCCTGGCGTAGCAACACCTGCGGAAATTGAGGCAGTGGCACAACGGCACAGACCGATCGATCCGGAATCAACGGTAGATCACGGCAATCTCCCCGGTTTCCTGCACCTGGTCCTGAAAGCTGAAAAAGAAATGGCGACAACAGAAGCGGAAAAGCAACTTATTATGGAGAAATACAAGCAGATCAAAACCAAAGCGCAGGCAAAGGTTGTGATGGAGGAAGCTATTCCGCGAATACAGGCGTGGGCTGAAGTGCATGGCAGAAGCAACCACTAACCTCCGGGCTGTTTGACCCTTTCTTAATAAGGCATACCACAAAGGCCGAAAGGTTGGCTGTGAATCAATAAAGAAGTGCGCTTTTTCCTGAGAAATTTCCGCTGTCCGTGGAACTTTCGCGCTGCCTGTTGTCAGTTCATTTACGCCTACTTCGGGGTGTATAGAATTACACAATTATGTTATCGAGCCCCAAACGTAGACGTCTTCATAATCTTCGGTGATCAGAAAACGCCAGCCGGGTGGTAGCCCCAGGTATTTTACGATCATCGGGCACCATTCCAGAAGGTGCTCCACGTGAAGTGAAACAAAAAAGTCGGGATCTTCTGACTAGTCCTCTCCCCAGATATACCAGCCGGTAGTATTTCCCTCGGGCATATGACGCAGTCCATGGACGGGGCGTGCGCCATCTTTGACATTCCATGACATTCCAACCTTTAAAAAGGCGGGTGATTCAAAAAATACTGTTCCGTATTTTTGGCACAGTGCCAGTTGTTCAGTTTTACTATCACCCATGTGATTCATGCGGTAGCCATTCTCGCCAAGGTAACAAGTTGAAAAAACAATAACAAATGACCGCTCCTGACTGGTCTGCTATTTCTATTCCTGCCACTGAAGGTGATGATGGAGTTCGGAATGTTTTGAGAACTATGTGTCTTACTACGGAAACCAAATCAGCCGATCCGGAAAGCTCCGCACGTTCACATCGTAGCGTAATAGTACGTTTACATACCCTCTCGCCAGGACAGAGTCAGGGAATCGTTTTCAATTGATCCACTCGGCTTATACCATACTCCAAAATTAAGCTCTTATTCATTAGGCCTGTTATTAACAAAAATGAAATAAATCCCTATGAACAATTCAATGCTTGGATTATTTACCCTGCTACTATTCGCAACTGCCCCTAAACTGGCATATGGTCAAAACGACAGGCCGATCACAATTTGTAGCACATCATTAGCAAGTTCATCGGTCGGTCGGTGTACTGGATCAGCGTACTGCAGCGCCTGCAAGAACTGCTCAAGGTGCGCACACTGTAACAGTGGCGGAAGTTGCGGAGTCTGCGCTCGTAGGTCTAAGTCCTATTCCATTCCAAGGCAGCATTCAAGCGTATACTCCGACCCGTCAGGTAGTAATTTTGCTCCAGAATCTATCAATCAAATTCTCTTTATTAAATCGCAGGCACTTAATCTCCGTAGCGGGCCGGGAACGCAGTATACCATCATTGGCAAACTGACGTATCGTCAAAAGTTGACACTACTTGCTGCAAGTGGCGAATGGTTGAAAGTGTCCGTAGAAGACAGTGGACGGGTTGGATTTGTGCATAAAAATTATGTAAAAGTCAGCAACTAGATCTTCGAGAGAAGATATCAGTGCGCTGTACCTTCTAATAATTTATTGACTTCTTTATTGTCAGGCCAACCTTCGCTCTCCTTCATTGCTATTGCTAAGTAGCCCATGGAATCCTGAATTGTAGGCGCCACTCCTTTCACTATTGCATTTGGCCAGGGGGATTTATGCTCTGGCATACGGTATTCAAAATGGTACCCTGTGGTTCCGATATTGCTAATTGCCACGAACCAGCCTGATTCCCAATTATCCTCAGCTAACAATAGTAGCGTGTCGTGTGACGTTAGCCCCCATATTTTTGTCTGTTTGAAATTTTGATCAATCAGATCAAGGAAATCCAGCATTGCTTGGCCCCTAGTCGCCCAAACTGGATTTGAATCGTAGTTCTTCAACTCGATGTAAAATTCTCGAAGAGTCTGTCTTTTTTGATCAGAGGATCGTTGTATTGGCATATTGTTCGGTCAAAACTATCTAGTCCGTATTGCGCAAGTACAGCTTTCAGAAGCCATTGGTGAGGCCATTTACTGATACGACGACACTGTTGGCACAACTTGATGAGGCAGTCGCGCCTTTTGGTCATGTGCCACTTTCTCTGAAAGCTATTTTATACGTTTGTCGGCGGTTGCAATTTTGCGTGGGACAATCACGCCGCCGATGCGACACCGTGGCCGTATGCTGACCCTGTTCAGATCTGTCCATTAGACGACTTGGTGACGCATGTAACCACTGATGACTGGAAGGAAGAAATGGCCGAGTTGAGAGAATACGGAGAAGTGCCAAGCTTGGAACTTTCTGCCGACTACTACCACAAAGACAACGTCAGTGGAGGTCCTGCCTACGTGCTGACACTGTCGCAGCTGCCGAGTGTCGACGGACGTTTTCTAAATGAGGAGCATGAGACTACGCTAATCAACTACCTGCGCATTGTTTTCATGAACGGCGGCTTCGGAAGAATTGAAGACGCACAACGGACCGAAAGCTTTCAACAATTTTATGACCGGGTAAAACCAAAACTCACGATGGTTTGAATGGGTTCGATGTCCATTCCACTACTCACAAAAAAGCCTGCAAACTTTTAAAATTTGCAGGCTTATTTTATGCAGGGAGGACCGGCAAAATCTCGAACCTTTTGGTGTTAGATCTGAGGTTGTTATACAGATCACATTACCGCGACTACTCCTTCAATATTCTGGCGGTGTACCACTGCCCGCGATTCCGGATGCCGGGTAATCGGCGTACCCGATTTCTCCGCCGGTATAGTACGTATCCCTGTTGCTTTCTGACAATGGCAAGTTATACTTAAAGCGCTCTACAAGATCAGGGTTGGCAATGAATGGCGCGTCAAAATACACCAGGTTGGCTGTTTCTTCTTTCAGGATTGCATTGCCGCTTTCCTGCGTAAGGCCCAGATGGCCATCAGCCTGCCGCTATAGTTCTTGCGTTATCAACGATTTAATATTGGCGGAATTGCAACCTCTTTGTGGACCGGACGGGATTCGAATAATTTAATACAAAGAGCTTTTATCGTCAGGATCACGACTCATGGAGATATTTGGCAATCAGCGTCAGTTTTAGCTTCTTTACATCGATAACGATAGATAAAAACAAAATGCAGATTCGGGTTCGGCGAACAACTTTAATTTCTTGTCTATTATTGATGGGTCTGCTGACCTCTTGCGTAAATCTGGACAGGGTTTTCAATACCGGTTACGAAACAAAAAACCTTGACATTCCTGTTTCTATCGAAAGCATAGAATTTCAAGACAAACGGGACTATGTATCTCCTGGCCCGGACATCCGGTTGCCTGTGTTTTCACTACCGGGACAGTTCGTTGACTACTATCCGGAATTTAGTCAGGCCCACAAAAGACTTGTGGCGGATATTATTCATAAAAACTTCAGATCAAACAATGCCACAGCGTTTAAAGCAAATGTGGAGTTGATTCAAGGGGCAAAAGAATTCTCAGCTACCTTTTCGAAAGAAACGGAAACGGTAATAGTTAGATTGAGAATCACATTGCAAAATGAGAAGGAAAAATATATAATCGAAACCAATGGCCAATGGTTTGTCGCCTCGGCAGATGCGAAATACAAAAGATTTGAAGAACTATACCAAAGGGCAATCCAGTCCGTGGCGTTCGCGGGGCTGCAGGAGCTGAAGTCAAAATATCTTAGCCAGTAGCCGCCAAATTTGTAGTGTCCTGTTTGCTGTCTAATCCTACAAGTTTTGGGAATTTATAAAATAACGAAGGAAGCTCTCCAATTTGACCATCGGCAATCTTATTGTTTTTACTTTCCGATACAGATGAAGTCATTTCGAACGAATGAATAACTTGCACGAACATGTTAAAACAGATAATCAAATGAAATGGGACTTTTTAACTTTTTAAAGAATAAGGAGGCACAACCCGATCATTCAAAAAATGAACAGGTAGTCGAGTTTTCAGTTGGAGACATCTTTTATACAGAGAAAAATGAAAAATTCAATCTATACAAGATTTTAGCAGAGGACAAAGAATTTGAATGTTATCATATTTTGACTTATGCACCAGTAAACAGTTTACCGGCAGGTAATGACATCGACAATTTACCAGTCTCTGTATATCATTCGCCTTTTGCCAAGAAAGCGTTTGCAGGCGCTGTCTTGCTGACAAATAAACAAATTATAGCCGACGACCTGATCGGCTATCACGAATATTTACATCAGACACAAGAGCCTAATTACTATTTACCTATCGCAAACGAGTATTATAAAGCAGCACTAAGGCTAACTGATGAGAAAAGACATTATGATGCAATCGACTCTTACTCAAAAGCAATAGACTTGTTTCCTCAATTCTTTGAAGCTATTGATGACAGGGCATTCTGCAAAATGGATTTAGGTTTATGGTCAGACGCGATAGAAGATTTTAAACTCTCATTGAAACAAAATCCAAATAGTTTACTTGCTGAGTTTTCAATTGGAGAATGTTATTTTAAAATGGGCGACTATCAAAACGCAAAACGACAGTTTGAACTGGCTCATAGTATTGACCCCAACCATCAGGCGCCGAGACAATTCCTAGATAAAGTAAATGATATACTTGGTAAATAATAACTGCCGCCAAAAGGAATCAATCCATGAAAAGAATTCAAACCAAACAGCGCGGTAAATTCGACGACTTAAAGGACGTTTCAATTTGTTCCGCGGAGAGAGAGAGTTACTTTTCGTGATCACGTGAAAGCAGGGCTTCAATCAACTTATTTAAAGCTCCCCATCAAGTTGAACGAGATGGCGAGCCTGTTTAAATGGGATGACGCGACAGTAGCCAGGCAGCGCGAGTGTAAGGACGAGAGCAAAGAAAATGCCAGAACGACTAAGGTCGATCTGGCTTTCTGCGGACCGGACGGGAGTAGAACTACTCCTGCAACCTTCTGATATTCAATACACTTATATCGAGGCCTGCTTCATACTCACCAGTTTTCAATAAGACTGGCAGTGCTGTAAGTATCTCAAATATAAGCTTATGGTGCAGATATTTAGCGTACAATCGGATTTAAAGCGGGCGCTCATTGACGCGGAAAAATGGGGTGAATTTATGAAATGGTATGACAGATCCGCCGCAGTCATGACTAATCAGCAGTTTAGAACCAAACTCCTAAGTAATTTTGGACGTACTTACGCGGTGGATGACTTTATCAGGTTTTATAACGAACAGAAAAATCCGGACAGCTTTGAGCGAGGAAGTATGTTGTATATTAGAAATGGTAATGTAGTTAAGGGGCCCGAAGTGTTATGGGTACAAAGTCGAGAATTCGTTTTGAGCCTGAAGCCTATCCCGATTGGGCCGGGAGGCTGCATTTCCACTATTGGGATGGTCTTGAGGAGGGGCTTAGTCCTGAAACAGACTTGATTCATCAGGGCAAGGACGTATACAACGTGATGATCTCAGAGGACTTCATCTATTTCTATAACAGATATCAAGAAGTAAGCGACCCATATCACATGCTTCCTACGTTGAAGGACACAGGCTTAAAGAATTTCACAATTCCCAGAAAAGATTTATAATGAAACGAGCAAGTTTTATTTTGATGTTTGTCGTATTGGCGTGTACTAGCCGCCCCAAGCCAGCTGCTGTCAGCACAAATAATTTCTTTAAACCAGGCGAATTGTCAACCGACCCTCACTCCGACACCATAATGGCAAAGTCTTTTTCGCGGACAATCCTGTTGTTTGGTGATAGTTCGATAAGACACAGCTCTGACACAATCAAGCGGATGACTGTTAGCTCACCAGTCATTGGCGGGACCTACGTGATTTCCGTTGTTAAGCACTCGGGAATAGGCAACGTATCTTTTGTGCGGACGGGAGATCGCGATGGTAGGGATAAAATGGGAATTAATATGCTGTCTTTTTCTTATTCAAGCAAATCGTTCCGATTCAATTCAATGTTAACCAGCCTTGACAGTATTTTATTAAAAGTGAATCAAGATTTGCCAAACAACCCCGAAATACCAGAACAGGTGGGGGATGGGGAGGTCTATTTGTTTGAACAGGTGCAAGGAGGAAAATATCAGGTTTGGCTGCGGCTTGCTCCAGGATATGGAATTGATGCTTATCCGGACATCGCGAGTTTCACGCAGCTATGTGAGTCAATGAACGCCTTTGTTCCAGATTGTATTCTGCCTCCACCGGAGGAAATGCTCAGTGAGAAAGGTGTGCTCTTTCCCGTGTTCGAGAAAGTTCCGATAGTTGCCGAATAGTAGATGCGCACGGTGCCGTTTAAATGCCAAAACATAGTGCTATCTGATGACCTACTTGAAATACTACCTTGATGAATTCATTCATAAAATCTGCATTCCTACTTTTTTCATTTTTTAACCTCCACAATATACAGGCCCAAGATTTGTCAGGCCCGCTGGCCAAAGGCTGTAGCCTTGGACTAGACATTGGGTACAATGAAAGCGAGCTATATGGCTCATTTAAAGATGAGATAAATGAAGGAAGCGCGACTGACTATGAACCGTCAAGGTTTAAAGCTGTCGGTAAGAATGCAAAAGATTTTGATCTGACCGTTTATATAAAGCTATATAAATTTTTTTATGTTAAAACTGGTTTGGGTTATACCCAGCACGGTGGCAAATTTCTGAACACCCGGCTTTGGTATCCCGTGGACGTCACCCTCGACTACCTTAGTGTACCAGTCGGTGTAGGTGTCAATCCGGTACTTTACGGCCCACTCTCCGTTGCACTTGACGTAGGATTTCAGTTTAGCCAAGAGCTATCCTCTGAGCAGGAGTTCGTAAAAGGTATTGGGCCAAGGGTACACCAAAACAGATTCGTGTCTGGGTATTTTTGGAGTGGCTCGGTTATTGGTTCGATCAGCTCCCGCTGGGCAATCCGCGCGTCATACCGCTACACCAAAGCCTTGCGTCCATTTCACGAAAACGAAATTGCCTATGGCAAATGGGACGGCCTTGAATTGTCTTCAAAAGCTACGGCATTTTCGGGAGGGATCATTTTTGTGCTGAAATAGTCTCAAAAAAGCGAAAACGGCCGGCTTGCACCCGAAGGGACTGAGCAATACTAACATCCTATATCAAATGCCAGGTACCCTTAATGGAACACGAGGAGTATTTGAAATTGGTGTTAGACCTTCGCTATCAGGGAACACAGAACTCATAATGCATAGATTCTTTAAACCTTATTAAAAAAGATTTTGATGAAGATCGATTTAGGCTTTTCACACGATTATGAAGTTGAAGTTTTAGACGAACTTCCTCCAGGAAGAAGAATATACTACTACCCAGGTTCAAGTACTCAAGGAGGTAAGGACGGAGTACTCGTTAAAATAACTCCTTTACATGGAGAATCTTGGGTTGGAGTTTTTTCTTTCGGCGAAATAACTCCGAAAGGAGTATCAGGGGTTTATACCTTACCCAATGCAGATAAGCTCTGTGTTGTATCGAGAGGGGCAGGATATTTTGTTTCAGCTAACAATCCAGCTGATTGGGCTGAAGTGAAATCGATTCCTGTAATTGATGTGCGTTCAGTATTATTTCAAGGCATTGTTTTATTTGCAAACTACACGGAATTAATAGCATACGATTCTTCGGGCGTGAAATGGAGAACAGAGCGGTTAGCTTTTGATGGTTTTAGAATCGTAGGGCTAACCGATAATCGGTTAAGAGGTGAATACTACGATATCCGAAGTGAGTCAGAGGAGACTTTTGAACTAGACCTCTTAACAGGGATTGGGTGTGTTTGAAATGATGTTGTCGTCGCGTGTTATGCATCGTATTTCTTATCTTATGAAATAGTGAGTAATAAGCTTTTTCTTTTGATGTCATTGCTTCTGTTGATTGTCAGCTTTGACGCGGACGCGCAGATACTGGAAGTGGGCGAAGAATGCCGTACACAATACGACAGCCTTACAAACAAGGCTAAAGGGCATCGTACTTTGCCAGTCAATCAGGATTATGAAAATAGATAGGACATTGTTTTTGTTTAGCGACGGTTCGGAGAGAATCTCCGAACTTACGGTAGATTTTTTTGAAATAGCGAATTTGTTTAATCGCTTACTGAATGAGGTTTATGATGGTAAGAGAATAAAATTTCTAAACGTTCATTTTCTTACGGAAAGGTCGTACGAGCTGGTGCCAGAGGTAAAACAAGATTCCCACCATTATTATGGTGGGCATCTGGCGTATCATGGCTATTTTAATAGATCTGAGTTTACGTCTCTTACCAGACGCGACCAAATCGAATGTGCTTGGAACCGTGCTTGTGATTATCTTAGTAGAACCGCATCGCTTATAAAAAATGAATCGTTACTTCATGCTTCCGAGCACGCCCGGCAGAGAGGACGCGAGATTGGATTTAATCCCGACTATCGGTTGATAGAATCAGAGCTTACTATTTATGGGCGAAAAATGAAAGGCGCTGTATGGGTTAATTTTAAAGAAGATGGTATGTATTCCAAATTTACCCTGGAAGAGGGTGGGAATTTGATTTATGAACAGCCATTAGGTGCGGCAAAAAAAGGTAATGAATTTTTTCTAGATATGTACAGGACTATTGGTACGTATAAAGGAAATATAGTGCTTGACGGATATCGGGAAGTTGGTTATCTCCCTTTGGAAATACCTTTTGAGAAGTTAGGTCTCTCGTAGTCGTACCAGAAAAGCATACCATCTAATATGAAAAAGAATTTGTATATCTGTTAGCGGGATGGGGTATTTTTTGAATAACTATATTTATTCCATGAAATTTGAAACGTCCCCGATCGTACACGCCATGAAGGTTGCTTTAGTATCGATGTTTCCGGGGGAGATTTCGGAGGAAGGCAAGGAGCGCTACTACGAACTGTATAGGGAGAAATTTGAGGGTCCGCTGCGGGCTGTCATGCTGCATGACATGGAAACGTTGTTCCTGGCAACACCGTCCATCACGTGGCATTGCATTACGTTGGTGGATGATGGCGCGCAGGGTAGAAGTCACATTGTTTTTCGGGTGGCGTTTCAGCAGAACCCGACGCCCTTTGAAGTTCGGCTAGAGTGCGGTCTTTTTGAAGATGTGATAATCATGCAATTTGAGTATCCTGAAATTGTGAAGATGTTAAGCAAACATCAACAAGCAGTATTGAAAGGTATTCGGTATCTACGAACAACCCACTATTACGGCGCTCTGAACGGACTGGAAGAATTCGTTACTGAACATAATGTTTCCGGTGTATCTGCTTCAAAAAGCCCACTGCTCGTGAAGATCAGAAGGCTTTTTGGGTTTGACTGAATAGGAATGACGATGGTCGTAACGATAGCACCAGGTGCAGCTCTTTTGAATTAAGATCACTTCATTGGTGGATATCTGGCGATCTGAATCCATCCCGGTCCCAGGACGATCAAAGACACAACGACGATCGCCACCAGCGAAGCCGGAACTGCTTTTGTGATTTTTGGAAAATAGAGGACGATTAGTATAGTCAGCGCGGCCAGGCCCAGCATCGTCCAAAGGGCTGTGCCGGTAAGCCAGGTGGTTCCGTAGCGCCCGTACCACCCGATACCATCCTCGGGCGTCCACCTAAAACGGCCGTGACCAGGCCCGTTAAAAACGCAGCATACAATCCGGTCAAAGGCGACAGACCCGCCAGGATGGCAAACGAGAGCGATTCGGGTATCATCGTCATGGCAACGGTCAGGCCGGACAAGACTTCCGTTTTGTAGTTTATTTCTGACGGAAGTCGAATAGATTGACAAAAGGCTTCATGGACGGTGGATCGTGCGACGGAAAGGGGCAAATATACAGGGAATTTGGTCCTTTGGGAGGGAGAGGGGGGACGTTTGGGGAACATCCGTTGTGTAAACGCAAATTCCTATATTGAGATTGAAATTAATATGTATGAGTCTTTACGCAGGTGTCTACGTACAATCCCGATTAGGAAAGTCGGAGTTGTTACGGTTAATCTTAGAAAAGTTAGGAGGCCAATATGATAAGAACTCGATGACGACATTTCAAATGGATATCTATCTCGATAAAAATGAACAGTATAATCAGGAAAAGAGCAAGCGGTTTCCTGATGGGTTTCTATATTTTCATTATCTCCTTGACGTAGATCATTCAGACGTTGGTGAGGATCGGATTTATATTGATCAACTTTCGCAAGTGTTGGAATTTCTTTGGTCTATCGATACACCGGCGGTTGCTGCTTGCGATTTTGAGGGACAGTTGATTAAGAATGGTGGATATAGGAACCTACTGCTGCTTTGGCCGCAGTAGTAATACAATCCTGATTTTTACCATGAAAGCAATACTTTTGATTAATTTTTTTTGCGGATAAAAGCAACGCTTCATAACTCAGCGTTGGGGCAATACTAAAAATAAAACAATGCTAGAAACCCAAGGCTGGATTGAATACAGCCCATACTTCACACAAGAGGAACGAGATGAAGAGCATTCATGGTTGACGTGGATGTGTGTGAACTCCATTATTGACCACGTGGATAAGGTGACAGAAACCCTTTTTGGATACTCCAAAAGGATCTTACGAAAAGAGTTTGAAATAGAATCATTAGCAAAAGACAGGGGTATTCCGATCAATGCATCCTACATAGTAAAAATGGAGATGGAGAAGATTGAGGCATTTGAACAGAAATATGGTACCGGAGAAATATTTGGCTATTCCGTAATTTATTATGACGAGATTAGGAAAGCAGCACTTTCAATTCCAGCCGATAGTCTTTGGAAAAAGCTGTTCGCGCTAGTAGAATTATTCAAAGCTCTTAAAGGACTGGAAGATAATCAGATCAGATTAGTTGTTTGGTTCGAATGGTAAAAAAAACCACAATAAAATAAGGCTTTGTGTAGAACAGAACTGCCGAACGTTAGCCAATGTTGCAGGGTAGGCATAGATAGCGGTGAGGATCTGATAGGCTGTAAGCCCTGGTAGGTTTAGCCAACTGTGTAAAAGGTCTTACGGTCTTTTGTGGATGATTATTCTTATTTTCCTAGCGTCTATCGGCTTCTGAAAGGCTTCCATTAAAGGCGACATTGATTCTTTTTTTTGGAACCCAATGCTACGATCTAATTATATAGTCGCCTTTGTCAATTATTCGTTGTCTGGTTTTTTCATCATCGATAATCTTTAAAACTGCTTTGCTAGCTATTAACCTATCAATAATACAGTAGGCATATATGCTGGTTTTGATCCCAGTTCCGGGACCATTTCCACCTTGTGCACCAAGACCATGGAAGTGCGTTTCAACTTTAATTGCGTTTTCGTTGCTTTTCGCATTTCGTACAATTACGGGATCTCCCTTTTTATAACGGCCATCTGCGGTATGTCCCTCGATTATGAATTCTTCGTTTATACGTATTTCAGGGTTATTGGATAGTCCTACATAGCAATCTGCATATGTGGCAAGGCAATCTCTTATGAATATCTCAAAATCGTCGATGATTTGACTGTTGTTTATTTCTTCTTTTACTGTGTGTGATAAGGGTTTCATTTGTTTATTCCTTCTATTTGAGAGACCTTAATTGTTAAAATTATGCTTTTAAGATTCCTAATCGCTCAATCTTTCATGCTTCATTAGGTAGCTTTTCATGAGCTACCTTCAATATAGTAATAATCGTTAGTTGCATCTAATGTCGCTTGCCTAAATTAATGAAAATGCTAAATTAATCATCAATGCAATATCTTACCGACCGGAAGTTTAGGATTATCCTGGTTTCCAAGAGCCATTAAATTAGTACTTTTTTGCATTGTTTGTCGTTTAGATTATAAGCAAATACTTTTAGGGAAATCTAAACTTCGACTATAATTTGTTGTCGCTATTTTGATTAGCTGATTAACCTTTGAAATAAATTATTCCAGGCAAGCTCTAATTCCGTTGGAACGTCTTTCATAGTTCTATCGAATTGATTAATAACAACTCTCGCTAATTCGACCTTCCATCCACTTTTTTCTAAAGTTACGTTATTGACCTTTGCCCATTCTTGAATCTGATCTATAATTGGTTCATCTTTCTGGTAAAACTCGTCAAAATAGTTGCCACCTCTATATAAACGATCAACAACTTCTATTAATTTTTGGGCAGGCATTAAATCTTCAATTTCATACCCTTTCTCGCCGAGAAAATTAGCTACTTCGAGAATTCGGTCCTGGTTTTCTTTATATGTTCCTGCACTCAGTTGTTTAAGATATTCTTTTCCAACTTTATCAGAATCTAATAATATGTAAGGGAGTTTGTTATCTCGTGATGTTACTAATTTAGTCACGGGTCCCATGCCTCTTACTCCGCCAGTAGGAATAAATACAAGCTCTTTACTGTTTAGAATTTTGCCTTTACTAATTAGATAGCGCTTAATCATAGTTAGATAAATTTGATCACTTGGTCCCTCAACCAGTACAGGTATGCATCCGAGCAAAAGAGTGTCTGATACAGTTAAGCCCAACGCTGCATGAACCGGATAAATGGATTTTTCAGCGTCGGCTTCATCATGTCTGAGGTTCGAAGATATTTTTGTACGCCCAGAGGATTTATCGATAAAAACAGCTTTAACATTTGCTAAGTTATCCATATCAACTAAGAAAGGAGAATGTGAGGTATAAATCAACTGATTGGTTTCGGCGAGCTTCCTAAAGAACTCAGCTAAATCATATTGCGCTAAAGGATGTAGAGAGAGCCCAGGCTCGTCGAGCAAAAGTATGGCATCTGAATGTTCTTGTTTTGTTTCCACGAGAAATACTAAGAAAAAGCTAAAGAACCATTGTAATCCTCTACTTCTACCTTCTAATTCAATAGATTCCGGACGAAGCTCGTCAGAAACATTAATTCTGAAATGACTTCCGTCTGCCTCGAACGAAAAAATATAATTTCCTTGTTGCCACCATTGTTTAAAACTTTTAGTTAGTTCACTGGCTGCGGATCTAAGTAAGACTCCTCTTTCTTTCTTTTTTTTCGCCCATTCTGCTATTTCCTCTTCTGATAGGTTCTGCTCTTCTCTGCTAACTTCTCTTTTGTATGTGTCGACGGTTTTTATTATGATCTTTCTGTCATTCCCCAGTTCATAAATTTCATTAGGAGAAAGTTTTACATACCTAAAAAGAACATCCAATGTTCTTGCCTTTGCGCGTGCAGACTCGGTAAGATCAGTGCGCTTCAAATCTTCAATAACCCTAGGTAAATAGATTTCGCTATCAAGGTTTCCATAGTCAGAATAATAAACAAATTTTGGTATATATTTAAGAATGAGTTGACGGATTTCCGCGGTTGTTTCAATGGATTTTCCATCGAAAGAGCCTAGTATTTTGTTAAGTGATGGAAGTAGTTTTTTATTGAAGGGCTCCGGAAGGTTTTGTTTTTTCCCAAATTCTCCTAATAGTGATTTAGTTGTGTCTATAGCAGCGATAATATCTTCTTTTACTAGAAATTCTGAATCTGTTTTAGGCGATAGGTTGCTAACAACTAGGTCAATTTTATTGCGAAGGTCGAAATCTTCCTTTATATATGCTTCAAGATCATGAAGTTCCTTAAGAAATGTTTCAATAATTACTTTAAATTGTTTCTTAGGGTAAGAATTTATTTTTGTGTATGGTAATGAGATGTAATACGTTCCGCTATACATTCTCTGTATATGCGTAACGCGGACCTGCTCGATATCACATGCGCACGCTTCAGCAATTTGAGTACTAACGTTTTGCGTCAATTCAAAATCAGCCTTAATGAACACGTCTTTTTCATGTCCATCGATTTTATATTGGCTGTAAAGATGCCTTGGGAAGTCGGATAGTGGAACTATAGGTTCGCCGTTCGCTGGGTTAAGTTTCCAGAGAGCTATCAATAGATTTGTTTTACCTGCTTCATTTGTTCCAACCAAACATGTATTTCCACCGGCATCTATCCAATCACTTTCTTCAATAGATCTAAAATTAATGACTTTATAGCGCAGAAGTTTTGTGCTCATTGAATAAGGTTCGTTATGTGAAAAGTGGGCTTTATATCCGGCTAGGCAATAGTTAATTGCGGTAACAGGAATTTTCATTAGAAACGGTAGCCGCGTTCTTTCGAAAATGTGGGTTGTTAATCAGGTCTAAAAACTCACGTACTACTTAATTTCGTATTGCTGAGTAAATTTCAGTTTTGACACTGTTCGTATATCCATCTTCTTTTGTGAAAATAGCAACAATCTTAGCTATCAGCAAGAGCCAATGAAGAAATTCACTCATTGCTCGTGCTGCATAGACTAATATATGATGTTGTCGATGAGAAACGATTTAGAAAGAAAGCTAATATCTAGCTGCGCAAACTTTCTTCAAGTTAAACATCCCCATGAAATGAACTTTGCAAAGCATTCTAAAAACGCAAAAAAAAGTATTGAGAATCAGTGCTTTTTACTCTAAAAGTCAAGGACCCCCGATCTCGAAGCTCTGGTGAAGGATTGGGTATTGTATGGGTGTTAATTGGGACTTCGTGTAAATGCGATTGAGCTTTTAGGTATCATCCGGGGTATTTTCAGAAGATTGTCCGTAGAGTTTTTTACTTCGATGCGGCGCTTTCCGAGGCAAAATTTGTATCCTAATAGCTTAGGAACAGACCGTTATACAATGTTTGATGAGTTTTGACCTGGATGAAAATGATTTTGCGCCTAAGATAAATATACAGCAAGACAATTATTGTTGGCTCCAATGGGCCGGTTTGACTTTTGCTTCCATGGCATAAAAAAGGACGTGTACCTAGAACGAACATTTCGGCAGAGAGTATAACACCTTTGTAACTCTAGCCAGAGCCCAAAAATTGTCTGCTCATTAGATGCACCCAGCAAGTGAGGAAATATGTCTCGTGGTTTTTAAGGTCAATTATATTATAGATCAGCAGCAGGTAGTAATTTCCTTTTAATAAAAAAAACATTAAATTGACTGGATATAAATTTGCTCATGGTTGTATCTTTCAGTTTTACCTGTCAATGAAAAATAAAATATTGTCGGACTTTGACTTAAACCATCGGAAATTTGAAGATTTTAGGTCCAAGCTGGAAATCATTCTGGCTGATTTGCTCCAATTAAATCTGATAAAAGTTCATCAGGTTACTAGTAGAGTGAAAGACAGAAATAGTCTAGAAAGTAAGATTGATTTAAAAGACAAATACAGCGATTTGCATCAGATAACAGACCTTGTTGGTCTAAGAGTTATCACTTATTTGGAAAGTGATGTCGATAAGGTAGCTGAGATAATCAAAAATGAATTTTTGATTGACTCTGCCAATTCAGTCGATAAGCGGAATTTGAAATCTGATCAATTTGGTTACAGATCACTACATTATGTGATGAGCTTAAATGAACTCCGGAGTGCACTTCCAGAGTATAGGCAGTTTGCTTCGATTAAAGCAGAGATTCAGATTAGATCGACGCTGCAGCATGTTTGGGTGGATATTCCGGACCATGTTGACCCCGACAGAACGAATCGCCGTCTGAACATTTGCGTGTGTTGAGATTTAGCAAAT
>NZ_JAHESE010000029.1 GCF_018598175.1 Dawidia cretensis
ATGGAAG
This sequence comes from Dawidia cretensis, assembly GCF_018598175.1. Taxonomy (GTDB): domain Bacteria; phylum Bacteroidota; class Bacteroidia; order Cytophagales; family Cyclobacteriaceae; genus Ohtaekwangia; species Ohtaekwangia cretensis. The sequence goes on from NZ_JAHESE010000029.1 coordinate 8, forward strand.
CGCAATGAAGCGAGAGCTTCACGTTGCGTTTTACGAGAATCTCAGGCTGAAATGCCTGGGTTTACTTACCAATGCCAGTTATATAGTATAGCATTTGTTCTTTGTTTGGGTTACTTAAAGATACCCGCCAGGGCACGGCAGCCCGGCGGGATATCTTTTTTCAAGATTAACGTGAGATGAGAAATACTTTTATAATAAAGTTGTTGACGGCGCTTATCCTGTGCTGTTCGTTTACATCAGAGGATGCCCCGCGCATCTTCCTGATCGGCGATTCCACCATGGCCAACAAGCCTGAGTCTGTGGCGCCCGAAACAGGGTGGGGCATGATCTTTCCCGACTATATCCGACTTCACGTCGAAAACCATGCAGTGAATGGCCGCAGTACAAAAAGCTTTCGCACGCTGGGACACTGGCGCACGGTATATGAAAAGCTGCGTCCCGGTGACTGGGTGTTTATACAGTTTGGACACAACGACTCGAAAGAGTCTGACACCACCCGTTATGCCCCTGCGCGCACCGACTACCGTAAGAACCTGGAGCGGTATATTGCCGAGATCCGGAGTAAGGGCGCAAACCCACTGTTGATCACACCCGTGATGCGGCGCAAGTTTGACGAGAAAGGCAACTTTGTGGACCAACACGGCGATTACCCGGCAGTAGTAAAAGAAGTCGGTAAAGCTCAGCGCGTGCCGGTACTCGACCTGCACGCCAGCAGCCGCGATGTGATCGTACAACAGGGGGTAGAGGAATCCCGGAAGATGTTTCTGAACGTGCCACCGCGTGTGTGGGAGCATTACCCCGAAGGCAAAGAAGACAATACACATTTCACCCGCTACGGTGCTGCCTGCATGGCGTCGCTGGTAGCCGCCGGCCTGCGCACGCTAAACCCCGACCTGGCGAAAGAGCTGATTCAGCTGCCGACCGGGAACAAGTATGTATATGAACTACCCAAGATCATGCACGTGGCTTTCCGCAAGGATACATTCAACATTGAAAAATATGGCGCGCGCGGCGATGGTCTTACTTCTAATACAGACGCTATACGCCGTGCGGTGGAGGCCTGTACTGCTGCGGGTGGCGGCACCGTGTTAATTCCGCGAGGCCTGTGGTTAACGGGCCCGGTGGTATTAAAAAATAACGTAAACCTGCACGTCACTGCGGGTGCCGTACTGCAGTTTACGAATCGTACTGAAGAATATCCCCTGGTAAAGACGAATTGGGAAGGATTGGAAGCTATCCGGGCACAGTCACCGTTGTATGCAGCGGATGTAGAGAACATCGCCATCACCGGTGGGGGCGTGATCGATGGCGCCGGCGACGCCTGGCGTCCGGTAAAGAAAAGCAAACTGCCACCGCCGGAGTGGGAACACCTGGTAAAATCGGGCGGCGTGTTGAACGAAGGTGCCAACACCTGGTACCCTACCGCGCGTGCGCTAAAAGGCTCATTGGCGAAACGCCCGGGCGTCGTCGCCGCAGGGTATGATATAGCAAGGGCCGAAGAGATCAGGGAATTCCTGCGTCCTAACTTGCTCAGTATCGTACGGTGTAAGCGCGTGCTGCTGGAAGGTGTTACGTTTCAGAACTCACCGGCGTGGTGCCTTCATCCCTTGCTGACGCAACATCTTACGCTGCGTGGCTTGACGGTGCGCAATCCGTGGAATGCCCAAAATGGAGATGGCGTCGATATCGAATCATGTCGGAATGTCCTGGTAGACAAGTGTACTTTTGATGTCGGAGACGATGGCATTTGTATTAAATCCGGCCGCGATGAAGAAGGCCGAAAACGCGGTGTGCCGACCGAAGATGTGATCGTACAACATTGCACGGTCTTTCACGGCCACGGTGGTTTTGTCATTGGTAGTGAAATGAGCGGTGGTGCCCGCAATATTTTTGTGTCCGACTGCAACTTCCTGGGTACCGATGTAGGCTTGCGCTTTAAAACAACCCGGGGAAGGGGAGGAGTAGTAGAGAAGATTTATGTTGACAACATACGTATGAGTGGGATTGGCGGAGCGGCCATCTTATTTGATATGTACTATATGGCGAAAGATCCGCTGGCCATGTTTGCCGGTGAAGAAAAACCTTCCATTGCATTTGAGCCGGTCACAGAAGCTACACCGCAGTTCCGCGACTTTTACATTCGTAATGTGGTGTGCAAAGGTGCTGAAACAGCAATCTTCGTACGCGGCCTGCCCGAAATGAATATACAGTCGATATCGCTTAGCGATATTGCGATTCAAAGCAAGATCGGCTTTGTCTGCACCGAAGGCAGTCACGTTACGCTGCGCAATGCCACGTTGCAGTGCACTAGTGAAAGCGTGGTAGAAGTGCACGATAGCCAGGGCCTGGTGCTGGAAAATGTACGCTCGGGCAATAACGACGTGTTTGTACAGGTGAGCGGTAACCGCTCTAAAGACATACAACTTACCGGCGCCAGTGGCGCCGGTACTAAAAAAGATATAGCATTAACCAACGGCGCATCGGCCAAAGCTGTGCGGCGTAAATAAGAGAAAAGAACAGTATGATGAAACGAGGGAATAACCTCATGCGATCAGTTGGGATCGTATGTATTTGTTTGGTCAGTATTTGCTGTAAAGCACAGGAGAAAGGGTGGGGGCAGCGCATGGCGGCTACTATTATGGCTACCCATGCCGACACACTCACCGTGAAACCCTACGTTACACACGGGAAAGAGACAGTCGATCAGAAACCCCGCCGGCCTGCCAACTGGAATTATGAGCAAGGCGTTACCTTAAAGGGCTTTGACGACCTGTGGCGTTACACTGGCGACAAGGTGTATTTCGACTACATGAAAAAGATGATGGATGCGTTCGTCCGCGCTGACGGCACCATTCGCACTTACGACCTAGTTGAATACAACATTGACCATGTCACACCGGGTCGTATTCTACTGACGCTGTACCAGGAAACCCATGAGGAGAAATATAAAAAAGCCGTAGACCTGCTACGCGAGCAGTTGCAATGGCAACCCCGGACCAAGGAGGGTGGCTTTTGGCACAAACATCGTTACCCCTACCAGATGTGGCTCGACGGCCTCTACATGGGCGGGCCGTTCTACACTGAATACACCCAGGTATTTAAACGCGAGAAAGAGTTCGACGACGTCGCTAATCAATTCATCTGGATGGAGGCCCATACCCGCGATGCTAAGACCGGCCTGCTGTACCACGCCTGGGATGAAAGCAAAAAACAACGGTGGGCCAATCCCACCACCGGCCAGTCGCCCGAATTCTGGGGCCGCGCCATGGGCTGGTATATGATGGCCCTCGTCGACATGCTCGACTACCTTCCCGCTAACCATGCCAAACGAAAAGACATCATCGCTATTTTTCAGCGCCTGTCCAGCGCGTTGAAAAAATATCAGGATGACACCGGTGTATGGTATCAAATCATTGACAAACCTACGGTTGCCGGTAACTACCGTGAAGCTTCGGCCAGCTGCATGTTTGTCTATGCCATAGCGAAAGGAACACGCCTGGGCTACCTTGATAAGCATTTCAAGGCGGTCGCCCGGAAAGGCTATGATGGACTGTTGAAGAACTTCATCGAGAAAGATGCCGACGGCCTCATCCATCTAACAAAAACGTGCAGCGGCGCCGGTCTCGGCGGTACGCCGTATCGCGATGGATCCTTTGCTTATTATATAGGGGAGCCTTTGCGGGTCGACGACCTGAAAGGTGTGGGGCCGTTTATACAGGCTTCTATTGAGTTAGAGCGTATGGCACCTTAGACTTGTGCCGGCATGCACACAAAAAATAAAGAATTTTATGAAAAAGTTATTCATGCTCATGTTGGTGCTGACTGCGGCAGTGCTACACGCCCAGGATCTTAAAAAAGATTTTCCTCAGTCCTTCGCTATAAAGGTGACCAATCCCGGCGTCCTCGGTCGAGGTCAGGTTCTTGTCTTAGTTTCTCCGGCACAATTAAAACAAGCCGCTCCTAAATTCAACTTCAAAGCGTTTGTAGTAATAGACGGCGCAAAAGAAATTTCCAGTCAATATAACCACGCCGGTGCTGACGCCGGCATAGCCTTCGTCCTTGATACACTGGCTCCTTCTGCCAGTCGCACATTCACCATTCGTTTTCACCCCACCGCCACCATCGCGCATGATTATCCCAAGCGTACGCAAGCGGAATTATCACACAAAGTAGATGGGGCCTGGCAAGGTCGTGAATATATGGGGGGGAAGTTCCAGCCGGTGACGTCGCTGCGCGTGCCGCCCGAGCACAAGGACCATTCGTGGTTTATTCGTTACGAAGGCCCCGGTTGGGAGTCCGACAAAGTCGGCTATCGCTTTTATCTCGATCAACGTAATGCCACCGATGTATTTGGTAAGAAGACAAAGAATATGGTATTGCAGCAAGTAGGCCTTGACGGGTTTGAATCATACCACCACCTGCAGCCTTGGGGCATGGACGTCATGAAGGTTGGTAAGGCCGTGGGCCTTGGCTCGCCTGCCATACTTGCCAATGGTCAGGCTGTGCGAATTGAAAAGACGGATAGTGTTAGTTGCCGTATTTCAGAAAATGGTGTTGTGTACTCCGCTATTCAAACACATTATGCTGGCTGGCAAGTGGAGGGAAAGAAGTACGATGTGAACGCAGATCTATCGATCCACGCGGGTACACGGTTGAGCCATCTGCGGTTGACGTTTTCGCAGAAGCCTGAGCAGTTTTGTACGGGGATTGTAAAAGACAAGGCGGCGCCGCTGGTTACGAAGAAGGGTGATGATTCGCATTGGGGGTATATGGCTACGTTTGGTAAGCAAAGTTTGAATGATGATAATCTAGGGCTTGCCGTGTTCTTCAGGCCGAAGGATGAGGCGGGGTTTACGGCTGACCCCTATAGCCACCTTGTGCAACTTAAGCCGGCTAATACGTTGGTTGAATATTATTTCCTTGCGGCGTGGTCGGGGGAGCCGGGGGGGATACAAACAGAGCAACAGTTTTATGCTTACCTCAACGGTGTTGCGGCACAGTTGGCTGAGCCGATTAAAGTGACCATTGGAATGTGAGTGCACCGTGCCTTGTGCCAGCAAAGCGAATAGCACTTAAGCAGTGATAGAGATAAGTTATAAGGATGGCGATTAAGAAATACATAGTAGTATATGCTCTGATCATGACAAGCGGGCCAACAACAGCCCAAGTCTGGCTCGCGGATCAAGGTAACGGCACGTATCGTAATCCCATACTTCATGCCGACTACTCCGATCCGGACGCTTGCCGCGTCGGTGAAGATTATTACATGACTGCCTCCAGTTTTGACGCCGTTCCTGGTCTGCCGCTGTTGCATTCCAAAGATCTTGTCAACTGGTCGCTCGTGGGGCACGCGTTGCCACGTCAGCCGCCGTACGATCATTTTGCTAAAACACAACATGGCAATGGCGTTTGGGCGCCCGCCATCCGCCACCACGATGGCAAGTTTTATATCTACTATCCCGATCCAGACTTTGGTATATACGTGACTATCGCCACGCAGATTGGCGGCCCGTGGAGCGAGCCTGTGTTGGTGGAGGCAGGCAAAGGCCTGATCGACCCGTGCCCGCTCTGGGATGACGATGGAAAAGTATATTTGGCGTATGCTTACGCCGGCAGCCGTGCCGGTATAAAAAGCATTCTTGCTATCAAACGCCTCAGTCCCGATGGTACACACGCGCTCGACGTTGGTACGTTGGTATACGATGGCCATGGCATAGACCCCACCATCGAAGGGCCCAAGCTCTATAAGCGGAACGGTTACTATTACATTTTTGCACCGGCTGGAGGAGTATCCACCGGATGGCAGTTGGTGTTGCGTGCGCGAAATATTTACGGTCCTTATGAGCGGCGCGTGGTGATGGATCAGGGTACGACTACCATCAATGGTCCGCATCAGGGCGCGTGGGTGAATACGCCAACGGGCGAAGATTGGTTCCTGCATTTTCAAGACAAAGGTCCTTATGGTCGCGTCGTACACCTGCAGCCCATGCAGTGGCGCGACGACTGGCCAGTTATTGGCATAGATAAGGATGGCGACGGTAAGGGTGAACCGGTGTTGGCGTATAGAAAGCCCACTATCGGGAAAACTAAAGTATCTGTCACCGCGCCACCTGAAAGCGACAACTTCAATACTGCTGCCCTGGGACCGCAGTGGCAATGGCAAGCGAACCCCGAGGCTACGTGGTCATTCTTGTATCCTGCGAAAGGCGTGTTGCGCCTGTATGCTGCCTCCATACCAGCGGATGCCAGGAATTATTGGGACGTGCCCAATATTCTGTTACAGAAATTCCCCGCAGAAGAGTTTACGATCACCACGAAGCTCACCTTTTCGCCACATCCTACTTTACCCGGAGAAGCCACCGGGCTGGTTATCTACGGACAAGCCTATGCTGCTCTTGCGTTACGCAATACACCTGAGGGGGTATATTTGGTGCAGACACATTGCGCCGACGCGCCCAGCGGCAAGCCGGAGACAGAAAAGTCGATTGTGAAAATGAAAGACAATACGGTATACCTGCGCGTTAGCGTGGCCAAAGAAGCACGTTGTCGGTTTAGCTATAGCACCGACGGTACAACCTATACACCGGCCGGTGAAGTATTTCAGGCCGAGCCCGGCCGCTGGATTGGTGCCAAGGCCGGTATTTTCTGCACCCGTACCCGCTCAACAAACGACGCCGGATACGCTGACTTCGATTGGTTTACCGTAACACCTGTAAAACCCTGAAGCATGAGAAGTCGTATGGCCTGGACGTTTGCATTGGTATGGCTGACCCTGCACATTGAAGCACAGTCGACTACGCAAGCGCTAGAAAAGGTGTCTTACGATTTTGCCGTAGCCCAGGACGGCTCCGGCGATTTCCGTACACTACAAGAGGCCTTTAACGCTGTACCCGATTTTCGTAAGAAACAGACCCGTATTCTGCTTCGACGAGGAACTTACAAAGAGAAGCTCATACTGGCCACGTCCAAAATCAATGTTCGGCTTATCGGCGAGGATGTAACCCGGACAATCGTGACCTACGACGACTATGCTGCAAAGAAGAATCGTTTCGGCGAGGAGATGGGCACGACAGGATCTTCTTCTTTCTTTGTATTTGCAGACGACTTCTTAGCCGAAAACATCACCTTTGAAAACAGTGCCGGACCGGTGGGTCAGGCGGTAGCCGTGCGAATTGCAGGTGATCGCGTAATGTTTCATCATTGCCGGTTTCTGGGCAACCAGGACACGCTCTATCCCTTTGGCGAGAAGAGCCGCCAATACTATAAGGATTGTTATATCGAAGGGACTGTAGACTTTATCTTCGGCTGGTCTACCGCGGTCTTTGATCATTGTACCATATTTTGTAAAAAGCCGGGTGGTTATGTTACGGCGGCCTCTACGTTGGAGAGTACACCCCAGGGCTTTGTCTTCCTCGACTGCAAGATCACCGGTGATGCTCCTACGGAATCCTTTTACCTCGGCCGGCCTTGGCGCCCCTGGGCGAGAACAGTATTTATACGTTGTGACCTCGACAGACAGATAAAAAAGGAGGGCTGGCACAACTGGGACAAGCCCGATGCCGAGAAGACGGCCTATTATGCCGAGTACGCTTCGACCGGTCCCGGTGCTGGCGGCACCACTCGTGTACCCTGGGCGCATACGCTGACGGCCGCCGAAGCAGCTGCCTACACCGTTGAAACGATTTTAGGAGATTGGAAGATAAGCGTACCTTGAAGCAGATTTTAACACACGCCATGTATGCCCGTGATTCACGCTGACAAAGCTGCCGTAACGCAGGTCAAAAATGGGGTAACCCGGTACCTCATTCATGAACAACAACTGATGACAGTGGTTATCGATTTTAACAATGGCCCCTGGGAAGCTCCCGACCCGCCGCATAGTCATGTGCATGAACAAACGACGTATGTTGCCGCGGGTGAAATTATATTCTTTTGCGAGGGTGAGCCGGATGAGCGCCTGAAAGAGGGGGATATGTTTTGTGTTCCTTCTGGTAAACTACATACTATTCAGGTGCTGTCGACGCATGTGCGGCTGGTGGACAGTTTTACGCCGCTGCGTACTGATTTTCTTGGTGTGTAGTGATGGGGAGTTAATGGGTGGCGCCGTCAAACCATGTTTTGAAGTCGCCGACTTTCTCGCGGCTTACGATGATCTCTTTATCGAATTCCTGGATCATTGTGATCTTGAGCCGGCTGTTGGAGTAGACCAGCACATCTTTGATCGCATTGATGTTGATGATATAGGTGCGGTTGATCCGGAAGAATATTTGTGGATCGAGCATGTCTTCCAGCGCTTCCAGCGTATAGTCTATGATAAACTTTTTATTCTGACCGGTCACCAGGTATACATCGCGGCCTTCGGCGTATAGCAGGTTGATCTGGTCGGCGGTGATGGAGCGGATGTGTTCACCGACCTTTACCATGAACCGACGTTTGTGTACCGTGGCAGAGGAGGTAGTGGCTATCTGGCTGATGCGCTGCACCTGTACTGCGGGGAATTGTAGCTGTTGCCGGAGTGATTCCATCTTCTTCAGGCTGGCGGCCAGATCGGTAAATGTGACGGGCTTTAACAGGTAATCAATGCTGTTTACTTTAAAAGCGTCGAGCGCGAATTCATTGTAGGCTGTTGTGAAGATCACCGGCTTTTGTACCTGCATCGCCTGGAAGATCTGGAAGCTTAACCCATCGATGAGCTGAATGTCCATAAAGATCAGGTCTACTTCGTCCTGGTGCTGTTGCAGCCAGGGTACGGCCGCCGCGACCGAATCCAGCCGGGCTGCCACGACAATCGTGGGATCGTATTTTGTGAGATAACGTTCCAGCTTCTCCGCCGCCGGCAGCTCGTCTTCAATGATCGCGACTTTCATAGTGCCTCCAAAGGGGTAGCTTCCTCTACGCGAAGCAGCGGTAATTTAATATAATTTTCCTGGTAGGCCTTCACTTTAATCAGCGGCAGGTCGCTGTAGAGCGAGTATGACCGCTGTAACCGCGTGAACGCCACTTCGCTGTCCGCATACGGTATCAACCGGTCATTCAGCTTGCTTTGTAATACCAGGTAATTGTCTTCGGTGTAGCAGGTTATGGTCAATGGTTCAAAACGTGTAACGATTGTGTTGCGCACAATATATTCCACTACGATCGGCAATGACCCCGGTATCAGCATGGCCTCCGTCAGGTCGTCGTCCTCGGTCACTTCCAGTGTAAGCTGGCCGAAGTATCGCTCGTTTAGTAGCCGTACCAGGTTTCGGGCAGCATCGATTTCGGCCTCCGCGGGGATCAGCTCCTGATGCCGGTTCGTCAGCACATACCGGTACGCCGTCGCCAGCGAGTCGATGTAGGCTTCCGCTTTCTCTACATCGCGGTACATAATGCCGATCAGGCTTTCGAGGCTTTCATACAGAAGTTCCGGATTGATGTCGTGCTGGAACTCCTGCATCTCTACCTCCAGGATTGCCTTGTTTTGCATTTCAGCCTGCAGCTTGAGCGTGTTCTCCTGGTGCAGATAATAGTCGCTGATATAAAGAAGATTGTAAAGCGCCGCGGTGACTGCAAAAATAGAACAGAAGGTCGCGAACTGTTCGTTGGTCATGCCAAAGCCGATCACGTACTGGAAGTACAAATGCAGCCCGATCATGACAAGCCCCGTCGATAGAATCAGCGTGGCCAGTACCTGGGTTGTGATCAGCCGCGACGTACGCCGGTCACGTTGAAAGCGATGTTGAATGACAATGACCAGTCGGCACGACTCAAAGGCCAGATAGGTAAGACCGATGCACAGGTATAATTCCTGGCTGTTAAAAAGATCGTTGATCTGGGCCACGGTGTCGTTGATCATCAGGACCAACAAATAGACCAGCGCGCCATAAAAGGCTGGCGCCAGGATGCGGAACACGGGGTGATGGATAAAATACCGTTTCATGCGTGTCCGTTTAGTTGAGGTTTCAGCTTGGGCGGAAAAAGGATGAGCGGAAGCGATACGGTGAATTTCTCGTCGTCGCGAATCTCAATCTTCTTATCCGTAAAGAAACGGTAGCGCTTTTGAATATTGTCCAGGCCGATCTGGAACGACGTAACACCATGGGCCGTGCCGGTCTTGGTGTTGATGACTTTCAGCCGCGTGTTATCTTGTGCCGTGATATAAATAAACAGCTTCTTATCCGTGTGCATCGGGTTGTGCTTTACTGCGTTTTCGATCAGCATCTGCAACGTCAATGGCGGGATCTTGCTGTTCATGACATTCGGGGGCAGGTTGATCTCGACGTGCAGCTGTTGTTGAAACCGGATGCGGAGCAGATAATAATACGACTCGACAAAGCTGATCTCTTCCTGCAGTGAAACATACGGCTTGCTGCGTGTCGTCAGAATAAACTGGTAGGTCTGCGCCAGGCGGCGGATAAATTGCTCGGCCGAAGGCAGATCTTTGTACAACAACGACGAGATGGTGTTCAGGCTGTTAAAAAGATAATGCGGGCTAATCTGGCTTTTCAGCGCTTCGAATTGTAGTTCCAGCTGGCGGCGCTCGCGTTGTAGCTTTTCGATCTGCGTGACTGTGTAATGCTGGTACGAAAAAAGCAACGCATAAATGACATTGTACATAAACAGCGCTGCCAGGTACAGGATCATTAACTTCCAGTACAGATCGGTGTCGCGTGCCGAGAAGCCAGGCCAGAGCACATTGCTGCCGGCCACGGAAAGAAACGCGGCGCCGGCGGCAACCGTCACGCCCATGGCGAGCAAGACATTGGCGCCATATCCCACCAGCAGCCGCGAGGTAAAGTACGTGCGCCAGGGAATCCACCGGTCCAGCGCGGTGTTGGTAAAGTACAGGGTCACGGCCAGTATACTTCCTGTCAGGATGCTGAAGAGGATACCCGAGCCGCTGTCTTGCAGGCCGGGAAAAGTTCCCGTCTCGCTCACGTGCAGGTACACGAAGAGCATGAAGAAAAACACAACGGCGAGCAGAATAATCCAGGTAAATCGGCGAAGCGGATGACGCATAAGGTTAAATTACGAAATCGCGTGATTAAATCAATCGATAGCCCGTAAGGCCCGTCCGTAGTATGTTTCCGACGAGATCGAACGCGCTATCTCGCGATAGGTATCTTTCAGCGGCGTGCCACCGGCCTTCACCCGGTTGGCCGCACGGGTCATCACCTCGGTTTTATAGTGGTCTGAATCCATGCTGCGCACCACTTGCAGTACAGACGCCAGTTGTCCGTCGGTTTTAGTTTCGACGATGGCCTGTTGTAATACTTGTGATTTGTAGTGGTCGTTGTCCATACCTTTGCAGAGGTCTAGCGTGGTCGCCAGAATGTTGTCATTCAGGGAAGGTTGTTTTAACAAGCGGCTCAATACTTCGGATCGGTAGTGATCCGACTCGATCGAACCCAGGATCTGTGAAGCGCTCGTGATGACCTCCGCGGTTAGCGGCCGCGACAGCAATTCACGGATGATCTCTGTCAGATAATGATCTGACTCCACATGGCGGGTCGACTCGATCAGATTATCGTACGAGCGCTTTGACAAGTTAGGTTTGTTCAGGGCTCGTTTTAGTATCTCCGTTTTATAGTGATCGGATTCAATGGCCTGTGTTGTTTCGATCAGTTTTTCCATGGCGGCATCCGTCAGGTTGGGCTTTTGTAAAAGGGCCGTCAATACTTCGGTAATATAGTGGTCCGATTCGATTTTGGATGCCGCTTGCAGTGCTGTTGTAATATTGTCCTGCGTGACATTGTCGCCGCGGAGCGCCTCTTTAATCACCCCCGCGCGGTAGTGGTCGGAGTCGATCTCCAGCGTCGCGCTGAACACTGCGGCCGATGCTTCTTTGTTCTGAATAAACTTGCCGATGTTGTTTCGTAAAAATTCGGCCTTGTAATGATCCGAGTCAATCTTGCTGCTCACCGAGCGGATGATGCCGGCATACTCTGATGCCGGTACGGGTTGCTTCATGAGCAGGGCCGCATATTGAGCACGTACGCCGTCGCCTTCCAACTGGCTGATTTCGTTTAGGACTCCCGTTGTACCGCCTTTCTTAAAAAACCGCTCCACACGGGCTTCCGCCGAGATAGTTGTCGAACGGACCACGCCGGGCAGGATGTCTGCCAGCCAGGCTTTGCCGCCGTCCTCCCACGACGCCAGCGTACGGCCTTCATAGTACGAACGTTTCAGTTTGCCGCCGCCTTGCGATTCGATGACCACCGAGCGTTTGCTGCCAAAAACAGTCTTGCTGATTTCCAGGTAGCCGCCGTCCGAAAGCGACTTGATATCACGGTCGTCGTCGGTTACTTCCACGCGGCCGCGAAGCTCGATGTTGAACTCGCTGCCGTTGGATTTATGCGTCCAGCGGTAGCGGTCGTTGTCGATTTGGAGAGAGGTTTGAGTATTGTTATTGCCGGAGGCAGTTACCGTCTGACCCGATACCGGGTGCAGCAGCGGAATAAGGACTGCCAGGATGAAGGAGGACAACAGGATGCGCGTTTTCATATGCCTGAATAAGTTTATGCCGTATTAACGGTACAAGGATGGGAAGAAGATTCAGGGTATAAAAGAGATGTGTCGCGAAGTGTTGAACGGGTGTAGTGAGTTGCCAGAAACGTGTTGTCGCCGAAAAGCTAAAAAATGCCCGTCCACAGGTCTTTGGATCTGTGGACAGGGTAGAAGATTACAAAGAAACGCCGCGTTTCCAGGGGATGAAGTCGTCCTGGCCGAGGGCTACCGACTTGGCGGTGACGCGGCCACTGGCTACTTCGATGATGAAGTCGAGGATTTCTTCGCCGACCTGGTCAATGGTTTTTTCGCCTGAAATGATCGAGCCGGTGTTGAAGTCGATGATATCGGGCATGCGGTCGGCCAGTTTGGTGTTGGTCGAGAGCTTTACGACTTGCGATACCGGGTTGCCTGTCGGCGTGCCCAGTCCGGTTGTGAACAGGATGATCTGCGCGCCGGAGCCAGTTGTGCCTGTCGTGCTTTCTACGTCGTTGCCCGGTGTGCAGAGCAGGTTGAGTCCGGGCTTTTTGATATACTCGGCATATTGCAACACATCGGCTACTGGCGCTGTGCCGCCCTTCTTGGCCGCGCCCGCCGACTTGATGGCGTCGGTGATTAAACCGTCTTTGATGTTACCCGGGGAAGGGTTCATGTCAAAGCCCGAGCCTACGGCTTCGGCGGCATTGGAGTAGGTACGCATCAGCTTGATGAAAAGCTCGCCGGCAGCGTCTTCTTCGCAGCGGTTGATGAGCTCTTGCTCGACACCACACAGCTCTGGGAATTCTGATAGGATCGTACTGCCGCCGAGGGTCACGAGCAGGTCGGATGTATGACCGATTGCCGGGTTAGCCGAGATGCCCGAGAAACCATCCGAGCCACCGCATTTTAATCCGACCACCAGCTTGCTGAGCGGTGCGGGTTTGCGCTCGATGTTATTTGCTTGCACCAACGCGGCGAACGTCTGGCGAATCGCTTGCGTCAGCAGCTCTTGTTCTGTGCCACTTTGTTGTTGGTCGAGTATAAACACCGGCTTGCTGCCTTTCGGATCCAGCTCTTTCAAGCGCTCTTGCAATGTTGTAATCTCGGCATTCTGACAACCGAGGCTCAGCACGGTTGCGCCTGCCACGTTAGGGTGGTGAATATACCCGGCCAGAAGTTTGCACAAAGTTTGTGAATCCTGCCGTGTGCCACCACAGCCGCCCTGGTGTGTTAGAAATTTTACACCGTCGATATTTTTGAAGAGACGGTTATCGGCCGCGGCACCCGCCGGGAGGAAAGGCACCGTTTCCAGCCTGGTGGTACCACCATTTCGGTATGCCTGCACCAGCTCGTGCACGTAATCTTTATAGGCTTCGGGTTTGCCAAAGCCCAGCTCGGTTGTAAATGCTTCGGTGATCACTTCCACATTCCGGTTCTCGCAGAATACCAGCGGAACAATAAGCCAGTAGTTGGCTGTGCCCACCTGTCCGTCGGCACGGTGATAGCCCATAAAAGTTTTGTCTTTAAAGGCTGAAACGTCAGGCGGCGCCCAGGAATAAGCCTTGGTGCGACCTGCGTAGGGAGCGGCTTTGTGTTTGAGGTTGTGTGTGCCGATGACACCGCCCTGGCGGATCGGCTGGACGGCTTTGCCCACCAGAGTGCCGTACATCAGCACTTCGTCGTCGGGCTGCAGGGGTGCCTCGGTAAATTTGTGTTTGGCAGGAACATCGTCTACCAGTGTCAGCGGCTTGCCACCATCCACGGTCAGTGTTTCACCGGCCTTTAGGTCTGTCAACGCTACATAGACGTTGTCAGCGGGATGAATTTTCAGAAATCTGTTTGACATATTAATTATTCACGTATCTTGCGCAATCGATTGCGCAATTTACATACTTTTCCATAACAACAAAATAAAATGTTGCGCATACAAATAACGACAATCCGATATGCTTTTCCGCCTACCATGCCATACCTTTTTCGTACGGTCGTTTCAGGATAAGAGCCTTTCTTTTTCGTCCTGTTACTGGTACAGTACTGGAAAAATAATGGTAGGTTAGAAAGAAACACCTTATGGCTTATACAACACCCATCGCAACAGCTATTCTGTCCTACGGTATGTCGGGTGAGGTGTTCCATGCGCCGCTGCTGGAAGCGCACCCCGGCTTTGCCTTACAGACGATCGTACAACGTCGTGCACGCACGGCGCAGTTGCGCTACCCGCAGGTAAGTATTGCCGGCAGTGTAGCCGAGGTGTTGCAAGACCCTGCGATCGAGTTGGTCATTGTCAACACTCCCAACGCCACTCATGCCGAATTTGTCGCGGCAGCACTTGCCGCCGGCAAACACGTGGTCGTCGAAAAACCTTTTACGGTAACCTCGGCCGAAGCCAGCCAACTGATTGCCGTGGCGCAAAAGCACCAGCGTGTGCTCACGGTATTTCAGAACCGTCGCTGGGACGGCGACTTCCTGACGCTGCAGCAGATTGTCAACAGCCAGGCCGTTGGCACTATCGTCGAGCTCGAAGTACACTACGATCGCTTTCGCAATTACATCGAGGCCAACACCTGGAAAGAAGAAAGCGGTCCCGGCACCGGCATACTCTACAACCTGGGCTCGCATATGCTCGACCAGGTTATCACACTCTTTGGCATGCCGCGGGCCGTCGATGCCCGGCTCGGCATACAACGTCCCGGCGGCAGGGTAGATGACTTTTATGACATCCGCCTGCAATATGACGGCCATCAGGCTATTGTCAAGTCCAGCTATCTCGTGCGCGAAGGCGGGCCGCGTTATAGCGTGCACGGCACCGAAGGCTCGTTTATAAAATACGGCCTCGACCCGCAGGAGCAGGCCCTTAAGGATGGCAAGACACCCGGCAGCGCCGGATGGGGCGTGGAAGATCCCAGCCAGTGGGGTAAACTGAATACGACGTTGCAAGGACTGCACATCACCGGCCAGGTGGAAACACGGCCCGGCAATTACCTGCAGTTCTATCACGGTGTATACGATGCGATTCGCGCGGGCAAGGAGCCACCCGTGTTGCCGCAGGAGTCGCTCGAAGGGATAAAATTGATCGAAGCGTGCTATGAGAGTAACAGGCTGCGCCAGTCCGTGCGCCTGTCTTAACACCACTTCGTAAAGCTTATTGATACATGAAGAACAAAGTCATTACACTCGGTGAAATCCTGCTCCGGCTCTCCACGCCGGGATTTGCACGGTTTACACAGGCCGGCAGCTTCCAGGCGCTCTATGCAGGCTCGGAAGCAAACGTTGCGGCGTCGCTCTGCCACTTTGGGATACCGGCCGCGCACATCACCCGCTTCCCCGACAACGACCTGGGCAAGGCGGCTGTCCAAACCCTGCGCCGGTATGGCGTTGACACGCAGCACATCGTCTTCGGTCCTGGCCGCATGGCGATATACTTTCTCGAGAATGGTTCGATGCAACGCGCCTCGCGTGTGATATACGACCGCTTCGACTCCGCCTTTGCGCACATCGAGCGGGGCATGATCGACTGGGACAAAGTCTTTGCTGACGCTACCTGGTTTCACTGGACGGGTATCACCCCGGCACTGTCGCAAGGCGCGGCCGATGTTTGCCAGGATGCCATTGCCGCGGCACACCGCAAAGGCCTGACGGTATCGGGCGACATCAACTACCGCCGCAACCTCTGGCAGTATGGTAAGACGGCGCAAGACATCATGCCCGCCCTCATTACCGGTACCGATATCGTGGTGGCAGGTATTACCGACATGGAGAACTGTGCCGGCATTACCGGAGCATCGTTCGAAGAAGCATGTCGCGCGTTTATGCGGGCTTTTTCGCAGGTGAAAAAAATTACCACCACCCTTCGCGATTCCGTCAGCTCGTCGCACAACCGTCTTACGGGCATGGTGTGGAATGGCCAGTCGCTCGTGTCGTCGCAACCGTATGAGCTTACACACATCGTAGACCGTGTAGGAGGAGGCGATGCCTATATGGCTGGTCTCATTTATGGTTTACTGACGCAAAAGAGCGATGCCGATGCCGTAGAGTTTGCCACGGCCGCCAGTACCCTGAAACATAGCATCGAAGGCGATGTAAACCTGGTAACAGTAGAGGAAGTAGAAGCCCTTGTCAAAGGCGAGAACGTAGGAAAATTATTACGCTAAGCGCATGAAGAAATTCACCCAACAACAAATTATAGATACCATGGCTCAATCTGGCCTGGTGCCCTTGTTTACACACGCCGACGCCACCCTTGCACAGGAAGTGATCGACGCTGCTTACAAAGGAGGCGTGCGTGTATTTGAATTTACGAATCGCCTTCCGAACTCATTTGACGTATTTCAATCCGTGCTGAAGTACTTCGAAAAATATCCGGACCTCATGTTGGGTATCGGTACCGTTATGGATGCTGCTACCACGCGTAGGTTTATCGATGCCGGCGTGCATTTTATTATTTCTCCCATCCTCAAACCCGAGATGGCCGCCGTATGCCGCGAGCAAAATATGTTGTGGATACCGGGCTGCGCGACCCTGACAGAGATCGTCACGGCAAAAGAGCTCGGCGCGGGAGTGATTAAAGTATTCCCTGGCTCGGTGCTCGGTCCTGGCTTTGTGTCGGCTATTACACCGGTGGTGCCGGGCCTGAAGCTCATGATCACAGGTGGGGTAGAGCCCACAGAGGCAAACATGTCGGCATGGCTCAACGCCGGTGCAACGTGTGTCGGACTGGGCTCACAGCTCTTCACCAAAGAGATTATCGCCGAAAAGAACTGGGCACAGCTGGAACAAAAGGTGGCCGCTGCGCTGAAGATCATCCGGAGCATCCGGAAAACATGACGGTACGCATACACACCCTCTCGTTATCATAAACAACTACTGAACAACCAAATCCCTTAATCCGTGGAAAACCTAAACCAAACCGTAGGGAAATACCGATGGACGATCTGTTCCCTGGTATTTTTCGCTACCACCATCAACTACCTCGACCGGTCGGTGATCAGCCTGCTGAAGATGGAACTAACCAGTGAGTTTAACTGGAACGATGGCGACTATGCCGATATCGAGATCGCCTTCAAGGTTGCCTATGCGTTGGGCATGTTGGGGGCGGGTCGTCTTATCGACAAGCTCGGCACCAAGCTCGGTTATCTTCTGGCTACGTTCCTGTGGAGCCTTGCCGCTGTCGGACACGCCATTGTACAAAGCACGTTTGGATTCATGGTAGCCCGCGCAGCGCTGGGTGTAACAGAGTCCGGTAACTTTCCTGCCGCGATCAAAACCGTAGCGGAATGGTTTCCCAGGAAAGAACGCGCCCTCGCCACGGGCATTTTCAACTCGGGGGCGAACATCGGTGCTATCGTCGCGCCGCTTACCGTGCCGTTTATCGCCGCCGCGTGGGGTTGGCAGTGGGCTTTTGTCATTACGGGTTCTTTCGGGTTTATTTGGGTTGTCGCGTGGTTCTTACTATATGAAGTGCCCGCCCGCAATAAGAAACTTACCGACGCTGAGCGCTTATATATTCAGACTGATGAAGAGGCAGGCGTGGTGGAAGTTTCGGACGACAATGCGCCGCGGATATCGTGGTTTACACTATTGAAGTTCCGCCAGACTTGGGCTTTTGTGATTGGTAAATTCCTGACAGATCCGATCTGGTGGTTTTACCTCTTCTGGTTGCCTGATTTCCTGAACAGCGAATACAAGCTCACGGGCACAGAAGTGGCCGTGCCGGTCGCCGTGGTGTATATGATCTCTACGGTGGGCAGTGTGTGGGGCGGATGGCTGCCGTTACGTTTTATTCGCACGGGGATGCCCGTATTTAAAGCACGTAAGACGTCGATGCTGCTCTATGCATTCCTGGTAATGCCCATTGTCTTTGCGCAGTTGTTGGGATCCATGAATATGTGGTTTGCTGTTATTATTATCGGCATCGCCACTTCGGCGCACCAGGCGTGGAGTGCTAATATCTTCACGACGGTGTCTGATATGTTTCCGAAACGAGCTGTTGGCTCTGTTACCGGTATTGGTGGGATGTGCGGTGGTATTGGCGGGATTTTTCTGACGCTTTTTGTGCAGAAGAATATGTTTGTGCACTATCGGTCTATTGGGCAGATTGAAACGGCTTATTACATCATGTTCGCTATTTGCGGATCGATGTATTTGCTGGCGTGGTTGATTATGCACGTGTTGGTGCCAAGGATGGAGCGGATTAAGGTGTAGCGGGGCTTGCTTGCGCCTGCAACCCAGTAAGAGAAAACACAGCAGTCACGCTGTGTTTTCTTTTTTACCTACAAGTACTAACTTCATCCTCATTAGGATCCGGATGAACATTATATTTAATGCACTGCTGTTACTGGCTTGTACGCCAATTTTTGCCCAAAAAACTGACGAGCCTGGGTACACTGTTTCCCCCAATATTTCGCTTCCCGACAATGGAGACCACACCATCCGGCTCAATCAAATAGGTTTTTATCCCACGGCTCCCAAAGTAGCCGTCATAGTCTCATCCAAACCCGCCCCGGCGTTTTATCTCATACGCCACCGCGACGAAACAAAGGTCTTCTCATCCAAGCTCACTGAAACACGCCCAACCGAGCTTTCGAAAGAGCCGACCCAAACGGCGGATTTTACTATCTTCCAAACCCCCGGCACCTATCGCCTGGTCGTGCCCGGCATCGGCACATCCTATCCTTTTGTCATTGCTCCTGATGTACACCGAGGCCTGGCAAAAGCTGTTTGGAAGGGCTTCTACTTTCAGCGTGCATCCACTGCGTTGCCGGAGCGATATGCTGTTGTTTGGCAACGCGCCGCCGGCCATCCGGACGACAGCGTAGTGATACACCCTTCCGCGGCATCAGCAAGCCGTCCCGCCGGGACGGTCATCAAATCTCCCCGGGGTTGGTACGACGCCGGCGACTACAACAAGTATATCGTCAACAGCGGCATTACCATGGGCACCCTGCTCGCGGCGTATGAAGACTATACTGCCCTGCTCGACACACTCGCCCTGAATATTCCTGAACGGAGCAACACGCTACCCGACGCCCTCGACGAAATACTGTGGAACCTTCGGTGGATGCTGACCATGCAAGACCCTGCCGACGGCGGGGTATACCATAAACTCACCAACGCACGGTTCGACGGCATGATCATGCCCGCCGCGGCACATACACCCCGATACGTTGTCCAAAAAGGTGCGGCGGCTACACTCGACTTTGCCGCGGTCATGGCGCAGGCCAGTCGCGTGTTGCGTCCTTTTAAACAACTACCGGGGCTGGCAGACTCGTGCTTGCAAGCCGCGGAGCTTGCCTGGCAGTGGGCGCAACAGCATCCACGGGAAGTTTATGATCAGGCGGCACTCAACAATCGCTACGATCCCGATATTGTTACCGGCGGTTATGGCGACAGGGATTTTGCGGATGAGCTTATTTGGGCCGCGGCAGAGCTTTATACCACCACACAAAAGACGGAGTATATACAGCTAACCAAATTATTCCCTGACAGAAAGAACCCGTTGCCGAGTTGGGGGCAGGTGCGATTGCTCGGGTACTATACACTCGCCCGCCATGCACAAAGGTTACCGGACTACCCGGGTAAAGAGAATGTCACGATGCGTATCATCAAGGTGGCCGACGAGCTATTGCGTAACTACGATCAACGATCTTACCGCATGGTCATGGGCGCTACGGCGAAAGACTACATATGGGGTAGCTCGTCTGTGGCGGCGAATCAAGGCATCGCGCTGGTGCAAGCTTACCGGCTCACGCAAGACAAAAAGTATATCGCTGCAGCATTATCGAACCTGGATTACCTGTTGGGAAGAAACAGCACAGGCTATTGTTTTGTCACGGGCTTCGGCTCTTTCTCCACACAGCACCCGCATCATCGTCCATCGATTGCCGATGGCGTACGAGCCCCGGTACCCGGACTATTGGCCGGCGGCCCCAATCCCGGAAAGCAAGACAAAGCGGACGGCTGTACCTACGGCCCGGGCACCGATGCGCCCGATAAAGCGTACCTGGATCACGACTGCTCTTACGCCTCCAACGAAATTGCCATCAACTGGAATGCACCGCTGGCGTACCTGGCGGTGGCACTCGAAGCGTACTACACCGGTGGGAAAAAATAACGGGCCACTGTAAAGGTGGCCCGCTTGAAAAAGATCGTAGTGGACGGAAGTCTTACGCGCCGGCTTCTTCTTTGATGATTACTTGCTCCATCACATCGCCCGGGCTGATGGCATCGATCACATCGAGGCCTTCATACACTTTACCAAACACGGTGTGGTTGCGGTCCAGGTGCGAGGTGTTCTGACGCGAGTGGCAAATAAAGAACTGAGAGCCACCGGTGTTGCGGCCGGCGTGGGCCATAGACAATACACCGCGGTCGTGGTATTGGTTGTCGCCCGTCAGCTCGCAATCGATTTTATAACCCGGACCACCACGGCCCGTGCCATCCGGACACCCGCCCTGGATGACGAAGTTGGGGATCACGCGGTGAAACGTCAGACCATTATAAAAGCCTTTCTCGGCCAGCGTAACAAAGTTTTTTACAGTATTGGGAGCGTCCTTCTCAAAGAACCGGATCTTCATAACGCCCTTTTTTGTGTGAATTTCTGCTACCTTCATGGTGAATTTTTTTATTGGCGCGCAAGTTAATAGAATAGCGGGAATTTAGCATGGCGCAGTGTGTAACCCATAAGAAGTGCTTCCCCTCGCGGGAATTTGCAGAGGATGTGCTCATAGAGGCACAAACTACGTATGAGTATGCCTTTGGCAGCGGTCCCATCGCCGTGTACCAGTGTGAGGATTGTGGTTATTTCCACCTCACATCCCGCGGCCCCATGAGCGAGCGCCTGGCCCAACACCTGGCCAATGGCTCCATCCGCCGCCAGCGGGAGGCCAACCAATGGTTGGATAAGCTAAAACGGAAATGAGCAGAGCATTCTTTGCTTTTCTGAAACGCATTGGACTCGACGGTTTTATTCTGGCACCAGGCAGCGCCATCTTCCTGGCATATCTGTGGCCTGCTCCGGGCGTTATGGAGCATCCCGTATCACTGGCTGTGATAGCCGATTACGGTGTTACGCTTATCTTCTTTTTTTACGGACTAAAGCTTAGCCCTAAGACACTAAAGGCGAGCCTGGGCAACTGGCGGCTTCACACGGTTGTACAGGCATCTACCTTTATGCTCTTTCCCCTCATCGGATTCGCTTTATATTTCCTGGCAGGCACGTGGGGAGAGCCGCTGTTGTGGCTGGGAATATTATACGTCACTGTACTGCCTTCGACAGTATCGTCATCCGTCGTTATGGTGTCGATGGCGGGTGGTAACATACCTGCGGCCATCTTTAATGCCAGCATCTCCGGTTTACTCGGCGTGATCATCACACCCCTGTTCATGAGCCCGGTTTTGGAAAACCAGGTGCACAGCTTTGACGCCGGCGCCGTCATTATTAAATTAGGTATTCAGGTATTGGCTCCCGTAGGCCTGGGCATTGTACTGCATTCTACGCGGTTGGGAGCCTGGGCAGTGCGCAAGCGTGCGTCCCTGCGCATCATGGATCAAAGCGTGATCCTGCTTATTGTCTATATATCGTTCTGCGAGTCCTTTGCCGGCCACATGTTTAGCGCCTTGCACCCGTCGGCACTGCTGTTGTTGCTTGCCGGCATGGCCGTTCTTTTTGCCGTCGTCTTCCTATTGACCGGCAATATCAGCCGGTGGATGGGCTTTGCCGATCAGGACCGCATCACCGCCGTATTCTGCGGCACAAAAAAATCATTGGTACACGGCACGGTCATGTCGAAGATTCTTTTTGCCGGTATACCCGCCGCGGGATTGGTGTTGTTACCGATCATGGTATACCATGCCATCCAACTGATTCTCTCCAGTATGATCGCCAAACGTATAGCGTCGCAGGCTGCTACGAAGCCGTCAGGCGCACAACCGCCTGCCTGATCAATTCCTGCATGTGTGCTGACACCGGTATTTTACCTGCTTCCTGTAGACCGCGGGCGGACATCTTTTTCATCGTCTTGAAAAGAATGTCGACAACTTTCTCGTCTTCGTGACGGGAAGCGAACTCCTCTAAATAATATTCAATAAAGACAAGGCAGATAACATCTTCCAGCAATTGCGTATCCGTATTGGTGCGCAGCTCTTTTTTCAACAATAGAAACTGTACCTGCTCGATCGTGGCGGCATTAAAACCCTGACGTGTCAGGATGTCGTCGGCAATTTTCGCGTGATGGCTCTTCTCCGCATTTCGCCACTGTAGATAACCCTTCTTATCCATGGTGTACGTACTGCGCGGTATTTCCCACCGGCCAATGTGCTGGCTTCGTGCGGCCAGCTGCACGGCGTCAGAGGCATCGGGTTGGAAATCGTTTAGGCGCGCTGTCATGCGTTGCGCATACAATAATTCTTTGGGATAGGGCGTGCCGTCAAAAACCTCCAGTGTCGGGTCGTTGGCGTTGTACGCATCAAAGGCTGCAAAGGCCTGGGAAAGCTTCTCGGAATTGGACATGGACAAAAATGAGAAATAATTTGATTTTTTTTCAATGTCATAGGGGTATCGCGCAAGTGGGATGTCCTAAGAGCATAACGACATACACGAAACAACACAATATAATCTTCTATAGCGTATGAAAACGAAATTTACAATTCTGATAGTAGTGCTTCTGGCGTGGACCGGCAGTACGTATGCACAAGATATCGAAACCGTTTTTCACGGGAGTGGCAACGGCATCAGCATCGGTGGGTATGGAGCCTTGTCAAACAAGTTCACAAAGATTCGCGGCGAGTATGCCAACTACGTGGAAGCTTACGGTGGTGTATACCTGAACCATCGCTTCTTAATAGGAATAGGCGGGGGCGCTACGACAAACAATTTGCCGGTGCCACTTCAATACAGCACCATGCCCGACGCCAAGTTGAGCTATCAATATGGCCAATGCGGTTTGGTGACCGAATATGTCCTTGCCTCCAATCGTGCTGTACACCTGGTGGCGCACTTGTTTACCGGTGCAGGCTTTACGCTGCAATATGATCGTCACGATTGGTCTGATGAGCGTTTTGATGACCTGGATGATCACAGAGATGAGAATTGGTTTGTGGTAGCAGAGCCCGGTATACAAGTAGAGATAAACTTGTTCCGTTGGGCACGTCTCAGTCCGGGTATTTCTTATCGCAAGGCATTTGGTAGTGAAGGCCGCGGTCTGGACGACGGCGACCTGAGCAGTATATCGTATAATGCCACCTTGAAATTTGGTGTCTTCTAAATCAACTCACTCAATCGTGGCGACACCTGTACGCGTGGGGGGAGCACAGTGCACGGTTTGCACAGCTTTCTCTTGCGGTGCGGGTGTTGCCTTTTTCTGTTCGGCACGTTTCGTCAGCATATAGACGAGAATCATCAGAGTGATAATCAGAAAATAAACCAACGCGATGATCGACCGCTTCATTTTCAGGTAACGATCGTGGCGGCGCATCAGTTTGCCATAATTCCGGTGACGCGCAATGTCGCCTGGACTTACCCTATTCTTTCTGATCCGTATTTCATTCCTAGACATCGTACTTGATCCGTAAGTTAAAATTCTTTCTTAATCTGTCCAGCGCCCGGTAGGTACGCATCTTTGCGCCGCTTTCCGTGATGTCGAGGATAAAAGCGATCTCTTTAAAATCCTTGTCCTCGAAAAAACGCAGCTCTAATACTTGCAGCATGTCAGTGGGAAGGCTCTTGAGGTAAACCAGCAGCTTTTGCAAGACTTCTTCGTCCCATGGCTCGTGCGCCTGCTCGATAAGCTCGCGCACACGCACCTCTTCCAAACTAAAGACGTTGTCGCGTTTTTTCTTGCGGTAGTACTTGTTTACCTCGTTGCTCGCAATGCGATACAGCCATGCCGAAAAGGGCACCCCCCGGAACTCATACCGGTTTACGTTGCGCAGCGCGCTAAGAAAGGTCTGGGAGCAAAGATCGGCCGTGACATCTTCGTCGTCGATCTGTCGGTAGATAAAGTTGAAGATCCGGTCGAAGTAGCGTTCGTAAAGCTCTCCAAAAGCCCGCGGATTGCGCTTGGATCGTTCGAGGATCGCATACTCTTGTTGTATTTCGGCTTCTGACATACGGTGCAAATACATCACTATAATGCAAAGAAGGACCGGAAGTCACAAATAAACATGCTGGCTTCCGGTCTTTGTGCCCGAACGGCTCGGGCGCAACGGTTATTCGTTGCGCAGAGTATTCACGGGGTTGGCCAGCGCTGCCTGTAGCGCCTGCACTCCGGCGGTAACAAATGCAATCAGCGTTACCGTAAAGAATGCCAGTACGATAGGGCCTGCGCCTACCGAAACACGATAGGCAAACCCTTGCAGCCAGGAATCCATCAGCCAGTAGGCCAACGGTAATCCCACGACCACGGCGATCAGCACCAGGCGCGTAAAATCTTTTGTAATCAGCAACACAATGCTCGGTACGGTAGCACCCATCACCTTGCGGATACCGATTTCCTTCGTCTTCTGTGCTGCCGAGAATGCCACCAATCCAAACAACCCCATACACGCAATGACGATCGCGAGTATGGCAAACACCGTACTGACAGTGCCCATGCGTTGTTCGTTCTGATACAGGGCATCGTATTCCTGATCCAGGAAGTGATAATCAAATGGCCGGTGGGGTGTAAGACGTTGACAGATGGCTTTCAACGTAGCCAGCTCCTGCTGAATGTCGTGGCCCTTTAATTTAACAAACACATTGCCGCGATAGATTTTTTCGGTGAACAATACCAGCGGCCCGATCTCGTGTTGCAGCGATGCGAAGTGAAAGTCGTGCACGATGCCCGTTATCGTCCCACTTCGCCCGTTCAGGCGTACCGGTGTGCCGATGGCTTTGTCAGGGTCGAAGCCTAATTGCTGTACAGCGTTTTCATTTAGAATGAAAGCATAGGTGGTATCGTGTGCCAGTTGTTCATAATCACCTTCGCTGATATTACGCCCTGCGACCAGCTCCATTCCCAGGGTCGGGATAAAACCCGTGTCGATGGCCATGGCTGTTACGTTCATACCTTCCTGTTCGCTCCCGTTTTGTTTGTGAAGGGAATAGCCGCCACCGATCAGGGTGGGCGACTCCATCGCCCGGCCTATTTGTTGCGAAACGCCCTGCCGTTCTATTTCGGTCTTTAAGGCTGAAAAGACTTCCTGTGTTCGCGCGTCCGCCGTCAGTACAACAACACGTTCTCTATCGAAGCCCAGCTTTTTATCGCGGATGTATGACAGTTGATGGAGTACCACTACCGTGCCTACGATCAATACAATCGAGGCACAGAACTGAAATACCACCAGCCCCTGCCGCAACCAGAGCCCTTTGCCGGAGGTCTTGAAATTACCCTTCAGTACTTTTACAGGCGTGAATCCCGTAATGACGAGTGCGGGGTAGGCACCGGCCAGGAAGGCCAGCAGGGTCGTAAAAACAACGGCCACTCCCAACGCCGCGGGATTCAGGAACAACGACGAATCGAACGCTACACCGGTCATGTAACTAAACAAGGGCAGCGCTAGCCGCGCCAGCATAAAGGCCGCGACAAGTGCAATCCAGGTAATGACCAGCGACTCGCAGATGAACTGAAAGAACAACTGCGTGCGTACGGCGCCGGCTACTTTACGTACGCCCACCTCGCGGGCCCGGTCGGTGGCGCGGGCGGTCGCCAGGTTGACATAGTTGATACAGGCAATGACCAGCACGAGCAATGCCACGAAGCCAAAAATATATACATACTGCAGGTTGCCGACGGGCACCTGTTCATTGTCCATGTCCGAGCGCAGGTGAATGTCGGGTAGCGGTAAGAAATTATACCGCACGTAATTGCCTTCGCCGGGGATGTCGCCGGCTACTTCTTTTGCTACGCGCTCATTGAGTTTGTTTGTCAGCGCTGCCACGTCGGCCTGGTCGCGCAGCAGCACGTATGTGGTGTAGTTGGCGCTCCACCAGATCGGAGGCTCGTGGGCTTGCCGCAGCGTAGTAAAAGACGCGACAAAGTCGTAGGGCAGCATGGTATAGTCGGGCTGGTCGCGGAGGAGGCCCGTGACCTGATATTCTTTGCCATTGACTTGCAGTGTCTTGCCCACCACGTCTTCGCTGCCGAAATATTTTCTGGCCATCGACTGTGTAAAGATCACGGATTGCGGCTGCGTCAGTGCCTTGTCGGGGTTGCCTGCCATTAGCTCCAGACCAAAGACCTTAAAAAACGTGCTGTCCGCGTAGTAGAAGCGTTGTTCTTCAAAAATCTTGTCGCCGTGCTGCAGCACGCAGGCATTATTGGAGAGACGGACGCCGGCTTCGACCTCGGGAAATTCGCGCGTCAGGGTCGGCAGCAGGGCGGTCGGCGATAGGGCGATTTTGGATGCCTGTCCGCCCGCGGCGTATTCCAGCGACACCCGATAGATTTCCGACGCACGCGGGTAGAACCGATCGTAGCGTAGCTCGTGCCCGATCCATGTCACCAGCAAAATGCACGTGGCCAGCCCCAGGCTCAGGCCGAGGATGTTGATGGTGGCGTAGGAGAGATGCTTGCGAATCGACCGTAGGGCGATAATAAAGTAATTCCTGATCATGATCTTCCGGGATTTAGGGCGAATAGGTTAAATTATCGTTCCGTAATTGTGCTAGAGACGCGCGTGGACCCCTGCGGGTTGCACGGATACGGCTCTGGGAGCAAATACCGTAATTTAAGGGATAACGGAAAGCATATGAAATGCGTTATTTGTAGCGTGAAGGTCCGTGCAAAGGGATATCTGCCTGGTTTGTTGCTTTTCCTGGTCGTGCTGGGGGTACAGGCGCAGCATGCAAGGTATTCCACACGCAATTACACCGCCATCGACGGCTTGCCACAGTCGCAGGTCATGGCCTTGCGCGAAGACCAATACGGCTACCTCTGGATCGCCACCCAGGGCGGTGGCCTGGCCCGCTTCGACGGCCGCGAATTTAAAGTCTATACCACCCGCGACGGCCTTTTATCCAACGACATCCTTGCCCTCCACATCGACCGCCGCCAGCATATCTGGATCGTTCACCCCAACGGCATGTCGAAGTTAGAAGGCACCACCTTCAAACGCTTTTATAACCCCGACGGCCGCCAGCGCAATAGACACCATATGCGCTACGTCCTGGAGCGCGGCGACACCGTCTTTGCCGTCAATGCCACGGGCACACTTACCAAGATCTTCCGCGACACGGTCGTGTATTGGGATAAAGCCATCGCACCCGGCAAGAGCATCTGGCGACACATCAAAACTCCCGATGGCACCAGCTGTTTTTTCCTCGACGACAACTCGTTCCTGATTCAAACTGCGAAAAATTCATTTACCTTCTCTTCCGAAGAGCCTACCGGTAAAATCTATAATGTGTTTCTCTACAGAGGCCAGGTGCTGTTTAAAAGCGAGCGCGGGCTCTTTAAATTAAATTACAGCGACCACAGCGTTGAAAAACTAGCCTGGAATCTGGGAGATTACGTGCTGCTGTACGACGAAAAAGAAGACATCTTCTGGACCTCCAATGGGATGAATTTCGTGCGTCAAAAGCTGACGCAAGGCAAGATTCACGCCGATACCATCCTGCAGGACATCACCATTCAGGAAGTCATCGTCGACTCCGAAGGAAACACGTGGCTGGCTTCCAATGGCAACGGGTTGTACCGTTACTCCATGCAGGACTTTCAGCGGACCAATGGCGAATTTGGCGGCGTCATGGCGATACTCAACGCGCGCGATGGTTCCCAGTGGTTTGGCTCCATGTACAAAGGGCTTTGCCATGTGCGCGGGGGCAACGTTAAATATTTTGCTGATCCGACGGAGCACTACCGTAACGATATACGCACGGTCAAACAAGCGCCTGACGGTACCGTGTGGGTAGGCTCAGGGTATGGTCTGGGCCGCTACAGCGAAGCCGATGACGACTTCACCTGGTACGGCCGGAAGGAGGGCCTGGCCGGCTATAGCGTCATGGCGATCGACTTCGATGAGCAGGGCGGTATGTGGATTGCGACGACCAACGGGTTATCGTACTACGATGGCCACAAGTTTCGGAATTATACCACCGCGGATGGCCTGGCCTCCAACTCCGTTCGCTATGTATACTACTCTCGCTATCATAAAACGGTTTTTGTCTCTAACGATGTAAACGGCCTGCAACGCCTGCGTGAAAGTGGTCGGTTCGAAGCCGTGCCCATTCCCGGCTTTCAGCATACTGCTGCCTTCGGCATACAACCCTATCGCGACTCGTTACTGGTGATCGCCTCCGGAGGCGCCGGTGTTGTCATTGCCGATCCGGTTCACGGCCAGTCGCACTTTCTCACCCTGGAAGAAGGACTTGCATCCGACTTTATTTACTTTGCTACCGAAGACGAGCGCCGGAATATTTGGATTGGCAGTGAAAAGGGGATCAATCGCGTCAAGCTGAATGCACAGTTCGAAATGGTGCAAAACCTGTATTACGGCTATGACAACGGACTGCTCGGTGTCGAGACAAACTCCAACGCCTTCGACCTGACGCCACACGGCAAATACTTTGGCCTTGTAGACGGTCTATACCAATACAATGACATGAGCGACAAACCCTGGCGTTCGTTCGACTTACACCTGACCTCGCTACAGGTCTTTTATGGCGAATACTCGCCATTACAATACGCGCAATCCAGCGAAGGTTTCTTTAACCTGCCTGTGAATCCGCAGTTCCCACCCGACCGCAATCACCTGACGTTTACGTTCAACCGCGTGGACAAACGTTACCCCAAGTCCGTAAAGTTTCAATACTATCTCGAGAACTTCGACAAAAAGTGGTCGCGCCCTTCCTCCATTGGTCAGGTAACGTACAGCAACTTGCCCCCCGGCAATTACGTGCTGCACGTGATGAGCACCGACAAGCGCGGCAGCTGGGGCCAGGTGCGCGTCAACTATCCCTTCGCGGTGAAAGCGCCGTTTTACCAGACGGCGGCATTTATCGTGGGTGCATTTATCCTGCTGGCCGGGGTTGTTACACTTGTATTATACCTGCGTGTAAAACAACGCGTCAACAAAATGATCTTGCTCGAGCGCATTCGAATTCGCGAGCAGGAAAACCTGCGGAAGGAAATTGCGCGTGACTTTCACGACGAGATGGGCAACCAGCTGACACGCATTATCAATTATATCAGCTTGCTGAAGCTCAATAGCAACGGCAATGGCCACGGTAACAACAACGATCTATATACCAAGGTCGAGAATTCTGCCAAGTATCTATATACGGGTACCCGCGACTTCATTTGGTCCATTGATCCTGTAAACGACGAGCTGTCCAAGCTCTTCCTTCACATTCGCGACTTTGGCGAAAAGCTGTTTGAAGAAAAATCTATCCAGTTCCGGGCCTTCAACGACGTGCGCGAAAAGATCAAATTGCCCTACGGCTTTAGCCGCGACGCCAACCTCATCTTCAAAGAAGTGATGACCAACGCCTTCAAATATTCAGAGGCCAAGAACGTTAAGCTATCGCTGACGCGTGCCGGCGAAGACGGGTTTGAGCTCAGTGTGGAGGATGACGGCGTTGGCTTTAAGGCCGCAGAAGCACAAAAAACCAATGGTCTGCAAAATATTCGCGACAGAGCCGATAAGCTCGGGTCTGTTTTGCGTATACACAGCGTACCGGAGCAAGGCACCCGCATATCGCTAACCTTCAAAATCACCAAAAAACCGCACTATGGCATTACCCTTTAAAAAACGCGTTCTGCTGATCGAAGATGATCAGGAGATCCGAAACAGCTTCAACCTGATCGTCAACAGCTCGCAGAAGTTTATGGTCGTCAATGCCTATGGCAACTGCGAAGACGCCATCGACAACATCAATCGCGACAAACCCGAGATTGTCCTCATGGACATCGAGTTGCCGGGCATCAATGGTATACAGGGCGCTAAGATCATTAAAGAGAAATTCCCCCACATTGATATCGTGATGGTGACGGTGTACGAAGACAGCGAGCTGGTGTTTGAGGCGTTGAAGGCCGGCGCTTCCGGATACATCACCAAGAGCGCTAACTACATGGAGCTGCTCGCGGCGCTGGAAGAAATTGTTAAGGGCGGTGCACCGATGAGCAGCCGCATTGCGCGGATGGTAATCGACAACTTTCACGTGAATCCCAATTCGCCGCTCACGCGTCGCGAGACCGAAATACTGCAGCTGATCTCAGAGGGCAAGACGTATACACAGATCTCCGAGGAGCTGTTTATTTCGAAGGAAACAGCAAAGACACACATAAAAAATATCTACTCCAAACTGCAGGTCAACAGCAAGTCGGAGGCAATCGCCAAGGCAAACCTGGAAAAACTGATTTGACCAAATATAATTTTTTTGATCGCTAACGTTTCCAAATGTCGGTGTCGTGAGAATAGTGACACCTACCGGTTTATGCGGGAAGAAAGCACGCTTTTTAAAATCAACCTATCCGGGGGATGGAATTTAGTGCGGCAGATACCAATTTTACTGCACGATCCTACCTCGTCACGAAAGAGAAATTTATTCATAAGTTTAGGTTAATGGAGAAAATTTCGGCAGGATCAGCCCCTCAGATGGAGGGGCTTTTTTTTGTCCATAGGTAAAGGAGATTTATAATTACCCCAAATAGTGGTATAACATTACATGTAATATACCCTCTCCTTCGTCATTCTTTTACCCCGTGCTTTTGGGAGTTTTGAAAAAGTAACATACCGGTAATCCCTGCATAACGATTTACCGGCGTGGGGTCAATTTCAAAAATCATTAACCTAACAAGTATGAGGAAATTTCTACAAATTGGATTCCTTTGCCTGCTGCATATAAGTGTAGCCTGGGCACAGGAACGAACCGTTACCGGCAAGGTAACAGGAGCAGAAGACGGTTCCACGCTGCCTGGCGTGAACGTCTTGCTGAAGGGTACCACAAACGGTACCACGACTGACGTAAACGGGGTGTATACACTCACTATCCCCGCTACCGGTGGCACGCTGACATTCTCGTTCATCGGCCTGGTCACACAAGAGATCGAAGTGGGGCAGCGTTCGGTTATCGACGTACCGATGCAACAAGACATGACGCAACTAAGCGAAGTGGTTGTTACCGCCCTCGGGGTGGAACGCAGCCAGGCAGCGCTGGGTTATTCCGCGTCTACTGTCAGCAGTAAAGAGGTATCACAAGGACGTTCCTTCAGCCCCATCAACGCGCTGCAAGGTAAAGTTGCCGGTGTGATTGTAAACTCGTCTTCGGGTCAGCCCGGTGCAGCGACGTTCGTTACTATTCGTGGTGTAAACTCCATTGGTGGTAACAACAACCCGCTGTATGTTGTAGACGGTGTGCCGATCAACAACGGCTTTAACAACTTTACTTCCGACAACAACAACGCCAACCGCCAGCAGGACTTCGGTAACCGCGCGAACGACATCAACCCCGACGACATCGAGTCGGTTACGGTGTTGAAGAGCGCCTCGGCGACTGCCCTTTACGGTTCACGTGCGGCGAACGGTGTAATTGTTATCACCACTAAGAAAGGTAAGACAGGCGACCGCCTCCGCGTAAGCCTAAGTAGCTCGGCCACCTTCAGCACACCGCTGCGCTTACCCGAAG
This sequence comes from Dawidia cretensis, assembly GCF_018598175.1. Lineage (GTDB taxonomy): Bacteria > Bacteroidota > Bacteroidia > Cytophagales > Cyclobacteriaceae > Ohtaekwangia > Ohtaekwangia cretensis. The sequence continues at coordinate 32,073 of NZ_JAHESE010000029.1, forward strand.
TACAACAAGAATTCGGTCAGGGGTGGAACGGTATCAACGATTACACACAGAACGGAAGCTGGGGGCCGAAATTCGACGGTCGTACCCGGATTTGGGGTAACGTTGTAGACAATTCGCAATTGATCAAACCCTATGTGGCCCTGGAGGATAATGTTCGCGACTTCTATGATGTCGGCACTGCCTTCATGAATACCATTTCGGTTAGTGGTGGTACCGATAAGTTAACCTACTACTTCTCCTATGGTAACACGGCGGAAGATGGTATCATTCCCACCAATGCCGACTCCTACAAACGTAATACTTTCTCGTTTCGAGGTTCCTACACAGGCAAGAAGTTAAGCGTTTCATCGTCCATCAACTACTTTCTCAAGAATGCCAAAGCTGTAACGGTAGGGCAGGGCGCTAATGGTGCGACGATGTTCCAGGAAATGATCCAGATACCCAACGATCTGAGCGTGGTGGACATGAAGGATTACAATAACAAGTTTTACAACCTGGACAATTTCTATACGCCGTACAACCAGAACCCCTGGTTTGTACTGAAAGAAAACGGCAACGACTTTATCGAAAACCGTATTCAGGGTAACCTCAACTTCGACTATCAGTTGACTGACTGGTTGAGCGCAAAATGGCGCATCGGCACGGACGTTGCTAACTCGCAGGTAAAGGACTGGATCGCGATTGCGAACTTCAACGATGCAGGATACAATGCGAGCCAGGTCGATGTGCCGGGTACCGTGTTTAACCGTTCGCGTTATTCACGCGAGGTAAACAGTGACCTCATTATTTCGTTCAACAAGAAGATTTCTTCTGACGTCAATTTTGATGGTTTCATCGGGCATAACGTGAACCAACGCAGCCTGGATGAGTACGATGCCTATGCCAGCAACCTCAGCGTTCCCCGCTTTTACTCATTAGCCAACAGCGCCAATCCACCGACGGTAAATACTTTCGAATCGCTGCGTAGGCTTATAGGCGTATATGCGCAAGCTTCCTTCTCGTATAAGGATTACCTGTATTTCAGTGCTTCAGCGCGTAACGATTGGTCCTCGACATTGCCTAAAGGCAACAACTCATATTTCTACGGGGGGGCAAATGCCAGCCTGGTGTTCTCGGACATGTTCCCGTCTATCTCCGGTCCGCTCTCTTTTGGTAAGGTGCGCGTAGCCGTAGGACAGACAGGCCGCGACGCCGATCCCTACGGTGTATACAATGTATTTGTACCGGGCAATGTACAGCTGTCATTCGGCGAGCTTGACTTTCCGGTCAAAGGCATCAACGCGTTCGAGGTAGCCAACCAGCTGGGTAACCCCAACCTGAAACCTGAGATCACGACCGAAGTCGAAGTAGGGACTGAGCTGAAATTTTTTCAGAACCGTCTCGGTATCGACCTGACCCTCTACAACAAAAATACTAAAGACCAGATTTTGCCGGTACAGTTGGCCAACTCGACTGGCTACACCACGTTTTTCAACAACCTCGGCAAAGTGCAGAACAAAGGTCTTGAGTTGTTAGTAACCGTGACGCCGATCGAAGTAGGTGATTTCAGCTGGACGCTGTCAAGCAACTGGACATTCAACCGCAGCAAAGTAATTGCCCTGGCGGATGGTCTCGACGAGTTCCTCATCAATAGCATCTATGGTATCGACTTCGTCGCTGCCAAAGGCCGCCCGGTGGGTGCTTACAAGGCTGTTGATTACGCACGCGATCCGGATGGACGCATTATTGTCAACGCACAAGGTATTCCGACAGCATCTGCTGAGAAAGAGTTCATTGGTAACATGCAGCCCGACTTCATTACCGGTCTGAGCAACCAGTTTACCTACAAAGGCCTGAGCCTGGCATTCACCTTTGACTACCGTCGCGGTGGTGACATGTATTCATACACCAAGCGCCTGATGGAATTCGTGGGCAATTCGACTAACACGCTGTACAATGACCGTAAGCCGTTCATCGTACCGAACTCGGTGAAACAAGTAGGCTCAGACGATGCACCGGTATATGTAGAGAACGACATTCCGGTATCGGTAAACAACTTCTCCGAATACATGAACTCGTCGACGAACCTGTACCAGGAGCGCGGCCACGTACTCGACAGAACCTTTGTTAAGCTGCGCGAAGTGGTGTTGAGCTACAACCTGCCTTCATCGCTGCTGCAGAGCACACCGATCTCCAGTCTCAATGTGAGCCTGGTCGGTAGAAACCTGTTCTTGTGGACACCGTCATCCAATAACATCGTCGATCCGGAGATTACCGGTTACAATGGTTCTCAGGTAAGCGCATTTTCAGGTGAGTTTGCCGTAGGCCCCACTGTAAGAAGCTATGGTATCAGCCTGAAAGCCGGATTCTAAAACATTAGACAGATTAAGATCATGAAAAAGATAGCGATATTCTTAACGACATTTGCCGTCGTGCTCGCGTCCTGCAGCGATTTCCTGGACGTGAATAAAGATCCGAACAACGCACCGACCAATACTCCGGCGTTGGCACTCCCTGCTGGGATTGCATCAGCCGGTGCCAGCCTGGTAACCAACTATAACATCATGGGTGGTATGTGGGTACAGTATTGGGCGCAGAACAACGGTTCGAACCAATACAAAAACCTTGACGCCTACATCGTTCAGCAATCTACGCTGAACACAGACTTTAACGAGGTCTATAGTGGCTCCTTGCAAGATCTGCAATTCGCCCGGAATGAATCAAAAAAGCAAGGCGATTGGAATCTGTACCTCATGAGCACCGTGATGCAGAGCTATGTGTATCAAATGATGGCTGATATTTATGATGAGATACCGTTTGATGAAGCGCTACAAGGAAATCTAGTTCAGCACCCGCACTTCCGCCCAGGGCAGGAAGTGTATGACTCACTCATTGTGCGTATCGACGAAGCGTTGAGCAAGGACTTTGACGTAAGCACCAATACGGATCCGGGCACGCAAGATTTGTTGTTTAATGGTGATGTAGATCGGTGGATTCAATTTGCTAACACGCTAAAATTAAAAATATACCTGCGCCAGATCTATGCTCGCCCTGCGTTAGCGCAGAGTGGTATCGAAGCGCTGTATACTGGGAGCGCAAATTTCCTGACAACGAGCGCGGCCATGTCGCAGTTTGATAACGTCGAGAACAAAAGCAACCCGCTCTTCGAAGCAGACCGCCGCAAGCTGAACTCAAAAGAAAACATCAAGGCGAGCCGGACCTTCATGGAATACCTCGAAGCTAACGATGATACACTGCGCCGTAAGGCGTTGTTTACAAAACCCAAGAATGGCTACAGGGGCATCGAACAGGGAAATTTCGGTGAATCTACGGTGAGCATCGTTCCCGACGATATTTCTACAGCGATTATAAATGCCACCGATACATTGTATTTCATGTCTCTTCCGGAAATACTTTTCATTCGGGCAGAGGTGGCTGCCCGGGGCATGGGCCCTGGTACAGCAGCAGCCCAGGGTCTGTATGAAGCCGGTATTCGCGCCGCCTTCGATCGTATGAACCTGCCTGATACATTGGCTCCCAAGTATTATGAGGACGATGGGCCTTATGCATATCCTAACGGTGCAGAGGAAGAGAACCTGCGCGCTATTGCCATGCAGAAGTGGGTGGCGCTGGCAGGCATTGAAGGTTTGGAAGCATTCTTTGAGCGTAACCGACTGGGATATCCTGAATATACTACAGAAACCTACGGTGAAACTTACACACCGGGTAACCTGGTATATCCTATCGGAGGGGTAACCGGCAAGGGTAACTATCCAAAACGCCTGTTGTTCCCTGAGACGGAGCAGAACAGAAACCCGAATACGCCAGCTCAAGTGCCGGCAACAACGAAAATTTGGTGGGATCAGAAGTAGTGGCAGTACAAAAAAAGAAAACAACAATGAAACATAGATTTTATATAGTTTCAGCCCTGGTCATGGTCGTGGCGTTCTTGTATGGATGCGACGATGAATCGACGGAAGGCGTGTCAAAGGTGACATTTTATGCAGCGCTCACGATGAATGGTGAGCAGTGGAACAGTATACCCCAGGGTGGTAGCTGGACAGATCCAGGTGTGACAGCGGTTGAAGAAGGAAAGAATATTGAAGTGCAAGTGGCCGGAGATCAGGTAAATCCCAACGTTCCGGGCGTGTATACGATCCAGTACATTGCCACGAACAAAGATGGTTTCCCCGCTAGAGCATTTCGGTATGTAGGTGTAATTTCGCCAAACGTCGCGGATGTTGACATCAGCGGTGACTATAAGCGTAATGCTGGTGTAGGTGGGGTTACCACCGTGGCGCCGGTGCCAGGTATCCCGGGCCTGTACACATCGAGTAACGTGGGTGGTGTCGCAACCGACGAAGCCGACGAATCGACTACCGTTCGTTTCTATCACTACGACACGCATAGAATCGATATGCCTTACCAGCTCGTGCAAAGCAGTCCTTTCTATGGCAATCTGGAGGAGATAACCGAGGGTACTTCCTTCTCCTGGGTTGTAATCAATGGTGGATATGGTGATGCCTTCAGAACTTTTGTCAAACAATAGACTTCAATTGATAAGATATGAAAAAGATACTAACAGGCGCTTTTTTGCTGGCCGCTTCAGGTATGGCTCTACTCAGCTGTGATTCTGATGATCCATCCATTGGCCGCACCGCAGGACAGGAGATAGCAGGGGAATGGTGGATTACGTATTCGGTTGATGGCGAAGACGTCAACCGTGGCTATTCGGAAATTATTACATCGAATACAGCTGCTAACGTGAACACGGAGATGCTTATTTCTGACCTGGTAAATCCGAACGCGGCGGGCGGCAATTTCTGGACCTATAAGATCAAGGCGCAGGTTGACCCTACTGCGAAAAAATTTGCAGCAGATGACGCACCTAACGCGATTGGTGATGAAATCGAAGTGAACATTGTGAACGGTCAAATCTTCCCCAAAGGTGGTTTCTCTAAAACACGCGTTGTTACCGATAGCATTTATTTTGAGATCGAATTCTCCGATGATCCAGGTACTATATATGTGGCGCATGGCCACAAACGTACCGGCTTTACTGAAGATGATTTTTAGTTGATTTAAATCACTCCATTATTATGTGGGAAAGGGGCTATTTCGGTAGCCCCTTTTTTTAATACCTTTGAACTATGCGTTTATTGATAATTCTACTCTTAACCGTTCTCTCACTTGCGACCTTTGCCCAGGGTGACATGCGCGTTGATCAGATAGTAGACCGTACCTCCGGTCGCTATAACGAGTTTCAACCTAAACCAGAAAAGATCGAAAGCGTCTACCTGCACGAGGACTGGACCTATGGAACTCTCATGCTGCTATCCGGTGATACACTAGCGGACCTGTCGTTAAAATATGATATCAAAAACAGCCTGCTTGAAATCAATACTCCGGCGGGTATCAAAGTGGCCAGCCTCTCCAAGATCAAAGGCTTCGAGCTCGCCGCGATGCCCCGTAAACAACTCTTTTTAAACGCTAATCGCCAGCAGGTCCCAGGCCTCACAGGCCTGGTTGAAGTATTGGCCACAGGCAATACTTCCCTTTATGCGAAACCTTCCGTAGAGATTATTGCGGGCAATTACAATGCGGCCCTGGATGTTGGGAGCCGTGGTGATAAAGCCGTCAAGAAAGAAGATCTATTCCTGGTAAAGGACGGAAAAGCTACTGATGTCACCCGGGCAGGGAAAAAGGTCGTTAGTCAATTCCAGGGACGTGAGGCCGACATTGAAAAGTACGCTGAAGACAACCGCCTTTCGTATAAAAAAAAAGAAGACCTAGCGAAGATTATCCGCTTTGCTAATGAAGCACCAGCGAAGTAGTCGCTGAATAGTATAATTCGATACACTAAAGCCACGGATTTATATCTGTGGCTTTTTGCTTTCGAAAGGGGCACGGTGGGGATTAATCGAGGAAACCAGGTCGCTTGTTGTTTAAAAGCGTTATGAGTAACTGCTATCGCTTATCCACTCGCTTGCCAACGGCAGGAGCCAGAATCTGAATAGCGCCCGGCAATACTTCAATCTTAAACTCAGTATTGTGCCCACTGGGCTCACCATCCACGTGGTAGGCTACTGGCTTCGATGTACGAATTACGAGCGAAGGAGCTTCTTGCACATCACAGAACGATGTCTTACCAACATCGCCTGCAAACATGTTATAAATAAAATCTACACGGTATACCGGCACCTTCTTCATGGTGTTGATGTGCAATAACCCATCAGTCACCGAAGCGCGCGGAGCGATGCGGGCATTGTTGCCATATTGCGAAGAATTAGCAATAGCAATGATGAAGGCGTTGACTGTATTCCGCTTGCCTGCGATCTCGATCTCTGCTTGGAACTCACGAAAGGTAAAAAACTCCTGCATCGTAAGTTTAGCATACCCCGCCAACCCACGTTTGCTGGTACCACCGAAGAGGTTGGCTATGTGCCCGTCAAAGCCTATGCCTGATACATTAAGAGAAAGTTTGCCATTGACGGTAAAAGCATCCATCGGCACGATGGTGCTTTGAAAGAGCGACTGGGCAGCGTCGGCTACGCCCAACGGTATACCCAAATGGCGTGAGAGGCCGTTGCCGGAACCGCGGGGGATCAACCCCATCGGTATGTTGGCTTTCAATGCCCCGCGGGCTACTTCATTGATGGTGCCATCGCCGCCGACGGCGACGACGAAGTCGAAACCTTGTTGGGGGGCTTGCTCGGCCAGCTCGACGGCATGGCCGGGGGCGCGCGTGAACTCGATGGAGCACTCGGCATCGGCACGCTCGCAGGCGTCGATGATGCGTCCTTCCACCGCGGGCTGGTAGCCCGTGCCGGCGTACTTGTTGACGATGAAGAGTACCTTCTTACCTGGAGTGTTCACGGCGCAGCAGGGTAGGACCGTTGCTATATTCCCAAAGACGGGAACGAACGGAAATTATTTTTTGCTGACCTTGTCCTGGATGTACTTTACCGCCTGTCCATAGGTCTGGAGTTTTTCGGCGTCGTCGTCCGGTATGCGGATGTCGAACGTTTGCTCAAACTCCATCACGATCTCGGCATAGTCCAGGGAGTCGATGCCCAGGTCTTTTACAAAGTTTGCTTCGGGGGTAATTTCCGACGCTGCAATGCCGAGTTTTTCCGTCAATATCTTGGTGACTTTCTGGGGGATGTCTTGCATAGCGGATTCCAAATGTTTGGCAAATGTATTAAATACGGATTTTGCCTACAAATCTTTATGGGAGGCACCCTGGAACCCGGCTGAGGAGGTCAGAAACGCATAAAGAACTCGGTGCCCTGGCCGACAGTCGATTTTACGCTTAACGTACCCTGGTGCTGGCGCATAATCTGACGCGACAAGCTGAGCCCAATGCCAGAGCCCGTCTTTTTCGTGGTAAAGAACGGTATGAAGATCTTCTCCAACGCTTCCGGATCAATGCCTGTGCCGTTGTCTTTGACGGCGATCACCGCCCGCGACTTGTCGTTCAGGTAAGCGCGTAGGGCAATCGTCTTTTGCTCCTGGTCTTCGAAGGACTGAATGGCATTCTTCAAGAGGTTGATGGCCACCTGCTCGATCATGTTTTTGTCGGCAGTAATGGTGAGGTCCTCCGGGTAAACGGAGATGCTCAGCTGAATGCCGCGGTCGCTCAGCTCCCTGCGGTGAAGCATTGTGAGCTCTTCCAGCATGGTGCGCACGTCGATCTGCGAAGGGCGCGGCTTCGGTATAGCCGTCAGGCTGCGGAATTCTTTTACGAAGTGTATGAGGCCCTCGCTGCGCTTGCTGATGGTCTGGAGTGACAGGTGAATATCGCTGAGCTGGTCCTTGGAGAGCGGTGGCGCAGTGTTCTCTTCACCCTCGAGGATGATGTATGGCTTCAGCTCTTCTTCCACGACGCCGGCCAGCGACGAAATGGGTGTCACCGAGTTCATGATCTCGTGCGTCAATACACGCACCAGGTTTTGCCACGCTTCCATTTCTTTCTCTTCCAATTCGTTCTGGATGTTCTGGAGAGAAATAAGCTTGACGTTCTCACCGCGCAAGGTCAACTCGATGGCGTAGATGGAAAGCTGTACAATCTCTTCGCCGATCTTGAGGCGCGTCAGCTCACGGCCACCCGTCTTGAGGCGGGTGAAGACATTGACCAACACTTCGCTGACGCTGTTGAGGTCGCCCAGATGTGTGATGCGGTTGACGCGCAGCAGCTTGCGGGCCGCGCTGTTGAAGATCTCGACGGTGCCGTCTTCGCGAAATACCATGAGTCCGATTCCGACGTGCATGACGATGTTCTTGAAGAAGAGAAATTCCGAGTCTTTCTCGCGGCGGGCGCTGCGCATGCGCAGCATGGCCTGGTTCAGCTCCTGGTGCAGGCGCCGTATGTCGGGGTCTTCGCTGGAGGTCTTGAAAGAATAGGAGAGGTCGTCGAACTGGATGGAGTCGAAAAACGACGCCATGCTGGTTCGCGTGCGATCGAGGTATTCTACCAGCAGCTTGATCTGCACCAGGCTGATTCCGATGAACACGACGGCGTACAGCCAGTTAGTGTCGTTGAGTATAAAAACACAGCTCAGGAATAGCGAGGCGGCCAGAAAGGCTACCCGGGGAATTACTGCCGATCGCCAGTTAAATTCCATACTTTTCCATTCTCCGGTATAGCGAGGCGCGCGTCAACCCAAGCTCGTCTGCTGCTTTGGATATATTCCCGTTGTGCATGTTGAGTGCTTTTACAATCGCGGTTTTCTCCACCTCGTCCAGGTTCAGGGTATTGTTGGCGGGGCCGGTAGACAGCGCACGGCTCAGCAGGAAGTCGCTGTCTTGTAAACTGCTCAGATCGGTCATGATCACGGCACGCTCGATGGCGTGCTGCAGCTCGCGGATGTTACCCGGCCACGCATAGCGCTTGAGCTTGTCCAGGGCGTCGGGTGCAATGGTGTTCACGAGCTTGTGATATTTTTTGGCGTAATAGTTCAAATAGTGTTGTGCCAGCATCGGGATGTCTTCCACACGGTCGGCCAGCGGTGGTACCTGGACTTCCACGGTGTTGATGCGGTACAGCAGATCTTGCCGGAATGTGCCCTCTTGCACCATCTTGTGCAGCGGCATGTTGGTCGCACAGATCAACCGGATGTCTACCGGCAGCGCCTGGTTGGCGCCGACGCGCGTTACCTGGCGTGATTGCAGTGCGCTCAGCAACTTGCTTTGCAGCGCCATGCTGAGGTTGCCGATCTCGTCCAGGAACAGCGTACCCCCGTTGGCCAGCTCGAAGCGGCCGGGGCGGTCTTCGCGGGCGTCGGTAAAAGCACCTTTCTTATGACCGAACAGCTCGCTTTCGAAGAGCGTCTCCGTGATCGCCCCCATGTCCACCGACACAAAGCTGTTGTCTTTACGCAGGGAGCGTTGATGAATGGCGCGGGCAATCAGTTCTTTACCCGTACCGTTCTCACCCAGGATAAGCACGTTGGCATCGGTCTTGGCAACCTTGTCAATCAGCTGGAATACATCCTGGATGGCTTTGCTTTGGCCGATGATCTCCGCGAAGGGACGGCTGATCTGCTCTTCCAGCATCTCTTTAGCCTTCTTCAGCTTGTCTACTTCTTTATAGGACTGTTTCAGGCGGATGGCCGTCGAGATCGTGGCGATGAGCTTTTCGTTCTGCCAGGGCTTGAGAATAAAGTCGGTAGCACCGGCCTTCAGCGCCCGCACGGCCATCTCGACATCACCAAAGGCGGTGATCATAATCACTACCGACGAGGGGTCGTGCGCCAGGATCTGCTCGAGCCAATAAAAACCTTCTTTACCGCTGGTGATGTCCTTGCTGAAGTTCATGTCCAGCAGAATGACATCGTACGTATCGTTGTTGAGTAGAAAAGGGATCTTCTTTGGGTTCTTTTCGATAATCACATGATGTCCCTGCTTTTTAAGCAACATCTTCGCCGCCAGGAGTACATCTTCATCGTCATCGATCATTAAAATTTTGCCGCCTTCATTCACGTGAGTAAGGATGATTTAGGTGTGGATAATGCTTGTAGGAAAATCTATGCCAGTAACAAAAACTGCCATTTGGGGTGTTTTAAGCCTGTGCAGGTGTTCTGCGATGCACAAATATGTTCAAAAATGAACAGTTAAAAAAGCCATTCCGGGCATTGGCGGCCGGAATTGGACGTCGTACAACAAACCGGCCTCTGCGACGCCATAACGCGCTGAAGAGGCCGGTGAATAGAGGCGGACGCCGGTTGGGTTAGTCCTGCTCTTCCAATGTAAATGCGTAGGAGCCGTTTTCCTGCGTCCTTTCGAACCGTGTCCGTAACATATTATTTTCAGGGACGAATACCGTCATTTGGTAGGTTTTATTCGGTGATAGGGTGTAGACATTGTCTTTGGTGTCGACGAAGATGTGAAACGTTTCTGCCGTCTCCTCCAGGAGCGCAATGGTTCCGCGCAGCGTTCTGACATTACCGGCAGTGTCGAGCACACGGATCTTTCCGTTTCCGGTATCGGCGATATAAATCTTACCATCGGCCGCCATGAACAATCCGGTTACGTTGCTGAAACGCGCCTCCGACACCTCACCGTCGACGTTGCCGGCCTGGGCACTGCCGGCGAGTGTTGTCACGACCCCGCCGGGCGTGATTTTCCGGATGTATGAACCGTCTGCCACGTACAGGTTATCGGCTTTGTCGATCGCCATCGCCGAGATCCGGGTGAACTGCGCGGCGGCGCCCGTGCCGTCTGCGTGTCCGGCAGTAGTAGCGCCGGCAAACGTGCTGACGCTGCCGGTATCGTTCTTGCGGATAAAGGTCTTCCCGGATTCAATTGTATACATGATCCCTTTGCTGTCGATCTCTACATCGATGATGGTATTGAAGTCTGCGGTTCCATACCCTTCGACATACAGGGCATGCTCGAAGTCGCTTGCTGTTGAGATCAGCTCGTTGCGGATGTTGGAGCTGCCGGTGATGGAATATCGCTGCGCAAAAAATACGTCCTGGTTAGGCGCCGTGGCCATGCCAATGTTGGGGATCATATGATACCTCCCTTCGCTTTTATCCGGAATGGTCAGCGGCCGGCTTTGCTGGAGAAGTCTTGCGGCCGGAGCGCTGGCATTATTCGGATCGTCGCCGACGCCGGCGAATTCGATAATGTTGAACCGGTCAAAAAACAGCGGATCCCAGGCGATCACCGTGCTGTCTGTAAAGCGGGTGAGTGATGCTACGCGGCCGAAATGGCGGGAGACCTTACGTGAATGAGATACAGTTCCGGATTTGGTCACAACGGATGCTGTGACGGCGGTCAGGGTTTCTGCAGGGGGTGAACTTCCAGCCTCTTCCCGTCAATGATGTATAGGCGCTCATCACTCTGGAGGACAAAACCCTGGGATACCCGGCTGTCGGCATCATCGTATTTGGCGCTGAACAGGTTGAACATCTGGCGCCGGTCGTTGGTGTCGAAATATACCTCTTCTCCCAGGAAGTTAAAATACCGAATGCCCGGTGCTGTCAGTGTGCGCAGATGCTTGCCCATGCTGCTGTACATGTGCAGCGCTTTGCCGCGTTCGAGTAAGAAAAGGAAGCCCTGGTATTCGCGCATATAGGTGATCGCTTCGTGCTTGTCTGCAGTAACTCCTGCTACGGGGGTTTCCACCAATACTATACCTTTCTGTGTGTCGATCTTCTTCAGGCTCCAGTCGGCGACATCCAGTATCCACACGTTGTAATCGCCGGAGGCGCAGACCAGCCAGGGTTCTGCGGCGAAGGCTGCGTCGATGGAGATGGAGTTGTTAATGTCTGCCTCGAATGACGGGTTGAGATAGGCATAATGTTGTGTGGGGCGGTAATACGCAAACAGGCGAGCGCCGTCACGTGGGTCGAAGAGTGTGAGCCGGGGGAGGTTATCAGGTGAGGTAGCACGTAGGTTGCCGTCTTTGTCGTAACGCTGTAAGCGCCCGCTGCGCAGCTGCAGGTAAAGCTCGCCGGGACGATCGATGAACGCTGCCGTGACGCTATCCGGTAACGTGATAGCTATAGGCTTGGGCGTCTGGGCCAGAAGGGACGTGCCCGCCAGCAACAGCATGATTACATATAGGGTTAAAAGGCGCATTATTTCACGATCATCAGGTACACACAAACCTACACAAAAATTATGCTGCGACGCGCGCGAGTATGTAGAATTGTACAAATCAGCGAAAAATTTATACTCCGTTTTATGCTGAACGAGCATATCCTGTAATAACCTAAAGTTTCTTACATGACGTCAACCTCCATCTGCTTTCTCGCGGTACTATTAAACCAAAGTGCGTTACTTTAACGCACGATAAACTCCACACTATCATGCGAAAAATTCTTATCCTCTCGTTCGTGCTGGCAGCCAGTATAAATGGCTTTAGCCAGTTCGACATCAAAAAAGACGTGCTGCTAAAGGATAAACAGCCCTATGCGCAGATCACGGGTACCTCCAAGTTTATGGAGCCCGCCAATCTGGCGGTAAGCTCTCTCAACGGTGACTCGCTTTTTACTATCAAGACCTGGAAGTACACCAACGCTAATCCCAAGTTCAGAAACCTGTTCGGCTACACGGTTCGTTTTGTTGGCAGCGGTACGTCAATGGTTCGCTTACATGACGAGGCCTATCCGCCGACGCGCAAAGACAAGATCTACAACTTGGTGGTAAAGGGCTTCACACAGGACTTGGTGGTAAACAACGCTATCAACCCGGCGGCTGAAGCAGAGTTTCTCAAACTTGATGGTGTTCCCACCATTGCGAAAGCAGCGGAATATGAGAAGAGCATGGCTGATTATCTGAAGGCTTATTACCCAATTTCCCGAACAACCGAAGCGAAAGTAACGCTGAAGAATGTAAAGGAGGTTAAAGAGAAAGATGGCTCCATTACGCGTACGCAGGATGCATATCAGAGTGATGTATACCTGGTAACGATTGTCACACGTCTGACAGGCGAAGCAGTATATACACTGCAACGTAAGAATGATAAACCATTTGTACACGGTGACGAGAAGCTGGAAGAGGCGCCGGTGGCGTTTGGTTTGGTGGCTTCGTCGGTATTTAGTTACCCTGTAGGGAACAGCTTTCCGGTGACGATCCATTCGAACCTGGCGGTGAAAGATTCCGAGATCAAGGTGGCTGTGCCGAATAAGGCGGAGGTGGAGATCGCTCAATACCTGGTCGATAACAAATTGTTGTAAGAAATAAAAAGCGCCAGTCGGGAAGCTGGCGTTTTTTTATTTAATCTCTTGGGAAAGTCTTCAACACCATCGTCTCCCCATCGTATACCCCATACGTATTGAAGTTCACCCACTCGCCGATGTTAATATACCGGGCGTGCTCTCCGATCGGTAGATCCAGCGGCAAATGCCGGTGGCCGAAGATGTAGAAGTCGTGATGGGCCTTTTGCTCGACTTCGGTGCAGTATACCCAGAGGTATTCGTTCTCGGCTTTTTCGAATTTGTCTTCCTGTTTCTCTATGTTGCTGATGCGGCTCTTGCGCGACCAGTAGTTGGCGAGTCCGATGCCGAAGTTGGGGTGGATGCGGGCGAACAGCCACTGGCACAGGCGGCTGTTAAAGAACTTTTTGAGGAACTTATACGTGTGGTCGCCGGGCCCCAGGCCATCGCCGTGGCCGATCATCAGCCGTTGTGTGCCCACCGTCAATATTTGTGGATCGCGGTAAATCGGGATGCCCAGCTCTTCTGTGAAATAATCGAACATCCACATGTCATGGTTGCCTGTGAAGAAGATAATGGGAATGCCTGCATCGCGCAGCTCGGCCAGCTTGCCTTGCAGGCGAATGAAGCCTTTGGGGATGGCGTGGCGGTACTCGAACCAGAAGTCAAAGATGTCGCCGAGCAGGTAAATGCTGTGGGCCTCGTCTTTGATGGAATCCAGCCAGCGGACGATGCGCCGCTCGCGCTGCAGGCTATCCTCCCGGGTGGGAACACCCAGGTGAAAGTCGGAGGCGAAGAAAATCTTCTTGTGGTGGAGCGAGGGGATATTATTCATAAAAAAACTCAGAACCTGTGGGGTCCTGAGTTCAAAAATAAGCGGATTATTTTAGTTTCTTGTTTACGACAGTGGCGAAGTGCGCAGCTCGTCAGGCCTGTCGCCTTCCAGCGTCGGCGTAGGGTCTACACCGGGCTGCTCGTTTTCCTGAGCCTGTTTTTCATACTTGCCTGTGCCGTTGGTAAATTGTTGGTAAGTCGTTTGTTTTTCAAACGGACGTTTGCCAATCAACCTTTCCAGGTCGGCCTGGAAGAGAATCTCTTTCTCCAGCAGCTCTTTGGCGATCACATCCAGATAGATCCGATGTTTGCTCAGCAGGGCTTTTGTGCGCTCATAGGCTTCGTCGATGATACCCTTCACTTCCACGTCGATCCTCTCCGAAGTAGCTTCGGAGTAAGGCTTTTGGAAGGAGTAGTCGTTGGCTTTTGAGTCGTAGAACGACATATTGCCAATCTGTTTATTCATACCATAGACGGTCACGATGCTGTACGCCAATTTGGTGATGCGTTCCAGGTCGCTTAGGGCACCCGTGGAGACCTTGCCGAATACCAGATCCTCCGCCGCACGTCCACCAAAGGCCATACACATTTCGTCCAGCAGTTGCTCGGTTTGATACAGGAACTGCTCTTTGGGCAGGTACTGTGCATACCCCAGCGCGGCTACGCCGCGCGGTACGATGCTGACCTTCACCAGCGGATCGGCGTGCTCCAGGAACCAGCCCGCTACCGCGTGACCGGCTTCATGGAAGGCCACGATCTTTTTCTCTTCCGGCGAAATGATCTTGTTCTTCTTCTCGAGGCCACCGATCACACGGTCAATGGCGTCCTGGAAGTCTTGCATGTCGACGGCTTTCTTATCACGACGCGCGGCAATCAGCGCGGCTTCGTTACATACGTTGGCGATCTCCGCACCCGCAAAGCCCGGCGTCTGCGCCGAAAGCTTTTTCGGATCTACGGTAGGATCCAGCTTGATAGGCTTGAGGTGTACTTTAAAGATTGCCTCACGGCCTACGATATCGGGTTTGTCAATGCTGATCTGGCGGTCGAAACGGCCCGGACGCAGCAGCGCAGAGTCGAGCACGTCAGGGCGGTTGGTTGCGGCCAGGATGATCACACCCGAGTCGGTAGCAAAACCGTCCATTTCCACCAGCAGCGAGTTCAGCGTATTCTCACGCTCGTCATTCGCACCGGGCAACTGACCACGACCGCGTGACCGGCCGATAGCGTCGATCTCATCGATGAATATGATACACGGGGCTTTCTCTTTGGCTTGCTTGAACAGGTCACGTACCCGCGCAGCGCCCACGCCCACAAACATTTCCACGAAGTCGGAACCCGACAGTGAGAAGAAAGGCACAGCGGCTTCACCTGCGACAGCTTTCGCGAGCAAGGTCTTACCGGTACCCGGAGGGCCTACCAGCAACGCACCTTTCGGAATCTTACCACCCAGCTTGGTGAACTTGCTTGGCGTCTTCAGGAAGTCTACAATTTCTTTTACTTCTTCTTTGGCTTCGTCCAGGCCGGCGACGTCCGAGAAGGTGATCTTTACTTTGTTCTCGGCATCGAACAGGGCAGCCTTCGATTTGCCGATGTTAAAGATCTGTCCACCGGGACCTGCACCGCCGGTCATGCGGCGCATCAGCATCCAGAAACCGAAGAGGAGCAGGAACAACAAGCCCCACTGGAACAGTTGACCTACATAGTCGCCACGGTCTTCCGACTTATATTCGGGCTTCGCGCTGTCGGGCAACTTGTCTTTAAAGATCCGGAACTCCTGATCGAAGTTGCCGGCGTCTACCACGCGCACAATAAAGTGCGGGCCGGAGGCGCTGGAGCCACCGATCGGGTTGCTGTTAAGGTCTTGCTTATATTTAGCATTTTGCAATGCGTCGGAAGTAAGTGTTACTTCTACGAATTTTTGATTTTGCACGAGGATGACTTTCCGTACATCGCCCGCTTTTACCATCTGTTTGAAGACGTCGTAGTCGACTTCCTTTAAACCATTCGTGGAGTTGAAATACATCACGCCGAAGATGACAGCGATGGTAGCCAGGATCACCCAGATCTGGTAATTACCACGCGGTGGCTTAGTAGGTAACAGCGGTTTATTTTCTTTTTGTTTGTCGGCCATTTCTATTTACGATCAGTGTTTTCAAATATCTACTCAATAACGTGGTGCAGGACATTTAGTTCTTTAGTCCTCGATTTCCGTTATATCGGCATCGCCCCATAAGCGCTCCAGCGCATAGAACTCACGCCGGTCCTTTTTAAAGACGTGTGCTACCACATCAATATAGTCGAGGAGCATCCACTCTTTATTGTTTTTTCCTTCGATGTGCCAGGGATTTTCTTTCAGAGTTTTGAAGACTTCTTCGTCAATAGAGTCAGCAATGGCATCTATCTGTTTATCGGAGTTACCGGAACAAACGATGAAGAAATCTGCGACTGCATTCTTTACTTTGCGGAGGTCCATCACAACGATGTCCGCTGCCTTTTTTTCCTGCATGCCTTTTACGATCACCTCACTCAGTTTTTCCGAACTGGCCCCCTTCCGTTTTTTTACCATTAAACTATCTTCGTTTTTGGATTAACCCTCAAAACTAAACAAAATACCTTGTATAAAATCCCTACCAATACGCTTTTCATCGGCAAGAACCTTGTTTTTATGCCGGAATGTCACTCCACCAACACCCATGCCCTGCAACTTTGCCAGGAGTCGTCAACCCCGGAAGGTACGTTGGTGATCACGGATAACCAAACCGCCGGCCGTGGTCAGATGGGCAACACCTGGGAGGCGCACGCCGGTCAGAACCTCACGTTTTCGTTCATTCTGAAGCCTACGTTCCTGCGCCCGCACGAGCAATATTCACTCAATATGGCAATTTCGCTGGGTTTATACGATTTCCTATCCGCTTTTCTACAACAACCCGTCCACATCAAGTGGCCCAACGACTTGCTGGCAGACGACCGGAAAGTGTGCGGGATTCTCATTGAAAACAGCATTCAAGGCTCTACGCTAGCCCATGCTGTAGTGGGCATAGGTTTAAACGTAAACCAGGCTACTTTCGGTTCCCCGCGCGCGGGCTCGCTGCGCACGGTTGGCGGCCAATCGCATGCGCTCCAGGAGGTGCTCGACGTCCTTTTGGTTGCGCTTGAACAACGCTACCTGTCGCTGCGGCAGGGTAAAACCGTACAACTGAAGCAAGAGTACGAACAGGTGCTTTTTGGATTGAATGAGCTCCGGCCTTTTAAAGCAGCAGGAGAGGAGTTTGAGGGGAAAGTGAAGGGGATTGACGAGGCGGGAAGGTTGTTGTTGGAGACGATTGAGGGGATGAAGGTGTTTGCTTTGAAAGAAATTGAGTTCATTTATTGAATTCCCGTAATTTTGCGGCCTTATGAACGTATTTCAGGAATCTCGCCGCATCATTATTACCTGTAACAAGCGCTTGTCGCCGTACCTTGAAAAAGAGGTTCGCGATCTGGGGTTTGAGCCGGAGCGGGTATTCCAAACAGGCGTGGAGCTGCTGGGCACTGTACGCGATTGTATTCGGCTGAACCTCAACCTGCGTTGCGCCAGTCAGATTCTTTATTCCTTGCACGAGTTTCGTGTCAACAGCCCCCAGGAGCTGTACGATGTGGTGTTTAAATTTCCGTGGGAAGACATCATGGCGGGCGAAGGCTACTTCTCGGTTACCAGCAATGTCGACCACTTCACTATCAATACACCTCTCTTTGCTAACGTAAAGGTAAAGGACGCCATTGCCGATCGCTTCCGCCGCAACACGGCCCGCCGCCCGAACTCGGGTCCCGATCTCGACCAGACGGTGGTGCACTTATACTGGAAGGAAGATCGTGGCGAGCTCTTTGCCGATACATCAGGGTACACGCTTGCCAAGCACGGCTACCGCAAGGTGCCGGGTAAGGCGCCTATGCTGGAGGCGCTGGCAGCCGCGACGTTAATGGCGGGTAAGTGGGATCGTCAGTCACCATTCGTTAATCCCATGTGTGGTTCGGGTACCCTGGCTATCGAGGCGGCTTTGTTGGCGACCGATCGTCGCCCGGGTTTGTACCGCGACAATTATGCTTTTATGCACTTGCTGGGGTATGAGGAAAGCTTCTACCGCGAAGAGCGCGAGCAGCTCGACGCCCGGGTACACGATGTGCCCGGCCTGCAGATTATTGCCAGCGACATCAGCGACGATGCCGTGAACGTTGCACAGTCCAATGCCGGCATGGCGGGCGTTGCTAACCTGATTCGTTTCGAGCGTGGCGACTTTGCGAAAACGACCGTGCCGCCGGCGCCGGGGGTGGTATATTTCAACCCCGAGTACGGCGAGCGTTTGGGTGAAGTGCAGGCGCTGGAGGAAACGTACGGCCGCGTCGGCGATTTTCTCAAGCAGCAATGCAAGGGCTACACCGGCTACATCTTTACCGGTAACCTCGATCTGGCCAAAAAGATCGGCTTGCGCGCCAGCCGTCGCATCGAGTTTTATACGGCCAAGCTGGACTGTCGATTGTTGGAATACGAGCTGTATGCAGGCACCCGGCAGAAGAAACAGAGTGAGAGTGAGAGCGAGAGCGGTGTGTGAGTGTGGGAGTGGGTGTGAAGAGACCGCGTGCAGAGAAAGCGAAGGCGGCCTCGTAAAAGCTTAACAAATTCTTTCCGCTTATCCCCGGTGGTTTTTTTAATTTGCGGGCTCCGTTTACCTTACGGATCTTAACAAATTCATCGGTATGATCTCCGTGCGCAATCTTTCTTATCAATATGACGGAACATCCCGGGCCATACAATTCCAGGATTTTTCCATTCCCCAGGGCGAGCACGGCCTGCTGCTCGGTGAGTCGGGCAGCGGCAAGACCACGCTGCTGCACGTCATCGGCGGACTGCTGCGCAAGTATAGCGGCACGGTGTCCATTCAAGACACTGCGCTGAACGCCTTATCGGAAGCGGCCCTCGACGGTTTCCGCGGCCGCCACATCGGTTTCATCTTCCAGCGCAATCATCTTATCAGCGCCCTGACGGTGGAAAAGAACCTCGCATTGTCGCCTTACCTGGCGGGACTGCCTCCGGACGCCGCGCGCATCGATCAGGTGCTGGCCAGCCTGGGGTTGCAAGAGAAAAAGAAAAGCCGCATCAGCGAGCTCAGCCACGGCCAGGCCCAGCGGGTAGCCATTGCACGGGCTGTGCTGAATAAGCCATCCATCATTCTGGCCGATGAGCCTACGTCGGCACTCGACGATAAGAACTGCGAGCGTGTCATCACGTTGCTGACCGACGTTGCCCGGCAGCACGGCGCCACACTGTTGGTTGCGACACACGACCAGCGCCTCAAAGACCGCATCAGCAACCGCATCGACCTCACTACAGCTCCGTAACCCGCGATACCACACCCATGAGCTTATTGACACTTGTCTGGAATTACCTCAAAGCCCGGCCGCTGAACACGGCCATCAATATTCTGTTGCTCTCGCTGGGCATTGCCGTCATTACCATCCTGCTGCTTTTCAGTCAGCAGCTTGAAAAAAAGATTACCGAGAATGCCAAAGGCATCGACCTGGTGGTAGGGGCGAAGGGCAGTCCGTTGCAAATCATCCTTTGCAATATCTTTCACATCGACTTCCCCACCGGCAATATCAAGCTCTTCGAAGCCGAGCGGATCGCCAAAAATCGCCTTGTTAAAAAAGCTATACCGCTCGCGTTGGGCGACAGCTATAACACCTACCGCATCATCGGTACCAACAGGGCCTATGCCGATCTATACCACGGCGAGCTCGCCACCGGCGCGTGGTGGGACAAAGATTTGCAAGTAACACTCGGCGCGAACGTCGCGGCCCTCACAAAACTCAAGCCCGGTGACCACTTTGCCAGCGCACACGGTCTGACAGAGGGCGGGCATGCACACGAAGAACATCAATATGTAGTCGTGGGTATTCTGAAACCTTCCAACAGTGTATTGGATAACGTCATCCTGACCAACGTGGAGAGTGTGTGGACGGTACACGAAGAGCATGGCGAGGAAGATGAGCACGAAGAACATGCGGAGGAAGCGCCTGTGCGCGATTCTACGTTTGTGCCGTCACCGCTTATCCCCTCCGTGGCAAAGGGCGATTCTACAAAAGAGATTACGGCGATGCTGTTGCAGTACCGCTCGCCGATGGGGGCGATCCAACTGCCCCGCATCGTGAATGCACAGAGCAGTCTGCAGGCCGCATCTCCCGCCTTTGAAACAGCGCGCCTGTTCTCGATCCTTGGGGTGGGGGTGGACATCCTGATGGGCTTCGCGTATGTGTTGATTGTCATATCGGGGTTAAGCATCTTTATAGCCTTATATAACTCGCTGAAAGAGCGTCGCTACGACCTGGCCATTATGCGGTCGATGGGCGCCACGCGCACCAAGGTGTTTATTTCGATTTTACTGGAGGGTGGTTTCCTGACGCTGGCGGGCAGTGTGCTGGGGCTATTGGCCGGGCATGGCGCCGTGATGTTGCTGGCCGGCATGGCTGAACAGGCCCAGCGCACGGGCATTAGTGGACTGGTGTTTTATCCGCAGGAGTGGATCATTCTGGTCGGAAGTTTGTTGTTGGGGTTGGTATGTGCCGTGATTCCGGCGGTGCAGGCCTATCGTACCGATATATCAAAGGTATTGGCCGGGCACTAGGCATGGATGTTTAATTGAAAACTGTAAATTCATAGACATGAAAAAGTGGAGTATGTTTGGTGTTTTGTTGTTGCTGGCGGGCAACGTGTTGGCGCAGGCAAAATTTGATGCCTGGCATGAATTTGCCAAAACGAAATTCGAGCCTAAATACAATGAAAAGCTGGGAGAATACATTTTCTTCCCCAACTTTCCTGCCGAGCTTAAGGCCCTGGCTGGAAAGGAAGTTACCGTAGAAGGATTTTATGTGCCCTTTGCTCCTGAGGATAGTCAGTACATCATCCTGTCGAAATATCCGCAGAGCCAGTGTTTCTTCTGCGGCGGCGGCGGACCCGAGTCGGTGATCGAGGTGAATTTCACCAAATCGCCGTCGCGCTTCAAGGTAGACGACGTGATCACGGTCAAGGGTAAGCTCGTGCTGAACCCCGACGATATGGACCACGTGAATTTTATCTTAAAAGAGGCTGCCGTGGTGAGCAAATAGACGCGACGTTATTTTCAAATCAACCCCTATATATACTATGAAAAGAAGAGCAACAGCCGTTTGGAATGGCTCCGGAAAAGAAGGCAATGGCAACCTGTCCACGCAAAGCACTGTGTTGAACAAAACACAATACTCGTTTAACTCTCGTTTTGCGGAAGGCGTAGGTACCAACCCCGAAGAACTGGTGGCTGCCGCACATGCCGGCTGCTTCACCATGAAGCTGAGCTTTGTATTGGGCGAAGCAGGCTTTACTCCCGAAGAGCTCACCACCGAGTGTGTTATCACCTTCGAGAACGGTTCTATTACCGAGTCGCACCTCGTGCTGAAGGCCAAAGTGCCCGGCATCAGCCAGGAGAAATTCGACGCCGCTACGGCGGATGCAAAAGCGAACTGTCCCATTTCGCAGCTGCTGAAGACCAACATCACGCTCGAGGCTTCACTGGTATAACCCATGGCCTCACGCGCGTACACGCCTGTTACCGGCACTGTGGTGATCTCACCCGGTGCCGGTGCTGTTTCGGTGCGGGCCATCATTCCGCCCGACATGATAGCGTTATTGGTACTCGGTCATGGTGCCGGGGCGGGCATGCTCCATAGCTTTATGGAGTCGCTGGCGCAGGCGCTTGCGGACCAGGGAATCGGTACGGTGCGGTATAACTTTCCGTATATGGAGCAGGGGCGCAAGCTGCCGGATAAGGCGCCTTTGGCAACGGAGACAGTTGCTCGCGTGGTGGATTATGCACACAAGCAGTATCCAGGCGTGCCGTTGTTGGCCGGGGGCAAATCCTTCGGCGGGCGCATGACGTCGCATTATGCTGCGGCGGCGTCTGGGGAGCTTCTACGCGGTATTGTGTTCTATGGGTTTCCGTTGCACCCGGCCAAGAAGCCTGATACGAGCCGGGCTGACCATTTGCCTGCGATTACGTTGCCGATGTTGTTCCTCCAGGGTACGCGCGATGCGCTGGCGGAGTGGCCGTTGATTGAAGCAGTTTGCAAGACGTTGCCCACGGCCACGCTCGTGAAGATCGACGGTGCGGACCATTCGTTTGCCGCGGGGAAGAAGGATGTTATCAGTATACTCGCTGCCGAGACGCGTCAGTGGTTCGACGGGTTGTAGTATTTGCTCTGCGTGCACGAGTGTCATGGGGTTGTGTTCATTGCTTTGTAACGGGCAGTAGACGCCGTTCACGCGTTGTAGGAATTCGATGCCCAGGGTTATAAAAAGTCCTTCTCCGGCCGCGGTTGCCAGTGGGCTTGTGAGTTTGACGGGTGCGTCTACATCTGTGCCTTGCCGAACGGTCATTTCTTCTGATCGTATGGTATCGAGTATATAGTTACCGGTTTTAAAATCTATTGCGGCCATGCCGGCGATGAGGCGGAAGTGTGTGGCTCCCTTCGGGGCTTTTACCATCTTTTTGCGATCGGGCGGTGTGATCGTTACAGTGCATTTTCCTTCTGTTGGATCAAAGCCTGCCTGATAAGGAGCGTGTAGGATAGTTTCTACGGATGCGTGCTTATTAAACTCAAATCCTCGCATTACCTGGGCGTCACCATTTTCCGGTTTCCGCATACCGGCACCGCTGGTCATATCTGATCGCATCATCGCGAAGGCTGCTTTTGTCAGTCGGGCGGTCATACGGGTGTCGGCTATACCGTCGAATAATGGTTTAAACGCTGCCCGTAGCAGTTTTACCATCCAGGCGCAGTGGCCGAATTCGGCATTATTCTCGCGTACCCGGGCGAATGCGGGGTCGGTACGGATACGTTCTGCATCTACCGATGTAACCTTTCGCACCAGGTATCCGCGGATTCTGTCGTAGTAATATACCCTGTCGCCGAGCTTGCCGATCAGCTTGATAATGCCTTTTTGTTTTGCCATGCCCTATCGTTTGTGTACACAAGATCGCTTTCCTTGCGCGGAAAAGCCACTGGAATCCTGTGAGCTGCCATTAGGGGATTTGGCATTGCTCTCGACTGTCCATGAATGGAAGATAATACCATTAAATGGTGTGCAAAATACTCCGGATTACCCGTATCAACTCCCGGGATTACCCGTATCAAAGCCGTGCCTAAAGCGTACCAAAGGTATGGTTAAGGCATACTCACCGCGAGTCTTAACTCCGCAGCGGGCAGAGGAGAGTTAGTGGGGTGATTCCCCGCCCGGGACGAGCTAAGACTTGTATCCGCTGCTATGCCTTGCGATTATAGTTGCATAGCAGAAAATTGCAAATATTAATAAATAGCTGTTTATTAGATGTACAATGTTGTTTTTCTCGTTGCCTGTAAGACTGTTGTATGATAGAGAGGAAATATTCTTTCAGACGGGAGTATGATCCCGAGTCACAAGCCTACCTGTACATATTTTTGAGCCGAAGTAGGAAGAGATCTATTCCGAAGGCAGTCTTGTATTCACCGAGGGAGTCAGATGGCGATTTGTATTATAATGTTGGCTTTGGTGATTTAATTATAGACCCTGTAACAAATGAATTTGTGGGGCTTGACGACGTGACGGAAAGTAATAACGGTGATATGCTAGCGATTTTCTACACGGTGGTCTCGACATTTGATGATTTTTTTGAGCAACATCCAAATGCTACCTTATATTTTAAGGGTAGCAACGAACAACGCAGTAAGGTTTATAGCAGTTTGATAGCCAAACATTGGAGACATATTGCGCCATTGTATACAGTTTGGGGAATTAAGAGGGAGAACAAGGAGTATTTTATGCCAGATGTTTCGTATGAGAGTATTTTTTGTAAACGGAAATAGATATTTTTACAAAAAAAAGTTATGGTAAGAATCGTAAAGGACATGCAGGAGGACAAAGAGCTTCTCGAGCGGCTTGCCAAACAGGTAATGCAAAAGATAAAATCCGGGCAAATCGATCCGTTTAGAGAAAAACGAGAAGAAGCTTGGGAGAGCCTCAAACGTGCAGGCGTGGTGAAATAAGAAACGAAATCACAGAATAAAAAAAGCAACCCGATAAAAGGTTGCTTTTTTATTGTCGGAAAATGCAGTCAGCGCTTTCACGCACGCTTCATTCTTCTCTCATTATCTCCAATACCGCGGGTACCGGCGCGTTCTGAAAATGTTATTAAACAGCAGCGCAATGATTACGATCACCAGCGAACCCGTGAGCACCGGGTAGAAGATGAAGGTCCAGTGCGGCTGCGCGAAAATTATTACCAGGGGCGTGGCACCCGCAGGCGGGTGCACCGTTTTGGTGATTTGCATGGCGGCGATAGAAGCGCTTACGCCAATCGCCAGCGAATACCAGGTATTACCCAGGAGGTATGCGCAAAGTACAGCGATGACGGCAGCAATCACGTGTCCGCCGATAATGTTACGGGGCTGGGCTAACGGGCTGTCGATCACACCGAAGGCCAGTACGCAGGTGGCGCCGAAGGGGGCCATCATAAAGGGAATTTCGGTGGTCTGTGTCAGCAGTGTTACGGCGGAGATGGCGATGAGCGCGCCAAGGGCCGAAGAAAGGATGTGTGATGGTGGTGGCGAGCCTGGGACTTGCTCCCGGGTTCTGAATTTAACGATATAGCGTTTCATGGTTGTATAGTATAAAAATTTGGCGTCTGTGAAATGAGCGATCAGGCAAAGAGCCGGTCCGCGATGGTGTTGGCGCGGTCCACCGGCCAGGGATCACGAAAGACCTGGCTTTCCACCAGCGCGCTTTCGAATAGGAGGTATATATGGTCTGGCAGCGCCGGATAGTCGGCGCGTAGGATGTCCTGAAAAAATATGCGCAGGTCTTCTTTGTGGCGTTGAATGACGTGCCGGATGGAAACGGCGTCTTCTGTGATTTCGGATACGATGTTAAGAAAGGCGCAGCCGCGAAAGTTCTCGCGTGTGTTCATGTCGTGGAGGAATTTGAACGCGGCGGCTATTTTGCTCCTGGGCGTCCTAGCCTTGTCCGTAAAGCCGTGTAAAGCAGCAAACCAAAAGTCATGACGCTGGTTTAAGAACTCCACGCAGAGCTCTTCCTTCGAGCGGAAGTGCTGGTAGAGGCTGGCTTTTGAGACATCGGCTTCTGCGATGATCTGGTTGATGCCGGTGGCATTGTACCCTTGCCCGTGAAATAAGCGAAAGGTGGTCTTTAAAATCCGGTCGCGCGGCGACAGCGCAGAAACATCGTACGTGGTCATAAATAAGAATCGCCGGCAAAAGTAGGGTAGGGATTGTGAACAGACAAGTCTGTTCATTCTTATTTTATAAATACCTGCAACGATGTGCGTTACATCGTTTGCAGGTATTTAATTCTTTCACCAAACCTGAAAGATTTCGCGCGATCCGCTTTGATACATTTCGGTATAGCCTTTCATCTTTTCCTGCATCTTCTGCGATTCCTCCTGGCTCATGCTGTCCCAGCTTTTTTCGTATGCTGTCAGGCTGTCGTGACGTGTAACGACAACAACGCGGTTGAAGGACCCCGTCATGTCACTCATGATGTTGACCACCTCCGGGCGGCCGTCCATGACTTCTTTAAATAGCTTGGCAAGCTTCGAAGCGTTGCCCGGCTTGCAAACAAATGTGTCTTGTACGATAATCATAATGTTAATGGGTTGTTTCTGATCACGAACCTACTAACATTATTGCCACCTGGAGTGGGGGGAATACGCCAATGTTCAGGGGGGATTGAGACAACGGCGTTTTGTACTTTTGAGCATAGAAATGTCGGATCACGATAATCCCATGAGAACAACACCCTTCGTTTTTTTACTTGCCATTGTATTGTCCTGTGATTCCTTGTCAAATGACTTTTTCGAAGTTTTATTGAATACGTATCAACCGGAACTGACCCGGGTATGCGCGCACAACCCGTCCATTTTTTCTAATGGAAGATTTATCGAACAATACGAAATGTCAGCAGGAACCGAGGCAAATTTCCTGGCCAGGTTTTCGGTAAGCCATGGCGATTCGCTTGACTTCCCCAGATCAGGAGCCCACTATTTTGAGAGGTATCGAGAAGACCTTACCTGGCGCAAAACCCCAGTAAAGAATGAAGACTCCATTGTCCTTCAAATAGCAAGTGACGTTGGCGACGAAGCGTTAGAATGCTATGATGTTGAAGACGTGATGCGATTGCTTAAAACAAAAGGAAACTATTACACATTCATTTATGAAACGTTCGGAACAGTACTGGGTGGGTATAAATTTTATCTCCTGGAACCGGCGTCTCACCGGCTTTATGTACTGACCTCTTTTCAGTAGGCGCGCGAAACTAGGTGCCAACCTTAACCTCCATTCCCGCTGCCCAAAACTCTATTGTTTGTCCTTCCAGGAAATCGACATAAAAGTATCCACGCCCATCCTCCGATAATTCAATCAACTTTCCATTCACTTCCACACGGCCGCGATAGAGCAGATCGAGTGTCCAGGTGAACTCGTCCATGATATTCATGAATGCAAAACGTGTCGGTGTTACCTGGTGAAAAATAAGAGAGACGATGTTGGTTGCCGAGTTGTCCTGAAACTTTAACGTCAGTGTATTGTTGTCGAGTGAAATACGCTCGAAGTGGAGCATGCCGTGCAGATCATATTGCTGCCCCTGATGTTCGGGGCGTGTCAGGTCGGCTAGTATTTCAATAGAGGGGGCGGGAATCATATAGTGTATTGGTTGTTGTCTGAGTTGTGTGCGTGCAGCGGGTATCACCGGAAGGGAAAGCCTATATTAACATAGCCTGAGATATGGTCAGCCTCCCCACTATACATAAACGTCATGCTGATCGGTCCGATACCGGAGTCGTACCCAAACGACAATCCGATACCCGAAAGACGCCTGGTAAAGTTAAGCTCTTTGTCGCGGTTCAAATAATCGTACACGGCGCCGTTAACGCGTAGCGTGGTGTATAATCTTCGTGTAAACTGGTATTGCAGTCCCAGCATCAATACGCTTACGCTGTTTGTATTGAGGGAGTATTCCTGTAGTCCCGTGAACGGCACCTGGTTTCGGACGAAGTCATTGATGCCGCCGACGTTAAAATAGTTCAAATACGGCGCTACTGTACTAAAGTTGATCGCTGTGTTAAACTGTGTCAGCAAGGTCAGCCGTGAAGAGAGGGGTGTAAAATTTTCAGCCTTTAGCATAAAGCGGTTATAGTGGCCCACTTCCGCGGTATCGCGTCGTACAGCCTGTCCGTTTGCGCGCAGGGTGACGGCCGAGGGGTTTTGAGCGTACACTATTCCCATGCGGGCGTCGATACGCCAGCCGCGGGTGGAGAAGCTGCGTTTGTTGAGGGTATTGTATTTATAGTATAGGTAAGTCTGGATAAAGGAGTTGCCGCCTTTGAACGATGTATCCGCGGCGATCTTGGGGCGCAGGCTAAAGCTTTCGAAGGTCGTGCCCAGGCCGATGGCCGAAGCGAAGCCGAATGTACGCTGGAAGCGAAAGTCCGTCTGGTAGGTCCGTCCCCGGTAGAGGTATACTTGCTCGAAGTTTTCGTAAAAGGGCAGCTGGAAGTTCTCGTAGTAGAAAGACAGGATGAGGTTGTTGTTGTCGGCGTTTGTGCCGAAGGCCTGGTTGTGCTCTGCCAGGAAACGGAAGTTTTCACTGACGTTCAACTTCACCATCGATTTGGACCTGTCGAAGAGCAGGTTGCGGCTCTCGGCGCCTAAGATCAGGGCAATGTTACTGAAGGTATGATAGTGCAGCCCGGCTTTGACATATGTGAGCGGGCTTTCCACTACGTTGAAGCGTAGGTTGGCATGGCCGCGCGCGCGTGCGGGCTGCCAGGTGTAGGCAATGCGGCTGTAGTTACGGGAGCCATACACGCGGCGGATGGCTTCCGCCACGTGTGTGCCGTCGTAGGTCTTGCTCAACGCCAGGTTAAGACGGTTGCGGAACGATGTGCGCGTGGTGTGATGCAGACCCTGGATATAAATGCTGTCGACCGTTACCGAGCGTGTCTGGGGCAGGCGATTCTGTATCGGAGCGTAGTTCGGATAGCGCTGCCGGAGTGAGTCCGCTAATTTTTTGAAGATCGGATAATATTCGTCGCCGGTGCGTTTGCCCACGGCGATGATACTGTCCACGCTGGTGAAGCTGGCGGCGGTGTACTTACGCACCGGTGGCTCGATCAGGACGTTGCAGAGCTTGCGCTCTGTCTCGAAGTCTTCGGCGTCTTTATAAAAGCCGATCTGGTAGAGGATATCGATCGGAGAGGTGAGCTCGCTGGCGGCCAGTAGCCCCTGCGAGAGGTTCACGCCAATGATATAATCGGCGCCCATGGCTTTTACATCGCTCACCGGAAAATTGCGTACGATGCCGCCATCGACCAGCTTAGTGTTTTCGTAGTCGATGGGGGTAAAGACCGAGGGAATGGCCATGCTGGCGCGAATGGCGGTAACGAGCTCGCCCTGGTCCAGCACGACAGCTTTGCCTGTGCTGACATCGGTGGCAATGCACTTGAACGGGATGCTGAACTTCGAGAAGTCTTTGATGTCGTAGATCGGTAAAAACAATTCCTGGAATTTGAGCCACAGCTCCTGGCCTTCGATAATGCCCGCGTTGATACGAAACTTCCCTTTTACAAAGGGTACCTCCAGCGCATAATTGTCAAATTCCGTCTTCTCGTCGATGTTCACGTTGCGCATGGAGGGCTTGCCCGAGAAGAGCACGTTCCAGTCGATGTCGCGCGCAATTTTTTCAATTTCCTTGCCGGAATAGCCTGCGGCATAGAGCGACCCGATGATGCTGCCCATGCTGGTGCCGGTAATGCAATCGACGCGCAGGCCGGCGCTGTCGATCGCCTCGAGAATGCCGATATGGGCCAACCCCTTGGCGCCGCCGCCACTCAGGGTCAGGCCGACCTTGGGCGGCTGGGCGGCCGTCGCAAAGGCCACGAGCAGCAGGGCAAACACATATAACACCTGAGATCTCATTCCGGCCTCAAAATACACAAAAACACTCGCTCGTCTTTGCCCCGTCGGAGCCTTCGCGAAAGGCGGGCGAAGCCCTGGAGCGGGCTGCGCCAAAAGTACAGAGGGCCCCATGTATGATCCCGCTAAAGATGTTGTCGTATTGTTAAGAAAAACGTTGTTAATTTGCGCGCTTGTTTAAGAGCCACACAGAAATAACAACGCTTGTATGATCAACGTCGGGAGCCGCAGATTGACCGTCACAGATTTTGAGAAAGTTCTCTACCACGGCGAGCCGGTAGGGTTGGAGGAGGGTGCGCAGCAGAACGTCAGCGCCAATTACACCTTCCTGCAGGCCTATGCGCAGCACAAGGTGATCTATGGCATCAACACCGGTCTGGGCCCGATGGCGCAGTATAAGATCAGCGAGGACGACCAACGCCAGCTGCAATATAATCTCATTCGCAGCCACAGCGCCGGGGCAGGACAACCGTTTGCCGAAGAGCTGGCGCGGGCCACGATGCTGGCACGCCTCAACAGCCTGATGCAGGCCACGTCGGGCATCCATCCGTCGGTGGTGGAGCTGCTGCGCGACGTGCTCAATTCAGGGGTAAGCCCCTACATTCCGGAGCGTGGGGGCGTGGGCGCCAGCGGCGACCTGGTGCAACTGGCGCACCTGGCGCTGAACCTCATCGGTGAGGGGGAAATGTATGCAGATCAGGCGTGGCGCCCGACCCGGGTGGTATTGGGCTCCCGCGGGATGACGCCGATTTCCGTCCACCTGCGCGAGGGGCTGGCACTCATGAATGGAACTTCGGCCATGACCGGCGTGGGGATGGTCAACCTGGTTCAGGCCCGGCAGGTGCTGAGCTTGTCCATCATTTTATCGGCCATGACCAACGAGCTGATGAAGTCTTTTGACGACCACTTCTCGCTCGAGCTGAACCACGTCAAACATCACCCCGGCCAGGCGCATATTGCCGAACGCATGCGACACGTATTAAGTGACAGCAAGCTGATCCGTAAGCGTCCCGAGCATTTGTATCATCGCAAGATTGAAGAGGCGGTGTTCACCGACAAGGTGCAGGAGTATTACTCGTTGCGCTGCGTGCCGCAGATCCTCGGACCGATATACGATACGTTCCTGGAAGTACAGCGCGTGCTGGAAGACGAAGTCAATTCCGCGAACGACAACCCGGTGGTGGACCATCACCGCGAGATGGTATACCACGGAGGCAATTTCCACGGCGACTATGTGTCGTTGGCGATGGACAAGCTCAAAATTGTTACGACCAAGCTGACGATGCTCGCCGAGCGGCAGCTGAACTATCTGCTGAACGACAAGCTCAACCAGAAGCTGCCGCCGTTTATCAACCTCGGCACGCTGGGCTTGAACTTTGGCTTGCAAGGCATGCAGTTTATGGCTACTTCGAGCACGGCCGAGAATCAGACGCTGTCGTTCCCGATGTATTTGCACAGCATCTCTAACAACAACGACAACCAGGACATTGTCAGCATGGGCTGTAATGCAGCGCTCATGACCCGGCGGGTGCTGGACAACAGCGCCGATGTGCTGGTGGTGCAAGCACTGGCGTTGACACAAGCAGTGGATTACCTGCAGTGCCAGCCGCGCATGTCGTCGTTTACCCTGAAACTATATACCGAGCTCCGGGCGCTGGTACCGGCGATCCTGGAAGATAAACCGCGCTATGAAGATATCCGCACGGTGCGTCGTTACCTGCTGGGACTCGGGGCTTCGTTTAACCTATAACTTCTCACAGTATGTCCACCACCCCCTCTACATCCAAGTATGCCATGGTGACAGGCGGCTCGCGCGGCATTGGCCGGGCGATCTGCGTACGACTCGCCGAGCAAGGGTATAATATCCTGATCAATTATAAAAGCAACGACGCGGAGGCCGAGAATACGCGCGCGCTGGTCGAAGCTAAAAATGTACGCGCCGAGCTCATGAAGTTCGACGTGTCCGATAAAGTTGCCGTCGAGCAGGTGTTTGGCGGCTGGGTGGAGAAGAACCCCGACAAGGCTATCGAGGTGCTGGTCAACAACGCCGGCATTCGTCAGGACGCCATGATGATCTGGATGACGCAGGAGCAGTGGGACGGGGTGCTGGGCTCAAGCCTGGGCGGCTTTTTTCAGGTGACACGCCAGGTGCTCACGAGTATGCTCGCCAAGCGATATGGACGGATTGTAAACGTTGTATCGCTGTCGGGCATCAAGGGTATGCCGGGGCAGACCAATTATTCGGCGGCCAAGGCCGGCGTAATCGGCGCGACCAAGGCGCTGGCGCAGGAAACAGCGCGGCGCAATGTTACCGTGAATGCGGTGGCGCCCGGTTTTATTAAAACTGACATGACGCAAGATTTACCGGAAGCCGAGCTGAAAAAGCTTATTCCCATGCAGCGGTTTGGCGAGCCGGAGGAAGTAGCCCACGCCGTGGCTTTTCTGGCGTCGCCGGGCGCTTCCTACATCACGGGCACGGTGCTGTCCATCAACGGCGGGCTGTATTCCTAACGACTGTATCCCAGCGAAAAAAAACTGTTCGTTTCGAAATCTTACGTGCCTGGGTTACAGGTCCGTGCTATTCAAGATTAAAACCTTACTTTTGCGGTTTGACTGGTACGCGGCGGTGACGAAAGGCGCTAAAACGCACGATTTTTAACATTACATGAGCAGAGTTGTTATAACTGGATTAGGTGTTTATTCCTGTATCGGCAAAAGCCTGGACGAAGTCCGGGATTCGCTGTTCCAGGGCAAATCGGGCATTGTGCTCGACCCCAAGCGCAAGGAGATGGGATACCGTTCGGGATTGACCGGGTTTGTAGAGCGTCCGGTGCTGAAGGGTGTGCTCGACCGACGCGCCCGCATTATGCTGCCCGAGCAGGGCGAATACGCCTACATGGCTACTGTAGAGGCGCTGCGGCACGCGGGCTTGACACAGGACTATATGGATCGGCACGAAGTGGGTGTGATCTATGGCAACGATAGCTCGGCGCAGGCGGTGGTGGAAGCGACCGACATTATCCGCGAGAAGAAAGACACCATGCTGGTAGGCTCGGGGTCGGTGTTCCAGTCGCTGAACTCGACGGTTAACATGAACCTGGCGACCATTTTTCGTCTGAAGGGCATCAACTTTACGGTGAGCGCGGCGTGCGCCAGTGGCTCGCATGCCATCGGGTTGGCGGCCATGTTTATTCGCAATGGTATGCAGGACTGCATTGTCTGCGGCGGTGCACAAGAGATGAATGTTTACTCCATGGGTAATTTTGATGCCCTGGGAGCCTTTTCGATACGCGAAGATAACCCCGCGACAGCATCACGGCCCTTTGATCGCAATCGCGACGGCCTTGTGCCGAGTGGTGGCGCGGCGACGGTGATACTCGAGAGCCTGGAGTCGGCGCAAAAGCGCGGCGCCAAGATCCTCGGCGAAGTTATCGGATATGGGTTCTCGTCCAACGGCGAGCACATTTCCAATCCTACGGTACAGGGTCCGGCGCGTTCGCTCACGATGGCCATGAAGAGCTCGGGGTTACGTGCTGCCGAGATCGACTATATCAATGCTCACGCTACGTCCACACCCGCAGGCGATGCCAGCGAGGCGAAGGCGATCTTCGATGTATTTGGCGCCGAGCACACGCCGGTGAGCTCCACCAAGTCGATGACCGGCCATGAGTGCTGGATGGCGGGCGCCAGCGAGATTGTGTACTGCATGCAGATGATGGAAAACTCCTTTATCGCACCCAATATCAACTTTGAAACGCCAGATGAAGATTCTGCGCGTCTGAATATTATCGCGAAGACCCTGGATAAAAATATTGACGTATTTTTGTCTAATTCTTTCGGCTTTGGAGGAACAAACTCGACTTTGATTGTTAAAAAGTGGAAGTAACCGCAATGAACACGGCAGCTATTATTGAGAAGATTAACGGTTTTCTGGTAGAGGAATTTGAGGTAGACCCTGGAAAGATCTCGCCGGAAGCAAACCTGCGCGAGACCCTGGAGCTGGACAGCCTTGACTACATCGACCTGGTGGTGGTGATAGAAAGTAACTTTGGTTTTAAAGTAAAGCCTGAAGACTTTGTATCGATCGTCACCTTCCAGAACTTTTACGACTACGTGACCAATCGCGTAGCGCAGAAGGTAACATCGTAATCTATGCCGCAATGGCAGGGTAAGTCCCGCGGCACCACGCTGGGGTACAGAATCTTCTTTTTTGTCTGCCGCCACCTGGGCATCTATCCTGCATATTTCATTCTGCGGTTTGTGGCCGGTTATTACTTCTTGTTTTCCTGGACCTCTTCGGGGCATATATACCGCTATTTCCGCCGCCTGGGAATCGGGCGCGTGTCAGCGTTTTTTCGCATTTATCGCAATTACTATGTGTTTGGTCAGACCTTGCTGGATAAGGTGATGGTGATGGCCGGTATAGACCGCGATACCTTTACGTACGATTTCGACGGCGAAGACAATCTACGGGCCATCGTGGCCCAGGGCAAGGGTGGGATCTTGCTGAGCGCCCATGTCGGCAACTGGGAAGCTGCCGGTCATTTGCTGCGGCGCCTGCAAACACGTGTCAACGTGGTGATGTACGACGGCGAGCACCAGCAGATCAAACAATATCTGGAGTCCGTTACGGGCGGGCACAATTTTCGCGTAATCGTTATTGGCGAAGACATGTCGCATGTGTACGCCATCGGTGAGGCCTTGCAAAAGAACGAGCTGGTGTGCCTGCATGCCGACCGTTTTCTGGAAGGGAATAAAACCCTGGGATTGCCTTTCCTGGGCGGCGAAGCTTTGTTTCCACAGGGCCCGTTCCAGCTGGCCGCGGGCTTTCGCGTGCCCGTGTCGCTCGTGTTTGCTTTTAAAGAAAGCGCGCGGCATTATCATTTCTTTGGCAGTCCGCTGTATCAACGCGGTGGGGAGCCGAAGGAAGAATTTACCGAGCGGCTCATGCGTGCTTTTGTCGGCGACGTGGAACAAAAGCTGAGGCAGTACCCCGAACAGTGGTTTAATTATTATAACTTTTGGTATAAATGACATGCTGGCCACCAAAGAAGACATAACCCGGTATATACCGCAGCGCGCGCCGATCGTGATGATCCACGACCTGGTGGAGGCCGATGCCGACCGGGTTGTAACACGCCTTCAGGTCGAGCCCGACAACATCTTTGTGTGGGGGGGACGGCTGGAGGCGCCGGGGCTGGTGGAGAATATTGCCCAAACGGCGGCTGCGCAAATCGGCTATTACTGCGCGCAAAACAACATTCCGGTGCCGGTGGGTTATATTGCAGCGGTCAAAGACCTGCAGATTGCCGCACTGCCGCTGCAAAACTCTCAGATCACTACATCCGTACGAATACTGCATAAAGTAATGGACTTTACCGTGGCCCGCGGCGAGATCACGCAAGGAGACCGGGTGTTATGCTCCTGCGAAATGAAAATACTGGCTAAACTGGAAACACGATCATGAAACAACGCAACCCCTTTTCATTCCTGTTTGTATTTCTGCTGGCAACGGGCACTCTGTGCGCCCAGGACCGCAGCGACGTTTTTCGTCCCGAGGTAAAGATTACCTGGCTGGGCTTTGATTTTTCACAAGCGAAATTTATCGGCGACCGCGAGAAGCTCGGGTCAGAGTCCGATATCCGCCATTTGCTGGAAGCCTGGAACGACCTGGTGCTGACAGAAAAAGATAAATATGATATACCCGGCATGATAGGCCGCGACGCAGTGGAGACGGCAACCGATGTCACAAAAGATCACAACCAGGAGCTGGATGTGCTGGCCTTGTACTCCAACGCCGAAAAAGATTATCTGCACCTCTCGCGTGAGCAGGTGGGCGGTATAGTCTCGAAGTACGACTATAAAAAGAATCCCGGTATCGGCCTGATGTTTAACATCGAAAGTTTCAGCAAGCTGAATGGTGAGGCGTCCATGTGGGTGACCTTTATTGACATGAAAAGCCGTCAGATCTTGTTTACCGAACGCATGACGGCCGCGCCGAAGGGCTTTGGTGTACGCAACTACTGGGCCGGCGCCCTTTACGCTGTGATGGAGAAAATCAAGAAGAAGGAATTCGAGATGTGGCGTAAAAAATATTTCCGCGCCTGATAGAAAATAATGACCCACGAAACCGAAGTCACCGTACGGTTTAACGAGGCCGACCCGCTGGGCATTGTCTGGCACGGCCACTACCTGCGCTATTTTGAAGATGGCCGCGAGGCCTTTGGTAAGAAGTATGGTATATCCTACCTCGACTTCTTCCATCAGGGCCTGGCTGTGCCGGTAGTGTCCGTACAGTGCGACTATAAAAAGCCGTTGCGCTATGGCAACACGGTGATCGTCGAGACTACCTATGAGCCGGTCGCTGCGGCCAAGCTACATTTCTCTTATAAAATGTTTGAGTCGATTAGCCGCGATGTGGTGGCGGTGGGATCGACGGTACAAGTATTTGTCGATGTAAAGACGTTCGGTCTGCAGTACGTCATGCCATCGTTCTTCGAGTCGTGGCGTAACCGCTGGATGAAACCAGAGTGAGTGTGAGTGCGGGAGCGAACGAAAAAATAGCGCTACGCGCAGTGTGGTCGATCGCCGATACCATTGTGTCTCCGCTTGGGTATACTACAGCGGAGAACTATACCCTGCTGCGGCAGGGAGTATCCGGCGTGAGCTTACAGGAGGCGGGTATGTGGTGGGACGAAGCGGTGTATGCCGCGGCTGTCAAATCGCTGCCGGCGGCCAACGGCCAGAGTCGCTTCGAGCGCATGAGCTTGCTGGCCTTGCGCCAGACGCTGGCGGACAAAGCACTGCCGTCCGAAAAAACAATATTTATACTCTCGACCACCAAAGGCAACATCGACCAGCTGGGGCAGGAGCTGCCGCGGCTGCCCTTGCATGAAACGGCCACGTACCTGGCGCACGCCGTTGGCCTGCAACATTCACTGGTTGTATCCAACGCGTGTATCTCGGGTGTACTGGCACTGATCGTCGCGAAGCGGTATTTGGAGACCGGCGCGTACGACCATGCCGTTGTTTTAGGCGCGGATGTACTGAGCCGTTTTGTGGTGTCGGGCTTTCGCAGTTTGCACGCCCTGAGCGCAGGCCCTTGCCGGCCGTTCGATGCGCACCGCACGGGCATCAACCTGGGCGAGGCTGCGGCGGTCATGGTATTGACAACAGACCCCCGCCTGGCGACAGGGGAGCGGGTTCGACTGCGGGGCGCCGGCGTGAGCAACGATGCCAACCACATTTCGGGACCGTCGCGTACAGGGCAGGAGTTGGCGCAGGCCATCGGACAGGCGCTGCAAGCGTCTACCCTGACACCCGGCGATATCGACGCCGTGTATGCGCATGGTACGGCGACCGTCTATAACGACGAAATGGAAGCGAAGGCCTTTGATCTGGCGGGCCTCGCGGCGATGCCGGTCAACAGTCTCAAAGGATATTACGGCCACACGCTCGGGGCGGCGGGCGTACTGGAAACAATCGTGGCGGCGCAAAGCCTGCATCACGGCGAGATGCTGCCAACCTTCGGCTTCGCGACGCTGGGTGTATCGCGACCTCTCCAAGTCAGCGCGACGCTAAAGCCCCTATCAGGCAAACGCATTCTCAAGACAGCTTCCGGCTTCGGCGGCTGCAATGCGGCCCTTGTACTAGAAAAAGAAACCAACCCATCATGAATTTTTTTGAGACCGACAAGCTCACGGCGTTGCAAGCCATCGAGAAGGCCCAGTGGATCGCTTTTGCGCCCGTTGTATTTCAGGCCACGCGCGTGCTGCGCGACAGCGGAATACTACAGGCCATTGAGGACAGTCCCGACGGCATGACCCAGGACGAGGTGGTGGCCCGCGTGCAACTGCCGGTATATGGCGTGCGCGTGCTGCTGGAAGCTGGCCTGGGCATTGGATTGGTAACGTTTCGCGACGACCGCTACCGCACGACCAAAACAACGTCGTTTATCCTGCACGATACGCTGACGCGCGTCAACATGGACTTCACACACGACGTGTGCTATAACGCCATGTTTTTTCTGGAAGAAAGCATCCGCGAGCAAAAGCCTGTCGGACTAAAAGTATTGGGTGAATGGTCAACGATCTACGAGGGCCTGTCCAAGCTGCCGGGGCAGGCGAAGAAAAGCTGGTTTGCCTTCGATCACTTTTACTCGGACTTTGCATTTCCCGAAGTACAGGCTACGGTATTCCAGCATCAGCCCAAAACGCTGCTCGACATCGGCGGTAATACGGGCAAGTGGGCCACGGCGTGTTTTGAATACGATCCCAACGTCACGGTCACGATCATGGACCTGCCCGGGCAGGTAGAGATGGCACGTGCAAACATCGCGGCCAAAGGCTTTGCCGATCGTGTGCGGTTTCAGGAGGCGAATATTCTCGATGAGCAACAGCAGATAGCAGGACAGTTCGATGTGATCTGGATGAGTCAGTTTCTCGACTGTTTTTCGGAAGACCAGATCCGGTCGATCCTGCGCCGCTGCAGACTGGCATTGTCGCCGACGGGCAAGGTATTTATTCTCGAGCCATTCTGGAACAACCAGCGCTTTCAGGCGTCGGCGTTCTCGCTGCAGCAAACGTCGCTTTATTTTACGGCCATTGCCAACGGCAACAGCCAGATGTATCACTCCGGTATATTTACCCGCTGTATAGAAGACGCCGGATTTCGTGTTACGACCCACGAGAACCTGATCGGTGTAAGCCATACGCTGCTTACCTGCGAGGCTGTATAAATAGTTTTTTTTGATCGTCATGAATACAGAGCAAATTGATGTATTAGTCATTGGCGCCGGCCCGGCGGGGAGTATCGCTGCGGCCATGGTGCAGAAGGCGGGCCTTTCGGTGCGCGTAGTGGAACGAGAGAAGTTTCCACGGTTTGTGATCGGCGAAAGCCTGCTGCCGCGCTGCATGGAAGTATTGGAAGATGCCGGACTGCTGGACGCCGTCAAGGCAAAGAACTTTCAACAGAAGTTTGGCGCCAAGTTTATGCGTGGCGAGGACATCTTCGACTTTAACTTTACCGAACAATTTACCCAGGGCTGGACCTGGACCTGGCAGGTACCGCGCGCAGACTTCGATCAGACGCTGATCGCAGAAGTGCAACGCCGCGGTGTCCCCGTATCGTTTGAGACTACCGTTACGGGCATTACCTTCCGCGACGACGAAAGCAGCGTGACGACGGTGACCCATGCCGACGGTTCCACCGAACAACTCTCCGCCCGCTTTGTGATTGACGCCAGCGGCTACGGCCGCGTCATTCCCCGGTTGTTTAACCTCGACAAACCGTCGTCCCTCGATCCACGCAAAGCGGTCTTCGCGCATGTACACGATATACACCGCCACGAGTTCGACGAGCCCAACCGCATCGTCGTGGTGATGTATGCACCGGGCGTATGGGTGTGGATCATACCCGTGTCGCCCACGGTTACGTCGATGGGCTTTGTCGGCAGCTTTGATTTCTTTCATTCCACTCCGGGTGATCTGGCTACCCAATATAAAACGTTGATCCAGGCACATCCCTATTTGCAGAAACGCTTTGGCGATGCTCCCTGGGTGTTTGAGCCGCGTAAGCTCGAGGCCTGGTCAGGCACGACCACGTCGTTCTTCGGCAAGGGGTATGTATTGACCGGCAATGTCACGGAGTTCCTCGACCCCATCTTTTCGTCGGGTGTGATGTTCGCAACGGTGTCCAGTCATCGCGCGGCGACACTCGCCGTTCGCAAGCTGAAAGGCGAAGCGGTAGACTGGGAGAAAGAGTACACGGGCGTGTTGCAGCAAGGCGTCGATACATTCCGTACGTATGTCATGGCGTGGTACGACGGCACGCTGGAGAAGATATTTTTCTCGAAGAATCCCGATCCGCGCATCAAAGCTCAGATCTGCTCCGTGCTGGCCGGATACGTGTGGGATGAGGAGAATCCCTTTGTACGCGATCACCGCGGTTCGCTGGAGCGGCTCGCGAAGCTGATCGATCTGCAACAAAGGCTTATGTCGCTTAACTAACGTATGGCTTTCATCACCGCCACGGCCAGCATACGGGCGCAGACCCTGACACGCAACGGCACTATACAGTACCAGGATGCGTCGCTGGCGTTGCCGGAGTTTTTACTCCAGGCCTATGCGGCCTTAAAAAGCGACTACCCGAAGTTTTACAAAATGGACCCGCTGTCAAAGCTTGGATTCCTGGCGGCAGAAGTGTTGCTGGCGGATAAGCCACTGGCAGCGTATCCCCCCGACGCTGTGTCGCTGGTGTTGTCCAACGCGCATGCGAGCCTCGCCACCGATGCCCAGTACCAGGCGGCCAGCCGTGCGGTGCCCAGTCCGGCGTTATTTGTATACACGCTGCCCAACATCGTGGCGGGCGAGCTGTGCATCCGGCATGGCCTGAAAGGCGAGAATGCGTTCTTTGTGACGCCGGCGTTTGACGCCGCGCAGGTGGCGGGTTATGTCGACCTGGTGCTGGCACAACCGGGCGCGCAGGCATGTGTGGCCGGTTGGGTAGAGGTCATGGGCGAGCACCACGATGTTTTCTTATATTTGGCGGAACATTCGCGCCGGGGCCTTGCCCGGGCGCATACAGCGGAGCAATTAAACACCCTTTATACAGGACTATGGAACAATTGATGGCCGATCTGAAGAGACAGATCATTGAAGCGTTGAACCTGAAGCATCTGACGCCGGCAGAGATTGGCGACGATCAGCCGCTGTTCGGCGAGGGCCTGGGGTTGGACTCTATTGACGCGCTCGAGCTGATCGTGTTGCTGCAGCAGCAATACAAAGTGAAGATTGACAATCCGCAGGACGGTCCCAAGATCTTTCGCTCGGTGCGTACCATCGCCGAATTTATTACGGCCAACAAACCGGCGTAGCCCATGGTACAGGGCCAGCAGGTGTACGTGGCGGGCGTAGGGGTGATCTCGGCAATCGGGCACACCACCGGCGAGACGCTGCGCGCACTGCAACAAGGCACTTCCGGCATCGGCCCCCTGACGTTATTCTCTTCCCTTTACCAGGACGTATTGCCCGTCGGCGAAGTGTCGCTTTCGAATGAAGCGCTCGCAGAGCGCCTCAATCTTCGCTCTCACGCTCACACTCACACTGTTTCCCCCCCGCGTACGGCCTTGTTGGGCATGGCTGCGGCACGGCAAGCGGTAGACCACGCGGGAATCGATCTGGCTGCCTGGCGGTGTGGATTGATCTCGGCCACGACCGTCGGCGGCATGGACCGCACGGAGCGCTTTTTTCCTGCCTTTTTAGAAAATGCCAACGCCGGTCATTTGCGCGACGTGGTGCACCACGCCTGTGGCGACATCACGGAGCTGATGGCGGAGGATCTGCAGATCGGCAACTTTATCTCCACCATCAATACCGCGTGCTCGTCCTCCGTCAACGCCATCATGTATGGCGCGCGGCTGCTGGCGCAGGGCATGCTGGATGTCGTGGTGGCCGGCGGCGCGGATGCGCTGACTAAATTTACCCTGAACGGTTTTAACAGTCTCAAGATCTTAGACACGGCACCCTGTCGCCCCTTCGATGCAAGTCGCAACGGTCTCAACCTGGGTGAGGGCGCGGGCTACGTCGTACTCGTCGGCGAGCGTGTACGCCGGCAGTTGCAGCGGCCCGTGCTGGCCACAGTGGCGGGCTTTGGCAACACCAACGATGCGTATCATCAAACTGCCTCTTCGCCCGAGGGACGCGGCTCGTATGCGGCCATGACCGAAGCCCTTACTATGGCCGGGCTGTCGGTGGAAGCGATTGACTATATCAACCTGCATGGTACCGGTACGGTCAACAACGATCTTTCGGAAAGTACCGCCATTCAGCGTTTATTCGGCGACCATGTGCCTGCCGTAAGCTCGACCAAGGCTTTTACCGGGCACACGTTGGGCGCGAGTGGCGGCATCGAAGCCGTGTTCTCGGTATTGGCGCTGACCGAACAATGTATATTTCCCAACCTGCGCTTTGAGCAGACCATGCCCGAAACGGGTATAACACCGCAGCGCACGTTTGCCCCTGCAGCGGTGCGTCACGTCATGAGCAACTCGTTTGGCTTTGGCGGCAACTGTTCTTCCATCATCTTTTCCACTTCACCCGACCGCGTATGACGACAACCGGAAACAACACCCCGCGCGTCTACATCCGCGGCATGGGCTCGATCGCTCCCTGGCGCTCCGCAGACGATCTGGCGACGGCACCGGCCGGCGCGCGTCTTGTTTGCCAGGAGCCAGTATACGAGGAGTGGATCGACCCGCGGCAGTTGCGCCGCATGAGCCGCATTATTCGTCTCGGCGTTACGGCGGGCATGATGGCCTTGCGCGAAGCGCAGGTGCCTATGCCGGGCGGTATTGTCATGGGTACCGGCTATGGCTGCATGGAAGATACCGGCAGCTTTATGACCAAGATGGTGACGCTTCGCGAAGAGGCGCTGAACCCCACGCCGTTCATTCAATCGACCCATAACACCATTGGCTCGCAGCTCGCCTTGTTGCTCGGCTGCCAGGCCTATAATCAAACCTTTACACAAGGTGCATTCTCGTTCGAGCATGCGCTGCTCGATGCGGTGCTGCACGTAAAGGAAGACCCTTCCCGCACGCTGCTGGCCGGTGGCGTCGATGAGGTCACCGACGTCAGTCACGCTCTTTGGAAACGTTTTGGCGTATTCCGTGAAGACGGCGTGCGCAGCCTGAGGATGTTCAAAGAAGGAGGTGGTGTGCTGCACGGCGAAGGAGCTGCGTGTTTTCTGTTGGCCGGCGTACCGTCGGCAACGGACGTGGCCACTGTAGAGGGTATAGAAACATTCTATAAACCGTCGCAGGTGGTATTGCAGCGTCGCGTAGAACAATTTCTCGCGTCTGCCGGTATCACGGCGACGGATGTAGATGTCGTGCTGGCCGGTGCCGGTGGCGCGTCGCAAGATGATGCTTTGCTGGCAGAGCTTTGCCGTACATCGTTTGGCGGCAGCTCGCGCGGTTTTTATAAACACCTGTGTGGTGAGTACCCGGTAGCCACAGCGTTCGCGTGTTGGCTGGGAGCCGACATACTTCGCGCAGGCCGTGTGCCGGAAGGTGTGTTACAGGTAGATGCCGGGCGCACCCCGCGGTACGTGCTGGTGTTTAACCAGTATTTTGGTACGCATTATAGCCTTGTATTACTCCGGTCATGCCGCGCTACCGCATAGTTGATCTGCTCGCTGTTTTGATCCTGCTGGGGCTGGCGCTGTTGGCTATACAACAGCCGGTATCGATTTGGTGGTATGTGTTGGTCGTGGTGGTATATTTATCGGTCAGCTCCCTGGGCGCCACGGTGCTGTCGCTGCAATACTTTGTGCCGGTTCGTTCGCGCGGTGTCCGCACCGATGCTATTGCGCTGACGTTTGACGATGGCCCCATTCCGGATAAGACTGAGAAGATCCTGGCGTTGTTAGCAGCGCGAGGCATACCCGCTGCGTTCTTTTGCATTGGCCACCGCGCGGCGGCTAGCCCCCAGTTGGTGAATGCTATCCACGCCGGCGGGCATTTGCTGGGCAATCACAGTTACTGGCATAGCAAGACCTTTGACCTACAAACTGCAGGTGCCGTCGCTACCGAGCTGCAGCAGACAGACGCAGCCCTGGCGACCATTCTCGGGCGCAAACCCCGGTTCTTCCGGCCGCCGTACGGTGTAACGA
The DNA here is from genome assembly GCF_018598175.1 of Dawidia cretensis. GTDB lineage: Bacteria > Bacteroidota > Bacteroidia > Cytophagales > Cyclobacteriaceae > Ohtaekwangia > Ohtaekwangia cretensis. Next base: position 74,753 of record NZ_JAHESE010000029.1, read on the forward strand.
ACCCGATGGTGGCCCGGGCCGTGCGGCGCGGCAACTATACTGTGATAGGATGGAGCGTGCGGTCGTTTGATACGGTTATAAAGGACCGCGACAAGTTGTTCCAGCGCATCACGCGCTCGTTGAAAGGCGGCGACATTGTGTTGTTTCATGATTACAGCGACAGCATGCTGGACGTGCTGCCGGCGTTCCTGGACCACGTGGCCAAACTTGGTTTGAAAGTTGTACGGGTAGATGAATTACTGCAAGAAAAAGCCTATGAATAACAATCGAAAGTTTGGCGTACTGGTCTGGATATGTTTTGTCCTGATCGCCGGTACTGCGCAAGCGCAACAATATGCCGGTTATAAGCCCGTGACAGACCTGCCCGCGTTTAAGCAGCGGTTTGCTACTGAGTCGCAGAAGGTGCAGACTATTACGGCCGACTTCACGCAGGAAAAAGTTCTGACCGCACTGACGGAGAAGATCACCTCGTATGGCAAGTTCTGGTTTAAACGCAGCAACCGCGTGCGCATCGACTATACCAAGCCGTTTACGTACCGCATGGTGATGAACGGCGACAAGATGCTGGTACGCGACGAGCAAAAGGAGAACCGCATCAACGTGCGCTCCAATAAGCTCTTCCAGCAAGTGAACCGCATTATGATCGACTGTGTGCAGGGTACCATCCTTGATAGCAAAGATTTTACCTCGCGTGTTTTTGAGAGCGACAAACAATACCTGCTGGAAATGACGCCGGCCGGCAAGTCACTCAAAGAGTTTTTTAAGACCATTGTGCTGGTGGTAGACAAGAAGGACTATTCGGTCAGGTCCATTGAAATGAACGAGCCTGCGGGTGATGTGACCACGATTACGTTCACCAACAAAATGCTTAACGCTGCTGTGGCCGATGAGGTATTTGCGTTATAGTCTGCTGCTGTTACTGGGGGGCTGTGCCTCGGCCTACGAGGGACTGACGTCCGTCACCGTCGATCCGGCATGCGCGACGCGCCTGGCACCGCAGGGGTTGGGTACTGCATGGTATACTACGGCGGTGGATGTTTATGGCAAACACATCAGCGGGCTGCTCCTGGTCAAGCAAATGTCCGACTCTTCTACACGTATTGTTTTTACCAACGAAGCCGGTGTTACCTTCTTCGACTTTTCCTTTGCCGCCGACGGTAGTTTCACCGCCCGGCAGGTGATCCAGAAGCTTAACAAAAAGCCCGTGATCGAAACACTGCGCAAAGACTTTGCGCTAGTGCTGGGACTGCCGTTCCGGAACGGGGCGTGGCAAGCCTGGAAGGAGGGAGACGCGGTTTATTATGGCGTAGCCCAAAAAAAGGAAACCGCGTATTTTATAACCGCGCCGGATTGTGCTTCTTTGCGGAGGCTGGAAATCGGCTCGCGGCGTAAACGCAAGGTGACGATTGAACGGATAGGTAACAATGCCATGCTGCCTGATTCCATCCTCGTTCATCACCACACGTTTCCCATGACGATCGGCCTCCGGAAACTAGAACGCCCCTGAATGCTGCAGCATAATTTTTACCGCATTGTAACAAAGGACCTGACGCCGACTTCGGCGCGCGCGGTGATTACGCTCGACGCGAGCCACCGTATTTTTGACGGGCACTTTCCGGGGCAGCCTGTCGTGCCGGGTGTATGCATGATGCAGATCGTGCGCGAGTTTGTGGAGCAAGGCGTCGGCGCGCCGCTGCAGATCACGACGGCCGATAACATGAAATTTCTCTCGATCCTGAATCCCACCGAGCATGGTGAAGTGGTGGTGACGGTATCCTATACCCTGACCGACGGTCTTTATATTGTTGACGGTAGCTTGTCGGCGGGCGCAGTCATCTTCTTTAAATTCAAAGGCACTTTATCCCCGGCCGCATGACGATGGACGCCGCATTCGAGCAGCACAACGTATGCGTGCTGATTCCCACCTATAACAACGCCATACCGCTGGCGCGCGTGTTGCACGACGTACTGCAGTATACGCGGCATGTGGTGGTGGTGAATGACGGCGCCACGGACGGCACGCGCGAGATGCTGGCCGAACGGTACCCACAGATAGCCCTGGTGGATTATGTACAGAACCGCGGCAAGGGTTATGCGCTACGCCAGGGCTTTGCGAAGGCCGTGGCACTGGGGTATGACTATGCCATTACCATCGACTCCGACGGGCAGCACTATGCCGACGACCTGCCGGTATTTCTGGAAAAACTGAAGACGTCGCCCAATGCCATTATCATCGGCGCGCGCAACATGGATCAGGCCAGCGTGCCGGGCAAAAGCAGCTTTGGCAACAAGTTCTCCAACTTCTGGTATAAGTTTGAAACGGGCCTGACGATGCGTGATACGCAAAGCGGATACCGGCTATACCCCGTAAAGGCGTTGCGTGACTTTACCTTCTTTACCCGTAAATACGAGTTCGAGATTGAAGTATTGGTACGGGCCGCCTGGGCGGGATTGGAAGTGACGGAGGTACCGGTAAAAGTGTTCTACCCGGAGAAGGAAAAACGGATCACGCATTTTCGACCCTTCCGCGATTTCTCGCGCATCAGTGTGCTCAATACGGTGCTGGTCACCATCACCCTGCTGTATATCAAACCCCGCGACCTCTTCCGGGGACTTAAAAAAAAAACTTCAGGCAAGTCCTCCGGGAAGTCCACACCCAGCTCTTTGACCCCCGGGAATCGGCCGGCGTAAAAGCCGCGTCGGTGGCAGTGGGGATTTTTATGGGCATTGTGCCGCTATGGGGCTTTCAGCTGATCCTGGCCATCGCGTTGGCGTTTGCCTTGCGGCTGAATAAAGCACTGGTGATCCTGACGGCCAACATCAGCATACCGCCCATGATCCCGCTGATCCTGTTTCTCAGTCACCTTACGGGGCGCATCTGGATGGGCGACCGCGCGCAGTACATTCGCTTTAGCCGCGACATCGATTTCGCGCAACTGCACAATAGCTTCCTGCAATATGTGTTGGGTGCGACCACGCTCGCCGTCGCGGCAGCCCTTGTTTCGGGATTATTAACGTTTGTACTGGTTAAGGTACTTCGCATGCGACGGTCTGAGAAATAGGGTATATTTGCGGGTTCAGATGGAGCAGCTTTTCTTATCGCTTTACCGGTTTTTCAAACTTCGCCGTACCGCGTTCTGGTTGGTCTTCGCAGGCACCATTGCCCTGCTCGGTGCAGGCGCCCTGCGCCTGGAGCTGGAGGAGGACATCACGCAGTTCCTGCCCAATGACCCACGCGTGGAAAAGATAAACTACATCTTCCAACATTCGAAATTCGTCGAACGCATCGTGGTGATGGTCTCGGTGCGCGACAGTGCCACCCAGGCCCAGCCCGACAGCCTCGTGGTCTTTGCCGACACGCTGGCCGGCCGCATTGAAACGAAGCTCACCCCGTTTGTAAAACACGTGTCAGCACGCGTAGACGACAGCCGCATCCTGGACCTGTTTCATGCCATACCCCAGGGGTTGCCCGTCTTCCTGGAAGAGGCCGACTACCGCCACCTCGACTCGATCTCGCAACCTGACGTCGCGCGCCGGGTGTTACAAAATAACTACCGCCAGCTGATCTCGCCGTCGGGTATCGTGACGAAGCAAGTCATTCAGCAGGACCCGCTGGGTTTTTCATTCCTGGTGCTGAAGAAATTGCAGCGGCTGCAGTACGACGAGAACTACGAGCTGTACGATAACTTTATCATGACGCGCGACCACCGGCACATCCTGTTCTTTCTACAGCCGGTATACCCGCCGTCGGAGACCCGGCACAATGCCGAGTTCCTGGCACAATTGCAAGAAATGATGGACGAGACCGCGCAGGAGCATCCGGGTCTGATGGCATCGTGCTTTGGCGCCCCCGTGGTGGCTGTCGGCAATGCACGACAGCTGCGGGCCGACACCATGCTCACGGTGGGACTGATGCTGGGGCTGCTCATCATTGTCCTCCTGGGTTTCTTTCGCAAGAAGCGCGTGCCGTTCCTGATGATGATACCGGTCGCCTTTGGCGCGCTCTTTTCACTTTCCTGTATTGCGTTACTACACGGCACGCTGTCGGTATTGGCGTTGGCCGTGGGCGCCGTCATTCTGGGTATTGCCGTAAACTATTCGCTGCACTACATGGTCGCGCTCAAGCATACGCATAATGCCGAGGAAGTAATTCGCGAGCTCGCCCATCCGCTCACGATCGGCAGTACCACCACGGTGCTGGCGTTCTTCTGCTTGCAGTTCACCAACGCCGTCGTACTGCGCGACGTTGGCTTGTTTGCAGGCTTTAGCCTGATCGGCGCTGCGTTGTGCTCCCTGATTTTCCTGCCACACCTGCTGCGCGAAGATGTGCTGGCATCGTCGCGGCCGAATGCCGTGCAGCGGATCGTCGCCTTTGACTTTGAGTCCAACCGCTATGTCGTCTACGCCATCCTGCTGCTCACGCCGGTGTTCTTTTACTTTGCGGGTCAGGTAAAGTTCAACAGTGACATGAGCGGGCTGAACTTTATGCGCCCCGAAACACGGGAGGCGCAGCAGCGGCTGGAGTCGTTGAACAAGGCATCCCTCAGCTCGCTCTATGTCGTGGCCGAGGGCGACAATCTCGAAGCCGCCCTGCGACGTAACGAACAAGCGCTGCCGCCGCTGGAAGCCTTGCGGCGTACGGGCCAGGTTGGCAAGGTCGCGTCGGTATCGTTGCTGATGGTGTCCGACTCGTTGCAGCGTATCCGGATCCAGCGCTGGCATTCATTCTGGAATGCCGGGCGCATCGCAAGGGTACAAGAGGCGGTACATGCCGAGGCGGCGGCGCTGCGATTCTCGCCCGTGGTGGTGCAACGGTTTGACTCGCTGCTGACACGCGCGTATACACCGCTCACAGCCGAAGCCTGGCAGCCATTCCGTGCCGCGTTCTTCGACGACTACATCATTGAAAAAGACGGTAAAGCCACCATCATCACGCTGGCGCAGGTGGCGCCTGAGAAGAAACCTGAAGTATACCAGGCACTGGCCGGCACACCAGCGCATGCCGTGGATCGCCAGATGTTGACGAACCTGTTTGTAGAGTATATACATGCCGACTTTAATTTTATCATCACGTTTACGTCGGTGCTGGTGTTTGTAACACTGCTGATCCTGTATGGCCGCATCGAGCTTACGCTGATCACCTTTGTGCCGATGCTCGTTACCTGGATCTGGATCCTGGGCATCATGGCCCTGGCAGGCATCGAGTTTAACATCATCAACGTGATGGTGTCGACTTTCATCTTCGGGCTGGGCGACGACTATAGTATCTTTATCATGGACGGCTTGCAACAGGAGTATCGCACGGGGCGCAAGCTGATGCCCGTCGTGCGCACGTCTATTTTCCTGTCGGCCGTGACGACTATCTGCGGCCTGGGTGTATTGATTTTTGCCAAACACCCTGCTTTGCGTTCCATCGCGGCGATCTCCATCATCGGCATTGTTTGTGTGTTTGTCATGGCGCAGACGCTGGAGCCTTTCCTTTTCCGTACATTGATTACCCGGCGCACGCAGCGCGGGCGTACGCCGATGACCTTCCTGGGCATGGCCAAGACGCTCTTTACCTATGGCTTCTTTGTCTTTGGCGCAGTGTTCCTGACGGTGACGGGGGGATTGCTCAAGCTGGTGCCTTTCGGGCGTAAACAGATTCGTGTGCTGTACCATGCCATGCTGGGGTTCTTTACCGGCTCGCTGGTATACCTGGCGCCGCGCTTCCACCGCAAGGTGATTGGCCGTACGCCGGCTACATTCTCGCGCGCGAGCATGATCGTTTGCAATCACAGCTCGATCCTCGATATACTCCTGACGACCATGCTGCACCCCAAGCTGGTGCTGCTGACCAACAAGTGGGTGTGGAACTCGCCTGTCTTTGGTGCGGTGGTACGCCTGGCAGATTATTACCCCGTCATGGACGGCGCGGGCGATAGCGTGGCGCGTTTACAGGATCGCATTAGCGAAGGATATTCGGTCGTGGTGTTTCCCGAGGGTACACGCTCGGCAGACGGTACTCTCGGTCGTTTTCACAAGGGTGCGTTTTACATGGCCGAGGCGTTGCGTCTGCCGGTACAGCCCTTGCTGATGCACGGCGTGGGCGTGGCCATTCCCAAGGGCGAGCATTATCTCAACGACTGCCATGTGGCATTGGAATTCCTGCCACCGATCGAAATTGACGACCCGCGCTTCGGCACGGGATATGCCGAGCGGACCAAGAAGATCAGCCGCTATTTCAAGGAAGAATATAAACGCCTTGCAGCGGCGGAAGAGACACCCGACTATTACCGCTACAAGCTCATTCTGAACTACCTGTACAAAGGGCCGGTGCTGGAATGGTATATGCGCATTAAGCTGCGCCTGGAAAAGAACTACGCGCCCTTTGAAGCGCTGGTGCCGCGCCAGGCTACGGTGCTGGACCTGGGCTGTGGTTATGGATTTTTGTGTTACATGTTGCAGTTCATGTCGCCCGGGCGAACGATTACCGGTGTGGACTACGACGAGGAGAAGATCGCGGTGGCCCAGCATGGATTCCTGCGCACGGACCGGCTGCAGTTTTACCGCGCCGATGTGACGCAATACGATCTGGCGACCTACGATGTCATTATCATCAGCGACGTGTTGCACTACCTGAGCGCCGAAGCGCAGGAGATCTTACTGGTGCGGTGTTTTGCGGCGTTACAGCCCGGCGGAAGGTTGATCGTGCGCGACGGCAACGCCGACCTGGCCGAGCGCCATCGCGGCACCAGGCTCACGGAGTTCTTTTCCGTGCGGTTGCTGAAATTCAACAAAGCCGAGCAAGCGCTTAACTTTGTATCCGGCAAGGCGCTGACGGCCCTCGCCGAACGGTACGGACTGCGCGTGGTGGTACAGGACGAGACGCGGTTTACCTCGAATGTTATTTTTGTTTTCGAAAAGCCCGGCGTGGTCGTGGCAACAGTATAGAGCAACTTTTGACCCTCAAAGATAGATGTACGACGTAGTGATCATCGGAAGCGGACTGGGCGGACTTGCCTGTGGCGCCATCCTGGCCAAGGAAGGCTACAAGGTGTGTATCCTCGAAAAGAACAAACAGATCGGCGGCACGCTCCAGACCTTTGTGCGCGAGCGGGTGATCTTCGATTCGGGCGTGCATTACGTCGGTGGCCTCGACAAGGGCCAGAACCTATACCAGCTTTTTCAATACCTGGGCATTCTTGACAAGCTCAAGATGCGAAAGATGGACACGGAATTCGACAATGTGGTGTTTGGCGACGACCCCAAGGTATATAAATACGCGCAAGGGTATGAGAACTTTATCCAGACGCTGGCAAAAGACTTTCCCGAAGAAGAGGAGGCGCTGCGGAAATACTGTGATGCCATTAAGGACATTTGCAGCAAGTTTCCGATGTATAACCTGCGCAACGGCGATTATTTCGAGAAGGTAAGCGTGCTGGAAATTGATACGCAGACCTTTTTACAGAGTATCACAAAAAACATACGGTTGCAAAACGTGCTGGCGGGTACCAGTCTGCTCTATGCCGGCGAGCCCGATAAAACGCCGCTGTATGTGCACGCGCTTGTGTTGAATAGCTACATCGAAAGCTCCTGGCGGTTTGTAGACGGTGGCTCGCAAATCGGCAAACACCTGGCGCACGAGATCATTTCCCGTGGTGGCGTGATTAAAAAACGTCAACAGGTGATCAGGCTAAAAGAGGAAGGAGGAAGCTTGCGGTATGCCGAAACCAGCGAGGGTGAGAAGTATTACGGCAATCTGTTCATCTCCAACGTGCACCCGGTCAAAACCATCGAGATGACCGAAAGCGATATGATCAAGAAGGCGTATAAGACGCGTCTCAAAGGCCTGGAGAACTCCATTTCGGTATTTTATTTGAACGTGGTGCTCAAGAAAAATACGTTTCCGTACATGAACCACAACTACTATTACTTCCATGAGAAGGACACGTGGGCGGTACAGGATTACAATGAAGACAACTGGCCGCGCGGCTATGCCATGTTCGTGGCCGCCTCTTCCAGAAGCGAAGAGTGGGCCGAGGGTCTGAGCCTGATGACCTATATGCGCTTTGACGAAGTAAAGCAGTGGGAGCATACCTTCAACACGGTTGCAAACGAAGTAAGCCGGGGCGAAGACTACGAAGCCTTTAAGCGTGAGAAAGCCGAGAAGCTGTTTGAATGCGTCGAGCGCAAATTCCCAGGCTTCCGCGACTGCGTGCAGTCCTACTACGTCGCCACGCCGTTGTCGGTGCGCGACTACATCGGCACGGACGATGGTTCGCTGTACGGCATTGTAAAGGATTACCGTGAGCCGATGCGTACCTTCATCTCGCCGCGAACGAAAATTCCCAACCTGCTGTTGACGGGCCAGAACCTGAACCTGCACGGCGTGCTGGGCGTAACGGTGAGCGCGGTGGTGACTTGCGCCGAGGTGCTCGGAATGGATTACATGATAGAAAAGATCAAACATGCTTAAACGCATCCTCAAGTTTCTGGCGTGGACGTTTGGCATCCTGCTGCTGTTGCTGGCCGGATTGCTGCTATATGTACGGCAGGTGGCGCGTACAGAGCCACCGGTAGTCGTGCCCACACCGCTCGCCACAGCCCCCATCCAGCAACCCGACCCGGGGTTGTATACCCTGGGCAAGAACTGGTTCCGCCGAAGCGAGAGTGGACTATACGAGCTCTATGTAGAAGGAACGCCGTATGAGCGTGGCGTTGCCAACGGCCGGCTCACACAAGCCCTGGTGCAATACCAGGAGGACGTCTTTACCGGGCAGATCAACAAGTTTGTGCCCAACGGTTTTTACCTCGGTATGTTAAAATACATGGTGGGCTGGTTTAACCGCGACCTCGAGCGCTTTGTGCCCGAAGAATATCAACAAGAGATCTATGGTGTATCGCAGGCAGCGTCTTCCGCGCACGACACTATAGCGCCGGCGTACCAACGTATTCTGAACTACCACGGTGCCCACGACATCGGCCACGCGTTGCAGAATATGTCGCTGGTAGGATGTACGGCGTTTGCCACCTGGGGGCGCCAGTCGGCCGATAGTACGTTGATCGTCGGCCGCAACTTTGACTTTTATGTAGGCGATGAATTTGCCCGCGACAAGATCGTGGCGTTCTATGCCCCCGAGAAAGGGCATAAGTTTATGATGCTGACCTTTGGTGGTATGACGGGCGTTGTATCGGGCATGAACGATGCCGGCCTGACGGTAACGATCAACGCGGCAAAGTCCGACGTACCCGGCGGCGCCGCCACACCGGTATCACTGGTGGCGCGCGAGATCTTGCAGTATGCGTCTACGATAGCCGAGGCGTATTCGCTGGCGGCGCGCCGCAAGATGTTCGTGTCAGAGTCGTTCCTGATCGGTTCGGCACAAGACAATCGTGCGGCACTTATTGAAAAGACGCCCGATGCCATGGACCTGTACGAGCCCGACCGCGAGTATATCATCAGCACCAACCATTTTCTCGGCGAGAAGCTCGGCCGTACCGAGCTGAATGAAGAACACATGCGCACCAGCGCGTCGCCCTACCGCTTCGCGCGTGTAGAGGAGCTGTTAGTACAAAAGGCGTCCGGGCCGAATACGGTACAACGTACCGCGGACATTCTGCGGGACCAACGTGGACTGGATAATAAATCCATTGGAATGGGCAATGAAAAACTTGTCAACCAGCTGGTGGCGCACCACGCCGTCATCTTCGAACCCGCGCAGCAGCGTGTGTGGATTTCCACGGCGCCGTGGCAGCTTGGCAAGTTTGTGTGCTATGATCTGAAGAAGGTCTTTGCACAGCACCCCACGCGCAACGAAGAGCTTTACGAGGAAGCCCTGACAATACCCGCAGATTCCTTTCTGCTGACGCAGGACTACCGCGACTATGTCAAGTTTCATCGCTATCGCTTTCCTTTTGCGCCCCGCACGGACTTAGATCCGGACAGCGTGGTGCGCTGGAATCCACTATCGTATCATGCCTACATGCTGGCCGGCGATCAATGTCTCGAGCGTGAGCAATACGAGCAGGCGGCGCACTTTTATGAAAAGGGGCTAACACTGGAAACTGCTACAGTACAGGAGCGCGAGCACATGGAAAAGAACCTGCAACGGTGTAAAGAAAAGATGCTATGATCCTCGGCACCGGCATAGACATCATTGAAGTAGCGCGGGTAGAAGAGAAGGTCGCGCGTAATAACGGCTTTACCGAAAAGGTGTTCTCGCCGGCCGAGCGTGCCTTCTGCGAAGCGCAACATCACAAATACCAGCACTATGCTGCGCGCTTTGCGGCCAAGGAGGCATTCCTGAAAGCCACCGGTCGCGGACTGCAGGCAGGGTTGGATTTGTGCGACATCGAGATTGTACAAGAGCCGTCGGGCAAGCCCGTCGTACAGCTGCAGGGGGACTTCCGGCGGCAGGCGGCGGAGCACGGCTGGAATAAGATACATGTATCCCTTTCGCACGTCGGGGCAATGGCGTGTGCCATGGTTATACTCGAACAATGAGCCAGATCCCTGAAATCGAATTTCGTTCCGCGCAGGAAATTCGCGCTGTACAAGAAACGCGGCTGCAACAGCTGATGGTCTACGTAGCGCAGCATTCGCCGTTCTACCAGCGGCTGTTCGCCACGCACGGTATAGATGCGGGCGGCATCCGGCATTTGGAAGATCTGGCACAGCTGCCGCGCACGTCGAAAGACGACCTGCAACATTACAATTGGGATTTTCTCTGCGTGCCTCGCAGTGCCATTGCAGAATATACCAGCACCTCCGGCACCCTGGGCAAGCCCGTTACGCTGGCACTGACGGCGGCGGACCGCACACGCCTGGCCTACAACGAGTATATATCGTTTTGCTGTGCCGACGGCACGCCCGCGGATACCTATCAACTGATGCTGACACTCGACCGCCAGTTCATGGCGGGCATAGCCTACTACGAAGGCATTCGCCAGCTTGGCGCCGCCGTCGTACGCGTGGGCCCGGGACTGCCCGCCATGCAATGGGAAACGATCGAGCGTATACGCCCCACGGTATTAGTAGGCGTGCCATCGTTCGTGGTCAAGCTACTGGAATATGCACAAGCTCACGGCATCGACCCGGCGAAAACATCTGTCAGAAAGGTCATCTGCATCGGCGAAAGCCTGCGTACGGCCTCTTTCGCGCTGGGTGTAATCGGACAAAAGATTCGGGACGTATGGGATGTGGCGCTATACAGCACCTATGCGTCGACGGAAATGCAAACGGCCTTTACCGAGTGCCGTGCCGGGCAAGGCGGGCACCATCATCCGGAATTGCTCCTGGTTGAAATTCTCGACGACGCCGGGCAACCTGTGCCCGAAGGCATCCCGGGAGAAGTAACGATCACCACGCTGGGCGTGGAAGGAATGCCGCTGGTACGTTATCGCACGGGCGATCTGGCAGCAGCCCATACAGCGCCTTGTTCGTGTGGACGTACAACGTTGCGCCTGGGACCGATTGTAGGCCGCAGACAACAAATGATTAAACTGAAGGGAACGACGATCTATCCCCCGGGGATCTTTGAACTACTGAATCAGGTTCCGGCGGTACAAGACTACGTGGTGGAAGTTGTAACGGGTGCGCTTGGCACCGATGAGCTGCGGCTGCATGTGCTGGTGAAAGAGGCGCAGCAGGAGGAGACGAGGCAACGACTGCCGGCGATGTTCCAGGCAACGTTACGGGTAGTGCCCGAGATCAGGTTTGTGAGCGCGGTGGAATTGGAACAACTGCAGTTTGGTAAACTGGATCGTAAAGTGCGCCGCTTCCTGGATCACCGAAACGGATCGGACTAAAAAAGGAAAAGGTGACACCCCGTCCGGGCATCACCTTAACTCTATCTAACCTACCTGAGTTGGTACTTTATTAACTGACGGCTTTTTCTAACTCGTCAATTTTATTTTGTGCTTCTGTTTTGCCAAGTGACAAGGAGAGTTTGTACAACTCCAGTGCTTCACGCTGAGTTTCTTTTTTCTTGCGAGGAGCGAACTTGGTACGTTGTGCTGCAGTCTCAAGCGCAGTAGCTTGTGCGTAGTACATGTCGGCCTGAGTCTTGTTCGCCTGGGTGTTGATCTCTACGACCTTCGTTTCGAGGTTCGTAACATCTTGCTCACGCATTTTGATGGTTTCATCACGCGTTGCCAGGGTCGAGTCACGTCTGCTGACGGTCATCGCCAGGTCTTGGTTTTCACCACGCATTCTTTCTACCTCTTGCTCAAGAGCAGCAATTTGTTGTGTGCTCTTTTCCAGATCGACTCTCAGACGCTTGATGGTCGCAGAGGATGCTTTGTTGGTCTTTACAGATTTTTCCAACTCGGCAATCTTGTTTTGTGTCTCCTGAATGTGTTGATTGATGCTTTGAAGGCGACCTTTATAGTCTTTGTACGATGTGCCTTCAATTACATCCGTACGGAGCAACTGCCGATTGGCATCGATGGAGTCAATCAATACACCCACTTCTTCCAGTGTTTGAGCGGTTTGCTGGCTCATTTGAAGCTCAGTACGGAGTGAATCTACTTCTGAGCGTAAAGCCTGCTTCTCTTTTGTATCACAGCTCCACAGCATGCCGATGATGGGCAGCGCGAAAATTAATCTTTTGATCATAGCCATAATTGTTTAAGTTCTGACCGGGTATATACAAACTCGTGCTGACCTTTGGCGGGGAAGCAGCAAAGTGCGGTTTAGGCGCTAAAATGGGCGTTATAATGATGCTAATAGCTGTAAACGGTTGGAAGTGTTAATTGCCAACTTTCTGATTCTTGGGGAAAAACTCCTCACGTTGGGGTAGGATGTGAAAAAAGAAGGTCAGGCTAATGGCCTGACCTTGTGTGTTGTTATCGAAGAATTGCGGGTTACAACATGTATGTGGCTACCTGGTCTCCTTTGCGATTAGCTCGCCTAACTCTTTGCCGCTTTTCGCATAAGCTTCCTGCAACCTTGCGCCGGGATCAAAGTCTGCTCCCCAGACATCCCGGCCAGGGGCTTTCAGCGCCGAGATACGGGCAATCACCTTATCCTTATGGGCTGTTTCCACAATTGTAACTTCTCCGTCAATAAAAGCAGGCACACGCATTACGCCGACATTCCATCCAGGTTCGGTGCGTGTGGTGTGGAAGATTAAGGTATACGCTGCTTTCTCATCAACGCTGGAGGTGAGCTTCGCATGTTCGGTAAACAGCTCGCGGAACTTTGGCGCATAACGCTCCGAGCGGTTATCCACCCATTTCTGCGTAAAGGTGTCGCCACGGCCGGCTTCTTTCTCATTCAGCTCGCCTTTGCGTTTGGTGAGATACTCCTGCTCGGGCAACCCATCTTTGCCGATAGTCATGTTGTCATAGGTAAATTCGGTCATGATGGATTTTTGACCTTTCAGGGGCGCCAGGCTTCCTTCCAGCACTTTGATTTTCTGGGCATAGCCGGTTACCGACACAGCCAATAGCACGGCAGTGAATGTTTTTTTAATCATGGTCTTTTGATGAATTAAGGGTTCGAGTGAAAAAAACGAGGGAAGGGGATATCTAGTTACCACATGTTTGTGTGTGTTTTGCGCGAGTGTCGTATTTTTAACGCGCATCGCGTAACCGACCTGATAGACTTATGCACACCCATTTCCTCGGTTTACTGCTGCTGGCCAGCATAAGCCTTCCTGCTGCCGGTCAGCAAAAGCCTACCGCCCTTCCGCTCACGACCGCACCGGCCGCGTCGTGGCAAGCGTCGGTGGCCATTCACCCAAAGAACCCACAGAATATCGTCGTGGCGACCTCGCCAGGCTCTGTCTATTATACTATGGACGGTGGGAACAGCTGGAAACAAACCGGCAATGTACCGGCGGTGGGTGAGCAAGGCGACACGCAGTTGCTATCCGACGGTCATGGCACCTTTTATTACTTTCAAACCAACGGCCCCGGTATTACCAGCTGCTTCACGTCCCGCGATGGTCAGATTTGGGAGCCGGCTACATCTGTACCCATGGGTGCAAACAAACGAAATGAGCGGGTAGGTGTAACAGCAGATGCTAAAGGGTCACTATACCTGACGTATACACAATTTGATGCGTACCCCAGCGAAGATGACGCTTGTCGCTCCAGTATCTGGATGACGAAATCTTCCAACGGAAAAAAATGGAGTACGCCAAAGGAGATATCACAGACTCCGGGCCGATGCAACGACGTGCGACGTGCCGCGAGCGGCTCGTTGGCAGCCATCGCAGCCGACGGCAAGTCCTATGTGGCGTGGCTTACCGGGCAAACCATTTTTATGGACCGCTCTTTTGATGGGTCGATGTGGCTCTCCAATGATATTACGATCACCCGCCTGAAAGCCGAGCCGTTCTATAGCGAGCCAACGCTGCTAGTAGACCGCGCCAAAGGCCCTCGCATGGGCAGTCTATACATGTCATGGGCAGACACGCGCAGCGGCAAGGACGATGCGGACATATGGTTTATACGTTCCACCAACTATGGTGACAACTGGACCTCGCCGCAGCGCATCAACGATGACGCTGCCGGCCAGCAATACCAACCCGCCATGGCGGTAGATCCCACGACAGGTGTCATCTATGTGCTTTATTTTGATCGGCGTGAATCGGAAGGAGAGGGGCTTGCGACAGCGGTATACCTGGCCTGGTCGGACGACGGGGGCAATAACTTCCATAATAAGAAGATCAGTACGGAATCCTTTCTGGGAGAGACCGCCTTGCCGGAACGTGGTTACACCGGCCTGGCTGTACAAAAAGGCATTATTGCCGCCGTATGGGTACAAGACCTGGACGGCAAGCCGGCGGTGTTCACGGCCACCACTACCCAGGATGCCCTGGGCGTTAAGCAAATCGCAACGAAATAATTAACAGTTCCCGCCGTCGACGTCGCAGGCTTCGCCGCCACTGGTGACGTCGGCCGCGTGTGACTGGACAACCTCGCGGAAGGCTTCGACGAAGGTGTCAGCGGCCTGGGCGCCAGACACGCCGTAGCGGTTATTGATAATATAGAAGGGTACGCCCGTAATGCCCAGCTTATACATTTCCTGTTCGGCCAGCGACACCTGCAGCGGCGCGCTTTCATCGGCCAGTGCCTCTTCTGCCAGGGCCTTCGGCAGGCCGGCCTGCACGGCTACGGAAACCAGGTTCTCGTCCTTGGACAGGTCTATACCCTCGACAAAATAGGCTTTAAAAAAGCCTTCGGTCACTTCCAGTTGCTTGCCGGCGGTTCTGGCCTGCTGGATGAGAACATGCGCCTTGCGTGTATTGGGCGAAACCTGTTGTTTATCAAAAGCGAAGGCCAGGCCTTCCGTGGCCGCCGTTTGGGTGGTCTGGCCGGTAATCTGCTCGTAGCGTTCGTCACTGCCAAACTTGGCGGCGAGGTAGGCTCGCTGGTTGGCACCGGTTTCGGGCATCTGCGGATTGAGCTCAAACGGATGATACTCGAGCTCGAAATCGTATTCGGAGGCAAGCTTGCCAATGGCTTTTTCTAATCTGCGTTTGCCGATGTAACACCAGGGACATACCACATCCGACACGATATCAACTTTTATTTTTGGCTTATTCATCGTTTTCTCCGTTTTGCTTGGTTAACAGCCAGGTATGCAGAATGGTTCAGGGCATAAGTTCTGATCGCTAATGCCTTTATGCACAATGACTTTTCAAACCTTTATATTACTTTTGTGTTTCCCAGTTAAGAAAATCATCATAAAAATGACCGTAGACGAAAAACTCAAATTTAAGGTTAAAGACCTTTCCCTGGCAGCGTGGGGACGTAAAGAAATTAAGTTGGCGGAAGCCGAAATGCCCGGCTTGATGGCCATCCGCGAGGAGTTCGGCAAGCAGAAGCCCCTGAGCGGCGCCCGCATAGCAGGTTGCCTTCACATGACAATTCAGACGGCCGTGCTCATCGAAACACTGATCGAGCTTGGCGCTGAGGTTTCATGGTCATCTTGTAATATTTTTTCGACGCAAGACCATGCTGCATCGGCCATTGCTGCGGCGGGTATTCCTGTATATGCCTGGAAAGGCATGAACGAGCAGGAATTCGACTGGTGTATCGAGCAAACGCTCTACGCCTTCAAAGATGGTAAACCCCTGAACATGATCCTGGACGACGGCGGTGACCTGACCAACATGGTGCTGGACCGTTTCCCGGAACTGGTAGCTGGTATCAGAGGTATTTCCGAAGAGACTACTACCGGTGTACACCGCCTCATCGAGCGTATGCACAACGGCAAACTGCCGCTGCCGGCAATCAACATCAACGACTCGGTAACGAAGTCGAAGTTTGACAACAAATACGGCTGTAAAGAATCGTTGGTAGACGCTATCCGCCGTGCGACAGACGTGATGATGGCTGGTAAGGTAGCCGTTGTAGCGGGCTACGGCGATGTAGGAAAAGGCTCTGCTGCCTCCCTGCGCGGTGCCGGTGCACGCGTGATTGTAACCGAAATCGACCCTATCTGCGCACTGCAAGCCGCTATGGACGGTTATGCCGTGAAAAGAATGGACGACGCCGTAAAAGAAGCCGACATCATCGTCACCGCTACCGGTAACTTCGGTATCGTGCTGGGCCGTCACTTCGAGTCGATGAAAGACAAGGCGATCGTCTGTAACATCGGTCACTTCGACAACGAGATCGACGTAGCCTGGTTGAACAAGAACGCGTCGAAAGACGAAGTGAAGCCGCAAGTAGACCTGTACACGTTGAAGAACGGCCGTCAGGTAATCTTGTTAGCCGAAGGCCGCCTGGTAAACCTGGGTTGTGCGACCGGTCACCCTTCGTTCGTAATGTCGAACTCGTTCACGAACCAAACGCTGGCCCAGCTCGAGCTGTGGACCAACACGAAGAACTACGAGAACAAAGTATACATGCTGCCGAAGCACCTGGATGAGAAAGTAGCCAACCTGCACTTGAAGAAGATCGGTGTAGAGCTGGAGACGCTTTCTGCCGACCAGGCCAAGTATATCGGTGTAGAAGTAAAAGGTCCGTTCAAGCCCGATTACTACCGCTATTAATCTGGCGGAACACGTGGCCTGACGGCCGCCGGCTCACCTTCAAAGCGCCTTCCTGCCTCGTTGGGAAGGCGCTTTCTTTTCCGGCGATCGTATTTGTATCTTTAACGGATATGAAATGGATTGTTTACACCCTTCTCTTTGTTTGCATTCTGCAGACAGGCTTTACATCACGCCACCAGGAAAACGTCGAGTTTGTTTGCATGAAAACACACAAGGCGTCAAACACCTGCCACTTTAATTTTAAAATAGACGGCGCCAGGTTCCGCTACGTAGACATTGGCTGCAAGTACAGCAAGAAGACAGAGGAGATCATTGAAAAAGCAAAGGCCGGTACGATCGCGCTTTCCAAAGACTGGAAGATTGAGTGTCCTGAGCCGAAGCCCGAGACCGGCAATTAATCACACCCATCGCTATCCCTGGTGCAGACGCCGGTGCTGAAAGAGGGGCTTGAGAATAGCCCGATCTAACAGGATCCAGCCCAGCACCATGTTGATGGCAATGATCGGATACAACAACCATTTTTCTTTCACGGCAAACGACCAGTGTGGCAGGTTCCATTGATCGGCATAGGGCACACCCACCTGTTGCACCGTCACGCCGGCAAACATGTCTGACGACAGCCATGTAATTATAATACCTGTAACGGCCAGCACACCTGTTAGCAATGCGGCACTTCGCCACACACGGCGCACCGGCAGGAGCGAAGCCTGAGGCATCGGTTCCAGCGCTGCCATAACGCGTTGGGTGAATGGCGGCAAGGGGCGCATAACACCTTCTGCCAGCAACACCTGGTGTATGGTATCAAGATCTTCCACGCGCTGCTTCACGCCGGCATCCTGCGCTTGCAGGTCTTCCAGCCAGGCTTTTTCAGCCTCGTCCAGCGTTCCGTCGAGGTAGCGGCTCAGGGCGTCATTCAGGGCAGATGTGTCTTTCTTTTTCATGGTCTAAAGCGTTAACGCTTCCTGTTGTAAGAGAGTTCTGAGCTCTTCCGCCAGGCGGAGCCTGGCCCGGTGTATCCGCACCTTTAGGGTGTTGGCGGGAAGATCGGTAATCGCCGCGATTTCTTCCAGCGAAAACTCCTGCAGATAAAATAATGTCAGTGCGGTGCGGTCGGCTTCGTTGAGCCGCTCCATGGCCAGCGTGACGTATTTGTGTTTGTCCATCTTTTCCAACGTGCCCTCTGCCGCCGCGGGCACGGCAGGATGACCGTTCATGGTATAATACGTGGGCCGGTTCTTGCGCCGGTATCCCAGGGCGGTATTAAACACGATGCGATACAACCACGTCGAAAACTTCGACTGCCGGTTAAACGAAGCCAGGTGCCGATACGCCTTCACAAACGAATCCTGCGCCGCCTCTTCCGCCTCCGCCGAGCTCTGCAGCACCTTCCAGGCAATGGTATAGGCATACGCCTGATACTTGTCCACGAGCACAGCATACACCTGCTGGTCGCCCGCCAGGATACGGTCAAGCAAAACGTGGTCCGGATCAGTGATCATATTTGGCGTCTTGGACGCGGTGTTTGCAACAGAGGTTACAGGCAAAAGGAAGTTACGACAAAAATAAACGACGCACCTGGCGGGTCGAGATAACGACTGGCGGGCAACGTTGTTATTTCAAAAAAATAACATATTCCAGTAACCTGCATCAACACGCCGGTGTCATAGGGCCAAACTTAAAAAGACAAAAGATATGGTAGAAGGCATTCTGGCACTTTCGATGGTGATTATCGCCGTCATTGGCGGCATCATCATCGTTCTATACCTCCGAAAGAACCTCAACATCGAGCGCATGGCGCTTATTGAGCGGGGCAAAGACTTGAAGGAATTGTGGGCCCCTGACCGTGCATCTTCCACGGCGCTCCATATTGCCCTGGTCATGATCGGTGGTGGCATCGGACTACTCGTGGGTGATTTTTTAGATCACGTAGCCAACATGGAAGAAGTCGGCTACTTCGCGGCACTCTTTATCTTTGGTGGCATTGGATTAGTAGTGGCCTATGTGATCGACGAGAAAAAGCGGGAGCGAAGAGAAGCTAAGAAGCGTAGCGAGCTGTGAGAAGTGTAGGAGAGTGGGCTGTTAACTCCCACACTGTAGACTTATTCAACAGAAAATCGTTTGCAGAATCTTCCTGGCTTTGATGTAAGATTTTGATAATCAGATTTTTGGGGAAACTTTGATCGTCGTGGCACAACATTGTATATAGTGTAAACAGAATCGAAATTATTGTTTCACTAATAAACTTAAGGTCATGAAAAAAGTAATGTTCGCCCTCGGCGGTTTAGTATTTAGTGTAGTAGCAGCCAACGCTCAAGCAGCACAACCTAGCAATGCTGCAGTATCAACACCAACAGAACAAACTGCGCCGCAAGACGATAAAGTAAAGATCAAGGCTGAAGAGCTTCCCCAGACAGTGAAGACTGCCCTGGAAGGTGAAGAATACCGCGGCTGGCTGATCAACTCTGCATACCATCACAAAACAGCTGATACTTTTGAAGTAGAGCTGAAAAATGGTGCCGAAACCAAGACGATTAAATTCGACAAAGAAGGCAAGAAAATAAGCTAATTATCAACAAGCCAACAACCATCATTTAATTAGCAGAGAAAGCTGGAAGATATTCCGGCTTTCTTTTTTATTTTCGGCACGTATGGCGGCAATATTAGTGATTGAAGATGATCTGACCTTTTCACGGATCCTGGAGGGCTTTCTGGCGAAGCATGGCTATTCGGTAGAGACCAGTCATCGTGGCAAAGACGGCTTAAAGGCGTTTGCAGCACGCACGTTTGATATGGTGTTACTCGACTACCGCCTGCCCGACAGCAATGGCCTGGACATTCTGTATGAGATAAAAAAGGCATCACAACATACACCGGTCGTGATCATGACCGGCTTTTCAGACATTCGCACAGCGGTAAAAGCCATTAAAGACGGTGCGCACGAATACATCACCAAACCGGTTAACCCCGAGGAGCTGTTGATGATCGTCAAGCAGGCGCTCAAGAAGGAGAAGAAGCTCGCTGTTGCCAGCACGGGCAGCGTAGCCACCGACACGAATGATTTTGTCGAAGGCAAGAGCCAGGCTTCGCGCCAGCTGCACGAATATATTCGCCTGGTGGCCCCGACCGACATGTCTGTCATCATCGAAGGCGAGAGCGGCACCGGCAAAGAAAACGTAGCCCGTACCATCCACCGTAAGAGCCAGCGTGCGAAGCAACCCTTCGTAGCGGTCGACTGCGGCGCCCTCTCGAAGGAGCTGGCAGCGAGTGAGCTGTTCGGCCACGTAAAGGGTGCATTTACGAGCGCCGTCATGGACAAGACCGGACAATTTGAAGCCGCCCACGGCGGCACCCTGTTCCTCGATGAAGTGGGCAACCTCTCGTACGAAGTACAGGTAAAATTGCTGCGCGCCATCCAGGAACGTATCGTTACGCCCGTCGGTAGTAATCGTGAGATCAGAGTGGATGTACGCATCATCACCGCGACCAACGATGACCTGACCGAGAGCGTACGCAACAGTCACTTCCGCGAAGACCTATATCATCGTCTCAACGAATTTAAGATGAAGGTACCGGCCCTGCGCGAGCGCAACGCCGACCTCGACGAATTCCTCGACTTTTTCCGTGGCGCGGCCAACCAGGAGTTAGGCCGCAACGTCACCGGCTTTGACGATGAAGTCCTTCGCATCTTTCACCTTTACGACTGGCCCGGCAACCTCCGCGAGCTGAAAAACGTGGTAAAGCGCGCAGTCTTACTAACAACCGGAAACATTGTCGATGTTGCTGCATTGCCGGTAGAAATGATGTCGGCGATTAAGAATCCGTCCACCAGTCCCGGTGCACAGGCAGCGCCTGTCTATGATCTCAAGGTATTGCAAGAAGTGCAGGAGCGCGAGATGATTGTGAAGACTTTGCAAGAAGCGCGCTATAATAAATCGAAGGCGGCAAGGATTTTGAATATCGATCGCAAGACGCTCTATCTGAAGATGGAGAAGTATGGGATTGAGTAGCGGCTATAGATCACTCAACACCCGCACACTCTTCATCATCTCTTCGACTTCGCCCTGCAACAACATCGCCTCGTCTTTCAGCACGGGCAGGGTCCCACCATCATGTATTCGCTTTTCCAACGTTCTTAGTCGCACGCTCAGGGGCGTAGCTCCCATCTGTCCCGTGCGGCCCGCGAGTTTGTGTATGATCTCCCGTAACAGCGCCGTATCACCGTTGCGCAGACTTGCTTCCAGTCGCTGCAGATCATCCTCGGTCTCTTCCACAAACTGAGTCAACACAGACTGCAACAACGACTCATCCCCAAACGTCATCTGCTTTAACACGGACAAGTCAAGCGCTGTCGGGGGCATAGCCGATGCGCTCGCCGCTTCCGACACGGCCTGGGGCGCGACGGAGAGCCCGAGTGTTTCCAGCAGCTCGTGTTCGTGAAACGGTTTAGAGAGGACGACATCGAAGCCACCATCCAACAGCTTTTGGCGGTCTTGTGCAAAGACATGGGCCGTCAGGGCAATGAACCGCGTGCTGCGCGGATACTTCTTGCGCAGCGCGGCACAGAGCTCGATGCCGTTGATGCGCGGCATGCGGATGTCCATCAGGATGTGTGTGACGGTAGGGTCGGGGGTATGGTCCAGCAATTTTTCGGCTTCCTCGAAAAGCTGGTGTGGAATATTGTTGTTGGTGAAAATCAGGCCGCACAGCCGCACGATCATCGGGTCGTCGTCGACAAGCAATACCTTGCCGTGGAAAATACTGAGTTGTCCTGGTGCGGGCGTATGGGCGGCAGGTTGTGCAGCTTGCGTTGTACGCGCAAAGGCCAGCTGTACGAGGAAAGTCGAGCCGATGCCCGGTTCGCTGGTTACTTCCACCGTACCGCGCTGGGCTTCCACCAGCGACTTTACGATGGTCAATCCCAACCCGGAGCCGCCACCGTATTGTTCGGCGACCAACGAGCTGGCCTGCTCGAATTGATTAAAGATGGTCTTCAGGTCTTCCGGTCGAATGCCAATGCCTGTATCGGTGATTTCAAACGTACAGGCTATTGTGTCGCCGGGTTGTTCAACCGTCCGGACCGTGAGGCGTACGAAGCCTTTATTGGTGAACTTAATGGCATTGCCCAGCAAGTTGTATAGTATCTGCCGCAGGCGGAACGGATCGCCGAGGAGGCGGTAGTCGAGCGCTTGCTCATAGTCGAGCAAGAAGGTGAGACCTTTTTTCTCGGACTGCACACGCATCGCCTCTTCTACCTCGTTTACCAGCGTGCGTAGCGTAAACGGCTCTTCTGCCAGCGAGAAGTTACCGGAGGAAATGCGGCTATAGTCCAGCACTTCGTTGACGATGTGCAGCAGGTGCTCGGAGGAGCTGTGAATGGCGGCGGCCGCTTCGGGGCTGCCGGGGCGTTGGCGTAGTTGCTCGGCAAAACCGATAATAGACTGCAGGGGCGTGCGAATCTCGTGGCTCATGTTGGCCAGGAAGCGTTGCTTGATCTGGCCCAGCTCTTCGGCTTCGTCGCGCGAGCGCTCCAGCTGCTCTTTGTAATAATTGCTTTTGCTGATGTCGATCCAAATGAGGTATACGAGCAGTGCGGCCACCAGGAAGAATACCACCAGCAACCCGCTGATGCGCGATATACTTTGGTTGAAGAGAGTGCCGGCCTGTTGGTTGGTTTTGCGCATTTGCTGCAGCTCTTCGTTCTCTACCTCGTGCAGGATGCCCAGCAGCTGGTTGATGAAAAGACTGTTGGCGTGGATCAGCTCCAGCTCGCGGCGTTGCAATCGCCTGTTTTGACTGACGCGGTTGTCGTCCAGCTCCCGCATGATCTTTTCCACTTCCTCCAGCGCGTTGCTCTGACGTGCCACGGCCAGCGTGTCCACTTGCACGCTCAGCTCTTCTTCCACCTTCATATGCTGGGTCGCAGGTGTTGCATCGTTGTTTTTCTTTTTACCAAAGAGCCGGAAACGAGCGGGTTTTTTGTCTTTCTCCGATGCAATGGTAGAATCCTTCCAATACGTCGTCGTGGTTTTCTTTTGCGTGGTCACCACGCTGGTATCGCCACCCTGATCGAGGATTACGGCAAGCGTGTCGAGGCGCTCGGTATACTGGCGGTTGGCCGCCAGCCTTAATTTCAGACGCAAATAAGAGAAGAACAGCTTGTCGCGTTGTTTGAGCACCTGCTTCATTTCGCTGATGCGACCGTGCTGGGCGGTGTCCCACGGCATGGCCAGAATGGTGTCGATCTTGGTCGCAACGTTTTTGGACTGTGAAAGGAATGCACGATAAGGCTTATACGGATTGCGGATGGCCTCGGCCCGCTGTAATTGGTCCAGTGTCGTGATTTCCTGAAACACCGCATGGAGGGCAGTAAGCTTTTCGTTGGGCTCAGACAGCTCGTCGACGGTGCTCAGCATGGTGCGAAATGCGAAATGCGTAATGCCCAGGGCCAGCATAATGGCAATCAGGGCAAAGAAGAAGCCTGCCAGGACCTTTCCTTTTACGGAGACGGGATTCGATTTGTCGCGCGAGTTGACCATGCTGCAGACTGGGGGAGTTCCAATTATTGTTTGAACCAGATAATATGCCAAAAAAAGTCATAAAATAAAAAAGTCCAGCAGCATCAATGCCGTGGACTTTCCCGCCAGAGGCGTATAGGTTAATCGAAATTAATACGGTGCAGCTTCGGCCGTCTTCGGGTTGGCCGGTTTCACGACGATCTCCCGCCCGTCGAGCTCCTTTTCATTTAGAGAAGCAATGGCCTGCAGGGCCTCATTGTCGTCCGGCATTTCAACAAAACCATAGCCTTTGGAGCGGCCGGTTTCCTTGTCGCGTACGATCTTCGCCGAGCTTACCGCGCCATAGGAGGAAAAGGCGGCTTCGAGCTCTTCTTTGCGCGTCTTGAAATTAAGCTTTGCAACAAAAATGTTCATGATACAGGTGTTATGTAAAACAAAGGGTCTTTGCACAGCGTGCTTTATGGGTCATAGCGGTTAGCAAAATCCATGCGCGCGTCGCCGCTGCATGTTATCTGTTACTGAGAAAAGAAAAAATGGCCCCACAAAAGTAATGTGGGGCCTGCCCAATAAAAGATATTTATAATAACCGCTAAACGCTTCGTCCTCTGATAAGCCGTAATAAAACGGCAATGATAGCGACTACCAACAGCAGGTGTATAATACTGCCCACACTGAAAACAAATGCCCCTAAGAGCCATCCGATAATCAGGATAACCGCTACTACATATAACAAGTCGTTCATAGTCGTAAGTATTAGAGATGGAACTTTGGTATGGCTCTGAAAAATCAAGTGCCAGCACTGGCGGGCGTAAAATCTCCGGGGTGGTGAGAAGCATTTTCCAGCCATTGGGGAGGAGAAGTGTTAAGTGGGGAGTAACGTGCACAAAAGTGTGGATTTTTGCTACACATTGTCCGCTACAGCCTGGAACTACAGGCGTTGCGAACAATGGCATTAAATTTTCCAGTCTTGACACGTATTAACTGTCTAATGGCTTATGGACGCATTTACTATTGTATTGATCTTTTTTGGCACGTATGGCACCTTTATGACGGCGGCCTACTTTCTTGCCAAAGTATTCTTCCCGCTAGAGGATGAAACGGCTACCGCCAAGGCTTCCTTGCGCGAGCGTCGTCAATTCGTACCCCGCAGAAGACTGTCTACCAAAGAGCTTCAAACATTGCGCGGTACCCTTCGCTACGCCAAGTAAGAACTGATAGGAAAGTATATACGTTACCCACGTATATACTTTTTTTATGCGCGTGTGCGCGTATACAGACTAGCGAACGCCCTTCACCCGGAAGGTATTGCGCTGCATGGGTTCGGCAGTGTAAGTCGTTTTAGCTTGCAACAATTGAGGCTCCACGCTAACGGTTTTTTTTGGCTCATCCTCCGCCGTAATGTTCAGCGCGATGACAATCACACCCAGGCAAGTTCCGACTAACAAGCACCGTTTCCTGAATTGTTTTTTGATATTCATAACCTCTCCTTTCAGATGATTCCCTCCGTAAACGCAGAAAAGTTTGTGCCATTGTGTGTGTTTCCCAAGAATTATAAAGCACTCGGTGAATGACCTATATCTGTGGAAATTAGCGGTCATAACTCATTGATAAATGGGGAGATAGCCGTTCGTCAAACAAATGTGCTCTTTGGCATTATTATTTCTTTATACGTTGACACAAATGCCGGTATAGGATTAGGCGTGGTTGGAAAAATAATCCGGTAAGCAGCAGCGTTATGTCAATGACAGGCGCTCTGGAATAAAGGAAGAACCAAAGAATAACGGTTATATTTTATGAAAACTTTATTGCGCATTGCTACAACCATTATGCTGACGTACGCGTTACTTAGCTTAACTTCCTGGTAAGCGGTTTGCCTTACTAATGGAGAATTTGAATAGTACCCGGTTGGCCGATGGATCTTCACACGATCCGGAGGCAAAGAAAATATTTGGAGTGACGTGTGGAAAGGTGCACGGATCATCTTTCGTGAATTGTGAAGAAGAAGTATGCTTTTGTTTCATGACCCGTTCCTGGTCGCAGAACACCCAAAAAGCAGAACAACCCAGCACTCCTTACCAGGAGCCGTCATTTTTAGCTTTATGACGGCTCCTTTTTTTATGCCCTTCCCGAATACCCCATCATCGATATCACGCATTTTTTCTTGACAATGCGTTTGTTCACGTCGGTATAGTGCACGTTCACGTGCATGTCAAAACTGATACAGGTTCTGAAGCAAGCCCCATCAAAAGTGATACAGGTGGGTGGTCAAGCGCTGGGACACTTCCAGTGTACTTCGAGTGATCCACATAGATGTCCTATACATGTCCCACGGATGACCTACGGATGTCCTTACCCTTTAAAGGGGTGGAACATCTATGGGAGATTCGTAGATACCGATAGGGGAGTGGATAAATCAGACTGGCAGCATACACGCACCGTGCTGCCACTGCCGGGGACTTTGAAAGGAATAAGAACTGAAAAGAAAATTATATGCAAATCGATGTCTACCGATAAACGTGGCAGAGGTCGGTAGAAAGATTGATGGCTGTACCACCTTTTAATGCAAAACATCTTTCTGTATCGATCAGCGGCAATACGCGGACAAGCAGCTGTACTTGTTGAGCAAATCCTCGTATCTCCAAAGCGGTAAGCCCACCGACTACGGGTTTTTCATCCATGATTGCCTGCAAGGAATAGACTATAGCGTGCCAATGGGGCAGAAACTGACCGCGGACATAGACGCCATGACGCAAGGATGTAAGTACACCACTTTTAACCAGGTTGTCGATGTCAACCCGGTTAAAGCCTTGCTCCATTAGCCAGGAAGGGATCGTTATCACTCCTTCAGGCAGTAATTCGGCTAATTTCCGTCTTCGTCTCCATTAAGGATTATCTGACTTTTTACTTACAATCTGTCTTCGCTGCAGCTTCGGTAAACTTTGCTGCGCGCTTGTCTTTGAGCACCCAGGTGCCGTTTTGATCGACAAGCTCGCCGTGCTGAATGAACAGCGAGTCGGGGGTGAGGCGGAGGATCTTTTCTTCGCGGGCGTTGGTGCCTTCGGCCTGGTAGCTGTAGACGGCCGTGATGGTGTCGTTTTGCAGGGTGCCGTCCAACGTGCCGGTCATTTTGTCTTTTTCGGCGGGCAGCCAGCGCAGGGTGCCGGTAACGTCGTTGCCGACGATTGCCAGCGTCACGAGCAGGGAGTCGTTGCCGGTGATGTTTTGGAAGCAAAGCTCTTGTGCGGTGGAGGCTTCTATGGCATCGGATACGGCGCTACGCTTTTCAGACGGGCCGCATGCCGCGAGCAGCAACAGGCTGCCGCAAAAGTATACGAATTTTATCATGGACAATTTGTAGACTTACTCTTCGGAGGTCTGTACGGTCTCGGCCGTGTTGCGCGAGTTGAGTGTTGTGGCTGGATCCTGCCAGTGAAGTTTATACACGTCGGTGGTCTGGTTGGCGTACATACGCACAATGATCACTTCGTCGCCGATCATTTTGAATTTGTATTTGCCGTTGAGCACGTACGTCCAGTCGAACTCGTCCGTCCACACACGTTGGTCGGTAAATTCGATCTCCGCGCCCGTCAGCTTGTACACGCCGGCGCCAATGGCTGGGGAATTGGTAAGATCGCTGAAGCCGTTAAAGCTATTGTTTTGGATCACAAGGGTGACGGGCGTGGGCGTGCAGCGGCCGTCGGGATTGAAGCGGCTAAACTCGCCGGTATAGGTTCCGCTCTTCAGCGCGACCTGCGTATTCCCCTCATTCTTATCGCACGATACCAATCCTACACAAAGCAGCACGAGCAGCAGAATTCCATTTTTCATCGTCAGTCGTTGTTACAAATGTTTAGACCCTTCCAGAACTTCATTCGTTGGAATACTTAAAAATACACGATCTCTTCCGACTTGCCAAGGGTTCGAAACAGACGTTCGCCAAATCACCCGGCAAACGCGGCTATTGGCAGAGAATTAACAAGAATTTCATGTAAGGCTCCAAAGCATTCCCCATAAAGGGCGTCGCACGCTTCGTCCCGCTGAAGGTGGGACAGCACTCTGCCTGCCTTAGAAATCAGGGACGTACGGGCACCCGCCAGACTGCACAAATGCCGCTTGACCTCGATCTGCACTTGCGGGTGACCGCTACCGATGCTAACGGCGCACAAGCTGTGGGAGGGAAGACGACCATCAATACGGGTGACACTACGCATCCCTAAGAGCAAATAAAAAAGGTTCACGGTATATGCCGTGAACCTTTTCTTATACTCGTTGTATGATCTTAGTCCAGTGCTTTTACGCCTGGCAGTACTTTACCTTCAAAGTACTCCAGCAGCGCGCCGCCACCGGTCGATACATAGCTTACGTCATCATTGAAACCGAATTGGTTAACAGCAGCAGCCGAGTCGCCACCACCGATCAGCGAGAAGGCGCCTTTCTTGGTTGCGCTTACGACAGCTTCGGCAACAGTCCTGGTACCAGCCGCAAATTTTTCCATTTCGAATACACCCATTGGACCGTTCCACAGGATGGTCTTCGAATCTTCTATGGCTTTCGCAAATACTTGCGTTGCCTGGGGACCGATGTCGAGGCCCATCCAGCCGTCTTTAATGTTATTGTTGTTGGCCACGTCGGTGTTAGCGTCGGCAGCAAATTTATCGGCAATGATCGAGTCGAGGGGAAGGAGCAGGTCTACACCTTTTGCCTTGGCTTTCTGGATCAGCTCTTTTGCCAGGTCCAGCTTGTCGGCTTCTACCAGCGAGTTGCCGATGTTACCGCCCAGCGCTTTGAAGAAGGTATAAGCCATGCCGCCACCAATGATGAGGTTGTCTACCTTGTCGAGCAGGTTTTCGATGATGAGGATCTTGTCGGAGATCTTCGCGCCGCCCATGATTGCTGTAAATGGCTTCGCTGATTTCTCCATTACTTTCTTGGCGTTGTCCAGCTCAGCCGCCATGACAAGGCCCGCACATTTTTCTTTAAAGAATTGTGCTACGATGGTCGTGGAGGCGTGCGCGCGGTGCGCAGTGCCGAAGGCATCGTTCACATAGATATCGCCGTGTTTGGAGAGTTTTTCGGCAAATGCAGTATCGCCTTTTTCTTCTTCTTTGTAGAAGCGCAGGTTTTCGAGGAGCAGCACTTCACCGGGCTTCAGGGCCGCAGACAGTTTATAGGCTTCGTCACCGATGCAGTCGCTTGCAAATTTTACGGGGCGACCCAGCAGCTCTTCTGTTTTCTTGATGGCATGCTTCAGTGAATATTTCTCTTCCGGACCTTCTTTCGGGCGGCCCAGGTGCGACATCAGGATAACGCTCCCGCCGTCCTTCAGGATCTTGTTCAGCGTCGGGATCGTAGCGCGGATGCGGTTGTCGTCCGTAACGTTAAAGCTCTTGTCCAGGGGTACGTTGAAGTCAACGCGAATGAGGGCGCGTTTGCCGTTAAAGTTGATGTCGTTGATCGTTTTCATGAGGCGGTATCTGTTGTTTAATGAAAATTTACGGACAGCAAAGCTAAGATTTTTGCGTTTTGAGGGGCTATGTGCGGGAATTAAAAATGGATGGGCTGGGTAAAACAATCGATTGCTTTTTTTCGGATGAAGCAATTTTTATTCTCTGCTCAAGTGTAAAAAGCCCACGATGCTGCCTCGTCGCCAGTCTGAAGACTGGCAACAGGGTAGGCACAAGTCGCCCTCCCTTCGGTCGGAAGACTGCGCCAGATGGCGTTACATTACGGGCAGTGGCCTACAGATTGTCCCAAACCTGGTTGGCTTCTGTTAGAATGATGGGGGCTCCATCGGTAATAACAATGGTATGTTCATGCTGTGCTACAAAGCTCTTGTCGCGCGTCGTAAGGGTCCACCCATCGTTGTTTTTCTGGTATGCCATCGTAGCGCGAGTAGAGATGAAGGTCTCGACGGCTACGACGGAGTTCTTGCGAAAGCGTTCGTGGTTGTGGCGGTCGTAGTAGCAGGGAATCTCGTGGGGTGCTTCGTGCAGGGCGCGGCCGATGCCGTGGCCTACCAGGTTGCGCAGCACGGTATAGCCCGCTTTGCGGGCTTCGGTTTCAATCAGGCGGCCAATGTCGGCAATGCGCACGCCGCCGCGGATGTTGTGGATGGCTTTGTGCAGTATCTTTTTGGAGGCGTCTACCAATGCGCTGCGTTGGTGCAGATCGCGGCCTAACACAAACGAGCCGCCGTTGTCGGCCCAATATCCGTTGAGCTCCGCGGAGACATCGATGTTTACCAGGTCGCCTTCGGCAAGTACGACCTTGTTCGAAGGTATACCGTGGGCTACGTCGTGGTTTACGCTGATGCAGGTATGTCCGGGAAATCCATACGTCAGGTACGGCGCGGATCGTGCACCGTAGGATTGTAAGCGCGCAGCGCCGTAGTCGTCGAGCTCCTTGGTGGTCATGCCGGGGCGGGCGTAGTCGCGCATCTGGCGCAGCGTGAGGGCCACCGCTTCGCTGGCTTTGCGGATGTTGACGAGGTCTGTTTGTGAGGTAATGGACATAGAGGTATACCGGTTGTCTAATCGCCAAAGCTAATGTTGAGGCCTTTGGCCGCCTGCACCAGGTACGAGTCTTTTTCGACTACGTGGTGGCTACTCGTGGCTTCTTCCAGCGTTACGGCCGTGATGGTGTTGTTGCGGAAGGACACCATTTTGCCGAAGTCGTTCGCGAGCACTAATTCAAACGCTTTGACGCCAAATAAAGTTGCCAGCACACGGTCAAAGGCTACCGGCGTGCCGCCGCGTTGCACGTGGCCCAGTACGGTTTCGCGAATCTCCGCTTTGCAGCCTGCATCTTTCAATTGCTGTGAAAGCTGGTAGGCTACGCCGCCGAGGCGTACGTGCTCGGAGCCTTTGTCGCCGGTGCGCGAGGTGATGGTCCCTTCTTTGGGTTTGGCGCCTTCAGCAACGACGATGTTGGCAAAGCCCCTGCCTTTTTTATAGCGCAGGTTGAGGCGACGCACCAGCTTGTGTATGTCGTACGGTATTTCCGGAATGAGACAGATTTCAGCACCGCCGGCGATGGCGGTGTGCAGTGCGATCCAGCCGGCGTCGCGGCCCATCACTTCCATGATCATGACGCGGTGGTGGCTTTCAGCGGTCGTTACCAGCTTATCAAAGCTGTCGGTGGCAATCTGCACGGCCGTTTGGAAACCAAATGTGACGTCGGTTGCGGCGAGGTCGTTGTCGATGGTCTTGGGTACGCCAATGATGGGCAGCCCCTTGTCGTATAGGGCCTTCGATATTTTTTGCGAACCGTCACCGCCGATGTTGACGATGGCGTCGAACTTTAGTTCCTTGAGGCGCTTCACCAGGTCGTCCGAGCGGTCGGCCATCTGCACGGAGCCATCGGGTTGTACCACGGGGAAG